>NZ_JAULSI010000038.1 GCF_030711405.1 Massilia brevitalea
CGAGAAACAGCGGTAGCGCTGCAGGTGATTCGCGTGACCATGCCGGTGCCAGCGCTCGCACTGGCAATGAGGGCAGCGTCGGCCCGCGGACCGGCATTGTTCGATCAGGGCAAGCACCTGGTGCAACCCGGCCGCCGGGCGCAGGGCGTCGAGGACCTGCAGCCGCTGGGGCTGGTTCAGTGCGGGCAAGGCGGCAAACCACTTCGTGAAGCGAGGTGCTTTCATGGTCGACCCGTATCGATGGCGATACGGCTTGGACCGAGAATGAGCTCAGCAGTTCAACCCTCATCCATAGCTAACGGTGACAGCGCCAATAAAAAAGCCGGCGTCGCGAAGACGCCGGCTCTCGCTTGTTCGGCCAGCCGATCAGTAATCGTAGCCGCACATGTCGCGCAGACACGCCGTGCGTTCCGCGGCGCATTCCGCTGCCGGGGTACCGCCGGCAACGCAGACACGGTAGTCAGACGCGCAGTAGAACTCGCAGCTGGCAAAGGCCGGTGCGGCGGCGGCGCCCAGGCCGATGGCAAACAGCAGGGTGGCAAGTTTCTTGTTCATACTCTCTCCTCATTCATGATGCAAGGGTGTTATTGGTGTGAAGCTGCGCCGTTGCGTCGCAGTGGCTGGGGACCGGGAAGGGGCTCAGGCTCCCGCGGTCATGCTTAGAATCAACCTCTGCCGTATGTGTGTCAAACCGGCATGCATATATATGCTTACCTCATAAGAAAAGCGCATTCAGAAGCTGGTCTTGTGATTCATGCAAGCCTTGCGGAACTGCCAGATTTTTGTGTCGTTTGTGCAAAACCACACAGGCCGCCGGGGAATATTGCTGACGATTAAGCTAGCTGAACTGTTATACTGGCGCCCCCCGCGGACACATCGGCTTGCCTGCTCAGGCAGTGCGGTCCGCATGCAGACTGGTATCCCAAATGATCGACACACAGGCGGCCCTCGCCGCGGAACCCCATGGCATTGCACAGGACGAGCTCGATCCGCTCCAGGTGCATTTCCAGAACGGCATCGCGCCGGACGAAATCGAGCAGGTTTTCCACCTCAAGAAGGCCCAGCCCATGCTGTCGGCCTTTTCGGCGCTGTTCCACGGCAGCCAGGACGGCGTGCTGGTGCGCCTCTTGGTGCTGCGCGAACTGGCCGCCGACACCGCCAGCTCGGCTTTCAGCCGCGCCGACATCAACCAGAAGCTGGCCTACCTGATCCCGGAAAGCCTGGAAACGGTGCTGAACCGCCTGCGTACCCATGGCCTCCTGGCCTGGGACGCGCCGAGCGCCGTCTACCGCATCACGCCGCTGGCGAGAAACGTGTTGTCCGCGCTCGATACGCTGCTGGCGCTGGGCAAACCCGAGGACGACGAAGCCGAGATGGGCTTCCTGCTGTCCCAGGTGGCCGGCGCCCAGGCAGTCGGCGGCGTGACGGTCGAACAGCTGAAACACCTGCTGGGCCGCCTGGTCGAACTGACCGAGGAATTCCGCGATGCGATTGCCTCCGGTTCCGAATTCAAGCTGCGCAATTCGCAGGCGAAGTGGCACATGGCCTGCGACTGGGTCGAGAAGGGTTCCGTGATCCTGCGCGCGATCACCTCGGACGAACGCGCCGATTCGGCGACGCACAAGGCGGCGCAGGCCATTGGACGGGCACAGAGCGCGCTGCTGAACATGCAGGGCATGTTCTCGCGCGCGCTGAACCAGATCGAACGCCAGCGCGTGCACCTGGGCCAGTCGGGCCTGTCGACCACCGATGTAAAACGCTGGCTGCTGGCGCACGAGGATCTGGCCAGCCTGGCCGAAGGCGCCATCGACCGCCCGGTGGTGCCGCTGTTCGGCACACCGGCCGAGATGATCGACGTCGCCGAGACCGAGCTCCTGGCGGAACGCGCCGTGGTCGTCGGCCCGAAAGGCCTGCCGAGCGGCCAGGATGCGCCGCTGACCATCGACGACAACCCTGCCATGCAGGCCGAACTCGACGACTGGATCAACAAGCTGGCCGACTTCGCCAACCTCGGCAACTTCCCCGAATTCTCGGACACCGGCCCGAAAAAGGTCCAGCTGCACGAGTCGCTGCTGCCGGCATCGTTCGCCGTGGCGTCCTACCGCGCCTCGCTGCTGCCGCTCCTGGGCGACGCCTCCGAGGCCAGCCTGCAGGGCGCCACCGCCGAACTGGCGCGCCTGCCGGTGCGCTTCGAGGCGCGCGACGAGTTGATCCAGCTCGACGACCCGGAAGTCGCCGCCATGTCCTTTGCAACCCTCTCACTAGATCTCGAAAGCGGCACGCCGAATGAATGACGATGCACAAATCCTGATTGCGCGCCTGCTCACGCACCAGACCCTGCGCCGCGACGACAAGATGGTCAAGCGCGCGCTGTCGGACGAGACCTTCCGCGGCGAAGTCGACAAGCGCCTGCTGGAGTCGGGCCTGAAACTGCTCGACAACGTGTACGCCGACCACGTCACCATCGCCCTGCACCGCAACGTGGAACCGAAGATCTTCGGCGCCAAGGACATCTGGCAGAACAATAACTTCGGCCTGACGCGCGACGGTGTGGCGCTGCTGGTGGTGCTGTGGGCGCAGATCATCCTGCCCAAGCGCGAGCGCCAGGAAACCCATACGAGTTTTGCGGACGACCAGAGCGACATGTTCGACAAGGACGCGCCGATCCCGCGCGCCGAAGATGCGTCGATCGGCATTTCGTACACGGCGCTGCTGTCGGACTTCGGCGACAAGCTGGGCAAGAAGACGCGCATGGACATGAACCTGGGCGTGCTCTCGAAACTCGGGTTCATCGAACGCCGCGGCGACGTGATCCTGGAAGGCCCGCTGCTCGACCTGATGATGGACACCGACCTGCTGAAGGAACGCATCATCAACGGCGCCCTGTCCGACGTGTTCAAGCGCGCGCCGCTGGCCGTGGTGCCGCGTAAAGCGCCCGGGTCTGCCAATGATGCCGCGAACGACGCCGAAGCCGACGCCGAATCCCTCGATAATTGAAGCTGAGCGAACTGAGACACCATGTTCCACATTAAATCACTTGAGCTGGTCCACTGGGATTACTGGCAGCGCATCAAGAACATCCCGCTCGACGCCAAGATCATCACCATCGCCGGCCAGAACGGCTCCGGCAAGACCACGCTGCTCGACGCCCTGCGTACCCTGTTCGGCCTCGACTGCTCGATGGGCCGCACCTATAAGCACTATGCGCGCCACTCGGGCCAGCAAAGCGCCTGGCTGCGCGCCGTGGTCGACAACAAGCCGGTCGGGCGCCAGCTGTCGAACCGCCCGTTCCGCCACTCGGGCTTCTTCGCCGACGACGAAGTGACGCTGTTCTGCCAGGTGCAGAAGAACGGCGGCGACTGGAAGCGCCAGTACCTGATGCGGCCGGGGAATGTGCAGATCGAGGAAGTGACCGAAGCATCGGACTGGCTCGGTGTGGAAAACTACCGCAAGCGTCTGGCCTCTGCCGGCCTGTCGCCGGCCATGTCCAAGGTGCTGGCCCTGGAGCAGGGCGAGACCGACAAGCTGTGCGAATACGCGCCGCGCCAGCTGCTCGACCTGGTGTTCCAGGTCTTCGGCGACAAGGAAGTGCTGGACGCCTACGACGAAGCCAAGCGCCACCAGCGCGACACCGAGACGGAACTCAAGCGCTTCGAGGCCGAGCTGGAAACCTCGCGCATCAATCTGGAAGGCCTGCGCCTGCGCGTGGCCAACTTCCACCAGTGGGAAGACCTGAACAAGGAAAAGGGTAGCCTGCGCGAAGAAGTGCTGCCTAGCCTGGAGTACCACGAGGCGCGCGAAAAGGCGGCCGCCATGAGTCGCCACCTGCGCGAGCAGCGCAAACCCATGCTGCAGGCCGATAGCCAGCTGGCCGAGAAGCGCCAGGCGCTGGCCGCTCAGCAGCGCGCGCTGACCGACTCGCAGGCGCAGGAAACCCAGCTGGAGGGGGAAGGCACGGTATTGGCGTCGCGCCTGACCGCCATCAACCAGAAGCTGAAACCGCTGGAAAACCTGCTGGAGCAGAAGGAACGCCTGCAAAAGCTGTCGGCGGAAGCCGGCGCCGACATGGCCGAAGTGGCCTCGCAGCTGGAAGAAAAAGAAGCCGAGCTGGCGCGCCAGCGCGCCGCGCGTGAGGCGGTATCGAGCAAGATCGCGGTCGAGATGCAGACCATCTCGGCCCTGCAGGGCAAGAGCGCCATGCCGGAGCCGGAAGCCCAGCGCCAGATGCGCCGCGCCCTGCGCGACGAGGGTATTCCACACGCCATGCTGTCGGACATCGTCGAAGTGACGGATCCGAAGTGGCAGGGCGCGGTCGAGGGTGTGCTCGGCGGTTACGCCTCGGTGGTGCTGCTGGAGCGCGCCAAGGATGCGCCGGCGGCCTACCGCCTGGCCGAAAAGGAACGCTATCGCCACTTCATCGTGCCGGACTGCGTCGACGCGCCGAAGATGAAGGACGACAGCCTGCTGTCGGTGGTGAACTTCTCGGCCGCGGCGCCGTCGTGGCTGATCGACCAATTGGCGCGTATCGACCGCGTGGATTCGGTCGATGCCGGCTTCAAGTCGGGTTCCGACGAATGGATCACGCCGGACGCCTACCACCGCGAACGCCGTGGCGGTCGCTCGCTGTACGTCGAGCCATCGCGCTACCGTTTCGGCGCGGCGGGCAAGACCCAGCGCCTGGAAGCGATCCAGAAATCCCTGCCTGCGCTGGAAGCCAAGGAAGATGCGCTGACCCTGGCCATCAGTAAACTCGCCGCCGAAGTGGGCGGCCTGAAGGCGCGCATCGCCGGCGTCGACGCAGCCAAGGAGCTGGCGGCGCGCCAGGCCGAATTCGAGGAAGCGACACGTTCGATCGCACCGCTGAAGGCCGAGCGCCTGGAAGTGGGCGCGCGCCTGGGCGAACTGCAAACCCTGACCAAGAACGCGACGGTGGCGCGCACCCGCGCCGACACCGTGTGGCAGAACGCGCGCATGGCCTTGTCGGAAGCGGAAGCGGGCCTGCGCCTGAACCACCGCCGCCAGATCGAGCAGCGCGCCGAGCACGCCAAGGCCTTGCTGGGCATGCGGCGCGAGTGGCGCACGATCCCGGCCAACTGGAAGAACCCGGTGCGCCGTGCGGCCCTCGTGGCCCAGCACCAGAATGCGCACCAGGTGAATTTGCGCCTGTCGTCGCTGGAGCATGCACTGGCGCGCGACGACTGGGAGCTGGACGCCACCGTCATCGACCAGTACGCGCGTTTGAACGAGCAGCTGTCGGGGCGCCAGACGGAGACCGAGGAGCGCCGCTACCAGAACAACCGCGCCATCGAAGCCACGGGCAACGCGCGCGGCGCCTACATCGAGCGCCTGCGCTATACGATCAAGACCTATTCGAAGAACATCAAGGAGTTGGGCGAGCTGGCGGGCATCGATGTCCAGGCCGATCCGGTGCGCCTGGAGAACGACGACGTGCAGCTGGCACAAGCCGGCCTGCACGTGCGCTTCAAGTTCGACGGCAAGGACCAGATCGGGATGAACGACGGCGAGGCCTCGGGCGGGCAGCAGGTGATGAAGTCGCTGGTGCTCTTGATTGGCTTGCTCAAGTCGGAAGAGGGTTCGGGCGGCTTCGTGTTCATCGACGAACCGTTTGCGCACCTGGATATCCGCAACATCCAGCTGGTGGGCGAGTTCCTGAAGAACACCGATGCGCAGTACCTGATGACCACGCCGCTGACGCACAACACCGACGTGTACGACCCTTCGGAACTGACGCTCATCACGAGCAAGAAGAAGAAGGACACGCAGTGGGCGCAGCCGATTTTCGTGCTGCAGCGACGGAAGGAAGAGGCGAAAGCCGCTTGATCAGTGAAGGGGCCCGGATGGGCCCCTTTTTCGTAGGGTGGACGGGTTCCCCGTCCACCCTACGGTTCCGTGTACGCATCGTTCCGCGTGGGCACGGGGTCCTGCACGGCCCGGCCCACCCTACATTGCATCGGCCGCAGGTACTGGCATTCGTAGGGTGGGCACTCGTGCCCACGCGGTCACCCACCATCAAATCAATCCTGCTTGATCGCTTTGCGCAGCTTGTGCCGCCACACGAGCAAGCCTACCGAATACGCGAGGAAGCAAGCGCCTGTCCGCCCCACATACCATGCTCAGCGCTCTCCCGGTAAATTTTGATCGGGGTGCAAACCTGCTTGTGATGCACTTTGGATAAAGCAGCATCCATATTCCACAGAAACCTGGATTCTTTATTACTATGTGCGTTATCAAGTTGAAAATTAACAACAGTCATTATTAATTGCTTTTTAAATATTTATCTAAGGTAAAATATTCTGCTGCATTACTAATTAGATATATTCCTGAGAGAAAACATGAAAGCATTATTTGCCACAATTTTCGCGACTGTCATTTTGGCAGGCTGCGCTGTTCAAGCCCAGATGGTTCCCACGGGCGGTAGCCGAGCCGATGGCACAGTCAAACTTTCGTACGACTACGGCGCACTGCAGGTTCCAAAAGTCAACCCAGCGCAGGGCATTGCTGCCGCAACGGCGCGTTGCAAAGCGTGGGGCTACACCGGGGCCGAAGCATTTGGTGGCGGTACGCGTGCCTGCGCAGACTTCTCGATGGGCAGCTGCAATGTCTACCGCGTGACGGTCGAATATCAATGCACGGGCAATCCCCCACCACGTAGCTGATACCCTTACCATCCATACCCTCTCATTGCGCCGAAAGCTGTCGAGAGGAACAGATGATGAGACAAGCATTAACGGCCCGGTCGATCGAGACCGGGCCGTTTTTCGTTAAGGGCTATGATGGTTACCAACGCCAGTGCTTATGCCTGGTCGATCGCCTTGCGCAGCTTGCCCCGCCACAGCAGCAAGCCCACCGAATACGCCAGGAAGTACGCCCCCGTCAGCCCCACGCACACCATGCTCAGCGGGCTCTCGGTAAACAGCGGCGCCTCCGCCCCCGACCCCTGCAGCGTGTACAGCTCGAACGCGATGTACAGGATGCGCGCAATCAGCACCATCGCCATCACGATCCCCAGCCGCATCGGCGGCGTGAAGTAGTAACCCTCCTGGGTATCCTCGTAACGCGTACGGCGCAGCCCGAACACGCCCCAGAACACGCCCAGCGCCGCACCGGCGGCCAGCGCCGCCAGCTCCATCGGCCGGGCAAGCACCTGGGCCAGCGGCACCAGCACCAGCCCGCCGAACACCAGCACGCCGGTGTAATGACGCGACATGATCGAGCGCTGGCGCGCCATCTGCGTTTTCAGGCGCGAGTAAATGCGCCAGACGAGGATGGGCGTCAGGGCGAGCAGGGCAAGGGTGGTGATGTTCATCGGGGTCGGAAGCGGCCGGTTGAGTCGAAGCGGCCATTGTAGCCGAGGGTCAGGCGGTGCGCCGCCACCCGGGCGGCGCATGATAAGGTTGTTCATCCACGAATGACAGGAGAACCCGACCATGATCCCAGCCACGCACGTGCCGCTCAAAATGCATCGCGCCCCGGACCCGGCCCCCGCCGAAGAGCCCTTGCAAGACCCTTTCGACGCACCGCATCCCCACCACACGCCTGCTCACGAGAACCAGAACGAGGACCCGGTCCCCGATCCGAAGCCGAGCATTCACTAATCAATCAAACGCCCACGCATACAGCACATCGAGTGCCGTATTCGTCCCGGTCTGGAACTGCAAGGTCCAGCGCGGGTTGAGTTTATAACGCAGGCGCACCAGGCTCGACGCCGTGGTCGCGCCCTGCTCGAAGCTGAGGTAAGCACGCGAGGAAATCCGCTTGCCCACCGTGACCACCGTGTTCGCCAGGCCCTCGGCGTCGCCGTTGCGGCCCTGGCCCACGCCGAGTTCGTCCACGCCCAGCGAATTGGCCAGCTTCGAGGTGATGCCGCCGGCGCCGCCCTTGCCGCCCAACAGGGCGCCGGCCGCCGCACTCAGCACATCCTTCTCGTTGCCGCTCGTGCCTTCCATGCCGTGGCCCAGCACCAGCCACGACAGTTTTTCCGAATCCGGCACCGACGGCGTCGACACCAGCTTCGCCACCGGCGCCTGCGCCGTGCCGGTCACCTGCACGCCGGCTTCGACGTTCGTCTCGCTCAGCTGCGTGCCTTCCGGCTGCTTGCGCACGGCCAGCACGTCGAGCGAGGGGTTGTCGTAGCGGCCGTTGAAGGTCAGCACGCCGCGGTCGATGGTCAGCTTCTGGCCATAGGCCGCATACTGGCCACTGGCCACGCGGATGGTGCCGTTCACGCGCGGGTCGCCGTTGCCCACCATGCGCACGCGCGCGCTGCCGGCCAGGTAGGCATCGATGCCCAGGCCGCGCAGGTGGAAGTCGTCGCCCAGGTCGGCCGCCAGGTTGATCGTGAGCGGCATTTCCGCTTCCTTCTTCTGCGGCGCGACTGGCGCGCCGCGGCCCAGCACGATCACGTCTTCGGAAATCGTCGGGCGGCCCTGCGGCGCAAACTCGATCAGCGCGCGGTCGGCCTTGAAGTTGCCGTCCAGGGCGAAGCGCTGGGCGTTGCGCACCAGGTTGGCTTCGCCGGAAACGACTACCGTGCGGTCCGGGCGCGACAGGGCTTCGAGCTTGTTGGCCACCAGGCGCAGCTGCATGGCGCCGTCGGTCCCGAAGCGCACCGAACCGTCGGCGGTGGCATTGCCCTGCACGCCTTCCAGGTACAGGCGCTGCAGCACCAGGCGGTCGCCTTCCAGTTGCGAGCGCAGCTGGCCGTTGCGCAGGCGCACGCCCTGTTCCGGCCAGCGCACGGCGAGGGCGTCGCCGTTCACGGTGCCGTTCAGCGATGGCGTGCCGATGGTGCCGCCGGCCGTCAGGTTGGCTTTCAGGCTGCCGTCGAGTTCGAGGTCGCGCTGGCCGGCGAGCGGGGCCAGCCAGGCGATCGAGGCCATGTCGGCGACCGCCGTCATGCGCAGCGGGCTGTCGGCGTCGACGCGGCCGTTCAGCATTTGCACGGTGCCGTCGACGCGCGCCGAACCGGTACGGGTGCCGTCGAGCGCCACTTGCGTACGCAGCGAGCTGCCCTGCACGTCGGCACGCAAATCCAGCGTGCGCAGGCCCAGGGCCACCGGCACGTCGGCGCCGACGATCGCATCGCCGCCTTCGCGGAACACGTGCACGCCGCCGGCCAGGGCAGGGGCGCCGTTACCGTTTGCCACGCGCATGTCGAGCGACCAGTCGGCGCCCAGGGTCAGGTTCCCCTTCACGTTTTCGCGCAGCGCCGGCGAGAACTGGGCGAGGTAGTTCAGCGGCACGCCGGCCGCCGCACCGCGGCTGTTCCAGCGCGGGCCCTGCTTGGTGAGCGAGGCGATGTTGATGGTGCCGGTCGGGAGCTTGATCACGGCGCCGTTGAATGCCAGCGACTCGGGCGAAGCCAAACCGGCCACGCCGGCGCCCGGCGCCACGCCGATCTTCAACGGCACTGGCTGGGCCAGGGTCATCGCATAGCGGCCCTTGTTCTGCAGCGTGGCCAGGGTGCCGTTCCAGGCATTCCCGCTCCAGCCGCCACGCACTTCGACCAGGGCGTCGAAGTCGTCGCTGCGGCCGGCGGCGCGCAGGGTGTGCGAGGCGCGGGTGCCGTTCGTCTGCAAGCTGGCGGCGGCGATGCGCGTGTCGCCATTCGCATAGTCCAGTACCTGGATGTCGCTGACCAGCGGGTCGGCGCCGCCACGGCCCGAGCCGAGATTCGCGCTGGCGCGCAGCGAGCGTACCGTGTGCGTGCCGGCGAACTTCAGGTTCTGGCCTTCCAGCGCGGCAGTCAGGGACGGGGTTTCCATGGTGCCGGTCAGGGTACCGTTGCCGCGCAGGGCGCCGCCGAAGTCGGGGCCGAGGGCGGCCAGCTGGCCGGCGTCGATGCGCCAGTCGAGCTGGTCGCGGCCGGCGCCGAAGCTGCCTTTCGCCGCGATCACGTTCGGGCCGATGTGCAGATCGACGTCGGTGTTCGAGATATGGCGGCGGTCGGCGTTCAGACGCGCATAGCCCCAGAACGGCGACTTCGACAGCGTGGAATCTTCCACCTTCAAATCGAGCGCGCCGCGCCAGTCGGCGCCGGAGCGGCCGCTGGCGGCAAAGCTGCCGTTGATGCTGCCCGGGAGCGGGCTGCCAAAGGCGGCCGGGTTGAAGCGATTCATGCTGCCGTTCGCCTTGACCTCGACGAAGCGCGCGTCTTCGCTACCGGCGAGCCAGGCTTCGCCGGTCACGCGCAGCTTGCCGTCGTTGGCCTTGCGCTGGGCCGCGACCCAGCCCAGGCCATTCGCATCGACTTCGAAGGTGGTGCGCGGCGCTTGCATGGTGCCGGTGACGACGCCGCTTGCATTTACTGCGCCATACAAATCGGCGCGCAGGGCGGCCAGCTGGCGGCCATCGAGGCGCCAGCTGAGCTTTTCGCCGGGGGCGCCAAAGGCGCCTTTCAGGTCGACCTTGTTCTGGCCGAGGGCAATCGTGGCATCCACGCCGCTCACGTGTTTGGCGTCGGCGGCGAGCTTGCCGCGGCCGGACAGCGGCTGGTCGAACAGGCGGCTCGGGCGCAGGGCGAAATCGGTGTTGACTTTCCATTCGGGCGCCAGCACGCCGGCGGCGTTGATGTCGGCATTCAGGTCGGCTTGCGGATAATCGCCCAGCGCGGCCGGGTTGAAGCGGCTGGCATTCGCCTTGACGTTGAAGGCCTTGTCGTCGGCCAGCTTGGCGTTGCCGGTGACGGTGATCACGCCCTTGCCGGCCAGCAGGCGTGCTTCCTCGATGTCGACGACGTTGTTTTCCAGCTTGGCGCGCGCGGCCAGGCGCAGGCCGGCATCTGACAGGTTCAGGTTCAGCGATTGCACATTGCCGGCATTCGCCACCGCGATGTCGCCGGCGATCTTGGTCGGCTTCATGCTGCCGTGGATCTGCTTCAAATCGAGGCGGTCGGTGTGCAGGGCGAAGTTGGCGGTGCCCAGGCCCTCTTCGTCTTCACCGCGCTGCACGCTGCCGCTGCCGGTAAAGCTGCCGGCGCCGCCGAGGTCGATCAGCACGTCGCTGATCTTCATTGCATCCAGGTTGCCGCCCAGTGCACCGCGCATCGCGCGCAGCGGCAGGCGTTGCTGGTCGATGGTGCCGGTGGCGCCATCATTGACCAGATTGACGCTGCCGGAGATGTTGCGCTTGTCGTCCAGGCTGGCCTTGACGACCAGGTTCAGGTCCGCCGTCGGCAGCTCGGGATTGAAGAAACCCGGGTCGATGTTCTTCGCATTGAGATCCATGCTGCGCAGCGGGATCTCGGCAAACGGCGACAGGGCGATGCGCGCCTGGCCGCCGGCACGGCCGGCCGAACCGGAGGCGTCGAGCTGGGTCAGGTTCAGGTCGCCGCCGGCATGCAGTTTCAATTGCGCCGGGGTGGCGCCGCCGGTCGGCGTGCCGCTCAAGCTGGCGTTCGCGTCGAGCTTGAACGGACGCTGGGCGCCGATGCTGCCGCCCGCTGCCAGTTGGCCCCAGGGCGTCGTGGCCACCGCATCGCTGAGCTGCCATTTCACTTTATCGCCATGCAGGCGCAGGCGGATGTTCGAGATCTCGGTGTTGCCACCCTTGCTCACGAAGGTCGCTTTCGCCAGGCGCGCATCGTCGAGCGCGATCTTGAACGGCGCTTCCAGCGTGGCCGGCATGGTGGTCGGCTCTTCCGACTCGCGCAGGGTTTCCATGCGCAGGTCGGCGGCGTGCAGTTTGCTGATCTCGATGCCGCGCGACAGCAGCTGGCGTGGCGACCAGTCGATGTCGATGTTGGTGGCGATGACCAGCTGCTCGTCGGTGCGCCAGACCAGGCGGTCGATGTGCATGGCGCCGTAGATCGAGCCGCGGATGCCGGTCATGGTGAGCTTGCCGTCGGTGGCGCGCGCGGCGCGTTCGGCGATCATCTGCAGTGTGGTCTCGCGGCCCAGGTACCAGGCGGCGCTGCCGACCAGCACGCCGGTGACGACCAGGCCGATGGCGACGCGGCGCGGCCAGCGCCGTGGTTTCGGCTGGGGCGCCTGTGGCGGCTGCGCGTGCGCAGACGGAGGGTGGTTGTTGTCGACGCTGTCCATCAGAAGGTAAATCCAAGTGAGAAGTGCAGGCGCACCTTTTTAACGGCGTGCCCATAGGCGACGTCGACGTTGATCGGGCCGACCGGGCTGCGCCAGCGCGCGCCCACGCCGTAGCCCGATTTCGGGTGCAGGTCGCTGAACTTGTCGCCGGCATTGCCGGCATCGTAGAACACGGCCACGCCCCATGGTGGGCGGAACCAGTACTGGTACTCGGCGCCGGCGGTGAGCAGGTAGCGCCCGCCGACGATGGCCTCGCCTTCGCGCACGCCCAATTGCTGGTAGCCGTAGCCGCGCACCGACTGGTCGCCGCCGGCACGGAACAGGAAGCTGCTCGGCACGCCGTCCTTGTCCTTCGAGAAGACGGCGCCGGCTTCGCCGCGCAGGATCAGGGTGCCGGTTTCGCCGACCGGGCGGTAATACACGCCGCGCGTATAGCCGCGGATGAATTTTTCGTCGGTCAGCAGCGGCAGCGGCGCCACGCCCACCTGCCAGTTCAGCGCATAGCCGCGCGTCGGCTGCAGCAGGTTGTCGAGCTTGCGGCGCGTGACGTTGTAGGTGAGCGGGATGCTGCGCGAGTAGGTGGCGTCGAGGCCGGCGACTTCGCGCTTTTCGGCCAGCACTTCCAGGGTCAGGCTGCGTTCGAGTTCCGGCGTGCCCCAGGCACGGCGCGCGGCCACGCTGGCGGTAGTCGTGATCTCGCCGCGCACGTCCTCGCGCTCGACGCCGCCGCCGACGCTGTCGTTATAGCCATCGGGCGTGGTCGGCCAATAGAAATCGGCACGCGCGCTCTGGCGCTTCTGTTCGTAGATGATGTCGCTCTTCATGCGCTTGCCGAACACGCTCAGGTCGTCGTAGCCGATCTGGGCGCGGCCGCCGGTATCGGTGGAGAAACCGAGGCCGACTTCGACGTTCTTTTGCTTGTTCTCGGTCACGCGCACCAGCACCGGCAGCACGGTCGGGCCGGGCGCCGGCGGCTTGACGCCGGTGGCGGCCTGGCCGGGGACGGCGGGGGCGTTCGGGTCGGCAGCCGGGGTGGAGGCAGATGCGGTGGCGGATGCATCGGCGGGTGCGCCCGGTGCGCCCGCAGTTGCGTTCGCAGCTGGCGCATCGTCGTCATCGTCCTTCATTTCCTGGATCTCGGCGTTGAGCACGGCGCGCATGTCGGCGCTCACTTCCACGGTCGAGAAGTAGCCGGTCTCCTGCAGGCGCGACTGCAATGCCTGGAGCGCGGTTTCGCTGTATTCGTCGCCCAGCTTGATCTTGTTCAGGTTGGTGATGATCGTGGATGGATAGCGCTTCAGGCCGCGAATGCGCAGCTCGCCGAAGCGCATTTCCGGGCCGCTGTCCATGACCACGCGCAGCGAAGCCTTGCGGGTTTCCGGGTCGACCGTGGCGCTGGTTTCCACCAGCTGCGCGCGCGGGAAGCGCGACTGCACGACTTCGCGCAGGAGATCGCGCTTGGCGCCTTCCCAGTCGGCCTGGCGGAAGCGGGCGCCGACCGGCAGCGACCAGCGGTTGCGCAGGGCCGCGGCGTCGTAGGGCGCACCGCCTTGTTCGAAGGGCACGAAGCCTTGCAGTACCAGGTCGATGTCGCTCACCAGCGTCGGCTCGCCGGGTTCGACGATGACGCGCGCCACCGGGGTGCCGCCGCTGGTATCCAGACCGGCCGACACTTGCGGCGAGTAATAGCCTTCGGTCGCGATCAGGGCCTTGGCTTGCTCGGGGGTGTCGCGCACCAGGCGCTGCAGTTGTTCGAGGTCGACGCGCGAATTGCCGCGCCAGCGCAACAGGTCGAGGTTATCCTCGAGCAAGTCGTCGAGCTGGCCGGGTGCGTCGATGCGCACGTTGTACTTGATGCCCTGGGTATCCTGGGCAGTGGCGGCCTGGGCGCCCAGGACGGCATACACGGACAGCACGATTTGTGCCAAAATCCGCAATCGCCGTGGCGCCGCTACGGTCCGCCCGGATGGTGCGAGGACCATGTCTCTCCATTCAGTGTCAATGCTGAGATCATCTTAACGGAATTGCAAAAAAGCTGGCGAACGATTAACTTCCCTGAATACCACACATGCTGCCTCCCGATACCGCCCTCGTCCTCTTCAGTGGCGGGCAAGATTCCACCACCTGCCTGGCCTGGGCCCTGCAACGTTATGAACGCGTCGAGACCATCGGCTTCGACTATGGCCAGCGCCACGCCATCGAACTGGAAGTGCGTCCGAACGTGCTGCAACAGATGCGTGCGCTCTCGCCGGAATGGGATGCGCGCCTGGGCGAAGACCACATGATCGACCTCGGCTTGATCGGCAAGATTTCCGATACCGCGCTGACGAGCAACGTCGCCATCGAGATGCAGGCGAATGGCTTGCCGAATACCTTCGTGCCGGGCCGCAACCTGATGTTCATGATGGTGGCGGCCACCGTCGCCTACCGCCGCGGCCTGAACGTGCTGGTGGGCGGCATGTGCGAGACCGATTTCTCGGGCTATCCGGATTGCCGCGACGACACGATGAAGGCGCTGCAAGTGGTGCTGAACCTGGGCATGGCCACGCGCACCAAGGTCGAGACGCCGCTGATGTGGATCGACAAGAAGCAGACCTGGGAACTGGCCGAGCAGGCTGGCGGGCAGGCGCTGGTGGACCTGGTGCGCTTCGAGACCCATACCTGCTACCTGGGCGAGCGCGGTGCGCGGCATGACTGGGGTTATGGCTGCGGTACTTGCCCGGCCTGCGCGCTGCGGGCGCGGGGGTATGAGCAATACGCGGCGGAAAAAGCCGCCCGCGGCGGATAATGATGTCGTTGTAGGGTGGGCACTTGTGCCCACGCGGTACGGCGGTTGATATGTGGTTGCGCATGCAAGTAATCGGTTGGCATACGCATCGCCATGTTTGCAGTAGGCGTTGATCAGCCGGTGAGACAGCGTGGGCACAAGTGCCCACCCTACCAAATCACACTGGCTGCGCGTGCACAACCCGATTCTTGCGCGACCGGCTCACCAGGTACCACACCAGCACCACTGCCAGCAGCGGCAGCATGAAGGGCACGATCGCCGCAGCCACCGCCACGCCCGCCACACCCAGCGCCGCCAGCAGCACCACGCCCACCCCGGCAAACACCACCGCCAGCACCACGCCCACCACGACCGCCACCACCACGCCGAGGATGGCGCCCCCGGCCCCGAACAGCAGCGCCAGCACAGCGCCGATCGGCCCATCGACCGTGTCGCCATCGATGGTGAACGAAGCATCGCCAAAGCTGAACAGCAAATCCCAGAGCAGCAGCGCGCACAGGATCAAAACGATGTAGGGGATGATCTTTTTCATGGTGTTCTCCTCGTGAGGTCAGGTGGTATGGCTCCACTCTAGGCCCGTGCCCGGCGCGCTGCGAGCGGCCTGCGACAAACGGCATGTTTGACAGGCCGGAGTGCAGCAAAGAACGATAAACACGCGCAGCCGCTTGACCATTCGTTAACCACTGCTTAAGTCTTTTGACCTTGCAATGCGCGGCTCGCCATCTATACTGACAGCCTGCTTTTGATGTAGGAGGGCCTCATGCATCCTCTCAGCACCATGATGAACTCGCCGTACCGCCAGGACTGGGCAGGTGGGGGACCGAAGGGACCGCCATCGGCGCCGCCTACCATCCCGCCCATCATCATCAATCCTTTCAATCGCGAAGCGCCGAGGCAGCCGAACATCGACCCGCTGCGCACGCCCTTGCCGCCGCCGGTGCGTCCGCCGCGCCTGCCGGGCATGCGCATCCGTGCAAAAGTCGCCTCGGCCAAGCGCGATCTGCCGCACTCGCTTGCCTGATTTCCTCTATGATCTTGCTTTGGGCGCGAGCCCGGCAAGATGGAAGCAGCGAGCAATGAATGACGATGTAAACGACCTGGAAACCGGCGACGACGACGCGCCCGTACAAGAGCCGCGCCTGTGGCAAGGCAATGGCTGGACCGCAAAGGTCATCAAGAACGAAGACGATGAAGGCTGGGCGGTTGCCATGTACAAGGATGGCGAGCGCGAGCCGGCGCTGGTCGGCCCCTGGACCATGGGCCGCGACAAGAAAAACCCGAAGCCGCTCGACGTGAATGCCTTTAACACGCTGATCAAGACGGCCTCGGAAGTCATCCGCCGCCACGAGCAGCACCTGCACGCGATGCTGCACAAAAGCACCGTGGTCTCGACGGAGCAGGGCGAGCTGAAAGTCACGCTCGACATCGTGCCGGACGATGACGACCCGTACGCGATGCTGGCCGCCACCGACGAGATGGGCGAGGAAGTGGCCAAGGTGCGCGTGGCCCCGACCTTCAAGCTGACGCCGGCCTCGGCCCTGGCCTGGATCGAGAACGATTTCCGCGCCCCGCGCTGAGCCATTCGGCAGCGGCAAAGGCGAATACGGCGCCAGTCCGGGTAATCAGGGTGGCGTCTTGTAGAAAGATCAGATGATTCTGTTCCTGGATTTCGATGGCGTGCTCCATCCCTATCCCCTCGGGCGCGCCGGCAAGCCGCTTTCGGCCTTGCCCCTGCTCTGGCGGATCCTCGATGCGGTTCCCGAGCTGTCTGTCGTGATCTCGTCCACGTGGCGCGAAGAATACGCGTTCGCCGAGTTGGCTGAATGGCTGACCGCAGGCGGGGGAGAACGTTTCGGCGCACGGTTGATCGGCACGACGCCGATCATGGACAGTCCTGACGACTACGTGCCAGGCATACGCCAACGGGAAATCGAGGCCTGGCTGGCGGCACACCATGCCACGGACCACCCCTATGTGATCGTGGACGACATGGCGGCCTACTTCGACTTGTCCTGCGAAAATCTTTATCTGGTCGACGCGGCCACGGGACTGACGCCAGCCGATGCAGACAGCATCATTGCGCGTTGCCGCGCCCTGAAGCGCAGCACCAGCTGACAGCCCCACCGTCCGACCCGGAATCGGCAGTCGGCGTGCCGCAGGCTATGCTTCGGTATCATCGGCGAGATACTGTTCTAGTTGTCTTTCGAACTTCCTGCGATCGTTGGCGTTGATATATAGAATCCAGCCGAGGCCAAGGACCGCAAGAACCGACAACAGGGCGGCAATCATGGCAATTCGACCGGCTCAACCCACCAGCACTTCGCTGATCTGGATGACCGGCTTCTGGTTGGTGTAGTTGGGAATGTCGGCCATGATTTGCTTCGTATGCGGACCGAACCCTGCCTGGAACGCCTCGACCGAATCACAGAACAAATGACCCATGGCGATGTAGGGCGCGTTCGCATCCGACGCACCTGAGGCGAGCGCGCGGTCGACCGTGTAGTACTTGCAGTGCTCGCCCATCAACTCCTTGACCATCGGCATGTGCTGGTCGCGGTAATACGCCTCGTCGAAATGGGCGTCGGGGCCGTTGGGGTACATCACGCTCACCTTGATCATGCTGGTCTCCTTGTCGGTTGGCTGAAGCGGTGAACTCATCCTGCACCCATGTGCACCGCTTTGCAAGGTCGGCACGAACGTTGTCATTCCGTCGCATCCAACACTCCCTTCATCAAAGAGTTCCTTGCCGCTGCATTCTGCTGCTAATATTTCCTCAGTGCATTACTTAGCATCTCCATTAGCCAGGCCAAGGGGAAAACCATGGAACGTCTCGACCGGCTGGAAGCGGTCCAGTCGATGCTGCTCGAAATCGGGCAGACCTCGACCAGTTGCAGCGACATCACCGAATTCATCCGCGCCGTGCACCGCGCGCTGGGCCGCATCATGTACGCGGCCAATTTCTATGTGGCGCTGTCCGATCGTGACGAAGGCACGGTGCGATTCGTCTACTTCGTCGACGAATCCGACGAGGGCCCCGAGCTGAACCAGCCGGTGCGCCTGGCCTCCCCGGACGAGTCGCCCACCGCCTGGGTCATCCTGAACGGCCGCAACCTGGTGGTCACGGCCGACGATTTCCATGCCCGCGAACGCGAAGGATCGAGCTTCGGCGCCGGCAGCGCGGCCGAGCACTGGATCGGCTGCCCGCTGCTGGACCAGCAACACGTGCCGCTGGGCGCCATCGTGATCCAGAGCTATACGCCCGAACACACCTACAGCGACGAAGACCAGGCCCTGTTCTCGGTCATCGCGAACCACGTTTCGGTGGCGCTGCAGAGCCTGCAGAGCATGGACCGCCTCGAGCGCGCCGTACAGGAACGCACCGCGCGCCTGGCGCACGAGGTGGCCGAGCGGCGCCGCGCCGAGCAGGTGCAGCACGCGCTGTACCAGATCGCCGATTTGTCGGCCAGCGCGCTCGATACCGACACGCTGACGGCCAGCCTGCACCGCATCATCGGCGAACTGATGGTGGCGGAGAATTTCCTGATCGGCCTGTATCACCCGGAAACCCAGGACTTCAGCATCCCGTATTTCGTCGACCAGAAGGACAGCGAGGCGCCGGTCAAGCGCTTCCCCTACGGCAAGGCGATGTGCTCTTACCTGCTGCACTCGAAGCAGGCGCAACTGCACGACGCCGGCAGCTTCGCGCGCCTGGTGGCCAGCGGGCAGGTGAATGAGCCGCTGGGCAACGTCGACATCGCCAGCTGGATGGGCGCGCCGATGCTGGTGCACGACAAGCCGCAGGGCGTGCTGATCGTGCAAAGCTACGACCCGTCCGTGGTCTACACCAAGGCCGACCTCGATTTGCTCGCCTTCATGGCCAGCCATGTCGCGGTGGCAATTGCGCGCATGCAGGCCGACCGCAAGCTGCGCGCCACCAAGGAATTGCTGGAAGAACAGAACGCCGCCCTGAACACGGCGCTGACCCAACTCCAGCAGGCGCAGGGCGAACTGGTGCGCCAGGAAAAGCTGGCCTCGCTCGGCGGCCTGGTGGCCGGCGTCGCTCACGAGATCAACACGCCGCTCGGCATTTGCGTCACCGCCACCAGCCACCTGGTGGAAGAACTGCGCCTGACGCGCGAGGAGCTGGCGAATGGCGAAATGACCGAGGATAGCTTGGGCAATTTCTTCGATATCGTCGACCAGTCGCTGCGCATCATGACTACCAACACCCAGCGCGCAGCGGCGCTGGTGCGTTCCTTCAAGCAGGTGGCGGTGGACCAGTCTTCGGGCGACATCCGCAGCTTTAACCTGCGCAATTACCTGAACGAAGTGCTGCTGTCGCTGCAGCCGAAACTGAAGGGCAGGCCGGTGCAGGTGGAGGTCGATTGCGTGCACGACCTGGTGCTGGACAGTTATCCGGGCGCCGTGTCGCAGATCGTTACCAACATGGTGGTCAATTCGCTGGTGCACGGCTTCGAGCGCGAGCAGGCCGGCAAGATTGCGATCCGCGCGGCGCTCGACGGCGACACGGTGACGCTTACCTATGCCGACGATGGCGCCGGCATGGACCAGGAATCGCTCGATAAACTGTTCGACCCCTTCTTCACCACCAAGCGCGGCAGCGGCGGCAGCGGGCTGGGCGCGCACATCCTGTTCAACCTGGTGACCGGGGCGCTGGGCGGCACTGTGCACGTGGAGAGCAGCCCGGGGCAGGGGCTGCGCTATGCGTTGCGTTTCCCGCGCAGCATGCGGGTGGAAAAGGTAGCGGCCTGAACCAGGGTCTACTGAACAAAAAATGGCTTACACTGGGTCCGATAGCTGATCTGGCGGGTGATTGACCTGCTGAGTCCATCTAACTAAAAACGGATAATTTTTAAGGCAAACCGATGTCGCGAGCGCTGCTCTATATCCTTCTTGGCTGCGTATTTGTGCCGCTGAATGCCCTGGCTGTCTGGGATTATCCGCCTTCGGCTCACCTGGCCATGTTTGACGCAATTGAACATCGTTGCGGTGCGTTCGATCCAGCCTTCTTCCGAAAAGAATACGAGAAGATGCTCATGACTTTCACTGACGAGGAACGGTCCGGGATAACCGAGATCCGGCAGTCGGCTGAATACCGCGAAGTGCTCACCGGAACCAATAAGGAGCTCGATGAGATGATCGCTGCGGCTGGCAAGGATGGCGAAGCCATCGTCTGTAAAAGAATGATGGAGCAGTTTTAGGTAGCGAGCGTACTACACGCACGCAGGATGGCGATCGAAGAGCCCCCATCGGCTGGCGCGTGCGCCAAGAAAATTTGTATAAAGCGAACTTTTTTTATATTTCGAGCCAAGGAACCGATTTTTTTTTATAGCCTGGATCCTTCCGCCTGGTCGTCCAGAGACTCGTCGTCCGGCGCGGGCGCATCGTTCGGCACCAGTTCAGCGCGCGCAGTTCGTGCTTCGCTCTCGATCAGGTCCATGGCGGCCTCAGGAACACGTGTCGCATATTGCTTGCGGTGGTGCTTCGACAGCATATTGTCGTTATCGAGGCAGCAGCGGACCAGCGTCGCGAGGTCACTTCCGCGGACGTCAAAGCACTCGTTGACGGCACGCACCACGCGATCATACGCAGCAAGGAATTCCGTCTCCTGGCGCAGTTCGATTTCGAGTGCCTCCTCCGCCATCCGGTAGCCGAACTCGACGCAGGGCGTGGCGTCCCAAGCCCGTTAAAGGCGATGCGCCACTTCGCGTGCCGGACAGGGGGACCGGTCACGTACCGTTCCGGGTCAAAGACGAAATGATAGTTTCCGCCGACCGGAGCGAGCAACGCAAGCTCCTGGTTGGTGAACTGCTCCCAAAGGAAGCACGCCAAGCGGATATATGCCCCATTTTTTTATACACTTCAAAGAAAATTTATATATTTGGTATTTTAGCTATGTTTTTTTGTAGGCGTTCTCAAGGTCGGGAATGGTAAGGGGGCCCCTGAAACACGCCGATTTCGCGTTTTACACAGCGTGGTCGATAGCGGACGCCTTGCTCTTAATCCTGAGTATGCGCACGTGCGATCGATAGTTCCGGAAAACCGGTTTCATCGTCCAGCGTGCGCCGGAAGCGGTGCTGGGGCAATAGCGCAACCAGGATCTCTGCCGTCGTACGCACCGTGCAGCCGGCGCAGGCATGGCCGCCGATGACGCGTCCATCTGCATCGGACACCGACATGTGCAGGTGGGCGCCGTCGGGCGAGAGGGAACCGCCCAGGGTGAGGATTTCGAGATCGCCGCGCAGCTCGCTCGGCGCAGGGCGGCCGGCCAGGCGCAGTTGCGCCACGCTCAGGCTGCCGATGCCTTGCAATACATAGGCGGCGGCGCCATGCTGGCGCAGCAGGGTTTCCAGCGCCAGGCGCAGGTCGGCGCCGGGAGGGAGACGGACGGGAAGCAGTTCCATGAAGTCGCTCGCAGGATGCGTGATCGGATGCCGGCCCAAGGCCTTGAATGGCTGGAGCATGCTAGTACCGGCTGCATGCAAGCGTCAAGCGAACTGCCGGCCGCTACTCAGCAGCGCAGTTCGGTAAAGCGATGGCGCAGGATGAACAGGTCGCGCTGGACTGTCGCCTTGGCGGCCTTGTCGACCGTCTTGTCTGCTGCCTTTTCCATGGCTTCCAGCTGCAGCAGGGATGGATCGAGCTGGCGGCATTCCTGTTTTGCAGCCGTGCTCAGCTTGAAGCGACGGTGGTATACCTCGTATTCCTCCCGCGTCATCCCGGTGATTGGCTGGAAGGCATCCGCCCATATCTCGCGATGCTGCTCAGCACGCACGTCCTTGCCGATGCGCTCCGTCCCGCTAAGCTTGTTGACGCCACGCGTCGGCGTCACGGTCAGCCGTTCGGCGCCGAGGCAGGGCTTGTCCGAATACGACGTCACCTTGTTGGCCGTGCACTTGTACATGGTGCGCGACGGCGCCGGCAGCGACTGGGCCGCGGCCGTGCCGGCCCATCCCGCAAGCAGCAGGCAGGCCAGCGCCGGCTTCAATCTGGCCATTGCCGATTGATCTCCACCGCCTTGTCCATGTTCTTGACGAGCAAATCGACATAGTAGGGATCAAGGTGCTTGCCTGCCACTTCGCGCAGGTAATCCCGCACCTGATCGACCGGCCAGGCTTCCTTGTAGCAGCGTTCGTGGCTGAGGGCGTCGAAGACGTCGGCCACGGCGACGATGCGCGCGTACGGATGGATGTCTTCGCCCTTCAGGCCTTGCGGGTAACCCGTGCCATCGAATTTCTCGTGGTGCTGGTGGGCGATCACGGCGGCGGCCTTCAGGATCGGGCGGGTCGAGCCATCTAAAATCTGCAGGCCCACGGTCGGGTGCTGCTTCATGATTTCCCACTCGTCCGGCGTCAGGCGGCCGGGTTTCAGCAGCACTGCGTCGGGCGTGGCGATCTTGCCGACGTCGTGCATCGGCGCGGCGTGCATCAGGGTTGCTACTTCTTCGTCCGGCATGCCCGAGGCCTGGGCCAGCAGGTGGCACACCTGCGACATGCGGCGCACGTGGTTGCCGGCTTCGTTCGAGCGCGATTCCACCACGTCGCCCAGGCGCAGGATCAGTTCGGCCTGGGTATCGGTGATTTCCTGGTTCAGCAGGATGTTATCGAAGGCGATGGCCACGCCCGAGCAGAACACTTCAAGCAGCTGGGCGTCGATGTCGGAAATCTCTTCCACGCCATGCAGCACCAGCAGGGAGGCCTTGCCGCTGTTGTTCGGGAAATAGCCGACATAGGTGTCGCCGTGCAGCTTGGAGATGCGGTTGCGGCGCGCGTCGTCGAGCTGGGCCAGCAGTTCGGGGCCGATGACGTTGGCCGCATCGTCGGCGCCGCCGTCGCTGCCGAAGTCGCCGATCCGCGCCAGCACTTCGTACTGGCTCTCGCCGGTGATCACGCTCGCGCCCTTCAGGCGCAGCAGCATGCTTTGCTCCAGGCGCAGCAGGGCCACGACCTGCTGCAGCAGGCCGCCGGCGAAGTCTTTCAGGTTACGCTGCTGGAAGATGTGACTGGAGGCGGCGATCACGCGCTCCAGGCCTTCGCGGTAGCTCTGCTGGACGCGGCGCGCGTCTTCCACCTTCATGATGTCGCGGTAGGCGCGCAGGGCGGCGAAGGTGGTCGTAAACAGTTTGGTCCGGTCGAGCTCGGTCTTTTCCTTGTAGTCGTTGATGTCGTAGTCGACGATCACACGCTCTTCGGGCGCCTGGCCCGGCTGGCCGGTGCGCAGCACGATGCGGGTAAACTGGTTGTCCAGGTCTTGCCGCATCCAGCGCGCCACTTCCAGGCCACTGTCCTCGCGCTCCATCACCACGTCGAGGAAGACCAGGGCAATGTTGTCTTCGCGCGCCAGGATTTCCTTGGCCTCGGCGCCGCTGTAGGCATGCAGGAAACTCAGTGCCCGGCCGTCGAGGCGGAAACGGTTCAGCGTCAGCTTGGTGATGTCATGGATGTCCGGTTCGTCATCGACGAGTAGAACTTTCCACGGGGCGAGTTTGGGAGCGGCTGCAGACAGAAAAGACATGGTGTTTCCAATACCGTTGAAAGGCGCTAGAAGATGGCGAACGGGTAAAAAGGAACCAAAAGACATTGCGCTGGATCAACAACCAGGCAATTTGATTGTAGTAGGTCTTTTGTTACTTAACAACAGGCAACGGATGAGCCGATGCGGCAAGGGTCGAAGTGTTGCCCGAAAGTCTCATTCGTAGCGTTTCTGGCAGCGTTCGCAGAAAAAGCTGCGCCGCTTGCTGCGGCCGAGGACCGCCTTCTTGAAGGGGATATCGCAGCGCGGGCAGATGGTTTTCGCGTGGGCCAGCCAGTGCTGCTTCAGTACATACTGTTTTTTCCAGCCCAGGAAATCGAAACTGTACTGGCGCGCTTCCTCGACCAGCGCGCGCAGCTTCGGCGCCGGCAGGGCGCCCATTGTCGACAGCGGGTGCACGCGGATGCGGAACAGCACTTCGTTCTTGATGATGTTGCCCACGCCGGAAAAGATGTCCTGGTCGAGCAAGGCGTCGCAGGCCAGCATGTCGGGTTGGGCACGCAGTTTCTTGCGCGCGCGTTTTGGATCCCAGGCGTCGGACATGACGTCGGCACTCCAGTCGTACAGGCTGTCGAGCTCGCCCTCGATCTCGCGTACCGAGCAGGCATAGAAGTTGAGTTCGCCGCCATCTGCCACACGTATTGACAGCCGAGGCGGCTTGTCGCGCCCCTCGTCAATGCGATAGGTGCCGAACAGCAGGAAGTGGATGCGCACCACCATGCCTGGGGTTTCGATCAGGAAGTGCTTCCCCCAGGTACGCAACGAGACGATGGTCTGGCCAACCAGGCGCGACGAATCGATGGCCCGCACGTTGCCGCCGGCCTCGACGATGGTCTGGCCGACAAAGCGGGTTGTCTGTTCTTTCAAGATGTAGAGCGATGGTCCTTCGGGCACGGTCGACCTCCTTGCGGCCATTCTGGAAGGGTTTGCCGAGCGCGGCTGTGCGCAGCTTCACAATTGGACACAGCTTTTACAGGCGCGAGACGGCAGCGCCTTCCAAACGGGCGTACTATTTGAACAGTGAAAAATCGAGAGAGAAAGGAATCGCCATGAATACCGTGATTCGCCACCTGGCTGCTGCCGGGTTGCTGGCGCTGGCCGCCGGCGGTGCCGCTGCCGGCACGACCGTCAACTACATCGAACCCGACCGCTTCTCCGACGTGCCATTTACCAACTGGGAGCGCGACGAGGTGCTGAAGGACCTGACCGATCATTTCGCGCGCCTGGGTGCGCAATTGCCGCCGGGCCAGGACCTGCGCATCGACGTCAAGGATGTCGACCTGGCCGGACGCGAGTATCCGACCCGCGGTGTACGCGACCTGCGCGTTGTGCGCAGCAACGGCGTGGACTGGCCGCGCATCGACCTGCACTACACGGTCGAGCAGGATGGCAACGTGCTGCGCAGCGGCGACGCCCAGCTGCGTGACATGAGCTTCATGGACCGCATCGGCCGTGCCAATGACAGCGATTCGCTGCGCTACGAAAAGCGCATGATCGACGACTGGTTCTATACCACGATCCTGCCGCGCGACCGGGCGGCGCGCCGCTGATACAGGCTGAGCTGATCGAGCTCAGTCGATCGAGCTCAGTCGATCCAATTCACGCGCTCGAACTTGTTGCGGAAGTCCTCGGGCATGGCCACGACCTGGCTGCTCTTGTAGTTGAAGAAGACGAAGCCGGACTTGGCCATGGCCACCAGGGTCTTGTCGCGCGGGCGGGTGATGCGGAAGGTAATGTCGCCGCCGTACTTGTTGAAATCCATCACGCCGACTTCGAACAGCAGCTGGTCGCGCGCGTGCGCTTCGGCGCGGTAGGTCGTCGCCAGGTCGGTGACGATGATGCCGGTGCCGTCGCGCTCGGTTTCGCCTATGCCGAACTCGAACAGGAAGCGGGCCCGCGCCTCGGAGATCATCGAGATCATCGAGTCGTTGCCGAGGTGGTTGGCGCCGTTGATGTCGGTAACGCGTACCGTCAGCGGCGTGGAATAGTAGTACTGGTCTTCGGGGAAGGAGAGTTGTAGGCGTGCCATCCGACGATTGTACAGCCTCTCAGGCCGATGGCCCTCTCACGATCCGGTAGATGCGCCCGTTCGCACTCACGATGTAGAGCTCGCCCGCGCCGTCGCGCCCGAAGGAGACCACCTGGCCGACGCCGGTGATGTTCCAGTCGCGCGCCTCGCTGACGGTGCTGGCGCCGCCGCCCGTGGCCAGGAAGCTCTTCAGGTAGCCGCCGCAATAATCCGAGTACAGGTAGCGCCCAACCAGCTCGGGCAGGGCGCTGCCGCGGTAGATGTAGCCGCCGGTGATCGAGCAGCCGTTGGCGTTGTTGGCGCCATGCTCGTATTCAAAGGCCGGCAGGACCAGGCCGCTGCGGTTGCAGCTGGCGCTGCCGTAGCAACGCGTGCCTTCCATGATGTCCCAGCCGTAGTTGGCGCCGGCCTGGGCCAGGGCGGCAATGTTCACTTCCTCGCGTTCGTTCTGGCCGACGTCGGCAATATAGAGCCCGCTCGTATCGAAGGCGAAGCGCCAGGGATTGCGCAGGCCCGAGGCCCAGATTTCCGGACGGGTGCCGGGCTGGTTCAGATAGGGATTGCCGGGCGGGATGGTGTAGGGCTGGCCGGCGTTGGCAGTGCGCACGTCCACGCGCAGCAACTTGCCGAGCATGACGGCCAGGTTCTGGGCATTGCCGAGCGGGTCGCCGGCGCCGCCGCCATCGCCCGTCCCAACGTACAGCAGGCCGTCCGGCCCAAAGGCGACCAGCCCGCCGAAATGGTTCGTGTACTGCGAGTGGGGAATGCGCAGGATCACCAGGCCGGAGGTGGCATCGGCCACGTTCGGCAGCTGCGAGGTGCCGAAGCGCTCGACCACGATGTTCTGCTGCAGGTCGGTGTAGTAGACGTAGAAATAGCCGTTGCGGCCGAAGTCGGGGTCGAAGGCCATCGACAGCATGCCGCCTTCGCCGCCGGTGAACACGCGCGTGCGGATGTCGAGCCATGGGACTGTGAGCGGCGTGCCTGCCGTGCCGTTCTGCAGTACGCGGATGATGCCGTCGCGCTCGACCACGAACAGGCGCGCATCGCCGCTCGGCGCGGTAACAAAAGTCGGGCTGTCGAAGGTGTTCCCGACCTGGGTCAGGGCCAGCGTGAAGGTGCCGGCGCTGTAGGCGACGGTGGCGCTGGCCGTGGCGCCGGCGGCGATTGCGACGGTTTGCGTGGCCGGGGTGGCGGTGTAGGTGGCGCTGCCGGCAGTGACGTTCGCGGCGGCCACGGTATAGCTGCCTGGCACGAGGCTGGCCAGCGTGCGCGAGGCGGCCAGGTCTTGGGCAAAGTTGTTCGGGCCGGTAACGCGTACCGCGCCGTTGACGCCGGCGGGCAGGGCATTGATGCTCACTTGCAGGCTGCCGGTGCCGGCGCCCGGGTCGGGCGCGGGATTGCCGCCAGAATTGCCGCCGCCGCCGCCGCAGGCGGCCAGCAAAAGGACGAGCAAAAGCGGCAAGGGCAGAAGGGACAGCAGGAACTTCCGTGCGCGATCGACCAGCATGATGGGTCTCCACAGGAATGGGCATATCCACGTGTTTATCTGCCAGCGTGCGGGCGCATGTAGCGCACGCTAGCGGCAGGGAAATCCCATCAGCGCTGCTTCAGGGCGCAGGCGTCGAAGTCGGTCCCTGGCGTGTCTTGGCGACCACGCCTTGCGGATTGAGCAGGATCACGAATTCGGTAAAACGTCCGTTGCCGGCCGGAGACTGGTAGAGCCAGGCTTCATAGCCGCTGTCGAAGACCACGGTTTTCGTGGCGCCCAGCGTAGCCAGCAGTTCGGCCCGGGTGGTGGCGCCGGGCACGACGGAGGCAGCGATGCGCTCGGCCGCGACCTGGGTGCCGGGCGGAACAGGGCTGGTAGCGCAGCCGGCCAGGGCAGCCAGCAGGGCCAGGGCAGGGAAGACGGAGCGGGCGCTCATGGCTGGGCCTCCGGCAGGTCGTTCATGTACTCGAACTCGACCAGGGTGTCATCCGGCCAGGCCTTGTCCCAGAGCGGCACGTAATAGGTGCGGTCGAGCAGCACCTGGCAGTCGCAGAAGGGCAGTTCCGCGCGCGGCAGGCCGCCGCCGGCATACAGGAAATGGAAGGGCAGCGTTTCGCTGCGTGCGCCGGCGCGCAGGCGCACCGCGAACAGCGGGCGCTCGGCGAAGAACAGGTAATTGCCGTTCGGGCTGGTGCAGACGTCGTCGGCGCTGGTGAGCGCGTTCGAGAGCCAGCCGAACAGCGGCGAGCTGTTCGATACCAGCCCGGCCTCGACGCCGACCCGGCATTCGAGGCGCATGTCGCCCAGGCGCCGCGTACCTGGGGGCAGGCCGGGGGTGACGATGGTGGCGCGCCAGGTCATGCTGCTGGTCTTGCGGTTGGCGAGCACGGCGGCGTCTTCACGGAGTAGCTGCTCGTTGCGCGGGAGCACGAAGCTGTTATCGGGCTCGACCGGCACCTTGACCGACAGCGTGTCGCCGGCCAAGCGCAGGGTGATGCCTGCCATGTTCACGTCGGGCGTGCGCGGCAGCAGCTGGAAACGCAGGCTGGCGGCGGGGGCATAGGCATGCTCGCGCTCGAAGCGTTCCATGCCTTTGATCATCTTGCGGTAGGATTTGTCGACCGGATCGCGCGTGGTGGTGACTTTCACAGTGGCGACGGAGGTGTCAGGAGACGTTTCCTGCGCCTTTGCCGTCACTGCCGTGGCGGTGGCGGCGAAGGCCAGGAAGAAGCTGCACAGGCGCAAGCGTGAACGACAAGGCATGGGCGGCCTCATGGTGCTCACCAGTAGCGCACGCGCCCGGTGTCCATGTGGACGAACTGCGAATCCGGGTAGAAGCCGACCCCGCCACCGTGCATCGCCATGGCGGCCTTGCGCAGTTGCGCCAGGTCCTTGCCGGGCAGGCGGATGTCGATCGCCTTGCCGTCCATGTGCATGCTGTGCTTGGCCACGCCGTTGCTGTTGGCGTGCAGCTTGGCATTCGATTCGGGCGAGCGGTAGCCGGAAATCACGTGGATCAGCGGGTTGTCGCCGAACTTGCTGCTCACTTGATTGAGCAGCACCAGCAGTTGCGGGTCGATCGACGCGACCTGGTTGTTACGGTGGTCGCGCAGGACTTTGTTCAAGTCTTGCAATGCATCGGGAACGAACTGGCCGTCGGCCCAGAACACGCTCTTCACGGTTTCCCCGGTGTGGGTGTTGTACAGGCGCAGCGTGCGTTCGCCAGGTACGGCCTGGGCAGCCTTGGCCAGCATGGGCATGCCGGCAACGGAGGCGAGGGCGAGAGAGGTTTTCAGGAACGAGCGTCGTTGGTTCATCGAAGATCCTTGCGCGAATTCAGAGGAGACCGCCATGATACCCCGGTTTCGATCATTCTGCAGGAAATCGACGCAAATGCGCCACGATGACGGAAAGATAACAACTTTTAAAGGAGAATTGCATGCAATTGCGTCAACTTCACAAAACCGTGCGTTACCTCGTCGGCGCCGCCGCCCTGGCCGGTGCGATTACCCCGGCCATGGCCCAGGTGCAAGCCACCGGCGCACCGCCGGAAGTCAAAGGCTGGCGTGCCGAAACCGTCACCGATGCGCTGCCGCGTGCCTGGGGCATGGCCTGGCTGGCCGACGGCCGCATGCTGGTTACCGGCAAGGCCGGCACCCTGCATCTGGTGCAGGGCAAGCAAGTGACCGAGGTGCCGATCGACAAGCTTCCGACCTTGATGGACAGCGGTCAGGGCGGCCTGCTCGACATCGCCATCCACCCGGCCGATAAAGGAGCCAATCCACGCGTCTACATGACGATGGCGAACGGCAGCAGCAGCGAGAACCGCACCATCCTGGTCCAGGGCATTTTCGACGGCAAGAAAGTGCACAGCGTGAAGACCCTGTTCCAGGCCTCGCCCTCGAAGACTGGCGGCCAGCACTTCGGTTCGCGCATCGCCTGGATGCCTGACGGCACGCTGTTGATGAGCATCGGAGACGGCGGCAATCCGCCCCAGCGCGTAGGCAACATGCTGGCGCGCGACCAGGCCCAGAACCTGGGCAGCCACAACGGTTCCATCCTGCGCCTGACCCTGGACGGCAAGGCAGCACCGGGCAATCCGCTGGCCAGCAAGCCCGGCGCACTGGCGGAGATCTGGTCGTATGGGCACCGCAACGTGCAGGGCATCGTGGTCGATCCCGAGGGCAAGGTCTGGGCCAGCGAACACGGTCCGCGCGGCGGCGACGAGATCAACCGCGTCGAAGGCGGCAAGAACTATGGCTGGCCGCTGCAGAGCTTTGGCCTGGACTACAGCTCGCGCGAGCCGATCGGCAAGCACAGCGTGCCCGGCATGGTCGACCCGGTGGTGGCCTGGGCGCCGTCGCCGGCGCCGTCCGGACTGGCCTGGTACACGGGCCCGGCCTTCCCGCAATGGCGAGGCAGCCTGTTCAGCGGCGGCCTGGCCAGCAAAGACCTGCGCCGCATCGAGCTCGACAAGAACGGCAAGGCCGTGCGCCAGGAAGCGCTCGACATCGGCGCCCGCGTGCGCGATGTGCGCCAGGGGCCGGATGGCCAGCTGTACGTGCTGACCGACGAGGACAAGTCGCGCATCCTGCGTATTGTGCCGACTGTTCCCGAGAAGTCGTAACGAGGAAACGGACGCCGCCGTCCATCGCTTTCGCCGATACTGGCCTCGTTCCCATGTAAAGGAAGGAAGCGTAGCGATGGACGATTTTTCGATAAACCCGGCCAGCACCGCGCTGGTCCTGATTGACCTACAAAACGGCAACATGGCGCGCGAGCTGGCGCCGTATTCGAGCCAGCAGGTGCTGGGCAGCTGTGTCTCGCTGGCCCAGGAAATGCGTGGCCGCGGCGGCATGGTGGTGTTCGTGCGCGTGTTGCTGAACGAATTGCAGATGCCGCCGTCGGATGCGCCGCTGCATGCGCCCGGCGCGCCGCCGCCACCGCCGGATGCCTCGCAATTCGCACCCGAGGCTGGCGTCGAGGCCACCGATGTGGTCATCGTCAAGCGCCAGTGGGGTGCCTTCCATGCCACCGAACTCGACCAGTTGCTGCGGCGGCGCGGTATCCAGACCATCGTGCTGGGCGGGATCGTTACGAACATCGGCGTCGAGTCGACCGCGCGCGCGGCGCACGACCTGGGCTACAGCCTGGTGTTCGTGGAAGATGCGATGAGCGGCATCACGGCCGAGGCGCACGATTTCGCCTGCAAGAACACCTTCCGCATCATGGGCAAGGTGCGCAGCACGGCCCATGTGATCGACGCCTTGCAGGCGGGCACCGGCGACGCCTGATAGAGAAGTAACAGCGCCGCCGGAACGGGTGTCCGGCGGCGGCAGGGCCGCGTCAGTTTGCCGCGTGAATCGCCGCCGTGATCTCGTACGAGCGCAGGCGCGCCGCGTGGTCGAAGATCTGCGAGGTGATCATCAGCTCGTCCGGACGGGTGTGCGCGATAAAGGCCTTCAGCTGGGACGCCACCGTTTCCGGCGAACCGATGGCCGAGCACGACAGCACGCTGTCGAGCATGGCGCGTTCGGCCTGGCCCAGCGCTTCCAGGTAGCCCTTCACCGGCGGCTGCAAACGTGACGGACGGCCGGTGCGCAGGTTGACGAACGCCTGCTGCATCGAGGTCGCCTGGAACTGCGCTTCCTCGTCGCTGTCGGCGGCAAACACGTTAAAGCCGAGCATCACGTAAGGTTTGTCGCGCTGCGCGGACGGACGGAAGTTGGCGCGGTACAGTTCGATCGCCTGCATCATCATCTGCGGCGCGAAGTGCGAGGCGAATGCATAGGGCAAACCGAGGGCGGCGGCCAGTTGCGCGCCGAACAGGCTGGAGCCGAGGATCCACAACGGCACGTCCAGGCCGGCGCCCGGCACCGCTTTGACCTGGCGGCGCGGCGAGTCGGCAAAATAATCCATCAGTTCGACAACGTCCTGCGGGAACGCGTCGGCATCCGAGCTCAGGTTGCGGCGCAGGGCGCGCGCGGTCACGTGGTCCGAACCCGGCGCGCGGCCCAGGCCGAGGTCGATGCGGCCCGGGAACAGCGACTCGAGCGTGCCGAACTGTTCCGCGATCACCAGCGGCGAGTGGTTCGGCAGCATGATGCCGCCGGCGCCGACGCGAATCGTCGAGGTGCCGGCCGCGACATAGCCCATCAGCACCGAGGTGGCGGCGCTGGCGATGCCCGGCATGCCATGGTGCTCCGCCAGCCAGAAGCGGTTGAAACCCCAGCGTTCGCCATGCTGGGCGAGATCGAGGGAGTTGTTGAAAGAAGCGCGCGCATCGCTGCCTTCGGCGATGGGCGAGAGGTCGAGTATGGAAAAGGGAATCATGAGCTGCATGATACGCCGACGAATTTTTTCTCGCTGTCCGGGTCGCAAAAACGGCCGCCGCCCCAGGGAGCGGCAGCTGCCGGCACGCCGCGTCAATATTGACCGAGAGCTTGATCCACGGATAATGCTTGCCTGTTATTCAAGGCTTTTGCGACCCCGTCCGCCGGGCTGGCGCGCGCTGCCGCCAACCAGGATTCCGATGCGTCTTTATTCCACGAATATCTTGCTCCGGCGCCAGGCCGCGCTCGCCGGCGCCTGCCTGGTGCTGCTGGCTGGCTGCGCCGGCCTGCCCGTCAATGTTCCGCCCCCATCCGCTCCCGCGCAGGCGCGGACGGGGCTCGACAGTGCACGCTTCGGCCAGATCGACAGCGCCATCACCGAGGCGATCGGCGAACGCCGCCTGCCGGGCGCCGTTTTCCACCTTGAGCGCGACGGCGCCGTGTACGAGCAGGCCTATGGCCGCTTCCACTACGAGTCCGATGCCGCCACGGTCACGCCCGACACCGTGTTCGACGCCGCTTCGCTGAGCAAGGTGCTGTCCACCGCACCCTCGGTGTTGCTGCTGGCTGAGGAGGGCAGGCTCGATCTCGAAGCGAAGCTCATCGATTACTTTCCCGAATGCGAAGGAGGCGGCAAGGAAGCGATCACTATCCGCCACCTGCTGACCCATACCTCGGGGCTGGCGGCAGGCCTGCCCGCCAGGCCGGCCTGGAGCGGCGACGATGCCGCGCACGCGCTGGCCTGCGCGCAGGCGGTCACGCATGCGCCAGGCAGCTTCTTCCGCTATTCGGACATCAACTACATCCTGCTCGGCCAGCTGGTGCGCAAGGTGTCGGGCATGCCGCTCGACGTGTTCGCGCAGGAACGCATCTTCGGGCCGTTGGGCATGCGCGACACCGGCTACCTGCCGCTGCGCCGGATTCCCGCCGCCGCCATCGCGCCGACGCAGCGCATCGCGGCGGAGGCGGGCGGCTTCCTGCATGGCGACTTGGCCAGCAACTCGGCCAGCAACCCGGCCGGCGGCCTGCTGCAGGGCGTGGTACACGATCCGACGGTGCGCCGCATCGGCGGCGTGGCCGGTTCGGCCGGCGTGTTCACGACCGCGCGCGACGTCGTCCGCTACGCGCGCATGCTGCTGGGCGGCGGCGCCCTGGACGGAGTGCGCATCCTGGGGCCGGACAGCGTGCGCCTCCTGAGCACGGTGCAAAGCCCGCCGGGCATCGCCGCGCTGCGCGGGATGGGCATGGACATCGACTCGCCGTATGCCCTGCGTCCGCGCGGCACGCTGTATCCGGTAGGCAGCTTCGGCCATACGGGCTTTACCGGCTGCATCCTGTGGATCGACCCAGGTTCGCGCAGTTTTTATGTGCTGCTGTCGAACCGCGTCTATCCCGACGACAAGGCGAATGTGCTGCCACTGTATACCCGGCTCGGGACCCTGGCGGCGCAGGCCTCCGGCGTCAGCGCGCAAGGGGCGAAAACGGGCCCGGCGTCACCCTGAAGCACAGCCCGTTTAACTTTCCGGACGGCTACCGCGCGCCCCTCCCTTGTCGACCTCTCTAGACTCGGCCTCCTCAATTATGTCATTGATATTGTTGAGGAATTAAGCCCCCAATACATTAGGAGATTGACATGAAAATGCATAAACTTTTGAAAGGCCTGCTTGGTGCGTCCGTTGCTGCGGCAATGGCGACCTCGTTCAGCGCGCACGCTCAATCGAGCAGCACCGCCGGCAGCAGCGCCGACCAGACCACCTCGCAATCGCGCGGTTCCTCCGCAACGGACGACCAGCGTTCGGGTTCGGACAGCACCAAGCATTCCGGCAAGAAGCAGAAGAAACAAAGCAGCTCCAGCAGCGGCACCAGCGGCAGTGCCGGTTCCTCGTCGGGTTCGTCGGGCAGCAGCACCGGCGGCGCTTCGAGCGGCGGCACCGGCACCTCGGGCAGCGGCTCGATGGGCACCAGCGGCAGCAGCAACTCCAGCGGCAGCGGCTCCTCGGGCACCGGCACCACCGGCACCACCGGTTCCTCGGGCAGCAGTGGCTCGATGGGCACCAGCAGCGGCAGCAGCGGCACCCTGGACAATTCGATGGGCACCAGCGGCACCAGCGGCGCCAGCGGCGCCAGCGGTTCGATGGGCACCAGCGGCACCTCGGGTACGACCGGCACGAGCGGCACCTCAGGTACGACGGGCACCAGCGGCACCTCGGGCACGACCGGCACAACCGGTACTTCGGGCACGACCGGCACGACCGGCACCTCGGGCACCAGCGGCCGCGGTTACTGACCGGCCTCGTCCAAGCCCGACAGGGCTGCCCCCGGTGGGCAGCGCATCCATACGACACCAGCCCGCGGGCTGGTGTTTTTTTGTCATTTATCAAGACAGTTGTTAATTTTTCAAGCGCAAATTTGGCGGAGTCGTGCTTTTTTGATAGCTTCTGCCGGCGTATTGACGCGCTCCAAAACTGTCGCGCCTTTTCCACAATACTCGATTGTTACCGTAAGGTATCACCTGCTGGTCACAAGTTTCCCTTAAAACTGCTATCTGTCATTCTTTTTTCCCATCCCGCAAATCATGTCCAGGCCGCATCGTGCGGCTTGATGCACTGTTGCTTTTTCTATCACAACATGTCCAGCCTCCCACGTATTCCGTTCGCCACGCCCCGCAAACTGACCACCCTGAGCGCAATTGCCGCCGCGGCCATGCTGCTCAGCGCCTGCGGCACCGTCCAGGTGCAGCCGCTCACCGATACCGACGTGCGCCAGCAGGCTGCCGCCGACCGCCAGGCCGCCTTTGCCGATGTGCCGCCGCTGGCCGGCAAACTGTCGATGGATGAAGCCGTCGCGCGCGCCCTCAAATACAACCTGGACCGCCGCACCCGCCTGATGGAAGAAGCGCTGGCCATGAACCAGCTCGATACCGCGAATCTCGACATGCTGCCGCGCGTGATGGCGAATGCCGGCTACACCTGCGCGACGAAGACCTGATCACGCGCAGCGTCGATTCGGTCACCGGCCTGCCGTCGCTGGCCAATCCCTACATCTCGTCCGAGCGCAGCCGTCCTGCCTACAGCCTGGGCACGACCTGGAACATGCTCGACTTCGGCCTGTCCTACTATGGCGCCAAGCAGGCGGCCAGCCGCGTCGGCATCGCCGGCGAGCGCCGCCGCAAGGCCATGCACGTGCTGGTGCAGGACGTGCGTTCCGCCTTCTGGCGCACCGTCAGCGCACAGAAGCTGCGCGACGAAGTGCGCGGCACCATCGACCTGGCCGAAGGCGCGCTGAAGGATGCGCGCAAGGTCGAGGCCGAGCGCCTGCGCTCGCCGGTCGACACCCTGCGCTACCAGCGCCAGTTGCTGGAAAACCTGCGCCTGCTGGAAAGCATCGAGCAGGAACTGGCCAGCGGCCGCATCGAACTGGCAGCCCTGATCAACGTGCCGCAAGACACCGCGTTCGAGGTGGTGGAGCCGGCCGATAGCGCCGACCCGACCATGCTCGAAGTGCCGGCCAGCCAGATGGAAGAACTGGCGGTGACCCAGAACGCCGACCTGCGCGAGCACTTCTACAACACCCGCATCGCGCTCGACGAAACGCGCCGCACCATGGTGCGCATGTTCCCGAACCTGTCGTTCAACTACGACCTGCGCTACGACTCGGACAAGTACCTGATCAACAACCGCTGGAACGAAGCCGGCGTGCACCTGTCGTACAACCTGATGAACCTGTTCACCGGCCCGGCCCAGAAGCGCCTGGCCGAAGCCGGCGTCAAGCTGGCCGACCAGCGCCGCGTCGCATCGCAGATGACGGTCATCACCCAGGTCCACCTGGCGCGCCTGCAATACCAGATCGCCTACCGCCAGTACCTGCGCGCCGACCAGATCTGGCAGGCCGACGCCAAGATTTCCGAGCACGTCAAGAACCGCGAGGCGGCCGAGGCGCAAAGCAAGCTGGAGCAGGTTGCCAACGGCACCACCGCCATCCTGTCGCTGCTGCGCCGCTACCAGTCGCTGGCCCAGCTGCAAAGCGCAGGCAGCCGCCTGCAGGCCACCGTCGGCCTCGAGCCGGTGCTTGGCAGCGTCAGCGAACTGTCGCTCGAGCAGCTGACCGGCGAAGTCGGCAATTCGATGCGCAACTGGAGCAAGGCATTGACCAAGCCGGTCGCCGCCCCGGCCGATGCTCCTGCCGCCGCCCCTGCTAAATAAACCCGGAGAAGTCATGCACACCACTGCCCGCGTGCTGGCGCGAGCGGCCCTTGCGCTGCTCGCCAGCATCAACCTGGCCGCCGTGGCCGCGCCCGCATCTGCACCCGCACCGGCGCGCGCTGCGCTGGAAAAACAGGATATCCGCGCCCAGCTGTCGCCGCGCCGGTACACCACCGTCGCCGCCGAGATCGGCGCCAAGGTCAGCCGCATCGCGGTGGCCGAGGGCGCCGGCTTCCGCGCCGGCCAGACCCTGGTCGCCTTCGATTGCTCGCTGCAGCAGGCGCAGCTGCAAAAGGCGAAAGCGGTGCTGGCCGGGGCCGAGCGCACCTTCAGCGCCAACCAGCGCCTGGAAGAGCTGCGTTCGGTCGGCAAGGTGGAACTCGAAGTCTCGGAAGCCGAGGTCGGCAAGGCCAAGGCCGACGTCGCCGCCAACAACGTGCTGCTGTCGAAGTGCACGATCGCCGCGCCGTTCGCCGGCCGCGTGGCCGAGCAGAAGGTGCGCGAGCAGCAGTACGCGCAGCCCGGCCAGCCGCTGCTGGAAATCCTCGACGATTCCGTCCTCGAACTCGAATTCATCGTGCCGTCGCGCTGGCTGGCCTGGCTGAAGCCCGGCCATGCCTTCCAGGTCCAGATCGACGAAACCGGCAAGAGCTACCCGGCCAAGGTGCAGCGCATCGGCGCGCGCGTCGACCCGGTCAGCCAGTCGGTCAAGCTGTCGGCTGCGATTGCCGGCAAGTTCCCGGAGCTGATCGCCGGGATGAGCGGGCGCGTCGCCATCGCGCCTGCCGGCCAATAAACAAAAAGATAAAGCACTAGTCCAGAATCCACACACGTCCTGCCATGAACAATCTTCGTCCGCTTCCCTTCGCCCTCGACCCGAATCCGCAGGAAACCGCCCGTCCGGCGCGCCGTCCGCTGCAGCGCCGCGCCCCGGCGCCGCTGGCGCTCGAGCAGCGCGTGATGTTCGACGGCGCCGCCGTGGATGCGGTGGTGCGCGCCGCCGCCGATGCCGCGCCCGCAGCCGCCGACGCCGCGCGCGACCACGCGAGCGAAGGCGAGCGTACGCTGGCGCCGGCGGCGCTGGCCGCCCCGTCCGCACGCAGCGTGCAGGCGGAAGCGAAGCGCGAAGTGGTCTTCATCGAGGACAACCTGCCCGACTACCTGAAGCTGGCCGAGAGCGCGCGCCAGGGCGCCGAAGTGGTGGTGCTGGACCACACCCAGGATGGCCTGCAGCAGATGATCGCCGCCCTGCAGGGGCGCCAGGTCGACGCCATCCACCTGGTGACCCACGGCGCCAACGGCCAGGTCGACCTGGGCAGCACCCGCCTGTCGGCCGACAACGTCGACGCCAGGGCGGCCCAGCTGGGCCAGTCGCTGTCGGCCGATGGCGATTTGCTGCTGTACGGCTGCAACGTGGCGGACGGCGGCAGCGGTTTCCTGGACAGCCTTGCCCGCCACATGGGAGCCGACGTTGCTGCCTCGCTTGACACCACCGGTTCGGCCGGCTTCGGCAACTGGACCCTGGAAGCGCACAGCGGCAGCATCGAAACCGCCGAACGCGCCTTCGACAGCGCCGGCTGGCAGGGCGAGTTGCAGACGACCGTGTTCGATGCGGAGCGCCGCGGACTGAACTTCAGCGGCGCGGTCAAGGAAGATCCGCTTTCGAGCGCTACCGGTCGCAATAACGGTGACGTGATGCGCTTCAGTAACGTGATCAGTTTCAACAATGGCGCCGTGGTGATCGACGCCATCGTCACCACGACCCTTAACAGCAACGACATCACCGTCAGCACCTACGACTCGCAGGGTACGCCGGTCCCCGATGCCGACGGTTATTTCCAGCCGCTGACCAGCGTGAAAACCGCCGGCGGCAGCGTCAGCTTCAAGTTCGACTTCGTCCTGCACGGCACCACGACCGCCGTCACGCTGCAGAATTTCGTCGTCAATTCCTACGACATCGACAGCTCGGGCGACAACAAGGTCGACCGCCAGTTCCAGGAATTCAAGGGCTTTTCGCGCTACGAACTGGCGAAGAGCACCCAGCTGAGGGCGGTTCCGCAGGCCGACGGCTCGGTACGCTTCGAATACAACGCGGCCACCTCGCACAACAACGAAACCGATTTCTATGCCGGCGCCTACAGGGTACAGGTGTACTACGATTCGGCCAGTTCGATGACGATCCGCAGCGGCGCCACCGGCTACCAGGGCGCCAGCTTCAGCAGCGCCGCGACTGCCTATTTTTCGCTCGAATTCAAGATACGTAGCTGGGGCGCCGATCAGACCGACATCGTCGGCACCCCGGCGGCCAACCTGGTCTACAGCAACACCACCTTCACCGAGTCGGCCGACGACGACGGCAGCATCACCTCGACCGCGCTGATCACGCTGAACCACGGCACCTTCGCCGGCACCGACGGCCAGACGCTGCTGGGCGTGGACTACGCCAACCTGCCGGCCGGCCTGTCCGCCAGCGTCGTGCGCCAGAGCGACAACACGGCGCTGCTGAGCTTTACCGGGAGTGCCGCCGCCCACGCGAACGCCAACGACGTCAACAACTTCGGCGTCATCTTCGGCAACGCGGCCTTTGCCAGCGGCAACGCCGGCGCCGTCACCGGCGCCACCCGCAACGACCTGGTCATCAACTTCGAAGACGACACCATCGTGCCGGTCATGATCAAGGGCCAGAGCTTCGACTACGCCGAGAACCGCAGCACGAATGCCATCATCGGCAAGGTGGTGGCCACCGACAACGTCGGCGTCACCGGTTTCCGCTTCGCCAACAGCGGCAACAGCCCCGACCTCAGCGCCGACAACCGCTTCCGCATCGAAGCGGACGGCACGATCCGCATGACCGCGATCGGCGCGGCCAGCGCCAGCAACGACTTCGAGGCCGCACCAGACGGCACCTACAGCATCCAGGCACGCGACCGCGCCGGCAACTGGTCGATCGCCCGCGATGTCGTCCTGAACATCACCAACCTCGACGACGGGACCCCGTTGTTCAGCTCGGGCGCGGTCGCGAGCGCGCCGGAAAACCAGAACCTGCTGTACACCGTCCAGGCACGCGACAGCATCGAGGCGACGAATGGCGTCGTGACCTATGCGCTGGCAGGCGGCCCGGATGCCTCTCTCCTGCGCATCGACAGCAGCACCGGCGCCGTGACCCTGATCAGCGGCAACCTTGACTACGAAACCAAGTCCTCCTATTCGTTCCAGGTACAGGCTAGCGACGAGAGCAACAACACGAGCTCGCGCGCCGTCCTCGTCAACGTCAGCAACGTCGACGAAGTCGGCCCGGCCTTTACCTCGCCGGCCAGCGTTGGCGCCAACGAGAACCAGAACCTGCTGTACACGGCCCAGGCCACGGACAGCGTCGACTACACGAACGGCGTGGTCAGCTACACGCTCGACGCCGGCGGCGACGCGGCCCTGCTGCAGATCGACAGCGCCAGCGGCGCCGTGACCCTGAAGGGCGGCAACCTCGACTTCGGCGGCAAGACCGGGTACAGCTTCACCGTGCGCGCCGTCGATGCCAGCGGCAACGCCACCCTGCAGGCGGTCACGGTCAACGTCACCGACCTCGACGACGTGGCGCCGGTGTTCGCTTCCGCCACGAACGTGACCGCGATCGAGAACCAGAACCTGCTGTACACCGCGCAGGCACTGGACAGCATCGAGTCGACCGACGGTGTCGTGCGTTATGCGCTGCGCCCGGGCCTCGATGCCGGCCTGCTGGACATCGACAGCGCCAGCGGCGCCGTGACACTCAAGGACGGCAACCTCGATTACGAAGGCCAGCGCGAATACCGCTTCACCGTCGTTGCCCTCGACGCCAGCGGCAACGCGCGCGAGCAGCAGGTGACCGTCGCCGTCGCCAACGTCGACGAAGTGGCCCCGGCCTTCTTGGACACGAGGACCAGCGCGGACGAAAACCAGAACCTGCTGTACACCGCCCAGGCCACCGACGACGTCGACTACACGAACCGCGTGGTCAGCTACGCGCTGCAGGAAAGCGGCGACGCGGCCCTGCTGCGCATCGACAGCGCCAGCGGCGCCGTGACCCTGGCCGAGGGCAACCTCGACTTCGAAAGCAAGCCGGAGTACACCTTCACCGTCGTCGCACGCGACGAAACGGGCAACGCCAGCACCCGCACCGTGACCGTCCTGGTCGCCGACCTGAACGAGTCGCCGGTTGCCGCCAACGCCAGTGCCACGACCGCGGAAGACACGGTCCTGCGCGGCCAGTTGCCCGGCTATACCGACCCGGAAGGCGACCGCGCCGAATACTTCCATGTCGCGCCGCCGCAGCACGGCAGCGTGGAGATCGCCGCCAACGGCAGCTACGTCTACACCCCGGCGCGCGACTACTTCGGCGCCGACAGCTTCGCCTACAAGATCGACGATGGCCGCGGCGGCTCCAACACCTACCGCGTCGACATCACGGTCACGCCGGTGAACGACGCGCCGGTGGCTGGCCCCGCCACCATCCGCACCCCGGAAGACACGCCCGCCAGCGGCAATCTGCCGCGCGCCGTGGACGCCGAAAACGACCCGGTCAGCTACTCGGTGGCCACCGGCCCGGCCAAGGGCGAACTGGTGCTGGGCAGCGACGGCAGCTACACCTACACCCCGCACGCGAATGCGAACGGCAGCGACAGCTTCGTCTACCGCGTCAGCGACGGCGCCGACAGTACCCTGCACACGGTCACCATCGTCATCGACCCGGTGAACGACGCCCCGGTGGCGCGCGATACCGCCGTCACGACGCAGGAAGACACGCCTTACCGCGGCCAGCTGCCAGCTGCGACCGATGCCGACAACGACCCGGTCAGCTACGCGCTGGCGCGCGGGCCGGCGCACGGCCAGGTCACGGTGGAACGCGACGGCCGCTACGTCTACACCCCGGCGCTCGACTTCAACGGCAGCGACAGCTTTACCTACCGCGTCAGCGACGGCCAGGGCGGCAACAACGTGTACACGGTGGCCATCACGGTGAACCCGGTCAACGATGCGCCGCTCGCCGCCAACGACGCCTTTGTTACCGCCGAAGACCAGGCGCACAGCGGCAACCTGCCGGTGGCGACCGACTTCGACCGCGACCCGGTGGGCTACGCGGTGGCCCAGGGGCCGCAGCACGGCAGCGTGAGCATTGCGCCTGACGGCCGCTACACCTATACCCCGGCCGCCAACTACAACGGCGCCGACCGCTTCACCTATACCGTCAGCGACGGCCAGGGCGGCAGCAATACCTATGCCGTCGAGATCACGGTGACCCCGGTGAACGACGCGCCGGTGGCCGGCCCCGATGTACGCGGCAACGCAACCGTCGGCCTGCCGATGGCGCCGGTGCTTGTGGCGCCGTTCACCGACGTCGACAGCACCGGCATCCGCTACGACGCCAGCCTGCCTGGCGGCGCCGCACTGCCGTCCTGGCTGAGCTTCGACCCGGCCACGCTGACCTTCAGCGGCACGCCGCCGGCTGGCGCGCTCGGCACGGTCGAGGTACTGGTGCGCGGCAGCGACGGCGCGCTGGACGCGACCACCAAGGTGACGATCACGGTCGGCAATCCGGCCGCACCTGGCCAGCACGCCAGCATCGACCTGATGACGCGCGACACCGGCAGCTCGCCGAACGACTTCATCACCGCCGACGGCGGCGCAGGACGCACCGTTACCGGCCGCATCGACGCGCCGCTGGGCAGCAACGAAGTCCTGCAGGTCTCGTTCGACAACGGCGCCAGCTGGACCAGCGCCACCGTCCGCGGCGGCAACTGGACGGCGCAGGACAACGGCGCCCATAACGCCGACTGGACCATCGTCACCCGCGTGACGAATACGGCGGCCGGCCTGTCGGGCCCGGAAACCACGCGCAACGTGACGCTCGACCGCGAAGCGCCAAGCGCGCCGACGGTGGACAGCATCAGCACCAGCAGCACCACGCCGACCCTGACCGGCCAAGCCGCCGTGCGTCCGGGCGAAACCCTGAACGTCAACGTGAACGGCCAGGACTACACCGTGCCTGTGCAGGACGGCCGCTGGAGCCTGGACCTGTCCACGGCCCAGCCGTCGGCGCCGCTGCTGGAAGGCCGCAGCTACGACGTGGTCGCCACCGTGACCGACGCCGCGGGCAACAGCCGCAGCGGCGACACCGCGGGCGTGGTCAGCGTCAGCGCCCCGGTGGTGCCGCAGCTGCCGCCGCCGCAGGTCGTCGTCGCCCCGGTGTTCACGCCGGCAGTGCCGGCGCTGTCCCCGGTATCCGAGCCGGCGCCGCAGATGCTGGTGCGCGAAGCCGTGGCGCCGGGCAGCGTGGTCGGCGGCGATTCGCTGCTGCTGGGCGGCGGCTTCGGCGTGCGCGCCGCGGCGCCGGACTTCGTCGACGCCCTGCGCGGCGCGGCCGAACTGTCGGACGTCTACACCCGTTCGGAAGGCTTCCGTACCGTGGTGGCAAAGGCCGAAGAGCCGGCGCTGGTGCTGTTCCAGGGCGTGCCCGACCAGTTCGTGGACGCCGGCACCAAGCTGTCGATGTCGGTCCCGGCCGATGCCTTTGCCCACACCCAGCCAAAGGCCATCGTGCGCCTGGCCGCGGTGCTGCAGGATGGCCGTCCGCTGCCGACCTGGGTCCAGTTCAATGGCCAGACCGGCCAGTTCACCGGCGAGGTGCCGAAGGGCCTGAACGGCGAACTGAAGATCAAGCTGATCGCACGCGACCTGAACGGCCGCGAAGCGATTGCCCTGTTCCGTATCAACGTGGGCGAAGTGCGCGCGAACGGTGACGCGGCGGCAAGCGGCAAGGCGGGCCTGACGGAACGCCTGAACAAGGCAGGCCAGGGCAAGGCGGCAACGCTGCGCGGCCGGCCATGATGCATAGTTGCAGTAAGCCGGAGTAGATCGGAGTAATTCGGATGGACAGGATGGACAAGGCCCACGATCCGCTGGCGGCGCTGGTCGACCTGGCGCACCGTGCGCGCCACGTGGGAGAAGCGGTCGAACTCGACTTCCTGGCGGTGAACGGCAGCCACGCGCTGGCGCCTTATCGCCAGGCGGCGCTGTGGTTCGCCGACCGTGGGGTCTGCGCTTTATCGGGCGTGGTCCAGATCGAAGCGAATGCGCCTTATGTGCAGTGGCTGGAAAAGCTGTGCGGGGCGCTGGGCGAGGCCGGACCGGCCCAGGTGACTGCACTGGATGCGCCAGGCGGGCAGGGCGCCGAGTGGGGCGAATGGCTGCCGGCCTACGCCCTGTGGCTGCCCATGGCGGGCGACGCGGCGCAGCAGATCGCTCCGGGCGGCCTGCTGCTGGCGCGCGAGACGCCCTGGCGCGACGATGAGCAGGCGCTGCTGGCCGAGTGGGCCGACACCCTGCGCCATGCCTGGCGCGCGCGTCCGGCCGCACCGCGCTACACGCCGGGCGCGCTGCTGGCGCGCCTGCGCCTGCGCCGCGAGCACGAGCGCGCAGTACAACTGCCGTGGTGGCGCCGGCGCGCCGTGCAAGCGGGTGTCGCCGCGCTGCTGGTGCTGTGCTGCCCGGTGCGCCTGAGCATCCTGGCGCCGGGCGAACTGGTGCCGGCCAATCCGGCCGCCGTGCGCGCGCCGCTGGAAGGCGTGATCGAAGGCTTCCACGTGAAGCCGAACCAGCCGGTGAAGAAGGGCGACCCGCTGTTCGACTTCGACCAGGCGCAATTGGCGAGCCGCGCCGCCGTGGCCGAGCAGGCCCTGTCCACGGCCGAAGCCGAATACCGCCAAGCCTTGCAGCAGGCCCTGAACGACGGCAAGTCGAAAGGCATGCTGGCGACCCTGCAAGGCAAGATCGAGGAAAGGCGCGCCGAAACCGGCTTCCTGCAAGGGCAGTCGGAGCGCGCCCGCGTGCTGGCGCCGCGCGACGGCATCGCCCTGTTCGACGACCCCAGCGAATGGATCGGCCGTCCGGTTGCCACCGGCGAGCGCGTGATGCGCATCGCCGCGCCGGGCGACGTCGAGGTCGAGGCCTGGCTGCCGCTGGGCGACGCCATTCCGCTGGAGCCGGGCGCCGGCATCACCCTGTACCTGGCCTCGGATCCGCTCGATCCGGTGGCGGCCACGGTGCGCTATGTCGGCTACGAAGCCCAGCCGCGTCCGGACGGCAGCTATGCCTACCGCGTGCGCGCGGAGCTGGCCGGGAAGACGGCGGCGCGCGTCGGCCTGAAGGGCACGGCCAAGCTGTCCGGCGCCTGGGTGCCGATGGCCTACTGGATGCTGCGCCGCCCGCTGGCGACGATCCGCCAGACGCTGGGCTGGTAAATCATGCACGCCGCGGCACCGACTCCTAGCGCGCATCCGGGCAAGCCTGCCGTGTTCAGGCTGCCCGCGCTGCGCGAGGAACTGAACCTGCATCCGGGGCCGGCCCTCGCCAGCGGCGAGCCCAGCTGGACCCTGGAAGACCCGGTGCGCAACGGCTTCTTCCGCATCGACTGGATGACCTTCGAAATCCTGCGCCGCTGGGAGCTCGGCGCGCCGGACGCCATCGCCCGCAGCGTGGACGAGGAAACGGCGCTGAACGCCACCCTCGAGGACGTGGCCGCCGTGCTCGCGTTCCTGCAGGAGAACCAGCTGCTGCGCCCGGACCCGCTGGCCTCCAGCCGCGCGCTGGCCGAGCGCCACAAGGCGGCGGGCGGCACCCTGGCCACGCGCCTGCTGCACGGCTACCTGTTCTTCCGCATCCCATTGGTAAAGCCCGACGCCTGGCTGAACCGCGTCGCGCCTTCTTTCAACTGGCTGTTCTCAAACGGCTTCCTGCGCCTGACGCTGCTGGCGCTGCTGGTCGGCGGCGTGCTGGTCTGGCGCCAGTGGGACGTGTTCCGCAGCACGCTGGCCGATTCGTTTACGCCGAGCGGCATCCTGGCCTATGCGCTGGCGCTTACTTTCGTAAAGTGCGCGCACGAGCTGGGGCATGCCCTGACGGCCAAGCGCCACGGCTGCCACGTGCCGACCATGGGCCTGGCCTTCCTGGTGCTGTGGCCCGTGCCCTACACCGACACCAACGACGTCTGGCGCCTGCCCGAGAAACGCAAGCGCCTGGGCGTGGCCGCCGCCGGCGTGCGCACCGAACTCCTGATCGCGGTCTGGGCCACGCTGGCCTGGACCCTGCTGCCCGATGGCCTGCTGCGCGCGATGGCCTTCCCGCTGGCGACCACCACCTGGATCGCGACGCTGGCGATCAACGCCAGTCCCTTCATGCGCTTCGACGGCTACTTCGTGCTGTCGGACTGGCTCGACATACCGAACCTGCATGCGCGCGCCTTTGCGCTGGCGCGCTGGGACCTGCGCGAGCGTTTGTTCGGGTTGGGCGAGCCGCCGCCCGAGTATTTCCCGCGGCGCCGGCACTGGGGCCTGATCGCGTTTGCCTGGTCGGTCTGGATCTATCGCCTGGTACTCTTCCTCGGCATCGCCGTGCTGGTCTACCACTTCTTCATCAAACTCCTTGGCATCCTGTTGTTCTGTATCGAGATGAGCTGGTTCGTGATTCGCCCCATTGCCAATGAAATCAAGGTCTGGCGCAGCCTGGCCCCGCCCCTGAAGCGAAGCGGCCGCGCGCGCACCAGCTTCATCGTGCTACTGGCGCTGGTGCTGCTGGCCCTGGTGCCCTGGCCGACCCGCGTGCAGTCGGGCGCACTGCTGCGTCCAACCCAGGTGTTCCCGCTGCACGCACCCGAGCATGCCCAGGTAACAAGCCTGCCGTTCCAGGAAGGCGCGCGCGTGGCGCAGGGCCAGCAGTTGATCGGCTTTGCCGCGCCGGAATCGAAGAGCCGGCGCGAAGCGCTGGACGCCCAGGCCGAGCGCCTGCGCTGGCAGATCGGCGCATCAAGCTTCGACGCCGAGCAGCGCGCCGGCAGCGCCGTGCTGCGCGAGCAGCTGGCCACGCTGGAAGCCCAGCTGGCGCTGCTCGGCGAAGAAGAAGCGCGCTACGCGCCGCGAGCACCGTTTGCCGGCGTGCTGCGCGACGTCGAGCCGGAACTGGCGCCCGGCGTCTGGGTCGGCCGCAACGAGCGCGTGGCAGTGCTGGTGGGCGAGGGCGCGCACGAGGCGAGCAGCTACCTCGACGAGGAAACCGTGCGCCGCGTGGCCGTGGGCGACAGCGCGCATTTCTATCCCGAGGGATTGTCGGGACCGGTGCTGAAGGTGAAGGTGGCGAACATCGACCGCGACGCCACCCGCGTGCTGCCGGGCGGGCCATGGGCCGCGCAATGGGCCACGGCGCAGGGCGGCCCGGTGCAGGCGCGCGAACGCAACGGCGCCTGGTATCCGGAGCATGCCGTGTACCGGGTCAGCTTCACGGTGGAGGAGCCGGCCGGCGCGCTGGCGGGACGCGCCTGGCGCGGCAAGGTCGTCATCGACGGAAATTGGGAAGCGCCAGGTGCGCGCTTCGTGCGCTCGCTGGCGGCGCTGCTCAGGCGCGAGGCCGGGTTCTAACCCGGCCGTAGGGTGGGCACTTCGTGCCCACGCGGAACGATGATCATTGTTGACGGTGCAAACAGCGTCTCGCGAACGCTTCGGTTATACCTTGCGCACGAATTCCGTTTTTAGGCTCATCGCCCCAAAACCATCGATCTTGCAATCGATATCGTGGTCGGCGTCGACCAGGCGGATGTTCTTGACCTTGGTGCCCTGCTTGATGACGCCGCCCGAACCTTTCGGTTTCAGGTCCTTGATGACGGTGACGGTGTCGCCGTCTTGCAGCAGGTTGCCGGAAGCATCGCGCCAGACGCGCGCGGTGTCGGCGTTGGCGTCGGCGGCTTGCGCCGGCCACTCATGGCCGCATTCCGGGCAGACGAGGTTGGCGCCGTCTTCGTAGGTGTAGGTGGACTGGCAGGTGGGGCAGGGAGGCAGGGACATAAGAACAGACGAAAAGCAAAGCGGAGAGTATATACCGTAGGGTGGGCACCCCGTGCCCACGCGGAACGGTGAGCATTGTTGGCCGTGCAAACAGCGTCTCGTTGGCGTTTCCATACATGGCGACGTTTCGGAGCGAATCATCGCGGCCGCCGATTAAAGGAGACGCACGTAACCGCGTGGGCACGGAGTGCCCACCGTACGTCGAAGCCAACAACGAACGGTGACGATCCCGGATCATCGCCCAAAAAAAACGCCGGGCATCGCCCGGCGCTGAAGATGGCACCGGCCGCGCCGGTGCTGGCAAATCATCAGGCCTGCAAGGCCAGGCGCGTAGCCGGCGCCGAGGCGCGTAGCGACTGCACCGCCGCCTGCACGGCACGCTCCTCGAAGCGGAAGGTCGACACCAGCGCCGACAGCGCTTGCGCCTGTTCGCGCATTGCATCCGACGCGGCTGCCGCTTCTTCCACCAGGGCTGCGTTCTGCTGGGTCACCTGGTCCATCTGGGCGACGGCCTGGTTCACCTGCTCGATGCCCGAGGACTGCTCGGCGCTGGCCATGGCGATCTGCGACATGATGGCGGTGACGCGGCCGATGCTGTGCACGATTTCCTGCATCGTCGTGCCGGCGTCCGACACCAGGCGGCTGCCTTCCTCGACCTTGTCGACCGAGTTGCCGATCAGTTCCTTGATCTCTTTCGCGGCGCCGGCCGAACGCTGGGCCAGGTTGCGCACTTCCGAGGCCACGACCGCGAAGCCGCGGCCCTGTTCGCCGGCGCGTGCCGCCTCGACGGCTGCGTTCAGCGCCAGGATGTTGGTCTGGAAGGCGATGCCGTCGATGACGCCGATGATGTCGACGATCTTCTTCGACNGCCCTGTTCGCCGGCGCGTGCCGCCTCGACGGCTGCGTTCAGCGCCAGGATGTTGGTCTGGAAGGCGATGCCGTCGATGACGCCGATGATGTCGACGATCTTCTTCGACGATTCGGTGATCGCGTCCATGGTCTGCACCACGCGGCCGACGGTCTCGCCGCCACGGCCGGCCACCTGCGAGGCGGTCTGCGCCAGGGCATTCGCTTCACGGGCGTTGTCGGCATTCTGGCGCACGGTCGAGGTCAGTTCTTCCATCGACGAAGCGGTTTCTTCCAGCGAGCTGGCCTGCTGCTCGGTGCGCGACGACAGTTCCAGGTTGCCGGCCGAGATCTGGTCGGCGGCTTCGGCGATGGTGCCGGTGCCCACGCGCACCTGGCTGACGATGTCGACCAGGTTGGCGTTCATGTCGCGCAGGGCGCCCATCAGCGCACCGGTTTCGTTGCTGCCTTGCGCGACGATGCGGCTGGTGAGGTCGCCGCGGGCCACGGTCTGGGCCACGTTGACGGCTGCGTCCAGTGGAGCCGAGATGCGGCGGCCGATCCACCAGGCGAAGCCGGCGCCAGCCAGCACGGCGGCAATCGCCAGGCCGATCTGCAGGCGCAGGCTGGCCTTGAATTCGGCTTCGATGCTGTTCGAATCGGCTTCGACCGCGTCCTGCTGGTACTTCACCATGGCCGTGAGGCTGGCGCTGTACGACTTCACGCGCGGCACCATCTCGGTGTCGAGGAAGCGGCGCACGCCTTCCAGGTCGCCGGCGGTCTTCTTCTCGAGGGCGGTCTTGCGCGCCACGCGGTAGGCGTCGCGCTCCTTGTCGACGTTGGTGAACAGGGCCATGGCCTGCGGGTCGCCCTCGATGCTTTTCATGATGTCTTCGCGCAGCACGTCCGAGCGCTTCGACGACACGCTGATCGCGTCCAGGAAGAACTTGGCGTCCGCTTCGTCTGCCAGCTTGATCGCGGCCAGGGTGCGTGCGGCGTTGGTGTCGATGATGGCCTGCCATTCCTGCAGCATCGAGGCGCGGTAGAAGCTTTCCTCGGTCAGCTTCTTGGTCAGGGCGTCCGCCTTGTTCATCTGGGCGATGCCGAGGCCGACGAGGATCACCATCACGGCCAGGATCGCGCCGAAACCGGCCATGAGGAGCGTACGTATTCTGAGATTGTCGAGTTTCATGAAGAGTCTTGATCGGAAAAGAAAGAAGTCGCCTCAGCGGTTTGAAAATTGCTGAGTGGAAATGAGCGCATTCTCGCAGGTTTGCCCTCGCAGGCAAGCCAGAATTATTTTTCCTTCAAGCAATCTTTTGGAAACGTGGCGTGATGTCCACGTTTATTTAACAAATAAGCAGCACTTTTGTCTACAAGGAACGTTATGCTTCCGGCAGCATCGAGCCGGTGCGGCGGTAGCGTTCGTGCCAGGCAAAGGCCTGTTCCAGCACGTGCGGGGTCTGGCCGCCGCGCGCCTGCGCTTCGCGCACGTAATCGCGCAGCATGTCCTGGTAGGGCGCCGGCACGCAGTTGGCGATGATGACGGTGGCCCGTTCGCGCGGCGCCAGGCCGCGCAAGTCGGCCAGGCCCTGCTCGGTGACGATGATGTCGACGTCGTGCTCGGTGTGGTCGACGTGCGAGACCATCGGCACGATCGACGACACCTTGCCGCCCTTGGCGACCGACTTGGTGGCGAAGATCGACAGGTAGGCGTTGCGCGCGAAGTCGCCCGAGCCGCCGATGCCGTTCATCATGTGCGTGCCGCCGACGTGGGTCGAGTTCACGTTGCCGTAGATGTCGGCTTCCAGCGCGGTGTTGATGGCGATGATGCCGAGCCTGCGGATGACTTCCGGATGGTTCGACACTTCCTGCGGGCGCAGCACCAGCCGGCTGGCATAGCGTTCCAGTTCGCCGAACACTTGCCGGCTTTTTTCCGGCGACAGGGTGATCGAGGAGCCGGACGCGAACGCCAGCTTGCCGGCGTCGAACAAATCGAAAGTCGAATCCTGCAGCACTTCCGAATACATGGTCAGGTTCTCGAACGGGCTGTCGACAAAACCTGCCATCACGGCATTCGCAATGGTGCCGATGCCGGCCTGCAGCGGCAGCAGGCTGTTGCCCAGGCGGCCGGCGCCGATCTCGCGGCCGAAGAACTCGATCAGGTGGCGCGCGATGGCGGCCGTCTCGGCGTCCGGCGGCAGTACGCTCGAGGTGCTGTCGGGCTGGTTGGTGAGCACGATGGCGGCGATCTTTTCCGGCGGGATGGCGATGGCGGTGCTGCCGATGCGGTCTTCGGCATGCATCAGCGGGATCGGCTCGCGCATCGGGCGCTTCTTCGGAATCCAGATGTCGTGCAGGCCTTCGAGCGCTTGCGGCTGCGCCAGGTTGATCTCGACGATCACCTTCTCGGCCAGGATCGCGAAGCTGGCGCTGTTGCCGACCGACGTCGTGGGCACGATGGCGCCCGAGTCGAGGATGCGCACCGCCTCGATCACGGCCACATCCACCGGCCCCAGGTGGCCGGCGCGCAGCACTTCGACCGTCTCGGACAAATGCTGGTCGATGTACATCACTTCGCCGCGGTTGATCGCCGCGCGCAGCACCGGGTCGACCTGGAAGGGGGCGCGCCGCGCCAATGCATGCGCTTCGGTGAGCAGTTTATCGGTGTCGTTGCCGAGCGAAGCGCCGGTGAGCAGGGTGATGCGCAGCGGCTCGCGCCGCGCACGCTCGGCCAGCGCGGCCGGCACCAGCTTGACGTCGCCGGCGCGCGTGAAGCCGCTCATGCCGACGGTCATGCCGTCGCGGATGTGGGTGGCGGCTTCGGCGGCGGAGACAATACGTTCGCGCAGCAGGGGACAGCCGATTCGGTCCTGGTAGTCGTCGTTCATCGTGGGTCTTCTTGGTAAGGTTGCTTGAAGGGCCGCTTAGGCTCTTAGCGCAGCCAGTTATTGACCGGCAGCAGAGGCGGCGGCAGGTCGGGGTCGCCGAGCGCATCGCGCAGGTCGATTTCGATGGCGCGGCAAATGGCGTCGAGCGGCAGGTCGTTGGGCGACACGCCGAAGGGTTCCTCGATCTCGTCGCCCAGCGCGTCCAGGCCATAGAAGGTATAGGCGACAATCGCCACCACCAGCGGCGTCAGGTAGCCGATCGAATCGACCAGGCCGAAAGGCAGCAGGAAGCAGTACAAATACGCCGTGCGGTGCAGCAGCAGCGTGTAGGAAAACGGCACCGGGGTGTTCTTGATACGCTCGCAGGAAGCGCCGGTGGCGACCATCGCCGACACGGTGGCATCGAGCGTAACGGCGCGTATGCTGTCGAGCATGCCGGCGTGGCGGCAGCGCGCGAGATCCGCGCCCATCTCCAGCATGATGGCGTTGCCGAGGTGCGGGCGCTGGCGCAGCACGGCCCATTCGGCCTCGGTCAGGTGGGCCGCCACGTCTTCGCTCGGGTCGCTGCGGCGCAAATTGTGGCGAAGCGCGTGAGCAAAGGCGATGGCGCGCCGGATCATGCGTTCGCGGATGTGTTCGTGGCCGGGCGCCGTGTCCACCAGGCTCAGGACCTCGCGCGAGAAATTCCGGCTGCGCAGTACCAGTTCGCCCCAGAGCTTGCGGCCTTCCCAGTAACGGTCGTAGGCCGAGTTGTTGCGAAAACCGAGGAAGATCGCCAGCGGCAGGCCCATCAGCGTAAAGGGGATGATGGTGAGGTGGACCTTGTACTGCCACAGCTGGCCGTGGGTCCAGGTGACGATCACCGCCAGCAAGGTGGTGATGAACAGGCTTTTCCAGATGCTCGGCAAAATCGAGCCGCGCATGGTGAGGAAGAGGCGCAGGCCATTCGGGCGGTCGCGGACGATCATGCCGCCCCCGTGGATGTTGGGTGGGACGGAATACTGCTGGAATCGTTCATGCTGGAGACCGCATCGTGAAGCCGGAAAAGCTGAGAGGCCTATTCTGGCCGCTGTGCTGGCAAATTCCTAATTCACATTTCCCATTCCAGATATTGATGTGGTGAATGTTTGTCGTGCAGTCAACACCAAGGGTGATAGTGATGGGCTGGCTGCGCATGGCTGCGGCGCGTCATTCCTGCGGCGTGTAGACCAGCTTGCGCATGTCGAAACCCTGGCCCGACAGGCGCGCCAGCAAGGCGTCGAGCGTGCGCTTTTCCACCTGCGGCGTGCGCGACAGGATCCACAGGTAGTCGCGCCCCGGTTCGCTGACGGCGGCCAGTTCGTAGTTGCGGTCGATGTCGATCACCCAGTAGTCGCCCCACACCGGCGGCAAAAAGGAGAGCAGGGCCGGCGCGAAGCGCACCTTCAGGCGCGGCGAATCGCTCGGACCGCACTGGCGCGCCACGCCGGTGGCGACGTCGGTGCCGCCGTCCGGCGTGCGGCAGCGGTTTTCTACCTTGACCCTGCCGCTCGGCATGGCGGTGTAGGTGGCGGTGGTGAAGCCGGCGCAGTCGCGCTCGAAGCGGTTGGGGTAGCGGGCGATCTCGTACCAGGCGCCCATGTAGCGCGCCAGGTCGAGGCTGCGAACGGGTTCCAGGTCGCTGGCGGCGGCCTTGCCGGCGGCATAGGCTTTCATGCCGACCACGGCGATAAGGGAGGCGAGCACGGTGCCCTTGACCAGGGTAGGGGCGAGACGACGTTTCATGGAGGTCCTCGTTAAATCGGCGACCTCTTCATGGTAGCTCGCGTCGGCGAACCCGGCCGCACGAATAGCATGCAGGCGTAAACTGGTCGATGGATTGCGATAGCGCCCGGCGCGCATGCAGCCGCCGGGACGCGGCGCCTCGGACACGACAGCGTATCCGGACGCAGGCGGGCAAGCCTCAGGTGCTGCCCGCGCAGGAAGGTCAGGCCTTCTGCTGGTGCGCGGCGATTTGTTCGCGCAACTGGTGCGGTGCAACCTGCGTGTAGTCCTTGTCGAGCTCCACGGTGACCAGCTTGCTCACTTGCGGGTCGAGCAATTTACGCAGCAGGCCCAGGAACTGCGGCGCCGCCGCCAGGGTCAAACGGCTGTAGCGGTTTTGCTGGTGCGCCTGCAGCAGGTAGTCGCACAGGCTGCGCGCAAACAGCTCCGACTGGTGCTCGGCCGGCGTCTGGTGCGGCTCGTACTGCTTGTTCGGCGTCGCGCCGCCAGTATTGTGAATGCTCTGCGTGGCCGAGGTCGGCCCCAAACGGTCGGTTTCCGTGTCCTGCGTGCGCAGGCGAGCGGCGTCGTTGACCATGTCGTTGATTTCTTCGAGTTTGTCTGCGCCTTTTGCATCGGCAAAAATACGCGCGCGTCCAGTGTTCGCGGTGACGATCCAAGTTGCTTCCATAACACCTCCATCACTTGTCGATACGGTGAGATAAAGTCTACGCGAAATACCAACACCGGCGCGCGCACACTGTGCGGCGCTCCGGTGTAGCATGCGCGGCATAAACCTGTTACGACCACCGGAAAGCATCGCCATGCAACGTCTGCTCATCCTTATCGGCGCGCTGTTTCTCGCAGCGGGCCTGGCCTGGCCCTGGCTGCGGCGCCTGCCGTTCGGGCGCCTGCCGGGCGACATCCACGTCGTGCGCGAAGGCTTCGGCTTTCACTTTCCGATCGTGACCTGCATCGTCATTTCGCTCGTCGTCACGCTCATCCTCTGGATCTTCCGGCGCTGAAAGCGGGCCTCTGGCACGCCCCATGTCCGGAATGTGACAGCGCCTCACGCTCAGCAAGATTTGACAAACATGGCCCATCGACTCGCGACACAATGCCCTCCATACGCAACACAGAGGCGCTCCAGCGCCCACCGCATTCGAGACCGGGTTGGCTCGAAACCATGATTGTTTTGGAGAGAACATGAACGAGTTGATGGCACGGCATCACACCACGCACACCGCGATCGCGGCCGCAGTCATGATCCTGGCAACGAGCACTGCATTGCAGGCGCATGCCCAGCAGACGCAGCCGGCGCAGCAGGATGCGCAAGGAACGCAGGACCAGGCCATGCAGACGGTGGTCGTCACCGGCGTGCGCGCGGCGCTGGAACAGTCGCTGCGCCAGAAGCGCAACGCCGACTCGGTGGTCGAGGTGGTCACGGCCGAGGACATCGGCAAGATGCCCGACAAGAACGTGGCCGACGCCATCCAGCGCCTGCCCGGCGTGAACACGCAGTCGTCGGCGGGCGGCGAGGGCGGCTTCGGCGAGAACGACCGCGTCAGCCTGCGCGGCACCAGCCCCAGTCTGCAGCAGACCCTGTTCAACGGCCATGCGATCAGCACCGGCGACTGGTTCCTGCTGAACCAGATCGGCGGCAACGTCGGCCGTTCCAGCAGCTTTTCGCTGCTGCCGTCGGAGCTGGTCGGCTCGATCGTGGTGCAGAAGAGCGCCACCGCCGACCTGGTCGAAGGCGGCGTCTCGGGGGCGATCAACGTCATCACGCGCCGGCCGCTCGACTTCCGCCAGCCGCTCACCTTCGAGGCCTCGGCCCAGGCCAACTACAACGATTTGTCGAGCAAGACCAAGCCGCACGTCTCGGCCCTGGTGGCGATGAAGAACGAGGCAGGCACCGCCGGCTTCCTGCTGCAGGGCTTCTCGGAAAAGGCCGCGGTGCGGCGCGACGGCCAGGAGATCCTCGGCTACTCCCCGATCAGCGCCACCAGCGCGGCGGCCGTCGCCAACCCGGCGCTGGCCGGCGTGATGGTGCCGACCTTTATCGGCGCTTCGCTGTTCGAGCAGACCAAGAAGCGCAGCGGCGGCGCCTTCGACGTCGAGCTGCGTCCGGCGCGCGGCGTGTCGCTCGACGTGAACGGTTTTTATTCGGAACTGAAGGCCGACCACCAGAACACCAACTGGCTGGCTGCGCCCGCCAACTCCATCAACAGCGCCAACCAGATTCCGCAGAACCCGGTCGTGCGCAACAACACCCTGGTCGGCGCCGGCTTCGCGGTGAACAACGGCGAAGTGGACAACATCTACCGCCCGGACGCCGGCGGCGAATCCTGGTACCTCGACGTCAACGGCAAGTTCAAGGTCAACGACGACCTGAGCCTGTCCGGCCGGCTCGGCAAGACCCACGGCGTGGGCTACGACCGCAACGACGTCTACTACCAGAACAACGTCGACGGCGGCATGGTGTACGCGCTGAACGGCCTGTCGCCGGCCACCGTGAGCTACCCCGGCGGGAATACCATGGCGCCGGGCTCCACCGCCTGGGCCGGCGGCGGCGAAGCGCAGTCCGTGGACCAGGAAAAGTATGCGCAGGTCGACGGCGAATGGCGCCTGCGCGATGGCCTGTTCAGCGCAGTGCGCTTCGGCGCCCGCGTCACCGACCACGAACGCACTGCCGAGCACCCGCTGGAAACGCGCCCGGGCCCGGTCGGCTTCAGCAATCCCGGCCCGGCCTGGAGCGGCCAGATGTACCCATCCGACTTCGCCAACGACCTGGGTGGCAACCTGTCCTCGAACTATTTTAAATACGACGGCGCGGCCCTCGGCGCCTGGGGCGCGGTGCCGGGCAACCGCCTGCTCGACTACGTCGTGCGCCACAACTGGATGGACGAATTCCAGGTCGGCGAAAAGACCGCCGCGCTGTACGGCATGCTGGAAGCGGGCGGCGATGGCTGGAGCGGCAACATCGGCCTGCGCGCGGTGCAAACGAAGCAGACCACGGTCGTGAACCTGCCGGGCGGCCCGAACCCGGTGACGGGTTCCGCCTTCGGCCCCTACACGCCGACCACCTTCAAGCGCACCTACCGCGACTATTTGCCGAGCGCGAACGTGAAGTTCGACGTGCGCCCTGATCTGGTGGTGCGCGCCGCCGTGGCCAAGACGATGGCGCGGCCGGACTACTCGGCACTGGGCGGCTCGGTCTCGCTGAACGACGACGCCCTGAGCGGCAGCGGCGGCAACGTGAACCTCGACCCGGTGCGCTCGACCAACTTCGACGTCTCGGCCGAATGGTATTACGCGCCAAAGGCGGCGCTGTCGGCCGGTTTGTTCTACATGGACCTGCGCTCGATCGTGGCCCAGGGCACCAGCACCGGCACCTACTACAACAACAAGCGCAGCGCCCCGGCCGAGTACCAGATCACCTCGCCCTTCAACACGAGCGGCAAGAACAAGGGGATCGAGTTGAGCTGGCAGCAGCCGCTCTACGACAACTTCGGCTTCCTGGCCAACTACACCTGGGCCGACGGCGAGCTCGATGACGGCGGCGAGCTGCTGAATTCCTCGAAGCGCACCTACAACCTGACCGGCTACTTCGAGAACGACCGCTTCAGCGCGCGCCTGGCCTACAGCTTCCGCTCGGCCTACAAGGCGGGCGTGGACCGCGGCGCCAGCCAGCACGTGGACGACATGCCCTCGCTGGCGGCCTCGGTGAACGTCAAGCTCACCGAGCAGCTGACGCTGACCTTCGATGCGCTCAATCTCACCAACGAGACCATCAAGATGTATGCCGAGAACAAGGACCGGCCGCGTGCGTTTTATGCGAATGGGCGGACGTTCTTCCTGGGGCTGCGCGGGAAGCTTTGATTGCGGGTCCTGAATCTCCGGGGCGTTTCGGGCAAGGCCGAGGTCTTGCCCTTTTTTCGGCTGCCGAGAGACTGCTGCGCCATTCTTTTGCTTGCAGTGGCGACCGTATCTATGGACTCCACCCGTTTTGCAAGAAGAAGATTG
>NZ_JAULSI010000039.1 GCF_030711405.1 Massilia brevitalea
TCAATCTTCTTCTTGCAAAACGGGTGGAGTCCATAGATACGGTCAGCGCTAGCGGCGAGTTCACACGAAATCCAAAACCCACGGCAGCGTTGGTGGCGAGTTCATACGAAATCCAACCCACGGCAGCGTTGGTGACGAGTTCATACGAAATCCAAACCCACGGCAGCGTTGGCGGCGGGTTCGTGCGAACCCAGACCATGGAATCATCTGTGACAAGTTCGTAGGAACCCACGGCGCCGTTCCCCTCGGCGAGCCCGGCTAACCGTGCGCCGGTTATCCAAAAGATAATACTAAGATGATCACGACGGGATGCCCCTGCGCTCCCGATGGCTGCCTGCCGCCCGGCGATCCGGCGCGGTCGCGGCCCTCGTCCATCATCCAGAAAGGATTCACCATGCCAGCTCCCGAGCGCCATCCGCTCACCCTGCGCATCAACGGCCGCGATCACCAGCTGGAACTGGAAGCCTGGGTCACGCTGCTCGACGTGCTGCGCGAGCGCCTCCAACTCACCGGTACCAAGAAGGGCTGCGACCATGGCCAGTGCGGCGCCTGCACCGTGCTGGTCGACGGCCGCCGCATCAATTCCTGCATGACGCTGGCCGTAATGCAGAACGGCCGCGAGATCACCACCATCGAAGGCCTGGCCGAAGACGGCAAGCTGCATCCGGTGCAGCAGGCCTTCGTCGACAACGACGCTTTCCAGTGCGGCTACTGTACGCCGGGGCAGATCTGTTCGGCGATCGGCCTGATCAAGGAGGGCCAGGCCAAGACCGCCGCCGACGTGCGCGAACTCATGAGCGGCAACGTCTGCCGCTGCGGCGCCTATCCACAGATCCGCATGGCGGTCTGCAAGGCCGCCGGCATCGAAGACCACGACAACGCCGTGCACCCAGTGGTGCCGGGGACGGTGCCGGCATGAACCCGTTCACCTTTACCCAGGCGGACAACGCCAGGAACGCCATCGAGCAGGTGGCCGGTAACGCCAGCTTTGCCGGCGAAGCCGTGCGCTTCATCGCCGGCGGCACCAATCTGCTCGACCTGATGAAAGAGGGCGTCATGCTCTCCGGGCGCCTGGTCGACATCAACCGCCTGCCGCTGGACCAGATCGAGGAAAAGGATGGCGGCCTGCTGCTCGGCGCCACCGCGCGCAATGCCGACACGGCCTACCACCCGCTGGTGCGCGAACGCTACCCGCTGCTCACGGCGGCGATCCTGGCCGGCGCCTCGCCCCAGCTGCGCAACATGGCCAGCAACGGCGGCAACCTGCTGCAGCGTACCCGCTGCTACTACTTCTACGATGTCGGCACGCCCTGCAACAAGCGCGAGCCGAACACCGGCTGCTCGGCGCGCGAAGGCATCAACCGCCAGCACGCCATCCTCGGCACCAGCGAGCACTGCATCGCCACCCACCCGTCCGACATGTGCGTGGCCCTGGCCGCGCTGGAAGCGACGGTGCACGTGGAGTCGGCACGCGGCAAGCGCGACATCCCGTTCGCCGAATTCCATCGCCTGCCGGGCGAAGCGCCGCAGTACGACACCGTGCTCGAAGCGGACGAACTGATCACCGCGATCACGCTGCCCGACGCCAGCCGCTACGCCGCCCACTCGGCCTACCTCAAATTGCGCGAGCGCCTGTCGTATGCGTTCGCGCTGGTGTCGGTGGCCGCGGCGCTCGACATCGGCCCGGATGGCGCCATCCGGAGCGCACGCATTGCTCTCGGCGGCGTCGCGCACAAGCCGTGGCGCCGGCCGGAAGCGGAGCAGCTCCTGGAGGGCAAGCAGCCCGACCCGGCGCTGTTCGGGCAAGTGGCCGACAAGCTGCTCGAAGGGGCGGTGGGCCACGGCCACAACGACTTCAAGATTCGTTTGGCGCGCAACGCCATCGTGCGCGCGCTGAAAACGGCGGTGGAAGGCACCGTCACCAATACCGGAGAGCGCAATGACTGATCTGATCCAGGATTTACGCGCACCCGTCGCCGAACCGGGCACCGGCCAGGTACGCACCGGCACCGCCGTCTCGCGCGTCGACGGCCGCGCCAAGGTGACCGGCGACGCCAGGTACGCCGCCGAATACTTCGCACCCGACATGCTGTACGGCGTGGTCGTGAGCAGCACCGTGGCCAAGGGCCGCATCGTCGCCATCGACGCCACCGAAGCGCTGGCACTGGAGGGCGTGGTCGAAGTGATGAGCCACCAGAACCGCCCGAAAGTACGCTCCTTCGACATCAGCTACAAGGACATGACGGCGCCGGCCGGCTCGCCCTTCCGTCCCTTCTACGACGACGGGGTGATCTACAGTGGCCAGCCGGTAGCGCTGGTGCTGGCCGAGACCTTCGAGGCCGCACGGCGCGGCGCAGCCCTGGTACGCATCCACTACCATGAGGAAGCGCACGACACGCGCCTGACCGCGAACCTGGATAAAGCCTACAAACCGCGTCCGCTGAAGGCCGGCTACGAGCCGCCGCCGCCGGAAAAGGGTGATGCCGAAAAGGCCTGGCAGGCCGCGCCGGTACGCATCGAATCCGAGTTCCACCACGGCGTCGAGCACCACAATCCGCTGGAGCTGTTCGCCTCGACCGTGATCCGCGGCGAAGACGGCCACCTCACCATCTACGACAAGACGCAAAGCTCGCAGAACAGCCGCTGGTACGTGTCACACGTGTTCGGCCTGTCGAAGAACAAGGTCACGGTGCGCAACCCGTACGTGGGCGGCGCTTTCGGTTCCGGCCTGCGCCCGCAATACCAGTTGACGCTGGCGGTGATGGCCTCGCTGAAGATGAAACGCTCGGTACGCGTGATGCTGACGCGCCAGCAGATGTTCAGCTTCGGCCACCGCCCGGAGACCGTGCAGTACGTGAAGCTGGCCGCCGAGCAGGACGGCACGCTGACTTCGATCATGCACGACGCGATTGCCGAGACCTCGCAGATCGAGGACTACGTCGAGGTCGTGGTCAACTGGTCGGGGCTGCTCTACGCCTGCGACAACATCAAACTGGGCTACAAGCTGGTGAGCGTCGACCAGTACACGCCGATCGACATGCGCGCGCCCGGCGCGGCGCACGGCATGCACGCGCTCGAAGTGGCGATGGACGAACTGGCCTACAAACTCAAGATGGACCCGCTGGCGCTGCGTTTGAAGAACTACGCCGAGCGCGCCCCGGTGGAAGACAAGCCGTTCTCGAGCAAGGAACTGCGCGCCTGCTATCAACAAGGCGCCGAGAAATTCGGCTGGGACAAGCGGCCGCTCGAACCGCGCTCGATGCGCGAGGGTTCGGAACTGGTTGGCTGGGGCATGGCGACCGGCGTCTGGGATGCGATGCAGATGTTCGCCCGCGCCAGCGCCGTGATGCATGCCGACGGGCGCCTGGTGGTCTCCAGCGCCGCCACCGACATCGGCACCGGCACCTATACCGTGATGGCGACGATTGCGGCGGAAGCCATGGGCCTGCCGCTGGAGCGCGTGACCTTCCAGCTGGGCGATTCGACCCTGCCGGTGGCGCCGATCGAGGGCGGTTCCTCGCACGTGGCGACCGTCGGTTCGGCGGTGGCGGGCGTCTGCGACAAGCTGCGCAAGACGCTGCTGCGCTATGCGCAATCGGCAGCCGATTCGCCATTCCGCGACAAGCGCTTGAAGGATGTGGAATTCGTCGACGGCGCGCTGCGTTTGAAAAAGGATCCGCGCACCTGGATCTCGCTCGGCGCCATCGTCGCCGCCACCGGACGCGCGCAACTGGAAGAAAAGTACCTGATGCTGCCGAACATGCTCAAGCAGCGCAAGTTCCGCCGCCTGGTGCACTCGGCGGTGTTCGTCGAGGCGCGCGTGGACGAGGAGCTCGGCATCGTGCGCATCACGCGCGTGGTCAGCGCGATTGCGGCGGGGCGCATCATGAACACCAAGACGGCGAGCAGCCAGATCGTCGGCGGCGTGGTCTGGGGCATCAGCCAGGCACTGCACGAGGAAAGCCACACCGACCACCGCTTCGGGCGTTTCATGAACCACAACCTGTCGGAGTACCACGTGGCGGTGAACGCGGATATCCACGATATCGATGTGATCTTCGTGGAAGAAGACGACCGCATCGTCAGCCGGCTGGGGGCCAAGGGCGTGGGCGAGATCGGGCTGGTGAGCGTGTCGGCGGCGGTCAGCAATGCGATTTTCCATGCGACGGGCAAGCGGATTCGCAGTACGCCGATTACGCCGGACAAGGTGTTGATGGGCGGGCCGTGAACTAACGGCGGTGTGCCGAGGGTAATGGGGCTGTTGCCTGACCCGCCCGTGGTTGTTTGAATCCGCGTGGGCACAAGTGCCCACCCTACGGGACACGCTACGTATCCGGGTTTCGTATGAACTCGCTGTTAGCGGTGTCCGTACGGTGGGCACCCCGTGCCCACGCGGATCACGCACACCACGAACACGACACGCAACAGCGCCACGTTCCTTAAAAAACACGAAACGAAAACAACACCATGTCATCCACACCCAATCCCAAAACCGCCATCATCACCGGCGCCTCACGCGGCATCGGCCGCGCCATCGCCCTGCGCCTGGCCCGCGACGGCATCGCCATCGCCGTCAACTACGCCAGCCGCTCGCAAGACGCCGACGCCGTGGTCGCCGAGATCACGGCAACCGGCGGCCGCGCCATCGCCCTCCAGGCCGATGTCTCCCAGGCCGCCGACTGCACCCGCCTGTTCGAGCAGGCCGAAGCCGCACTCGGCCCCATCGACATCGTCATCAACAACGCCGGCGTAATCCAGCCCGGCACCACGATGCTGGCCGATACCGATGACGCGCTCTATGAACGCATCTTCGCCATCAACACGCGCGGCACCTTCCACATGCTGCGCCTGGCCGCCACGCGCCTGCGCCAGGGCGGCCGCATCGTCAACTTCTCGACCAGCGCCATCGGTCTCGCCATGCCGGGCTACGCCGTGTACGCAGGCGCGAAAGCGGCCATCGAAACCTTCACGAATATCTTTGCCAAGGAAATGCGCGGCAGGGCCATCTCGGTGATGTGCGTGGCGCCGGGGCCGACTGCCACCGATCTGTTCCTGGACGGGAAACCGGCCGAACTCGTCGAGCGCCTGGCGAAAGCCGCACCGCTGGAACGCCTCGGCACGCCGGAAGACATCGCGAATACGGTGGCTTTTTTGGTGGGCCCGGAAGGCGAATGGGTGAATGGACAAACCTTGCGTGTAAACGGCGGCATTGTGTAAAACTGTCGAGTTATCCCCACCCGAATTCGCGCGCCGTACTCATTCAGCAATTATCATCCATTCTGATATCTCTATGCGGCATGGTTAACTGTTGGTTTCTGAAAATCCAGAGGCGCAAAAAATGCTGCGGGATTTGCCGGTTTGAGTGATTTGCGGGGGAGTATCAGCCATTTAGCAGATCGTAATGCACGTCCCTGCGGTCCTGCACCTGCGGCCCCTCGACCAGATACGCATCCCAGCCCAGGCGGCCGGGATGACCACGTTCCGAGATCGTCACCGGCCGCACATCGGCCGCACGCAGCACCAGTTCGACTTCGTATTCGAGCGCCAGCCCGGTGAACATGGTCAGCAGACTCTTCAAGGCGCGTGCCGCCAGCCCACCCGGCAGGAAAGCCATGAAGCCGGCATGGTCGAGCGGCCCGACAACCAGGCGCAGGCGCAGGTCGCGTTGCCAGACGCGGCCGCCGGCGATCGCATCCTTGCCGAGCACGCCGATCGCGCCGCCGAGCACGGTTTGCTGGGGTAGCGGCACCTCGTACCAGCGGCCGACGAATTGCTCGGCTTGCACCGGATGCCCGAAGTACTCGCCGAGCACGCGCGCCAGCTGCACGGCCGAGCTCGGCCGATGCCGGATCGACGCCGCAAAGTAGCCGATCGACTCGTCGAGCACGGCGCCGTCCTGCTGGCGCGACAGGCGCTGGCGCAGCGCGTTGTTGCCCAGGCCTGCCAGGCTGAGCAGCAGCGGCAGGAAATGGTCCTGGCCATCGACCTGGTATTTCAGCGCCAGCCGGTACTTGCGCCAGGCTTCGTAGAACAGCGCCAGCGAACGGTTCGAAAAGGTGTCGAGGAAGGCACGCGCACCCTCGTCCTTTTCATTGAACAAGTGCTCGGCAATCCGTTCGGTATAGTGGACCGGCAGCACGCCGGTGCCGCCGAGCAAGCCCATGAAGGTGGGCGTGAGGCGCACGTATTTCAGCGTCGCGTCCTGCAGGGCCGCGCCGAGCGACGCTGCATCGCGTGCGATGTCGCGCGGTTCGGTGGCGATGGCCTCGATCTGGCTGGCCGGAAAGCGCAGCGAGGTCGAGTTCTGGAAGCGCAGGAAATTGGCGACCATGCCTTGCCGCGGCATGCCGTTGCGCTTGAGCCAGAGTTCCAGCACCCGCACCGCCTGGAAATACTCGAAGCGGTAGGGTTCGCGGAACAGTTTCTCGATTACAGCAGGCTCGAATCGCCGCTTCTTGGCAAGCATCTGAGCAGCTCCTGGCGGTTTTTGTTGGAAACCACCACCAGCTGGGTGAAGCTGTTGGCATGCACATACAGAGAGAGGAAGCGTTCGACGATGTGGGTAAAAGCGTGGATGCCGCTGCCGACAAAGGCTTCTTCGTCGATGCTCAGGCGCACCTCCACGCCACGCACCAGGCAAGTAAACGGATTGCCGGACAGCCAGGCCGTGGCCGGCTGCTGCACGATGTCGGCAATGCCGGCGATCTGGCGCTGCGACGACGGCGAACGCGGCAAGTCGTACAGCGCCAGCATTTCGCGGAAGGCGTCGATGCCGCCGTCGGCCAGCGACAAATGGTTCAGCGACAGGTGCGAAATCAGGCGCCAGTGGGCGCCGCGCCCGCGTGAAAAGCGGTAAGAGGGCGTCGGTTTGCGCAGGAAGGCGATACCGCGCGTGTTGGTGCCTCCTTCGAAGAACAAGTCGCCGCCGGGCTGGCCGTAGCGGAGCAGCGAAGGCAGGTCGCGGTTGCTGCAGGTCAGTTCCAGGTTCAGCGTTTCGGTCTCGACCGCGGCCGGGTCGAAGTCGATGTCGACGATCGTGATCTGCGACTCGAAGCCGGGGCTTTTATCGGATAACTCCTCGTCGCGCCGCATGGCCCAGTAATGGCCGTGCTGCTCGGGCGTCTGCGCATGCTTCAGCGAATAAAACGGACGGAACTCGACGATCGCGTCGCCCTGCGGCGTCTCGCGCACCAGGTTCACCGAATCGACTGAATACACCTCGAAGGCAAACGCGCGGCGCGCGTCGCCCAGCAGCGGATAACTGGCCGTGGCGTGGGTCAGGCGGATCGGCTCGCCGCACTGGCGGAACAGGTTGATCACTGGCGTGCAGCCGAGCAGGACATTGTTTGTCGACAGCGTACCGAGCATGCGCGCGGTATTCGAGTCTGGGCGGATGCCCTGCAAACCCAGGTGCAGGGTCAGCGTCCTGCAGCCCTTGGGCAGCAGCGGCGCCAGCGCGGCGAGGTCGATGTCGAAGAAATTGAACTTTTCCGGGAAGCAGAAGTACTCGGTGAGCAGGCGGTACGCCACGTGCGAGCGCGCCGGAAAATCGATCAGGGCGTCTTCTTCGCCGAAGCCGGCGGGCTGGACAGGCATGGCCGGCAAGGATATCCAGCGCCCATTGTTGTCGACTTCGAGCCAGGCGGCAACGCCACGCATGAACAGCGCATCGCGCAGGGCCGCGCAGAACGAGGGCTCGCCGTCGATGAACACGCGCAAGGTGGGCAACACCAGCTGGCCGCTGCGGATCTGCTCGAAGGCGCCGGACAGGCCGAGGTGAACGCAGGCGCTGGCGCCGGCCGGCAGGCGCACCGCTTCCGGCGGGCTGATGATGGCGTCGAAGCGGGCGGTGCTGAACACGAGCGGCGCCACCGTCACCGGATACACCGTGCGGAAGGTGCAGGAGCCGCCGCGGACCTGGCGCGTGGTCAGCTGGGTGCCGCGCGGGACCGTGCCCATGCCCTGGGTCGCACTGGCGTCCATGTGAGCGATCGAGCAGGACGGAAAGGGCCGCAGGTAGTGCGGATACAACACATCGAACAGGGCTTCGGTGAATTCCGGGTAATCGTCGTCGAGACGCTTGGCGATGCGGGCATTGAGCAGGGCGAACGATTCGATCATGCGCTCGGTGTGCGGGTCTTCGCACACTTCGCCGCTGATCAACAGGCGTCCGGCGATCTTCGGGTAGCGCTCGGCAAATTCGCGCAAATTGCGGCGCAGGTAGCCCAGTTCGCTTTCGTAGTACGGCAGTAATTGTTCCAAATCAGGCTCCCGCAGGCGCAGTGCGGCCTGCCTTGCTGATGCTGTAGCTCAGGGTGGATGGTTGCAGCACGGCGTCGAAGTTCACCGATTCCTGCGAGGTACTGATCACGAGCAGGGCGGTGATCGAAAAGTTGAGGCGATTGACCGTGTCTTCGCGCAGTTCCAGCGACGCCTTGACGTTTTTCAGGCGCGGTTCGTGGCGGGCGATGACGTTTTCGATGCAGGCGCAGATGTGGGCGCGGTCGGTCGGGCTCGACAGCGAGAGGTCGGCGAAGTCGATCAGGCCATAGCTGACCACCGACTTGGCGCATGCCGGATACGGTTCCAGCATCGCGTCGGGCAGTACCGAACGCGTGTTCAGCAGGGCTTCGAGATCGCGCGCCACCATGTCTTTCATGTCTTCGAGCAGCGCGCGCGGGGTGTTGCCACGCAGCGGCACACCCAGCAGGCGGTCGAATAGTCCAGGCGTAAAACCTTTCATTGGCGTCCTTCATGCTGGTGGTCAATGCGGAGCAAACCGCATGTTGCCACGCCGTCCAGCGCCAACGTTTGAGCAACTTCACATGCGCAACTTTTGGTCTTGTTATTGTCCTTTGAGGAAAGTTCGGCCCACATCAACAAATACTTGAGGGATGCCAGAATCATGAGCAGCAAAGTAATCTGGGGCGAAGGCCTCCTGTTACGTCCACAACATTTCCAGCGCCAGGACGAATACCACGAACATTGCCTGAACAAGGGCATCAAGGCGGTCCACCCGTATGCCTGGGGCGTGGAGCGCCTGCAGATCGACCTCGAGGCCCTGGCCAGCAATGTGTTGCGCATCGTCGATCTCGCCGTGCGCTTCCAGGACGGCGAACTGGTCGATGCCCCCGGCGCCGACGCGTTGCCGGATACCGTCGACCTGGGCGCCCTGCAGCAGTCGCAGGGGAGCGTGACCTATTACGTGGCGCTGCCCGGCCTGAAGCCCTTCAACGGCAACTTCGCCCAGCCGGGGCAGGCCTCGAACACGGCGCGCTTCGTGCAGGCCAACCAGGACACGCCGGACCTGTACACGGGCGCGGCGCCGGTGCAACTGGCCTACCTGAAAAAATCGGTGCGCCTGATCTCGGATGCCGATCCGCGCGACGCCTATGTCCACTTTCCGCTGCTGCGCCTGCGCCGTGTGAGCACCGGCGGCTTCGAACTCGACCCGTCCTTCGTGCCGCCCAGCCTGACGGTCACCGCCGCGCCGCCGCTGTTCCAGCAATTGCGGCGCCTGCTCGACGCCCTGCAAGCCAAGGTGAGCGCGTTGTATGGCCATCACCGCGAGCCGAGCAAGAACGTGATCGAATTTCGCTCCGGCGACATGAGTTCGTTCTGGCTCCTGCACACGGCCAGCGCCGCCTATGCCGAGCTGACCCACCACTTCCACCACCCGACCCTGCATCCCGAACGCCTGTACGAGCAATTGCTGGGCATAGCCGGGCGCCTGATGACCTTTTCGAAAAGCTGGACCCTGGCCGACCTGCCGCCCTACCAGCACAGCGATCCCGGGCCCGGCTTCACCAAGCTGCACCAGATCATCCGCGAACTGCTCGACACCGTGATCTCGTCGAAATATTTCGCCATCACCCTCACCGAAAGCCGGCCCTGCTACCACATCGGCATGCTCGACTCGGGCAAGATCGACGAGAAAACCACCTTCTACATCGCGGTCGGCGCCGACGTCCCGGCCATTGAGCTGGTCGATGTGGTGCCGCTGCGCTTCAAGGTCGGCGCCCCGGACGACGTCGAGAAATTCGTGCTTTCGGCCCTGCCCGGCGTGCGCCTGCAATACACGCCGCAACTGCCGGCGGCGGTGCCGGTGCGGCCCGACACCTGCTACTTCCTGTTGGAAGCGAAAGGGCAGATGTACGAGCGCATGCTCAAGGCGCAGTCGATCTCGCTCTACGTGCCGGCCGGGATGAAGGAACTCCGGCTGGAACTGCTGGCCGTGGCGTCCTGAGGAGGAAACAACGATGTCCGGACCTCTTATTGTTCTCGGCGACAAAACCTCGCACGGCGGTTCAGTGATCGAAGCGTCGCCCAACAGCGATGCCGGCGGCAAGGGCATCGCCCGCGTCGGCGACAAGGCCACCTGCCCGAAGCACGGGCCGAACCCCATCGTCAGCGGCGACGCCACCCTGATCGTCGACGGCCAGCCCGCCGCGCGCAACGGCGACAAGACCGCCTGCGGCGCCACCCTGATCGCCGGCCAGCAGGCCACGATCGACAACATTTGACGCGACTTCCATGACTACTGCGATTGCCTCGCCGGGCGCCTTGCCCGGCCCGCTGAAGGGCGGCCTGCTGGCCGCCGGCGTGTTTGCCGCCTGCTGGGGCGGCGCCATCTGGTACTGGCGCGGCGCCAGCCGCACGCCCGGCACGCTCGAACTGGCGCTGGTGCTGCTGGGCTTGCCGCTGATGCTGGTCGGGTCGATGTGGTTTGGCGGCAAGCTACTGGCGAAACGGGCGGCCCTGGTTCCCATGGCGCCGGCAGCAGCAGCGGCAGCGGCAGCGGCGCCGGCGCCGGTTGCGGCCTTGCCTTCGCTGGCCATCGTCTCGAGTGCCTTGCGGTCGCCGTATGGCGCATCCGCCGAAGAACTGGCCGGTGCGATTGCCGGCAACAAACTGCGGTCCGACCTCGATGCCGAACTGGTGGATGACGATGGTTTTCCAGTGGCGGCGGCGCGCTGCACGGATGCACAGGACGAATCCTTCCAGGAAGAAGTAGCCGCGTGGCTGGTGCAGAATGGCATGGAGGAGCTGTCCTTCAGCGACCCGCAGTGGCGAGCCTTAACGCTGGGCAGCAGCGTCGTGGCCGAGCTGGCCAGCCGCGCGGGCGATTTGTTGCCGGCCGAAGGCAAGCCGCCGCTCTTGCGCCTGCTGCCCTTGCTGCCAGGAGACTGGACGACGGAACAGCGCAATGCCGCCGGGATATGGTTCAAGCACCTGGCGGCGAGCTTCGGCTGGCCGGCTGCGCAAGTGGCGCTGCCGGACGCTAACGCCGGGGCCGCCACGCCTGCGGCGCTCTGCACGCAACTGGCAAACGAGGCGGCAAAAGATGCCCCCGTCGTGGCCCTGGTCGTGGCCTGCGCGTCGAATATCGGGCAAGACATTGTCGACGAGTGGGCGAGCAAAGGCATCCTGTTCACCTCTGGCCGGCCACAGGGCCTGGTGCCGGGCGAGGGTGCAGCCGCCCTGCTGCTGACCGACCTGCGCCTGGCGCAATCGATCGAAGGAACCTTGTTTGTCCTGCTCGATCCGGCCGAGGAAGCCCGGCGCGAGGCGGCGGCCCCGGCACGGCAGCGGGCGCAGCCGGCCCTGCTGGGCGAACTGGCCGGACGCGCCGGCCGGCATGCACAAGCCGGGCTGGCGGAAGTCGCCATGGTGGTGGCCGACAGCGGCCAGCGCCAGACCCGTACGCTGGAACTGATGGGCATGGTCTCGAACGCCATGCCCGAACTCGACGAGAGCGAAGACGTGTTCTGCGTCGGCAGCGCCAGTGGCGCCTGTGGCGACGTGCCGTTTGTGACGGCGCTGGCGCTGGCGCAGCACGGGGCGCTGGTACGGGGCGCATCGGTACTCTGCCTCGGCAACGAGGACGCAGAGCACTGCAGCGCGCACCTGCTGCGCCCGCCGCCGCCCGAAGTCTCGGCAAACTGAAGCAAGCCGACGGGAAGGCCTCGTCCGAAGCGTCCTACACAGCCTCAAGTCGCGCGCCGATTGGCTCTGCCTGGCATCGGACTACCATCATGGTTCTGTATTCAAGCCGGGAGAACATGATGGCAAGTAACAACGATACCGATCGCGGCAACATGGGCCGCCAGGACGAACAAAACGCAGGCGGGAACGACAGCAGCATGAGCAGCCGCGCCGACACACTGGCGGCGCCCGTGTCGCCGAACGAAGCCAACAACCAGCAACAAGGCGCAGGCAGCGCGCGCCAGGGCGGCTTCCCCAGCGCTTCGCCGGAAAGCAATGTCAACCCAGCGGGTGCACCGCAGAGCAGCCACGGCAGCGCCTCAGGCCCGATTCCCGGGGGCACCGTCGGTGCATCGCGCGGCGATGACAACCGCCAATCCGTTATGGGTGCAGCGGCGGCAGGCGGCAATCCCGGCACCTCGATGGGCAACCCGGACGGCGCTGGCCAGCAAAGCCGGATCACCGGCGTCTCCGAGGGCGACGAAGTCGAGAAGCTGGCGCAGAAGGACGAAGGCGGGGCAGGCGGCGCGGATTCGCGCTAAAGGAAGGATTTGCTCAGCTGATCAATTGACCAGCTGAGCGGAGGGCGCCACGGCCTGCTGCATGGCAGCGGCATGTCGCCCTGCGTTCAAGCCAGTGTGGCAACCAGGCGGGGCACACCCTGTTGCTTGCGCACACCGGTGGCAGGCGTCGTGTAGCCGTGTTCGCCTTTCAGGCGGAAGCGCTGCACGACCTGCTCCAGCGCGTTGGCCTGGTCCTGCAGCGACGCCGCCGTCGCGGCAATTTCCTCGACCAAAGCAGCGTTGTGCTGCGTGATCTGGTCCATCTCGCTGACTGCCTGGTGGGTCTGCTCAATGCCCATCGACTGCTCGCGGCTGGCGGCTGCGATGTCGGCCACGATATCCGACACCTTGGTGATGCCGCCGACGATGCCCTGCACCACGCTGCCGGCTTCGCGCGCCAGGCTGCCGCCCTGGTTCACCTGGGCCACCGAATCGTTGATCAGGGTCTTGATTTCGCGCGAAGCCGTGGCCGAACGCTGGGCCAGGGTGCGCACTTCGCTCGCCACCACAGCAAAACCGCGGCCCTGCTCGCCGGCACGCGCCGCTTCCACCGCGGCGTTCAGCGCCAGGATATTCGTCTGGAAGGCGATGCCGTCGATAACGTCGATGATCTCGACGATGCGCGCCGATGACGCTTCGATGTGGCCCATTACGTCGACCACTTGCCCGACCGCCTGGCCGCCACGCACGGCGGCCTGCGCGGTGCTGCTGGCCATGCTGCTGGCCTGGTTCGAATTGTCGGCGTTGTTCTTCACCGTGACCGTCAATTCTTCCATCGAGGCTGCCGTTTCTTCCAGCGCCGAAGCTTGCTGTTCGGTACGCGACGACAAATCGATGTTGCCGTTGGCGATTTCAGTGGCGCCGCTGGACAGCAACACGGCGCCCTGGCGCACTTGCGCCACGATGGTGTTCAGGCTGCTGTTCATGTCGTTCAGCGCACGCAGGAGCGCGCCGGTTTCGGTACGGTCGTCCGCATGCACGTCGATGTGGGTGGTGAGGTCGCCGGCCGCCACCGTCCGCGCCAGGTCGACCGCCTGCATCAGCGGCGTCGTGATCGAACGGCTGATCTGGAAAGCGAACAGGGCGCCGCCCAGGATCGCAAACACGGTCATGCCCAGCATCAGGTAACGCGCCTGCTCGTAGGCGTGCTGCGCATGCCTGGCATCTTCTTCGCTTTTTTTCCTTTGCAGCGTCATGAAGTCGCGTATGCCGTCCTGCCACTTCGTGGTGGCCGGCCCGGCAATGCCGAGCAGGTAATGGATGGCGTCCTGGGTATTCGTTGCCGACAGCTCGAGGAAACGGTTGTTCATCGGCCGCACCGCATCCTGCAAGGCGCCCAGGTCACGGATGAATTGCTGGCCTTGCGCATCGAGCGGCATTGCCTTCAGTGCGTTGTAGGCACGGTCGTAAGCTACACGTGCGGCTTCGATCTTCGGTGCTTCGCGCTGCGCCTCGGCTTTGTCCTCCAACAATGCCATCGAACGAACCACACGCGACACGATGTGCACCGAGTCCGACATCTGCTCGAGCAGCTCAATTTTTTTCATGTTCACCTCGACGATGTGCTCGGTATCGGCGTTGGTCTGCTTGATCTTGTGCAGGCCGGTCAGGGAAATGATGAGCAGGAATAGCAGGATGATGCCGAAACCAAGGCGCAGGCGCGCCTTGATGGTGAAGCGGAGGAAGTTCATGTTCGGTTTCTTGTAAGGGAGTTCGGGTTGATCGAAGCGATCCGAACAAGGACGAAGGAAAATGGCTTTCCGTGGTACCGGGCTTACTGAACCGGGCGGCTGTCTTGACGAATCCAAAAACGACGAGACCGTAGCTTACAAGAAACCAACAATGATTGATGAATTCGTTACTTTAATTTCCCTTAAGAAATCAAAAAACAACGAAATATTGACAAATATGACGATGTTACATGCGGCATTTTCAGATGATGAAAGAAAATGCCGCCTCCAGTGTCTTACTCCACCGTTACGGATTTGGCCAAATTGCGCGGCTTGTCCACGTCGGTGCCACGCGCCAGCGCCGTGTGATACGCCAGCAGCTGCAGCGCCGCCACGTGCAGGATCGGCGACAGTTCGCCGTAGTGCTCTGGCAAACGAATCACGTGCAAACCATCGCCAGAGGTGATGCGCGAATCGACGTCGGCAAACACGTACAGCTGGCCGCCACGGGCGCGCACTTCCTGCATGTTCGACTTCAGTTTTTCCAGCAGTGCATCGTTCGGGGCGATGGTCACGACCGGCATTTCTTCGGTCACCAGCGCCAGCGGGCCATGTTTCAGTTCGCCCGCCGGGTAGGCTTCGGCGTGGATGTACGAAATTTCCTTGAGCTTCAGCGCGCCTTCGAGGGCGATCGGGTAGTGCAGGCCACGGCCCAGGAACAGGGCGTTTTCCTTGCGCGCAAACTCTTCAGCCCAGGCGATGATCTGCGGTTCCAGCGCCAGCACCGAGGACAGGGCCACCGGCAGGTGGCGCATCTGCTTCAGGTGCTCGGCTTCCTGCTCGTCGGTCAGGCGGCCGTTCACTTGCGCCAGGGTCAGGGTCAGCAGGAACAGGGCGGCCAACTGGGTCGTGAATGCCTTGGTCGAGGCCACGCCCACTTCCACGCCGGCGCGGGTAATGTAGGCCAGTTCGCATTCGCGCACCATGGCGCTGGTCGAAACGTTGCAGATGGTCAGCGTGTGCGGCATGCCCAGGCTGCGCGCATGCTTCAGGGCGGCCAGGGTGTCGGCGGTTTCGCCGGACTGCGAGATGGTGACGACCAGGGTGTTCGGGTGCGGCACGCTGTCGCGGTAGCGGTATTCACTGGCGATCTCGACATTGACCGGCACCTTGGCGATGCACTCGATCCAGTATTTTGCAGTAAGACCCGCGTAGTAGCTGGTGCCGCAGGCCAGGATCAGCACGCGGTCGATTTCCTTGAAGACCTTATAGGCCTTATCGCCGAACAGTTCCGGCATGATGCCGGTCACGCCCTCGAGGGTGTCGCCGATCACGCGCGGCTGCTCGAAGATTTCCTTCTGCATGTAGTGGCGGTAAGGACCAAGCTCGGCCGCGCCGGTGTGGGCGTGCACGGTTTTCACTTCACGCTCGACCGGGCGGCCTTCGGCGTCGACGATCCAGTAGCGCGACAGTTGCAGGTCGACCACGTCGCCTTCTTCCAGGTAGATGATCTGGTTGGTGGTGCCGGCCAGCGCCATCGCATCCGACGCAACGAAGTTTTCGCCTTCGCCCACGCCCAGGATCAGCGGCGAGCCCTGGCGCGCGGCGACCACGCGGTGCGGTTCTTCGCGCGAGAACACGGCGATCGCGTAGGCGCCGTGCAGGCGTTTCACGGCTTGCTGGACCGTGTCGAACAAATCGCCGTTGTACATGTGGTCGACCAGGTGGGCGATGACTTCGGTGTCGGTCTGGCTCTGGAACACGTAGCCGAGGTCGGTCAGTTCGCGGCGCAGCTCGTCATGGTTCTCGATGATACCGTTGTGCACCAGCGCGATGCGCGCATTGTCTTCGTTCGGCGAAAAATGCGGGTGGGCATTGTGCGAGGCCGGGGCGCCGTGGGTGGCCCAGCGGGTGTGGGCGATGCCGGTGAAGCCTTGCAGGCCGGTGCCAGCGATTTGCGTTTCGAGGTCGGCCACGCGCGAAGTGCTGCGCGAGCGTTGCAGGCGACCATCCACGTGCAAGGCCACGCCGCAGGAATCGTAGCCGCGGTATTCGAGACGCTTCAGGCCTTCGATCAGGATAGGGGTGATGTTACGTTGCGCTACCGCGCCGACAATGCCGCACATGGAGGGACCTCGTGTAAATAATTAGCAATAAAGCATATGCTATGGCAATGCGCATGAAATAAGCTTTCAGAATTCAATCGAACACGTAATAAAATTTCACATGCAAGTGAAGATGAAATATTATTTCATTTGAATCGATATTCTTACGTTAAATTTCATGACTGAACTGACACGCTTTGACGAACTTGATCGTCGCATCCTGAACGCCCTCCAGACTGATGCATCGCAGACGAACGCCGAACTGGCTGAGCTGGTGCATGTCTCGCCTCCTACTTGTCTGCGCCGCGTCAAGCAGCTGACCGATGCAGGTGTTATCGAGCGGCAAGTTGCGATTGTCGATCCGAGCAAAGTGGGGGCGCGCCTGACCGCTATCGTCGAGATCACACTCGATGTGCAGGCCGCCGAACGCATGGAAGCGTTCGAGAAGCTGGCCGCGGCAGAGGAGGCGGTGTTGCAGTGCTACCGCGTGGCGCCCGGCCCCGACTTCGTGCTGGTGGTGCAGGTGGTCGACATGCCGGCCTACCACGCACTGGCGCACCGCCTGTTCGCCACGCACGCCAACGTGCGCAACGTCAAAGCCTATTTCTCGACCTTCCGCAGCAAGTTCGACACCCGCATCGCCGTCTGAGACGGGCTATCAACCTGTGGATAAACCGGTGGATGACCATGTGGAATCGGTATGGGTATCCCGTGCATAAGCCGGTGGATACCCATGTGGATTCGCTGTCGATTTCCGGTGGATGAGCGGTGGATTACTTCTTCGCTTTCACAGGACGAGTCCAGCCATCGAGCGTCATTTGCTTGGGACGCGAGATGGTCAGCTTGCCGGCTGGTGCATCCTTGGTCAGCGTGGTGCCGGCGCCGAGCGTCGCGCCTTTGCCGACGGTGACCGGCGCCACCAGCTGGCTGTCGCTGCCGATGAAGGCGTCGTCCTCGATCACAGTGCGGAACTTGTTCGCGCCATCGTAGTTGCAGGTAATCGTGCCGGCGCCGATGTTCACGCGCGAGCCGACGGTGGCATCGCCCACGTAGGCCAGGTGATTCGCCTTGCTGTGCGCGGCGACCTGGCTGTTCTTGATCTCGACGAAATTACCCACATGGACGTCTTCGCCGAGTTCGGTGCCCGGGCGCAGGCGCGCATACGGTCCGATCTGCGATTTCGGCCCAACCAACGCATCCTCGATGTGGCAGAAGGGCTTGATGTTGGCGCCTGCCGCCACTTTCGCATTCACCAGCACGCAATGCGGGCCGACCGTCACGCCATCGGCCAGTTCCACGCGGCCTTCGAACACGCAGCCGACGTCGATGACGACATCGCGTCCACAGATCAGTTCCCCACGCACATCGATGCGGGCCGGGTCCATCAAGGTCACGCCGCGTTCCAGCAGGGCATGCGCGATGTTCAGCTGGTGGCGGCGCTCGAGTTCGGCCAGTTGCACCTTGCTGTTTACACCTGCCACTTCCCACTCGGCCGACGGCGAGGCCGATACCACCTCGACGCCTTCGCTCACGGCCTGGGCCACGATGTCGGTCAGGTAGTACTCGCCCTGCGCATTGTTGTTCGACAGCGCGGACAGCCAGCGCTTCAGGTGGCGCGTCGGGATGCACATGATGCCGCTGTTGATTTCACGGATCGCGCGCTCGGTATCGCTGGCATCCTTTTCTTCCACGATGCGCACGATGCGGCCGTTTTCGCGCACGATGCGGCCCAGGCCGAAGGGATTTGCCTGCTCGACGGTGAGGATGCCGAGCTTGTCGTTGCCGGCGGCCTCCACCAGGCTGCGCAGCGAGGCTTCTGTCGTCAGCGGCACGTCGCCGTACAGCACCAGGGTCGGCGCATCTTCATCGAGTTGCGGCACGGCCTGCATCACGGCATGGCCGGTGCCCAGTTGCGGCTGCTGCAGGGCGGTGTCGATGGCCGCGCCACTGTCCAGCGCCAGCGTGCCCACCATCTCCGGCACCGCTGCGCCGCCGTGCCCGTAGATCACGCATAATTTGCTCGGCGACAGGCGTCGCGCCGTATCGATGACATGCTGCAACAGCGGCTTACCAGCCAGCGGATGCAGAACCTTAGGCAGAGCGGACTGCATCCGCTTTCCCATGCCGGCGGCAAGGATGACAACGTTCATAAGCCGATTTCAAAAAGAGTTAATAAGATGAAAAAGTTTAGCACGCATGACACCCTGTTCCAGCGCACGCGCGCACTGTTCCTGATCGGGCTGATTGCTTTACTGGCCGCCTGCAGCACCATCCGCTTCAGCTACAACCACGGCGACACCTTACTGTACTGGTGGCTGGACGCCTATGTCGATTTCGAGGGCGACCAGTCCGACGGCGTCAAACAAGATATCAAGGAATTGTTTCAATGGCATCGTAAAACCCAGTTGCAAGATTATGCGGCACTGCTCGCCAAATACCAGCGCCAGCTGGCGGCCAATCCAGCCCAGGCCGATCTGCTGAATGCGTACAAGGAAATCCGCAGCCGTACCGAAACCCTGGCCTACCACGCGGTGCCGGATATGGTGGACCTGGCGCGCTCACTGACGCCCGAGCAGATCAAGCAGATGGAAGAGCGTTTCGAGAAAAAGAACCGCGAATACCGCAGCAAGTTCGTCAGCGGCAGCGTCGAAAAACGCAACGAAGCGCGCTACGACAAATCGATGGAACAGTTAAAACTCTGGTTCGGCAGTTTCAGCCGCGAGCAGGAAGCGACCTTGCGCCGCGCGTCGGACGCGCGTCCCCTCGACAACAACGTCTGGCTGGAAGAACGTGTCCTGCGCCAGCGCAAGATCCTGGCCCTGGTCCGCAAGATTCAGGCGGAAAAGCCGAGCAAGGAACAGACCACGACGATGATCAATGGCCTGATCCGCGAATTCTTCACCCGCATGGATGCGCCGGAACGCAAGGCGTTCTATGACAGTTATACGAATGCGACCGTGAACTACATCCTGACCGCGATCCGCATCGCCACGCCGGAACAGAAAGCGCATGCGCAAAAACGCATGCAGGGCTGGATCGATGATTTCAACGCTTTGGCCAAGGAAGCGAAATAAGGGCGCAAACCCGCATGGTATAGTGCGCGCCATGCAAAGAAAGCCAGCAAAACCCCAGGGCCAGCACGGGCGTCCGCGCCTGGCCCCACAACAAGTGCGCATCATCGGCGGCGAGTGGAAACGGCGCCTGCTGCCGGTGCTCGACGCCCTCGGCCTGCGCCCCACGCCCGACCGCGTGCGCGAAACCGTCTTCAACTGGATCAACCACCAGGTCGGCAGCGACTGGAACAGCGTCGACTCCCTCGACTTGTTCGCCGGCAGCGGCGCGCTCGGTTTCGAGGCTGCCAGCCGCGGCGCCCGCTCCGTCGTCATGCTCGACTTCCACGGCCCTGCCGCGCGCCAGCTCGAACTGAACAAGGAAACCCTGAAGGCGCAGAACGTCTCCGTGCTGCGCGGCGACGCCTTCGTGGTGGCGCGCGACATGGCCGCGCGTGGCCAGCGCTTCGACGTGATCTTCCTCGATCCGCCATACCAGCAGGATTTCATTGCCAAGGCGCTGCCGCTGTGCGCCGATCTCCTGAACGAGGGCGGCATGGTGTATGTGGAAGCGGAATTTGCACTGCCGGATGGTAAAGACATGCCTGAGTGGCTGCTGCCATGGGAGCAGGTGCGTGCCGACAAAGCGGGCATGGTCTACTATCACCTGCTGAAATTGCACGAAAACAAGGCTTAAAGCGTCTAACAATGCTCAATTAACGGGCAAATGCGGCCCCGATCTGGGGCAACTGCCGGAATATCAGGCATAATGCGCCTTTAAACACAGGTGTTTCTCCCAGGGAGCCACAATGGTTGTAGCCGTTTATCCAGGTACCTTCGATCCGCTCACCCGCGGCCATGAAGATTTGGTCCGCCGCGCGTCGGGTCTGTTCGACACGCTCGTGGTCGGTGTTGCCGACAGCAAGAACAAGAAGCCTTTCTTCTCGCTCGAGGAACGCCTGGAAATCGCCAACGAGGTGCTCGGCCATTATCCGAACGTGCAGGTCGAGAGTTTCTCCGGCCTGCTCAAGGATTTCGTGCGCAAGCACGATGCGCGCGTGATCGTGCGCGGCCTGCGCGCCGTGTCCGACTTCGAATACGAGTTCCAGATGGCGGGCATGAACCGCTATTTGCTGCCTGACGTCGAGACCCTGTTCCTGACCCCGTCCGACCAGTACCAGTTCATCTCCGGCACCATCGTGCGGGAGATTGCCATGCTGGGCGGCGATGTGTCGAAATTCGTCTTCCCGTCGGTGGACCGTTGGCTGCAAAAGAAAATCGCAGCAATGAACCTGCCGAAAGCCTGAATCCGCGGGCATTTAACGAGGCAATAAGCGAGCAGTATCATGGCCTTACTGATTACCGACGACTGCATCAATTGCGACGTGTGCGAGCCCGAGTGCCCGAACGACGCGATTTCGGTGGGCGAAGAGTTCTACCAGATCGATCCGAATAAATGCACCGAGTGCGTCGGCCACTTCGACGAACCGCAGTGCGCCTCGCTGTGCCCGGTCGCCTGCATTCCCCTCGATCCGGCCTGGCGCGAAACGCGCGAGGAACTGATGATCAAGTATGAACGTCTGACCAGCACCAAGAACGCCGCCTGACCACCACGCCGGCCCCGCGCCGGCGTTTTCATGTGCGCTTTGCGCACGATATGACGCTGACGCGGCGCGCCGGAATGGCCGTGCTATGCTCGTTCCATGGCTCCCCAGGACGACAACCAGGCGTGCGATCCGCTACCGCACAGTGTCAGCGAAAACATCGGCACGATCGCCGAATACTGCGAGCGCAACGAAGAGCAAGTCACCACCGCGCAAAAGCTGGTCGAGAAAGTCAGCCTGTTCCTGGGCAGCCCCAGTTATTTTGCCGTCAACATCACCTTTATCGTCTGCTGGCTGCTCTGGAACAGCCTGGCGCCGATCTTCGACCTCGAACAGATCGACGAGCCGCCTTTCTACTGGCTGCAGGGTTTCGTCTCCCTGAACGCCTTTATCATTTCCACCACCGTGCTGATCCGCCAGAACCGCATGTCCAAGCTGGCCGAGCGCAATGCCCATCTCGATCTGCAAATCAGCCTGCTGTCCGATGAAAAGACCAGCAAGATCATCGCCATGCTGGAAGATATCCGGCGCGAGAGTCCGAACCTGATGAGCAAGCCCGACCGCGAAGCCGAGGAACTGGCCAAGCCGGCCGATGCGCCCAGCGTCCTCAGCGCCATCGAACGCGAGACAAAATAAGGCGGAATTAAATAAAACGAAAGGCATCCAGCCGCGCTGGAATGTGCTCCCGCAGCATCGAAATAATCTTCCCCTGTTGTTTTTCGACAAGAATTCAATGCTATATTGCTATCCAGGTTTTAGCACGGTCATTCTTTTTTAATGGCGAGTGGCCGGATGTATATCGATAAACTAGGAGACAGCATGAAAGCGTTGCATACCCTCGCTGCTGGCGCCGCCCTGGCGCTCGCGTTTTCCCTGCCGGCCATGGCTGCCATCGACGTCAACGGCGTCAAGTTCGAAGACACGGTCAAGGTCGGCGGCAAGGACTTGAAACTGAACGGCGCCGGCATGCGCACCAAGATCGTGATCAAGGTGTATGCGGCCGGTCTGTATCTTCCCGAGAAAAGCAAGAACGTGGCCGAGATCCTGGGCATGGAAGGTCCACGCCGCGTCACCCTGGTGATGGCGCGCGACCTCTCGTCCGAAGACCTGGCCAAGGCCTTCATGGACGGTATCAACGATAATCTGGACAAGGCGGAGAAGGCGAAATTCGTCACCCAGATCAACAAGTTCGGCGAAATGTTTGCCAGCGTCGACCAGATCAAGAAGGGCGACGTGCTGCACATGGACTGGGTGCCGGGCACCGGCACCGTGTGCGAATTGAACGGCAAGCGCATCGGCGGCACCGCGATCGACGTCGGTTTCTATAACGCCGTGCTGCGCATCTGGCTGGGCGACAAGCCGGCCGACAGCTCGCTCAAGCCAGCCTTGTTGGGCGACGCAAAGTAATACCAGAACCGCTATAAAAAAAACGCGGCGTCCGGGTCAACCGGCCGCCGCGTTCTTTATTGCGGATGCGATGAAGCTTCAGGCTCGCGCAGCGGTGCGGACCGGTTTCGCCAGGCGCGGACGCACGGTCAGGACCAGTGCACGCACGATGCCGCTCAACAGCGGGCGGAAGAACATGACGAAACTCGCCGCCAGCGCCAGCATCAGGACCAGGCGCAGGATATCCGCGAGCGGCAGGGCCGGGAAAGAAAACTGGGTAAAGGTAGCAACGAAGGACATGATCTTGGCTCGGTTGATGTTGTTTTTTTCAACTATAGTGCAGTGCAGCATATAAATCTAATTCCGTTCGATGATGGCGCTTATATGGATCGTGAATGGAAATGCGTTACACTCACAAGCAGACTTAAAAACCGGCTACATCGCCTAACGAGACAACATCATGAGCTTTCTGACCCTGGACCTGAACTTGCTGCGCGTATTCGACGCAGTGATGACCGAGCAAAACCTGACGCGCGCAGCGGGCCATCTGGCCATGACCCAGCCTGCGGTATCGAACGCCATCAAGCGCCTGCGCGAGAGCCTGGGCGACGAATTGCTGATCCGCACCGCCTACGGCGTGAAGCCCACGCCGCGCGCCGAAGCGTTATGGCCCTCGGTGCGCCAGGCACTGGCGGCGCTGGAAGCGGCGGTGATGCCGGAAACCTTCGACGTCTCGAAAGCCCAGGCAACTTTCCGCATGGCGATGGCCGATGCCACCGCCGCCTATTGGCTGCCTTCGCTGATGCGCTCGATCGAGGCGGAAGCGCCGGGCGTGAACATCCGCATGGTGCCGCTGACCACGCGCGAACCGCGTCCGATGTTGCTGCGTGGCGACATCGACCTGGCGGTGGGTTTCTTCCCGGGCGTGGCGGCGCAGCTGTCGTATGAAACCGGTTCGCCGATCCGGCATGAGCGTTTGTATTCCGGGCAGTATGTGTGCGTGATGCGTAAAAAACATCCGCTGGCCGACGGCAAGCTCGACCTCGATGCCTACTGCAAGGCGAACCACCTGCTGGTAAGTTTCTCGGGCCGCGCCCACGGCCTGGTCGATGAGGCGCTGGCGCAGATCGGCCGCGAACGCCGGATTTTGCTGACCGTGAACCAGTTCTTTACCGCAGGGCGGGTGGTGGCGAATTCGGACTTGATTACCGTGCTGCCGAAACACCTGATGGTGTCGACCGGCATGACCGAATCCTTGATCTGGCGTGAGCTGCCGTTCGCGCTGCCCGCCGTGCACCTGGACATGCTCTGGCACGAACGCGACGGCCGCAGCCCGGCGCATCGCTGGCTGCGGAATAACCTGGAAACGACGGCGGCGGCGGCAACCAAGCCGTTGATGGAACGGCAAGCGGCTTAAGGTTTTGTGGGTTTTGTAGGGTGGGCCGGGCCGCGCTAGGCACTCGTGCCCACGCGGTGCACGGGATGCAATCACGGAACGTGTGACAACACCTTGCGGCCGTGATGATGTGCCGGCCGCACAAAAAAGCAGATCACGAACTTGAAAGCGCCACGTGTCCGCGTCAGGACAGGCCGCGTTACCTCATACGTTTCAATGAAACGAGGTCAACACGACGCATCGTTCCGCGTGGGCACGGAGTGCCCACGCTACGGGAAACAACGCCGTTGAATTACCTGATCGGCAACTTCGTCGTATTCTTCACCTCTTCCATCACCGCATAGGTGTGCGTTTCGCGCACACCCTTCTGCAGCAGCGTCTTGCCCAGGAATTCGCGGTAGGCCGCCATGTCCTTCACGCGCGCTTTCACCAAGTAGTCGAAGCCGCCCGCTACCATGTGGCATTCCAGCACTTCCGGAATCAATTGCACGCTCTGCTTGAAGGCGTCGAACACCTCCGGCGTGGTGCGATCCAGCACGACTTCGATGAAGACCAGCAGCGACACATCCAGCAGTTGCGGATTCAGCTGGGCCGTGTAGCCCGTGATGTAGCCCGACTCGTGCAGCTTGCGCACACGTTCGAGGCAGGCGGCCGGCGACAGGTTGACGCGCGCGGCCAGCTCGACGTTGCTGATGCGTCCATCGTTCTGCAGCTCGCCCAGTATTTTTTTCGAAATCTTGTCCAGCATGGCGTCTCCGCTCCTACCGTAAATATTATTTGGCCGAATTCTCGCACCAAAAACTATCTATTGCTAGTGCCCATTAAAAACAGAATTAATCCAGAAGATTTCCTTCTACAATCAAACGATTGAAGCACGGTATAAATCGCGCGTCGCTTGCTCCTGCAAGCGGCGCGTTTTGCTGTGCGCTCCCTTTCCCTGAACCTAAAAGACCCACCATGCAGATCGCCGCCACCCCGGCCACCACCTTCGTTCCATTCGACACCTTCCAGGCTGAAATCAAGCAGGAGCAGACGCCGCTGCGCGCCGCCATCACCGCCGCCTACCGCCGCGACGAGACCGAAGCCGTCCAGTGGCTGCTGGCCCAGGGCGCGAAGCCGAGCGCGGAAGCCAAGCCGCTGGCGCACCGCCTGGTCTCGAACGTGCGCACGAAACGCACGCGCGCTTCCGGCGTCGATGCGCTGATGCATGAATTCTCGCTGTCGTCGGAAGAGGGCGTGGCCCTGATGTGCCTGGCCGAAGCGCTGCTGCGCATTCCCGACAGCGCCACCGCCGACCGCCTGATCGCCGACAAGATCAGCAAGGGCGACTGGCGCAGCCACCTGGGCGAATCGCCGTCGCTGTTCGTCAACGCGGCCACCTGGGGCTTGCTGGTCACCGGCAAGCTGGTCTCGAGCAACAGCGAACGCGGCCTGGGCTCGGCCCTGACACGCCTGATCGCCAAGGGCGGCGAACCGCTGATCCGCAAGGGCGTCGACATGGCCATGCGCATGCTGGGCAACCAGTTCGTCACCGGCCAGACCATCGAGGAAGCGCTGAAGAACAGCCAGCCGAACGAGACACGCGGCTACCAGTATTCCTACGACATGCTGGGCGAAGCGGCGCTGACCGAAACCGATGCTCAGAATTACTATGCCTCCTACGTGGCGGCGATCCATGCCATCGGCAAGGCCTCGAACGGGCGCGGCATCAAGAACGGCCCCGGCATCTCGATCAAGCTGTCGGCCCTGCATCCACGCTACAGCCGCGCCCAGTATGCGCGCGTGATCGGCGAGTTGCTGCCGCGCGTGCGCAACCTGGTGCTGCTGGCGAAAAGCTACAACATCGGCATCAACATCGATGCGGAAGAAGCAGACCGCCTGGAAATTTCCCTCGACATGCTGGAAGCGCTGGCCTTCGATGCGGAACTGGCCGGTTTCGAGGGCATCGGCCTGGTGGTGCAGGGTTACCAGAAGCGTTGCCCCTTCGTGATCGACTACGTGGTCGACCTGGCCAAGCGCAGCGGCCAGAAATTCATGGTGCGCCTGGTGAAAGGCGCCTATTGGGATGCCGAGATCAAGCGCGCCCAGGTGGACGGCATGCCGGGCTATCCTGTGTACACGCGCAAGGTTTATACGGACGTGTCGTATCTCACCTGCGCGGAAAAACTGCTGGCCGCAACCGACGTCATCTACGCCCAGTTCGCCACCCACAATGCGCACACCTTGTCGGTGATCTACACCTGGGCCAAGGAACGCGGCGTGGATAACTACGAATTCCAGTGCCTGCACGGCATGGGCGAAACCCTGTACGACCAGGTGGTCGGCAAGGATAACCTGAACAAGGCCTGCCGCATCTACGCGCCGGTCGGTTCGCACGAAACCTTGCTCGCCTACCTGGTGCGCCGCCTGCTGGAAAACGGCGCCAATTCCTCGTTCGTGAACCAGATCGTCGACGAAAAGATCCCGGTCGAGTCGCTGCTGAACGATCCGTTCGAGGTGGCGCGCGCATCCGGCGGCTTGCCGCACACGGGTATCGCCCTGCCACGCGCCATGTTCGGCGCCGAGCGCAAGAATTCCGCAGGCATCGACCTGACGAATGAAGATGCATTGCAGGTGCTGGGCGCCGAACTGTCGCGCCAGCGCGACTACGCGGCAGCGCCACTGATCGCCGGCCCGGTGCACGGCGCCGACTCGCTGAAGGTGGTGAACCCGGCGCAATCGGCCGATGTCGTCGGCACGGTGCTGGAAGCATCGAAGATCGACGTCGAGTCCGCATTGGGAGTGGCAAGCGTCTTCGCCGGCGAGTGGCAGTCAAGCGCCAACGGCGAACGCGCTGCGATGCTGATGCGCGTGGCCGATCTGTTCGAAGAAAACATGGCCGAGCTGATGGCCCTGGCCGTGCGCGAAGCCGGTAAATCGCTGCCGAACGCGATCGCCGAGATCCGCGAAGCGGTCGACTTCCTGCGCTACTACGCTGCCCAGGCGAAAGACGCCATGGCGGCCCAGGCGCTCGGACCGGTGACGTGCATCAGCCCATGGAACTTCCCGCTGGCGATTTTCACTGGTCAAGTGGCCGCGGCCCTGGCTGCCGGCAACGTCGTGCTGGCGAAACCGGCCGAGCAAACGCCGCTGATCGCCCACCGCGCGGTGCAGCTGTTCCACGAAGCCGGCATCCCGGCCGCCGCGCTGCAATTGCTGCCGGGCCGCGGCGAAGTGGTCGGCGCCGCACTCACTGGCGACGCGCGCGTGAAAGGCGTGATCTTTACCGGTTCGACCGAAGTGGCGCAACTCATAAACCGCACGCTGGCCAAGCGCGGCGAAGTCGAAGGCGCCGACATTCCGCTGGTGGCGGAAACCGGCGGCCAGAACGCGCTGATCGTCGATTCGTCGGCGCTGCCGGAACAGGTGGTGCAAGATGTGCTGAGCTCGGCATTCGACAGCGCTGGCCAGCGCTGCTCGGCCCTGCGCGTGCTGTTCCTGCAAGACGACATCGCCGACAAGACCATCCGCATGTTGAAAGGTGCGCTGGGCGAACTGCGCGTCGGCAACCCGGACCGCCTGGCCACCGACATCGGCCCGGTCATCGATGCGGAAGCCCAGCGCAACCTGCTGGCCCACATCGAGCGCATGCAGGCCACCGCGAAAAACCACTTTGCCCTGGAACTCCCGGCCAGCGTGACGGCGCAGGGTACCTTCGTCCCGCCGACCGTGCTGGAAATCGGCTCGCTGAACGAGCTGAAGCACGAAGTCTTTGGCCCGGTGCTGCACATCGTGCGCTACCGCCGCGCCGACCTGGGCAAGGTCGTCGACTCGATCAACGCTACCGGTTATGGCCTGACCCTGGGCGTGCATTCGCGCATCGATGAAACCATCGATTTCATCACCACCCGCGCGCATGTGGGCAATATCTACGTGAACCGGAACATCGTCGGCGCCGTGGTCGGCGTGCAGCCGTTCGGCGGCGAAGGCAAATCCGGCACCGGCCCGAAAGCCGGCGGCCCGCTCTACCTGAAGCGCCTGCAGCGCGGCGCCGCACCGTTGCTGGAACACAATCGCAAGGCTTGCCCGGCGCTGGTGTCGCTGCTGGTATGGGCGCGCACCCATGGCCACCCGCACATTGTCCAGCTGGGCGAGACCTACACCCGCACCCAGCTGAACGGCAGCGAACTCGTCTTGCCGGGCCCGACCGGCGAGCGCAACACCCTGGCCTTCTGCCCGCGCGGCGCCGTGCTGTGCGCAGCCGATACCTTGCCGGCAATGCTGAACCAGCTGGCAGCGGCGCTGGCCACCGGCAACCGCGCCTATGTGCTGGCCGGCGCCGGGATTGTCGTGCCGGACGATTTGCCGATCGAGGTGAAAGACCGCATCCGCTTCGTCGGTTCCGCTGACGTGGCGCAGTGCGATTTCGGGATCGCGCTGCTAGAAACCGGCCTGAAAGGTGCACTGCGCTCGCAGCTGGCGGCGCGTCCGGATGCAATCGTCGGCATCGTCGATACCGATGGCCAGGCGCCGGTGGACTTGTGGCGCCTGGTGGCCGAGCGCGCGCTGTGCGTCAACACGACTGCGGCTGGCGGCAACGCAAGCCTCATGACGCTGGGGCTGTAATCATGTAGCAGTTTTTATTCAAACAATTGGAGGAAGACATGCTGGTCGGCGTTCCAAAAGAAATTAAAAACCATGAGTACCGGGTCGGCTTGACCCCGCCTTCGGTGCACGAGCTGGTCGCACGGGGGCATCAGGTGATTGTTCAAACGAACGCCGGCAGCGAGATCGGTCTATCCGACGATCAATACCTGGCCGCCGGCGCCAGCATCGTGGAGACGGCGAAAGAAGTCTTTGCGCGCGCCGACATGATCGTCAAGGTCAAGGAGCCGCAGCCGCAGGAGTGCGCGATGCTGCGTGCCGGCCAGATCCTCTACACCTACCTGCACCTGGCGCCCGATCCCGAGCAGACCGCGGCGCTGGTGCATTCCGGCGCCGTCTGCATTGCCTACGAAACCATCACCGGCCAAGGCGGCGGCTTGCCCTTGCTTGCGCCGATGAGCGAAGTGGCGGGGCGCATGGCGATTCAGGCCGGTGCAGCCCACCTGGAAAAATCGAAAGGCGGCATGGGCTTGCTGCTGGGCGGTGTGCCGGGCGTGGCGCCGGGCCATGTAGTGATCATCGGCGCCGGCGTGGTCGGCACCAACGCGCTGCAGATGGCGGTCGGCAGCGGCGCCCGCGTGACCGTGCTCGACAAGAACATCGACCGCCTGCGCCAGCTCGACCTGGTCTACGGCAACCGCATTTCCACCCTGTATTCGAATGCCCATGCGATCGAGGAAGCAGTACTCTCGGCCGACCTGGTCGTGGGCGGCGTGCTGGTACCGGGTGCGGCGGCGCCGAAACTGGTCACCCGCAACATGATCGCGCGCATGAAGAAGGGCTCGGTGGTGGTCGACGTGGCCATCGATCAGGGCGGTTGTTTCGAGACCTCGCATCCGACCACGCATGCGGATCCGACCTTCGTCGTCGATGGCGTGGTGCACTACTGCGTGGCCAACATGCCGGGCGCCGTGGCCCGTACCTCGACCTTTGCCTTGAACAACGCCACCATCGGCCACGCCGTGGCGCTGGCCGGCAAAGGCTGGCGCCAGGCGCTGGCGGACGATGTCCACCTGCGCAACGGCCTGAACGTTTGCCAGGGCAAGATCACCTACGGGGCGGTGGCTGAAGCCTTGAACTACGACTACACGCCTGCCGATTCCCTGCTCGACTGAACCGACACGCTTTCCGTCTCCAGGCAAAAGCGCCTGACGATGTGAAACGCATACCGCGCGGCCACTGATTTCACGAAACGCATGAAGTCGGTGGCCGCGTTTTCATTGGCGTTGTCGGAAATCGTCCGGATCACGCCAAACGGCACACCCAGCTCGTAGCAGACCTGGGCCACCGCCGCACCTTCCATCTCCACCGCCACCAGGCCGGGCAGGGCTGCATTCAATCCACTGATGTGCTCGGCATCGTTGACGAACTGGTCGCCGCTGGCAACCAGGCCGCGGTGGATCCGTGGCCGGCTGAGTCCAAATACCGCTTTCTCGCGCGGATCGATGGCGCTGTCGAAGTCCTCGTCCAGGAAAACGTGCGCCGCATCGATCAAACGCGTAGCGAGCGCGTGATCGGCGGGGAAGTGGGTCAGGCCGGTCAGCGGCACCTCGAAGCGCGGGAACAGGGGACTGGCATCCATGTCGTGCTGGACCAGCGATTCGGCCACCACGATGTCGCCAACCTGCACCGTTTTGTCGCCAGCGCCAGCCACACCCGTAAAGAGGATGTGCGTAACTCCGAACTTTTCCACAAGCGTGGTGGCTGTCATGGCAGCTGCAACCTTGCCTATACGCGATAAAACGCACACAGCGTCGATTTCCCAGAGTTGTCCGAGCCAGTACTCGCGTTGGCCATGGATGAGCTTGTAGGGGCTCTGCATGGCCTCTACGAGCCCCTGCTGTTCTTCGTACAAGGCGCTGATGATCCCTAGACGCATGTTTTTGCTTGTTTTGAGTTCAAAAAAGAGTCTGCAGACGAGCTGGGAGCGCCTGAAATGGCACTTATGCCCGTTGTTCGCGTTATTTACTGTTTACAGTAGTAAACGTATATATAAATTTGATAGTGATAGTAAACGATGATGTTGTTGTGGATAAGAAGAGTTTTCTCCACAAGATCAGCAGTTTACGTCGACACGAACTGGCTGGACAAGGATTGTATCTATCCAGAACAGATGTTGGAGAAAAAACGGCTAGTCAACAAAGAAGTCGTTTCTGCACATCTGATCCTGTGCATATCCAGCGGCTTGTCCACAGCCGAGCTGCTTCCAGGCGCTTTCAGACTGCTTTTTGCTGGCAAAACAGGTTTCAAGCAGTGTTTCGATGCTGGCAGAGTGCATTCAGCGGCATGCAGTCGTGCCGGCAGCTTGCGCCTATCCTGTCCCGGTCCGATTCAGCCTGCCAGGATCGCGATCATGGTGGTGGACTTGGCCAGCTTCCCGTCGGTTCGGCGAAGCGGGCAAAGCAGGTAAATCCGAACCAGGCCAAACAGGCCCGACCATTTTTCAGCGAGCTTCAGCAAACGCGTGCACATCGGCTTGTTTTCGTAGTCGATGCCCGACGCGTCTTCGTGACTTCCTGCCAAACCTTTCTTCAGCAGCCTACGCGACAGCGTATGCAGCATCCCGGACGTTTTTTTTTGCTTTTCCCCTGCACTTGCGCACTTCATCTTCTTAATAAGTACATAGATATAAAGTTGGTAGTAGTAGTAAACGCCCCTTTATCTGTGGATAAACTGGTTTTTCTCCACAGCGTCAACGGTTTACGTGCTTCCGGATGGGCTGGACAAACCTTGTTTTTGACTTGCACGGTTTTTGTACAAATTTTGCCTGCATGCGGAAGTCAGCCGTTCTGCACATTCCTTCCTGTGGATATACATGGGCTTGTCCACAGCTGGCAGCGGCTAGCAAACCAGCATCGACCTGCCAAACCTGCAGACAGGCGAGCAGAGCGTGGTTTCCCAGCTGCCCACATGGCGAAAAGCTGGCAGCTTGCGATGTGCGGCTTTTTGCCAACAGTCGGGCTCTCAGCGAAAATTTTTTTTTTCGGGCGCGCAGCGCGAAGCACCTCAGGTTTACAACCAAAATCTGTATACAAAGATAGTAGTAGTGTTAACAACTGCCCTTTTCTGTGGATAAGCCAGTTAACGGACGCGAAATCATTGGTTTACACGCGGTATAAGCCCTGATTTGCTGCTGTATGTTCCTGGTGGCAAATTTGGATAAAAATCGCGCGTGTGGAAAAAGACGCGTTTTTGCACAAACCGTTCCTGTGGATATCAAGAAGCTTATCCACAGTAGCGCCTCTGGCGCGGCGTTTACGATCTGGTAAGCTTGCTGCTGTGAACTGAAACGCAGGCCGGTGGTGGCGTGCTGGCCGTTCGCGTCGGTTTTCGTGGCAGCGCTGGGTGGAGCGTTGCCGGGGAAATGCCGGATCTGGCGCTTCAGGCCGGATGCACTTCGGCTGCCAGAATGTAGCCATTGCCCCAGACGGTCTTCAACAGCTGCGGACGGCGTGGATCGGTTTCGATTTTCTTGCGCAGGCGGCTGACCTGGCTGTCGATGCTGCGGTCAAACGCCTGCGGGTCGCTGCCGGCAGTGAGTTCCAGCATGCGTTCACGGCTGAGCACGGTATTTGGATGGGCCAGCAATACCCGCAGCAGCCGGAATTCTCCGATGCTCAGGGCAAGCAGCTGGACGACTTGACCTACAACACCGTGGGTGACGGACGCCGGGTGTGGGTTGGCTTGAACAACAGTTTCTGATTGTTGGCGCTGGCCTCGGCCGCGTTGCTGCTCCTGCGGCCGCGGTTTTGGTTGGCGCTGGCCGGGCCGTGTGTTGCTCCTGCGGCCAGGGTCTGCTTATGTTTCCGCGTGGCACGGGTGCCTAGCGCGGCCCGGCCCACCCTACGAGGATGTGAAAAAATCGCCATGGCTGCGTTGCCTCGTCTCGCCGTACGCTCGTATTGTCTTCGACTCGGCGCCTTGCCCTGACGATTTTTTCACATCCTCTACGGTTGCAGCAGCAGGCCGGATTCAGGCTGCAAGCCAACATTGCCGTCCATATTTTCGGCAACTGTTTTGCGATCTGGTAAGCTTTGCTTCATTGAATCGCTTAATTGCGTCGTTTCAGGGAAGGATGCCGTATGGAGTTCAGTTCGCTGTTCAAGCTGCCGATCATCCAGGGCCCAATGGCCGGCGGCGCCACCACGCCCGAGCTGGTGGCTGCTGTCTCGAACGCCGGCGCCCTCGGCTCTTTTGCCGGTTCGCTGTTATCCCCCGCAGCCCTGCGCACCGGGGTCGAGCGCATCCGCAGCCTCACCGACCGTCCCTTCCTCCTGAATTTCTTCGTCCAGCGCACCCCCGCGCCGTCGAATGAAGAAATCGAACGTGGCGCCGAACTCCTGCGCCCGGTCTGGCAAAGCCTGGGCTGGACCGCCCTGCCGCAGCCAAAGCAATGGTGCGAAGACTTCGACGCCCAGTTCGAAACCCTGCTCGACCTGCGCCCGGCCGCGGCCAGCTTCACCTTCGGCATCCTCGACGCGCTCCAGGTCGAACGCCTGCATGCGGCCGGCATCCTGGCCATCGGCACCGTCACCACGGTCGACGAGGCGCTGGCCTGGCAAGCCATCGGCGCCGATGCGGTGATCACCTCCGGCGTCGAGGCCGGCGGCCACCGCGGCACTTTCATTGGCCGCCAGGAAGACGCCACCTTGACTGCCCGCGAACTCTGGCCGGCAGTGGCGCAAGCGGTGGACATTCCCGTCATCGCCGCCGGCGCTATCATGGACGGCAGCGATATCAAGGCGGCGCTGGCGCTGGGCGCCGCAGCGGTGCAGATGGGCACTGCCTTTCTTGTCACCGACGAGTCCGGCATTCATCCCGCCTACAAACAAAGATTGATCGATGCCGAAGGCCAGCCGACCCGCCTGACGCGCAGCTTTTCCGGGCGCTACGCGCGCGGCATCGAGAACCGCTTCATGCGCCAGATGGCGCCGCTGGAAACACAGGTGCCGCCTTACCCCGTCCAGAACGCATTGACCGGCAGCATCCGCGCCGCGGCATCCGCAAGCAACGACACCGAGCTGATGTCGCTCTGGGCCGGCACCGGCGTGGCGCGGGCACGTCCCATGCCGGCTGAACAATTGATCGCACTATTGGCATCCGAATTGCAGTCCTGACAGGAGACCCTGCGTGGAATCGGCTGGAGAATACGACTACATCATCGTCGGCGGCGGCACTTCGGGCTGCGTGCTGGCGAATCGCCTGACCCGTAACAAGAACGTGAACGTGCTGCTGATCGAAGCCGGCGCGCGTGACGATTACCTGTGGATCCACATCCCGGTCGGCTATCTGCACTGCATCGGCAACCCGCGCACCGACTGGCTGTTCAATACCGAACCCGACCCGGGCCTGGGTGGCCGCGCGCTGATTTACCCACGCGGGAAAGTACTGGGCGGCAGTTCCTCGATCAACGGCATGATCTACATGCGCGGCCAGCAGGGCGACTACGACCGCTGGGCCGTTGAAGCCGGCGACGATTCCTGGCGCTGGGACCGGATACTGCCGCTGTTCAAGAAGAGCGAAGACCATTACCTTGGCGCCAGCGAATTGCACGGCGCCGGCGGTGAGTGGCGCGTGGAAAAGCAGCGCCTGTCTTGGAAGATCCTGGATGCCTTTCGCGATGCGGCAGCCGAGGTCGGCATCGAGAAGGTCGAGGATTTCAATACCGGCGACAATGCCGGCTCGTCCTACTTCGAAGTGAACCAGCGCCGCGGCATCCGCCTGAACACGGCAAAGGCTTTCCTGAAGCCGGCGGCGCAGCGCGCAAACCTCACCATCATGACGGGCTGCCACGTGGAACGTTTGCTGATCGAGGAGGGGCAGGGGGGCAAGGTGTGCAAGGGCGTGCAGTTCACCGGCGGCGGGCGGGCTTTTACGGCGGTCGCGCATCGCGAAACCTTATTGGCGGCGGGGGCGATCGGCTCGCCGCATATCCTGCAACTCTCCGGCATCGGGCCGGCGGCGAGTTTGCAGCGCCACGGCATCAAGCCGGTCGTCGATGCGCCGGGCGTGGGCGAGAACCTGCAAGACCACCTGCAGCTGCGCATGGTCTACAAGGTGACGGGTGTGAAGACGCTGAACACATCGGCCGCCAGCTGGTTCGGCAAGATGAAGATCGGCATGGAATACGCGCTGTTTCGCAGCGGGCCGATGTCGATGGCGCCGTCGCAGCTGGGTGCGTTTGCGCGCTCGAGCCTGGACGAAGCCACGCCGAATTTGCAGTACCACGTGCAGCCGCTGTCGCTGGAAAAGTTCGGCGATCCTTTGCACGGTTTTCCGGCATTCACGGCCAGCGTCTGCAACCTGCGGCCGAGCTCGCGCGGGCATGTGCGCATCGCGTCGAACGACAGTTATGCGGCGCCGAAGATCACACCGAATTACCTGAACACCGATGCCGACCGGCGCACGGCGGCGCAGGCGCTGGCGCTGACCCGGCGCATCGTGGCGGCGCCGGCCCTGGCGCAATACCGGCCGGAGGAATTCAAGCCGGGGCCGCATTACCGGACCGAGGAAGAACTGGCGCAGGCGGCGGGACTGATCGGGACCACGATTTTCCACCCGGTGGGCACTTGCCGCATGGGGCGGCGCGACGATCCGGCAGCGGTGGTCGATAGCGAGTTGCGCGTGATCGGGGTGGAAGGATTGCGCGTGGTGGATGCGTCGATCATGCCGTTCATTACGTCGGGGAATACGAATGCGCCGACCTTGATGATTGCGGAGAAGGCGGCGGAGATGATTGTGAAGCAGGCGGCGGCAACAGCGCCGGGATGATATCGATGCTTGCGTGACCGGGTTTGAAGCCGGCGGGCGAATCATCCCGGCTGCAGGTGCAAGCATGCGCACGTAACCGCGTGGGCACGGGGTGCCCACCGTACGGTTCGAGCCACCTTAACGCGCGTTTATTCGCGGTTTTCTTCCATCTCGTCCGCACCGCGAAACATCTTGCTGAGCCGTGCAATTATGCAAAACGGGTGGGCAGATCTGCCCAGCCTGTGCAGCGGTGCACAAAGACTGTGTTGTCTTGTGGACCACAACTCTTCTGTGTAATATCGGCCAGGTAGTTCTCGAGCAGCACGTTGATAACGTACCGGAGACACAATGGCAGACGTCATTCTTGAAACAAAGCGCCTCACCAAGGAGTTCAAGGGTTTCACTGCCGTCAACGGCGTCGACCTGCAGGTGCAGCGTGGCCATATCCACGCCCTGATTGGTCCGAACGGCGCCGGCAAGACCACCTGTTTTAATTTGCTCACCAAATTCCTGGTGCCATCGTCCGGCCAGATCCTGTTCAACGGCAAGGACATCACCGGCGCCAAGCCCGCGCAGATTGCGCGCATGGGCATCATCCGTTCCTTCCAGATTTCCGCCGTCTTTCCGCACCTGACCGTGCTGCAGAATGTGCGCATTGGCCTGCAGCGCGGGCTCGGCACCAGCTTCCATTTCTGGCGCAGCGAAGGCTCGCTCGACCAACTGAACGAGCGCGCGATGGCGCTGCTGGGCGAGGTCGACCTTGAAGGCTTTGCCGATACCGTCACCGCCGATTTGCCCTACGGCCGCAAGCGCGCGCTCGAGATCGCCACTACGCTGGCGATGGAACCGGAGCTGATGCTGCTCGACGAACCGACCCAGGGCATGGGCCACGAAGACGTGCACCGCGTGACCGAGCTGATCAAGAAGGTCTCGGCCGGCCGCACCATCCTGATGGTCGAGCACAACATGAACGTGGTGTCCGGCATCTGCGACCGCATCTCGGTGCTGCAGCGCGGCGCCATGCTGGCCGAGGGCACGTATGCCGAGGTATCGAAAAACCCGCAAGTGATGCAGGCCTACATGGGCACGGCCGACGGCGAACTCGAAGGAGCACACGCATGAGTTCAGCCAACACCTCGGCAGCGCTGGAAATCCGCAACCTGCAGGCCTGGTACGGCGAATCGCACATCCTGCACGACATCGGTTTTACGGTCGCGCAGGGCGAAGTCGTGACCCTGCTCGGCCGTAACGGCGCCGGGCGCACCACCACGCTGCGCGCCATCATGGGCCTGACCGGACGCCGCACCGGCTCGATCAAGATTAACGGCGTCGAATCGATCGGCATGCCGACCCACCGCATCGCCCACCTCGGCGTCGGCTATTGCCCGGAAGAGCGGGGCATCTTCGCCTCGCTGTCGGCCGAGGAAAACCTGCTGCTGCCGCCGGTGCTGCCGAAAGCCGGCACCGCGATGTCGCTCGACGAGATCTACGAGATGTTCCCGAATTTGTACGAGCGCCGCCACAGCCAGGGCACGCGCCTGTCGGGCGGCGAGCAGCAGATGCTGGCGGTGGCGCGCATCCTGCGCACCGGCGCGCGTTTGCTGCTGCTCGACGAAATCTCGGAAGGGCTGGCGCCGGTCATCGTGCAGACCCTGGCGCGCATGATCACGACGCTGAAGAACAAGGGCTACACGATCGTCATGGTCGAACAGAATTTCCGCTTCGCCGCACCGCTGGCGGACCGGTTCCACGTGGTCGAGCACGGGCAAATCGTCGAAACCATCGCATCAAGCGAACTCGACGCACGCATGCCCGTACTGACCGAACTGCTCGGCGTCTAGACCACCCGGGCAGTCCCACGCTTTCATGCTTCAACGCTTCACATACAACAACGGAGACAAGATGAAACGCACAACCCTCGCCCTCGCCACCGCCGCCGCCTTCGCTACTGCCGGCTTCGCTCTTCCAGCACACGCCCAGATCAGCGGCGACACCATCAAGATCGGCATGATCACCGACCTGTCCGGCGTGTATTCCGACGTCGACGGCAACGGCGGCGCCGAAGCCGTGCGCATGGCGATTGCCGACCTGGGCGGCGCCGTGGCCGGCAAGAAGATCCAGTTCATGGTGGCCGACCACCAGAACAAGCCCGACATCGCCGCCTCCAAGGCACGCGAATGGTTCGACCAGCAGGGCGTCGACATGCTGATCGGCGGCACCAACTCGGGCGCCAGCCTGGCCATGGCCAAGGTGGCGGCGGAAAAGAAAAAGGTCTTCATCTCGATCGGCGCCGGCACCGCGCAACTGACCAATGAACAGTGCTCGCCCTACACTGTGCACTACGCCTACGACACCGTGGCGCTGGCGCGCGGCACCGGTTCCGCGGTGCTGAAGCAGGGCGGCAAGAGCTGGTATTTCCTGACCGCCGACTATGCCTTCGGCCAGTCGCTCGAAGGCGACACCACCGCCGTGGTGAAAAAGAACGGCGGCACTGTGCTGGGCAGCGTGAAGCACCCGCTGTCGGCCTCGGACTTCTCGTCCTTCCTGCTGCAGGCGCAATCCTCGAAAGCGCAGGTGCTGGGCCTGGCGAATGCCGGCGGCGACACCATCAACTCGATCAAGGCCGCCAACGAGTTCGGCCTGACCTCGAAGATGAAGATCGCGGGCCTGCTGGTGTTCATCAACGACGTCCACACCCTGGGCCTGAAAACCACCCAGGGCATGTACCTGACCGACGGCTGGTACTGGGACCAGAACGCCGACACCCGTGCCTGGGCCAAGCGTTATTTTGCCAAGATGAAGAAGCAGCCGTCGATGCTGCAGGCGGCCGACTACTCCGCAGCCACCAACTACCTGAACGCGGTGAAAGCGACCGGCACCGACGATTCCACCAAGATCATGGACCACCTGAAGGCGACCAAGATCAATGACATGTTCGCCAAGAACGGCGTGATCCGTCCGGACGGCCGCATGGTCTACGACATGTACCTGATGCAGGTGAAGACGCCGAAGGAATCGAAAGGGCCTTGGGATTACTACAAGGTCGTGTCGACGATTCCGGGCGACCAGGCGTACACGACCAAGGCCGAGACCAAGTGCGCGGCGTGGAAGTAATTCGTCACCATCGATTCAATTGTTTCGCCGTAATGCACGCGTGATTTGAACGCGTGGGCGGGTCTCCCGTCCACGCGTCCAACGTTATTCGCCTCACCGCGGCGCCCATTCCACGCCGGCGCCGCACACCTGTCTTCCGACTTTACCCCTGGTGCCTATGGAAATCTTCGGAGTCCCCCTGCAAGCCCTGATGTCCCAGCTGCTGCTGGGGCTGGTCAACGGCTCCTTCTACGCGATGCTCTCGCTCGGCCTGGCCGTCATCTTCGGCCTGCTGAACGTCATCAACTTTTCCCACGGCGCCCTGTACATGATGGGCGCCTTCATCGCCTTCATCGGCGTCAATCATTACGAGCTGAACTACTGGATGATGCTGGTGCTGGCGCCGCTCGTCGTCGGCGCCTTCGGCATCGCGGTCGAAAAGACCATGCTGCGCTGGCTGTATAAACTCGACCATTTGTATGGGCTGCTGCTTACCTTCGGCATCACGCTGCTGCTCGAAGGCGTGTTCCGCTCCTTCTTCGGCGTCTCGGGCCAGACCCTGGACGTACCGGAACAGCTGACCGGCGCCACCGACCTCGGCTTCATGATCCTGCCGAACTACCGCGCCTGGGTCGTCGCCGCCTCGCTGGTGGTTTGCCTCGGCACCTGGTTCGTGATCGAGAAGACCCGCCTCGGCGCCTACCTGCGCGCCGGTACCGAGAACCCGAAACTGGTCGAAGCCTTCGGCATCAACGTGCCGCGCATGGTCACGCTGACCTACGGCTTCGGCGTCGCGCTGGCAGGTCTTGCCGGCGTGCTGGCCGCACCGGTGATCAACGTCACGCCGCTGATGGGCTCGAACCTGATCATCGTCGTCTTCGCCGTGGTCGTGATCGGCGGCATGGGCTCGATCCTCGGCTCCATCATCACCGGCCTGATGCTGGGCGTGATCGAGGGCCTGACCCGCGTGTTCTATCCGGAAGGCTCGGAAGTCGTCGTGTTCGTCGTCATGGTCATTGTGCTGCTGCTGCGCCCGGCCGGCCTGTTCGGGAAGGAGAAGTAAGCATGAACAAGAAAATCCTGTACGCGATTGCCCTCGCCGTGGCGCTGGCGGCGCCGTTCTTCGGCTACCCGGTGTTCCTGATGAAGCTGCTGTGCTTCGCGCTGTTCGCCTGTGCTTTCAATTTGCTGATCGGCTTTACCGGGCTGCTGTCGTTTGGCCACGCCGCCTTCTTCGGCAGCGCCGGCTACGTGACTGGCCACCTGCTGGCGAATGTCGGCCTGTCGCCCGAGCTCGGCATTTTGGCAGGCGTCGCGGCCAGCGCGGCGCTGGGGCTGGTCATCGGTTCGCTGGCGATCCGCCGCCAGGGCATCTATTTTTCGATGATCACCCTGGCGCTGGCGCAGATGGTGTACTTCGCCGCGCTGCGCAGCCCCTATACCCATGGCGAGGATGGCCTGCAGGGCGTGCCGCGCGGACGCCTGTTCGGCCTGATCGATCTGTCGAGCGACCTGACCCTCTACTACGTGGTGCTGGCGATCTTCGTGCTCGGCTTCGCCCTGATCGTGCGCACCGTGCATTCGCCTTTTGGCCAGGTGCTGAAAGCCATCAAGGAAAACGAGCCGCGCGCTATTTCGCTCGGTTATGACGCCGACCGCTACAAGCTGCTGGCCTTTGTGCTGTCGGCTGCATTGACGGGTCTTGCCGGCGCCACCAAGACCGTGGTGCTCGGCTTCGAAACCCTGACCGACGTGCACTGGACCATGTCCGGCCTGGTCGTGCTGATGACCCTGGTTGGCGGCATGGGCACGATGGCCGGCCCGATCATCGGCACCTTCATCATCGTGGCGCTGGAAAACAAGCTGGGCGAAGTCGGCACGGCGCTGGCCGAGATGACGGGCATCGAATGGTTCTCGTCGCTGGGCGAATCGGTGGGCATGGTGACCGGTCTGATCTTCATCGTCTGCGTGCTGCTGTTCCGGCGCGGGATCGTCGGCGAGATCGGCGCGCTGTTCGAGCGCCGCGCGCGCGCCAAGCCGGTCGCGCCTGCGCCAGGTGTCGTCAACCCAGACAGGGAAATCGCATGAAAGAAACCTCGCAGATCCTCAGCGTGAACGGCCTGCGCATGCATGTGATGAGTGCAGGGGAAGGGCCGGCCGTGCTGCTGATGCACGGCTTTCCGGACACCCACCTGGTCTGGCGCAAGCAGGTCGGGCCGCTGGTGAACGCCGGCTACCGCGTGATCGTGCCCGACATGCGCGGCTATGGCCAGACCGATGCGCCGGGAACGGTGTCGGCCTACCGCACACGGTATATCTGCGACGACATGCTGGCCCTGCTGGATGTGATGGGTGTGCAGAAGGCACGGCTGGTCGGGCATGACTGGGGCGCGCTGATCGGCTGGCTGCTGTGCATGCGCGCGCCGGAACGCTTCGAGCAGTACGTGGCCTTGTCGGTCGGGCACCCGGCAGCGTTTGCGCGGGCCGGCATCATGCAGCGCCTGCGCAGCAGCTACATGCTGTGGTTCATGCTGCCTTTCCTGGCCGAGACCTCGCTGAGCTTCAACGACTTCCAGCCGATGCGCAGGTTCACCAAGGAACCGACCCAGTACGATGTGTGGCGCCGCAGCCTCCGCGAGCCTGGCCGCCTGACGGCTGCCCTGAATTACTACCGTGCGAATGTGCCGCGCATGATGCTGCCGGGCGGGAAAGCCGATCCGGTGTCGGTGCCTGTGATGGGGGTGTGGAGCAGCCGCGACGCGGCGCTTACCGAAGAGCAGATGCGCGACTCGGCGCAATTTGCGCAAGCCGGTTTCCGTTACGAGCGCATCGATGGCGCCGACCACTGGCTGCAATTGACGGCGGCCGATCGCCTGAATGCGCTGCTGCTCGATTTCTTTGCAACCGTGCCTCGGCCATCCATGGCTGCCGCCTCCAGCTAATTTTTGCTGCGTAATCCCTACAGCGCAGCGGCGTAGATCGCCCGCGCATCCGCGCGCGTCAGGGTGCGCGGATTATTCCCCAACAGGCGGGTCTGGAGCATGGCGTCATCCGCCAGCCGGTCAAGGTCGCTTTCATTGATTCCCACTTGTTGCAGCGTGGTCTGGATGCCCGTGATGCGGGCCGTCTGCTGCATCGCCGCGACCAGGGCTTCGGTGCGTGCTTCCGCGCTGCCGCTGGCCTGCGGTACGGCAATCGCCGCCAGCTCGGCATACAGCGGCGCCGCTTCCGGTGCGTTGAAACGCAGCACATGCGGCAGCACCAGCGAGTTCGACAAGCCATGCGGCACATGGAAGATGCCGCCTACCGGATAAGCCAGTGCATGCACCGCCGCCACCGGTGCATTCGAGAACGCCTGGCCGGCCAGGCAGGCGCCGAGCAGCATCGCTTGCCGCGCTTCGAGGCGGCTGCCGTTTTCGCAGGCAGAAATCAGGTTCGTCGACAAGAGCTCGAGCGCCTGGCGCGCCAGCGTATCCGACATCGGATTCTTCTTGTGCTTGCTGGTATAGGCCTCGATCGCGTGGACCATGGCGTCGATGCCGGTGGCGGCAGTGACCATCGGCGGCAAGCCCAAAGTCAGCGTCGCATCCAGCACGGCGAGGTCGGCGTAGAGCTGGGGCGCGACCACGCCCATCTTGGTGGTGGCGCCGGTGGTGACGATGGCGATGTTGGTCACTTCCGAACCGGTGCCGGCGGTGGTCGGCACCTGGACCAGCGGAAGGCGTGAGCCGCTGACCTTGCCGATGCCGTAGATGTCGGCGAGCTGGTGTTCGCCGGTGGCCAGGATGGCGATCAGCTTGGCGACGTCCATCGAACTGCCGCCGCCCAGGCCGATGACCAGGTCGCTGTCCTTCTCCTGGGCGAAGCGGACTGCCTCCCTCACTACATCTTCGGGCGGATCGGCGACCACGCCGGAAAAGACGCTGACCGTGAAACCGTGGCGCTGCAAATCGAGGCAGGGCAGCTCTGCCAGCCGGGTGCGCAGGAAGCCAGGATCGGTGACGACCAGGGCGCGGCGCGCATTGGGAAAACGTTCGCGGACGATCTGGCCGAGGCGGGCGGCGGCCCCGGTCTCGGAAAGGATGCTGGCAACGGTGCTGAAGGCAAAGTCGGTCATGGTCTCATCCCAGGTGTTGTTTGCCGATTAGCTTACACCAGAATGGCTGGGTCGCGGCGATGGGGCAAGGGCCTGAGGACCCTGCACTGACTGGCAAATCATGCGTACAATTTCGCCTTTCCAAGTTTTGAAAGCGGTAGATGATTGACTTCGTATGGCTGGGCGGCGCAGCCTTCCTGGCGGGGCTGGTGGATGCGGTGGTCGGCGGTGGCGGGCTGATCCAGGTGCCGGCGATCTTTTCCGTGTTGCCGAAGGAAGTGCCGGCAACCCTGCTCGGCACCAACAAGCTGGCCAGCATTTTCGGCACGGGCGCGGCGGCAGTGAAATATGCCCAGCGTGTGCGGGTGGCATGGAGCGCCGCAGCACCGGCGGCCCTGGCGGCGTTTGCCCTGTCGTTCGTCGGCGCCTGGACCGTGACCCGTGTGCCCGGCGACTTCGTACGCAGCCTGCTGCCCTTGATCCTGCTGGCGGTGGCCATCTACACATTCCGCAAGAAAGACCTGGGTTCGGTCCATGCACCTGTGCACAGCGGATCGGCCGAGCGTTGGTGGGCAATTGGCATGGGCGCGGCCATCGGGTTTTATGACGGCTTCTTTGGACCAGGAACGGGCAGCTTCCTGATCTTCCTGTATGTGCGCTTCTTCGGCTTCGACTTCCTCAGCGCTTCGGCGGCGGCGAAGATCGTAAATGTCGCGTGCAATTTGTCGGCGCTGATGTGGTTCGGTTACAGCGGTCACATCTTGTGGCAGCTTGGCTTGCTGATGGCGCTGTGCCAAATCGCCGGTTCGCTGGTCGGAACGAAGCTGGCAATCCAGCATGGCAGTGCGTTTGTGCGCAAGCTGTTCCTGGTCGTGGTCTCGGTACTGATCGTCAAGACTGGCTTCGATGCGATTGTCAGGTGGTTTAACTAAGGCTTGTTGGGTTGTTTCACGTGGAACAAAGCCGGCTCAGCCGGCTTTTTTACGTCTCAGTCACCCGATTGTTTCACGTGGAACGTCGTTATCAACTTCTCACGATGTGTTCCACGTGAAACAAAAACGGCTGTGTTTTTTGGTCGAGCTGAGTCTGCGTAAAGAAAAGCTCCTATAATCCGCTTCTATACTCCGCGTCTACGCGCAACTTAGTCCTTTGCTTCACACATCCCATCATGCTATTTCCAACTGAATTCGACGTGATCGTCGTCGGCGGCGGCCATGCCGGCACCGAGGCTGCGCTCGCGTCTGCGCGCACGGGGCAGAAGACGCTGCTCCTTACCCACAACATCGAGACCCTCGGTCAGATGTCCTGCAACCCTTCGATCGGCGGCATCGGCAAGGGCCACCTGGTCAAGGAAGTCGATGCCCTGGGCGGCGCGATGGCCATCGCCACCGACGAGTCCGGCATCCAGTTCCGCATCCTGAACTCCTCGAAAGGCCCGGCCGTGCGTGCCACGCGCGCCCAGGCCGACCGCATCCTGTACAAGGCGGCGATCCGTTCGCGCCTGGAAAACCAGCCAAACCTGTGGCTGTTCCAGCACGCCGTCGACGACCTGATGGTGGAAGGCGACCGCGTGGTCGGCGCCGTTACCCAGATTGGCCTGCAGTTCCGCGCCCGTGCCGTGGTGCTGACGGCCGGTACTTTCCTGGACGGGAAGATCCACGTTGGCCTGCAAAATTATTCGGCTGGCCGCGCCGGCGACCCGCCTGCACTGTCGCTCTCCGCGCGCCTGAAAGAACTCAAGCTGCCGCAAGGCCGCCTGAAAACCGGCACGCCGCCCCGCATCGACGGCCGCAGCATCGATTTCTCGGTGCTGGCCGAACAGCCGGGCGACCTCGATCCGGTACCGGTGTTTTCGTACATGGGCAACGCCGCCATGCACCCGCGCCAGGTGCCGTGCTGGGTGACGCATACGAATGCGCAAACCCACGACATCATTCGCAACGGCCTGGACCGCAGCCCGATGTACACCGGCGTTATCGAAGGCGTCGGGCCGCGTTACTGCCCGTCGATCGAAGACAAGATCCACCGCTTCGCGTCGAAGGAATCGCACCAGATTTTCCTGGAACCGGAAGGCCTGACGACGCACGAGTTCTATCCGAACGGGATCTCGACCAGCCTGCCGTTCGACGTGCAGCTGGCCCTGGTGCGCTCGATGAAGGGCATGGAAAACGCCTTCATTTTGAGACCGGGCTACGCCATCGAATACGATTATTTCGACCCGCGCGGCCTGAGATCGACGCTCGAAACCCGTTCCATCAAGGGCCTGTTCTTCGCCGGCCAGATAAACGGTACCACCGGCTACGAAGAAGCAGCGGCGCAAGGATTGCTGGCTGGCTTGAATGCAGCCCTGCAAACCAAGGGCGAAGAGACGTGGACCCCAGGCCGCTCCGAAGCCTACCTCGGGGTGCTGGTCGACGACCTCACCACCCAGGGCGTAGCCGAGCCTTACCGCATGTTCACCAGCCGTGCCGAATACCGTCTGTCGCTGCGTGAAGACAATGCCGACATGCGCCTGACCGAGATCGGCCGCAAGCTGGGCGTGGTCGGCGACGCACAGTGGGAAGCCTTCGAGAAGAAGCGCGAATCGGTAGCGCGCGAGCTGGAACGCCTGCGTTCGACCTGGGTCAACCCGCGCATCCTGGCTGCAAGCGAAGCCGAGCGCGTGGTAGGGCAGGCGCTCGAACGCGAGTACAACCTGGCCGATCTGCTGCGCCGTCCGAACGTCGCATACGACACGCTGATGAGCATGAATGGCCTGGAAGGCCAGGCGCTTGCTGGTCCTGGCGTGGAAGATCCTGCGGTCAAGGAACAGGTGGAAATCCAGCTGAAATATGCGGGCTACATCGACCGCCAGGCGCGCGAAGTCGAGCGTCACGACTACTACGAAAACCTGAAATTGCCGGACAACCTGGATTACCTGGAGATCGCGGCCCTGTCGATCGAGGTGCGCCAGAAGCTCGATAAACAGCGTCCGGAAACCCTGGGCCAGGCTTCGCGCATCTCCGGCGTGACCCCGGCGGCGATTTCCCTGCTGCTGGTGCACCTGAAAAAACGCGGTGCCAAAGGCTTTACCAGTGCCCCAACTGCCAACGAGGAGGCTGCCCAATGAGGGGTTTTGACCGCGAAAAACTGAGCGAAGTGCTGAACGACGGCATCGAGGCCATGGATTTGCCGCTCTGGGCCGCCCAGCGCGAGCAACTCATGGATTACCTGGCCCTGATGGCCAAGTGGAACGGTGTGTACAACCTGACCTCGCTGCGCGACCCGATGCAGATGGTGACCCATCATTTGCTCGATTCGCTGGCGGCGGTGTCGGCCTTCGAGGGCGCGAAAAACGTGCTCGACGTCGGGGCAGGGGGCGGGTTGCCGGGCATCGTGCTGGCCATTGCCCGGCCAGACATGAACGTGTCCCTGATCGACACCGTGCACAAGAAAACCGCCTTCCTCACCCAGGTGAAGGCCGAGCTGGGCCTGAAAAACGTGAACGTGTACACCATGAAGGTGCAGGAGCTGAAAGCCGGGCCTTTCGACGTGATTACTTCGCGCGCTTTTGCCGACCTGTCGGATTTCGTCAACTGGTCCGGACACCTGCTGGCAGAGGGCGGCAGATTCATCGCCTTGAAAGGCACGGCGCCGGCGGACGAACAGGAGCGGCTGCCAGGCGAATGGAAGATACAGGAATTGAGACCGATCAAAGTGCCAAAAGTGGAAGCGGAGCGTCACCTGGTTTTCATCGAAAAAACAGACTCTATCAATTAACAATGTAAACGGTTTATATCGTTTAAACTGAATAAATCGTTTATACGGTTTAAACGGAATGAACGATATAGTCCGATTAAGTAGCGTTCGAAAGAATAGATGGCAAAGATATTTTGCGTAGCAAACCAGAAGGGCGGCGTCGGCAAGACGACCACCAGCGTCAACCTGGCGGCAGGCCTGGCCAAGCTTGAGCAGCGCGTGCTGCTGGTCGACCTCGACCCCCAGGGCAATGCCACCATGGGAGCAGGCATCAACAAGGCAACGCTGGAAGCTTCCACGTATCACGTGCTGCTGGGCGAGGCCGACGTAACGGAAGCGCGCGTGCGCTCGGAAGCAGGGCGCTTCGACGTGCTGCCCGCCAACCGTGACCTGGCCGGCGCCGAAGTGGAGATGGTGCAACTCGACAGCCGCGAGCGCCGCCTGAAGAATGCGCTGGCCAAGGTGGATGGCGACTACGACTTCATCCTGGTCGACTGCCCGCCCGCCTTGTCGATGCTGACCCTGAACGGCCTGTGCGCCGCGCATGGCGTCATCATCCCGATGCAGTGCGAGTACTACGCGCTCGAAGGCCTGTCGGACCTGGTCAACACCATCAAGAAGGTGCACGCCAACCTGAATACGGACCTGAAGATCATCGGCCTGCTGCGTGTGATGTTCGATCCGCGCATGACGCTGTCGCAGCAGGTGTCGGCCCAACTCGAACAGCACTTCGGTGGCAAGGTTTTTAAAACCATCATCCCGCGCAACGTGCGCCTGGCCGAAGCGCCGTCCTATGGCATCCCGGGCGTGACCTTCGACCCGTCGTCGAAAGGCGCACAGGCGTATATCGCGTTCGGGGCCGAAATGGTCGAGCGCATCAAGACCATGTAAGCGGAGACATCTATAAATGGCTACAAAGAAATTCAAAGGCCTCGGCCGCGGTCTCGATGCTTTGCTCGGCGGCGACCTCGATGCGGTGCCGGCCCCGGCGCACGCACCGTCCTCGCTCGCCATCGCGCAGCTGCAAGCGGGCAAATACCAGCCACGTACCCGGATGGACGAGGGGGCCTTGCAGGAGCTGGCCGCGTCGATCAAGACCCAGGGGGTGATGCAGCCGGTGCTGGTGCGTCCGGTCGATGGCGGTCGCTACGAGATCATCGCCGGCGAACGCCGCTTCCGCGCGGCGCAGCTGGCCGGGCTCGACGAGATCCCGGTGCTGGTGCGCGAAGTCGACGACCAGGCGGCCGCGGCAATGGCGCTGATCGAGAACATGCAGCGCGAGGACTTGAATCCGCTGGAAGAAGCGCAGGGCATCGCGCGCCTGATTTCGGATTTCAATTTCACGCATGAGCAGGCGGCGGGCGCCGTGGGCCGTTCGCGCAGTGCGGTGTCGAACCTGCTGCGCCTGGTGAACCTGGCCGGGCCGGTACAGACCATGCTGATGGCAGGGGATATCGACATGGGGCATGCGCGCGCGCTGCTGTCTGTGGATAACGCCAGCCAGATCGCGCTGGCCACGCAGGTGGTGGCCAAGCGCCTGTCGGTGCGCGAGACCGAGAAGCTGGTGGCGCGTGCGATCGAGGAACTCGACGCACCGGCGTCGGCCGCGCGCCAGAAGGAAAAGTCGGGCGATATCGTGCGGCTGGAGGAAGAGCTGTCGGACAAGCTGGCGACGCCGGTCGCATTCAAGATGGGGCCGAAAGGGAAGGGGCAGATGATCATCGACTTCTCGAACCTGGATGTGCTCGAAGGTGTATTGGCCCGCCTGCGCGCGTGATCCATCAATGGCGCGGAGACGCGCACGACGTTTCTGAAGTTGTTGACCGGGATGACGGTAGGGTGGGCGCTCCGTGCCCACGCGTGACATATGAACATCGTTGGCCCGATTCCGGCGCTAACACGCAGCGCACTTCACGCGCGGGCACAGAGTGCCCACCCTACGATATCCACCACCCCGGCATCAACAACTGTCGCGCATATCCAACAATTGTTGAACGCGTGGACGGGAAACCCGTCCACCCTACGTTGCCAACTATAGCGGTATCGCGAACTCGGGCCGACTGGCGCTGAATGGGCGGTCAGCAAGCCCACCAGTACCCCATTCTCCCCGGGTAAATCCCCCTGCGGCGGCCCGATCCGGCATCTGCATTCCGCCCCGCGAACTGCACGTAAAACCTGCCGATCTATCAAGATTTATGTGACATTTCAAGCCCTTGCACGCTACTACCGCACAGCTGGAATCGTTTGACTCAGATACATGAACGAACATATAATCCCGCTGATTCATGTAATTACCACACCGTAACTCGGTTCAAACGGCCAAGGCAGAAGAATAAAAATGTTGCGCCTGGTCTCCCTGCAATTGATCGCAACAGCTGTCGCCGGCCTCGTCGCCGCACTGCTGGGGGGATGGCCTGCGATGTTTTCGGCGGTACTCGGTGGAATCTGTTGTGTTGTGCCCAACGGCATCATGGCGCTGCGCTTGTTCGCCGCCGCACACCAGCCGGGCGGGACCAACCCGTTCACGTTTTTCATCTGGGAATTTATAAAGATTGCATTAACGCTTGCCCTGCTGGCGGCAACTGCGTGGCTGTACCGTGACCTGAACTGGCTGGCGCTCCTCGCCGGGTTCATCGTGGCGCTGAAAAGTTACATATTCTTATTATTTAGGCACTGATATGACGACAACCGTAGAAGGCGCAGCACACCACGCGCCCACCGCAGGCGAGTACATCAAGCACCACCTGGCGCACCTGTCGAGTTCGCACCAGAATGGCCCGGTCGACTTTTCCGTCTTCCACTACGACACCATGTTCTGGTCGGTCCTGATGGGCGCGATCGGCTGCCTGATCATGTGGTCGGCCGCGCGCCGCGCCACTTCGGGCGTGCCGGGCCGCTTCCAGGCTGCCGTCGAGATCCTGTTCGAAATGGTCGACAACCAGGCCAAGACCATCATCCATGGCGACCGCAGCTTCATTGCCCCGGCCGCGCTGACCGTGTTCGTCTGGGTCGCCCTGATGAACTCGCTGGACTTCCTGCCGGTCGACTTGTTCTCGGCAGCCTTCGGCTTCTTCGGCGTCGAGCATCTGTTCCCTTACCACCGCGTCGTGCCAACCGCCGACCTGAACGGTACCGTGGGTATTTCGCTGGGCGTACTGGTCCTGATGCTGTACTACGGCATCAAGATCAAGGGCCTGGGCGGCTGGCTCCACGAGTTGTTCGCAGCGCCGTTCGGCATCTGGCTGGCGCCGTTCAACCTGCTCCTGAACATCATCGAATACGCAGCAAAAATGGTGTCGCTCGGTATGCGACTGTTCGGCAACATGTTTGCCGGCGAGCTGCTGTTCCTCTTGATCGCCTTGCTGGGCTCGACCGCTACCGTCTTCGGCTTCGCAGGTCAGGTCATCGCTGGTTCGATCTGGGCAATCTTCCACATCCTGATCGTTTTCCTGCAGGCATTCATCTTCATGATGCTGACGCTGGTGTACCTCGGTCAGGCCCACGAAGGCCACTGATCGGCGCCGCAAGCATCGAACAGATCGTAGTAGTACCGAAGTAGTAGTTTTTAATTTAGCTTTTCATTTAACTTTTTGGAGTAATCATGACTGACGCATCTTTTGTTGCACTGGCTTGCGGTTTAATCATCGGCCTCGGCGCTATCGGCGCATGTATCGGTATCGCTATCATGGGCGGTAAATACCTGGAAGCCTCGGCACGTCAGCCAGAACTGATGAACACCCTGCAAACCAAGATGTTCCTGCTGGCCGGCCTGATCGACGCGGCATTCCTGATCGGCGTTGGTATCGCCATGCTGTTCGCTTACGCCAATCCGTTCAGCGGCTAAGCAGCAAAGCATCTCGGGTTTTGAATGGCCGAACCATCGCGGTTCGGCATCCGTTTTTGTGAGAAGGAAAATACAGTGAACCTTAACGCAACCCTGTTTGCCCAGTTCGCCGTCTTCTTCATCCTGGCGCTGTTCACGATGAAGTTCGTGTGGCCGCCGCTGATGAAGGCACTCGACGAGCGCGCCGAGCGGATCGCCAACGGTCTGGCAGCTGCCGACCGCGGCAAGGCCGACCTGGCCGCCGCCGAAAAGCGCGTGCAATCGGAACTGGCTGGCGCCCGTGACGAAGGCCAGAAGCGCATCGCCGACGCCGAAAAGCGCGCCGCGCTGATCATCGACGAAGCCAAGAAGACCGCCGCTGAAGAAGCCGCCCGCATCGTTGCCAACGCAAAAGCCGACGCCGAGCAGCAAGTGACGCGCGTGCGCGAAGAACTGCGCGGCCAGGTCGCTGCGCTGGCAGTCCAGGGCGCCGAGCAGATCCTGAAGCGTGAAGTGAACGCAGAAGCGCACGCCGCCCTGCTGTCGCAACTGTCGGCCGAGCTGTAATCATGGCTGAACTCGCAACCGTCGCCCGTCCCTACGCCGAAGCGCTGTTCCGCGTTGCCCAATCGGGCAACATGGCAGCCTGGTCCGACCTGGTGTCCGAACTGGCCCAGATCGGCGCCAATTCTGATGTGCAGGCGTTTGCCGCCAATCCGAAACTGACCGCAACCGACCTGGTCGCTACGCTGACCTCGCTGGTGAAGTCGCCGGTGACCCCGGAGGCGTCGAACTTCCTGGCGATGCTGGCCGAAAACGGCCGCATCAGCCTGCTGCCGCAGATCGGCGCGCAGTTCCAGGAACTGAAGAACGCGCAGGCAGGTGCTGCCGACGCGACCATCTTCAGCGCCTTCGAGCTGACCGACGCGCAAACCGCGCAGCTGGTCGGTACGCTGGAAAAGAAATTCGGCCGCAAGCTCAACCCAACGGTGACCGTCGATTCGTCGCTGATCGGTGGTGTGCGCGTGGTGGTCGGCGATGAAGTGCTCGATACCTCGGTACGCGCCAAGCTGCAACAGATGCATGTTGCGCTGGTGTCGTAATCCGGACTTCGCACACGTCGCCGCATCCACGTCCTTGCCCTACGCATCAAGAAACTATTAGGAGTTAGCACTCATGCAACTTAATTCATCTGAAATCAGCGAACTGATCAAGAGCCGCATCCAGGGCCTCGAAGGTTCGGCTGACGTTCGCAATCAAGGCACGGTGATCTCCGTCGCCGACGGTATCTGCCGCATCCATGGTCTGTCGGACGTGATGCAGGGCGAGATGCTGGAATTCCCGGGCAACACCTTCGGTCTGGCGATGAACCTCGAGCGCGACTCGGTCGGCTCGGTCATCCTGGGCTCGTACGAGCACATCTCGGAAGGCGACACCGTCAAGACCACCGGCCGCATCCTGGAAGTGCCGATCGGTCCTGAACTGCGTGGCCGCGTGGTCAACGCACTGGGCCAGCCGATCGACGGCAAGGGTCCGATCGACGCCAAGCTGACCGCCCCGATCGAAAAGATCGCTCCTGGCGTCATCGCCCGTGAATCCGTGTCGCAGCCTATGCAGACCGGCATCAAGTCGATCGACGCGATGGTGCCGATCGGCCGTGGCCAGCGCGAGCTGATCATCGGCGACCGCCAGACCGGTAAATCGGCTGTTGCAGTCGACGCGATCATCAACCAGAAAGGCCAGAACGTCACCTGCGTGTACGTTGCAATCGGCCAGAAGGCATCGACCATCAAGAACATCGTGCGTTCGCTGGAACAGCACGGCGCGATGGAATACACGATTGTCGTCGCCGCATCGGCGTCGGAATCGGCAGCCATGCAATACATCTCGGCCTACTCGGGCTGCGCGATGGGCGAATACTTCCGCGACCGCGGCGAAGACGCGCTGATCGTGTACGACGATCTGTCGAAGCAGGCAGTCGCTTACCGTCAAATCTCCCTGCTGCTGCGCCGCCCACCAGGCCGCGAAGCCTACCCAGGCGACGTGTTCTACCTGCACAGCCGTCTGCTCGAGCGCGCAGCACGCGTGAACGCCGACTACGTGTCGAAGTTCACCGACGGCGCCGTGACCGGCAAGACCGGCTCGCTGACCGCACTGCCGATCATCGAAACCCAGGCGGGCGACGTCTCGGCCTTCGTGCCGACCAACGTGATTTCGATTACCGACGGCCAGATCTTCCTGGAGACCTCGCTGTTCAACGCCGGTATCCGTCCTGCGATCAACGCCGGTATCTCGGTCTCGCGCGTCGGTGGCGCTGCTCAGACCAAGGTCATCAAGAACCTGTCGGGCGGTATCCGTACCGACCTGGCGCAGTACCGTGAACTGGCTGCGTTCGCGCAGTTCGCATCGGACCTGGACGAATCGACCCGCAAGCAGCTGGACCGCGGTGCACGCGTGACCGAACTGCTGAAGCAGCCGCAGTTCTCGCCGCTGCCGGTGTCGCTGATGGCCGCATCGCTGTACGCCGTCAACAAGGGCTACTTCGACGATATCGAAGTCAAGCAAGTGCTGGCTTTCGAAAGTGGCCTGCACGGCTACCTGAAGACCAAGCAGCCTGCGCTCCTGTCGAAGATCGAAGAAACCAAGCAACTGGACAAGGACGCCGATGCAGCACTCGCGGCCGCCATTGCTGATTTCAAAAAGTCCGGCGCATTTTAATAAGTGAAATGAACGATCCAGCATGGCTTCCGCAGGAATGCCATGCTGGTGACCGGAAGGAGTAAGGACTCATGGCAGTAGGCAAAGAGATTCGTGGCAAGATCAAGAGCGTAGAGAATACGAAGAAGATCACCAAGGCGATGGAAATGGTCGCCGCATCGAAAATGCGCAAGGCGCAGGACCGTATGCGCGCCGCCCGTCCCTACAGTGAGAAAGTTCGGAACATCACCGCCAATCTGGCCGGCGCAAATCCGGAGTACACCCACGTGTTCATGGCGCAAGCCAAGCACGTGCAGGCAAAAGCTGTCGGCTTCATCGTCGTCACGACCGATAAAGGTCTGTGCGGCGGCATGAACACCAACATCCTGCGCCAGGTGACGCAGAAGTCGCGCGAACTGGAAGCGGCGGGCAACCGCATCGAGGCAGTTGCCATCGGCAACAAGGGCCTGGGCTTCCTGAACCGCGTGGGCGTCAAGCTGGTGTCGTCGGCTACCCAGATCGGCGATACGCCGCACCTGGACAAGCTGATCGGCCCGATCAAGGTCATGCTCGACGCATACCAGGACGGCCAGCTGGACGCGGTTTACCTGTGCTACACCAAATTCATCAACACGATGAAGCAGGAACCGGTCGTCGAGCAGCTGCTCCCGTTGCCGTCCAAGCACCTGGAACAGGAAAAGGGCGCCATCTCGTGGGATTACATCTACGAGCCGGAAGCGCAGGTCGTGATCGACGAACTGCTGGTGCGTTATGTCGAGGCCCTGGTGTACCAGGCTGTCGCCGAAAACCTGGCGTCCGAGCAATCGGCACGCATGGTGGCGATGAAGGCCGCAAGCGACAACGCAGGCAGCGTCATCGGCGAACTGAAGCTGGTCTACAACAAGACCCGCCAGGCAGCGATTACCAAAGAACTCTCCGAGATCGTCGCCGGCGCGGCCGCGGTCTAAAACACGAATTTAACTATATCTGAAGGAACGAACATGGCTGATGGCAAAATCGTTCAGTGTATCGGCGCAGTGGTCGACGTGGAATTCCCGCGTAACGCCATGCCGAAGGTCTACGACGCACTGAAAATGGAAGGCTCCGCACTGACCCTGGAAGTGCAGCAGCAGCTGGGTGACGGCATCGTCCGTACCATTGCGCTGGGCTCCTCGGAAGGCCTGCGTCGCGGCATGATCATCCAGAACACCGGCAACCCGATCATGGTTCCGGTTGGCGTCGCCACCCTGGGCCGCATCATGGACGTGCTGGGTAACCCGATCGACGAATGCGGCCCTGTCAGCAGCGAGCGCACCGCCTCGATCCACCGCTCGGCGCCTGTGTACGACGAACTGTCGCCATCGACCGACCTGCTGGAAACCGGCATCAAGGTCATCGACCTGGTCTGCCCGTTCGCCAAAGGCGGTAAAGTCGGCCTGTTCGGCGGCGCCGGTGTCGGCAAGACCGTCAACATGATGGAACTGATCAACAACATCGCTAAAGCGCACTCGGGCCTGTCCGTGTTCGCCGGTGTTGGCGAGCGTACCCGTGAAGGCAACGACTTCTACCACGAGATGGCGGATGCAAAAGTCGTCGACCTGGAAAATCCGGAAAACTCGAAGGTCGCGATGGTTTACGGCCAGATGAACGAACCGCCAGGCAACCGTCTGCGCGTCGCGCTGACCGGCCTGACCATGGCCGAAGCCTTCCGTGACGAAGGCAAGGACGTGCTGTTCTTCGTCGACAACATCTACCGCTACACCCTGGCCGGTACCGAAGTCTCGGCACTGCTGGGCCGTATGCCGTCGGCAGTGGGCTACCAGCCTACCCTGGCCGAAGAGATGGGCCGCCTGCAAGAGCGCATCACCTCGACCAAGACCGGTTCGATCACCTCGATCCAGGCCGTCTATGTCCCTGCGGATGACTTGACCGACCCATCGCCAGCGACCACCTTCGCCCACCTGGATTCGACCGTCGTTCTGTCGCGTGACATCGCCTCGCTGGGTATCTACCCTGCGGTCGACCCACTCGATTCGACCTCGCGCCAGCTGGACCCGCTCGTCGTCGGCCAGGAACACTACGAGACCGCGCGCGCTGTTCAGGGCACCCTGCAGCGTTACAAGGAACTGCGCGACATCATCGCGATCCTGGGCATGGACGAACTGGCGCCGGAAGACAAGCTGACCGTGGCACGCGCACGTAAGATGCAGCGTTTCCTGTCGCAGCCTTTCCACGTCGCTGAAGTGTTCACCGGCGCACCGGGCAAGTACGTTTCGCTGAAAGACACGATCAAGGGCTTCAAGATGATCGCATCGGGCGAACTGGACCACATGCCGGAGCAGGCGTTCTATATGGTCGGCACCATCGAAGAAGCAATCGAAAAAGCCAAGAAACTGGCTTCCTAATCGGTTTCTTCAACCTGAAGGACACACATGGCAAACATTTTTCACGTTGACGTGGTCTCGGCCGAAGAGCAGATCTTCTCCGGCGAAGCGACTTTCGTCGCGTTGCCGGGTGAAGCGGGCGAGCTGGGTATCTACCCGAAGCACACGCCGCTGATCACGCGGATCCGTCCGGGCGCCGTGCGCATCCAGACGACCGCGGGCAATGAAGAGTTCGTCTTCGTCGCCGGCGGCATCCTCGAGGTGCAGCCGAACGGCGTGACCGTGCTGGCCGACACCGCGATCCGCGGCGGCGACCTGGACGAAGCGAAAGCCCAGGAAGCCAAGCGCCAGGCCGAAGAACTGATGCAGAACCAGGACTCGACGATCGACTACGCGAAAGCGCAGTCGGAACTCGCGGCTGCCATTGCGCAGCTGGCAGCGATCCATAGGCTGCGCTCGAAGGGCCGTTAAGCCTTTCTGGTGGTAGCAAACAAGAGGCAGCCTTCGGGCTAATGCCGTTCAGTTAAGGTCCTTCTTCAGGACGCGGACGGTAT
>NZ_JAULSI010000004.1 GCF_030711405.1 Massilia brevitalea
GAGTCCATCACATTAGGGTGGGCACCCCGTGCCCACGCGGAACGATGATCATTGTTGGCGTTCGTCTCATCGAAACCCGTGCGACTCCGCGGCGTTCGAAAAAGCGTCTCGTTGGCGTTTCTAATGGTGGTTGTGCCGCGGGGCGAGTAGTCGCCGCGCCGGCCAAAGGACACGCACGTAACCGCGTGGGCACGGAGTGCCCACCCTACGTCACCTATAAAAAAGCCCCGCACGCGGCGGGGCTTCGGTTACCTACGGCGAATCAGATCACTCGTAATCGCTGATCGGCGCGCAGCCGCAGAACAGATTGCGGTCGCCGTACACGTTGTCCGCACGGCCGACCGGCGGCCAGTACTTCTTCTTGCGCAGCGACGCCACCGGGAAAGCGGCCACTTCACGGGTATAGGTGTGCTGCCAGTCGTCGGCGGTCACCACCTCGGCCGTGTGCGGCGCACCTTTCAGCGGGTTGTCCATCTTGTCGTACTCGCCGCGCTCGACCTTCACGATCTCGGCGTGGATGGTGATCATCGCCTCGATGAAGCGGTCCAGCTCGGCCTTCGATTCCGATTCGGTCGGCTCGATCATCAGCGTGCCCGGCACCGGGAAGCTCATGGTCGGGGCGTGGAAGCCGAAGTCCATCAGGCGCTTGGCCACGTCTTCGTTCGAGATGCCGGTCTTGTCCTGCAGCGGACGCAGGTCGATGATGCACTCGTGCGCCACCAGGCCGTCGTGGCCGGTGTACAGCACCGGGTAGTGCGGCGCCAGGCGGCGCGCGATGTAGTTGGCGTTCAGGATCGCGACTTCGGTCGCGGCGGTGAGGCCTTCGGCGCCCATCATCGCGATGTACATCCACGAGATCGGCAGGATCGAGGCCGAGCCGTAGGCCGCCGCGCTCACTGCGCCGATGCCTTGTTCGTTGCGCACGTAACCGGTCGACAGCTGGTTCGGCAGGAACGGCGCCAGGTGGGCGCCGACGCCGATCGGGCCGACGCCCGGGCCGCCGCCGCCGTGCGGGATGCAGAAGGTCTTGTGCAGGTTCAGGTGGCTGACGTCGCCGCCGAAGGCGCCCGGCGCGGCCACACCGACCATCGCGTTCATGTTGGCGCCGTCGACATACACCTGGCCGCCGTGCGCATGCACGATCTCGCACAGCTCGCGGATGCCTTCCTCGAACACGCCGTGGGTCGACGGGTAGGTGACCATCACGCAGGCCAGGTCATGGCTGTACTGCCCGGCCTTGGCCTTCAGGTCGGCCAGGTCGACGTTGCCGTTCTCGTCGCAGGCGGTGACCACCACCTTCATGCCGACCATGCTGGCCGACGCCGGGTTGGTGCCGTGCGCCGACGACGGGATCAGGCAGACGTTGCGGTGGCCTTCGCCGCGCGCTTGATGGTACTTCTGGATCACCAGCAGGCCTGCGTACTCGCCCTGCGAGCCGGCGTTCGGCTGCAGCGAAATGGCGGCGTAGCCGGTGGCGGCGCACAGCATGGCTTCCAGCTGGTCGATCATCTCGCGGTAGCCGACCGTCTGGTCCTGCGGCGCGAACGGGTGGACGTTCGAGAACTCGGGCCAGGTGACCGGGATCATTTCCGAGGTCGCGTTCAGCTTCATGGTGCACGAACCGAGCGGGATCATGGTGCGGTCGAGCGCCAGGTCCTTGTCGGCCAGCGAGCGCAGGTAGCGCAGCATCTCGTGCTCGGCGTGGTAGCGGTGGAAGGTCGGGTGGGTCAGGTAGGCGCTGGTGCGCTCCAGGGCTGCCGGGTAGGCGACGGCGGCATCTGCATCCAGCGCGTCCAGGTCCACCTGGGCGCCGTTGCCGAAGATCGAGAACAGCGCAGCCAGGTCGTCGCGCGTCGTGGTCTCATCGAGCGAGATGCCGACGTGGGTGCCGTCGACGCGGCGCAGGTTGATGCCCCGGGCTGCGGCGGCGCCGACCAGGGCGTCGGCATCGGCCGTGCGCACGGTCAGGGTGTCGAAGAAGGTGGCGTTGGCCAGCTCGAAGCCGAGCGATTGCAGGCCGGCGGCCAGGATCGCGGCCTGGCGGTGCACGCGCTGGGCGATGCGCTTCAGGCCTTGCGGACCGTGGTAGACCGCATACATGCCGGCCATCACGGCCAGCAGCACCTGCGCGGTGCAGATGTTCGAGGTCGCCTTTTCGCGGCGGATGTGCTGTTCGCGCGTTTGCAGCGCCAGGCGGTAGGCCTGGTTGCCTTGCGCATCGACGGTCACGCCCACCAGGCGGCCGGCCATCGAGCGCTTGTACTCGTCGCGGGTGGCCAGGTAGCCGGCGTGCGGGCCGCCGAAACCGAGCGGCACGCCGAAGCGCTGGCTGTTACCGACGACCACGTCGGCGCCCCATTCGCCAGGCGCGGCCAGCAGGGTCAGGGCCAGCAGGTCGGCGGCGACCACCACCATTGCGCCCATTGCGTGCAGGTGTTCGCAGGCGGCGCGGTAGTCGCGCACTTCGCCGTTCACGCCCGGGTATTGCAGCAGCACGCCGAAGCAGGTGTCTTCCAGCTTCTCGATGTCGGCGGGTGCGATGCTGCGCACTTCCACACCGATCGGCGTGGCGCGGGTGCGGATCACTTCCAGGGTCTGCGGCAGCACGTCCTCGGCCACGTAGAAGACCTTCGAGCTCGACTTGCCGACGCGCTGGATCAGGGTCATGGCCTCGGCGGCCGCGGTGCCTTCGTCGAGCATCGACGAGTTGGCGATGCCCATGCCGGTCATATCAGTGATCATCTGCTGGAAGTTCAGGATCGCTTCCAGGCGGCCTTGCGAAATCTCTGGCTGGTACGGGGTGTAGGCGGTGTACCAGGCCGGGTTTTCGAAGATGTTGCGCAGGATGACCTTCGGCACGTGGGTGCCGTAGTAGCCCTGGCCGATCATCGATTTCATGACCTTGTTCTTCGAGGCCAGCGCTTTCAGGGTCGCCAGTGCTTCTTCTTCGCTGCGCGGCTGGACGAACTGGCCCAGGTCGAGCGTGTCCTTGCGGCGGATGTTGGCGGGAACGACGGCGTCGATCAGCGCTTCGCGCGTGTCGTAGCCGAGGGTCGACAGCATGGCTGCCTGTTCGGATTCCGATGGGCCGATGTGGCGCGGAATGAAGGAATCGCGTGCTTCGAGGTCAAGGAGGCTGGTGCGGGTCATGGTAGAGGCCAAGAGAAGGTGCTGGCGCGGTGGCGCCGGGGTAGGGAACAGGTACGACGGAGATCGTGATGCGCGTGTCGATACGAAAAGGGACGGCCGCGCCGTCCCCTGGCGACGATCAGTTGCCGGTGGTCTTGCCGTAGGCGTCGGCGTCCAGCAAGCCGTTGATCGCGTTGGCGTCGGTTGGCTGCAGCTTGAACAGCCAGGCGCCGTAGGCGTCGCTGTTGATCGAGTCCGGCGCGTCGGCAACCGGCTGGTTGACGGCGGTGACGGTGCCCGAAACCGGCGCGTAGATGTCGCTGGCGGCTTTCACCGATTCCACGACGGCGGCGTCGTCGCCCGCGGTGAAGGACTTGCCGACCTGCGGCAGTTCGACGAACACGATGTCGCCCAGTGCGTCCTGCGCGTACTCGGTGATGCCGACGGTCAGGGTGCCGTCGGTTTCGAGGCGGACCCACTCATGGGACTCGGTGTATTTCAGGTCGGCTGGGATGTTCATGTAAAAGACTCCTGGTTGGGATGGTGCGGAATTATAAATCGTGAATCGCGGCTTCAGGCAGCCAGCACCTTGCCATTGCGGACGAAAGGCAGCTTGACAACCGAGGCGGCCAGCTTCTTGTCGCGAATCTCGACGTGCACGGTGTCGCCGACCTGCACGTCCATCGGCACGCGCGCCAGGGCGATCGCCTGCTGCATGCTCGGGCTGAAGGTGCCGCTGGTGATTTCGCCGACTGCGCCGGATGCGGCGATGACTTTCTGGTGGGCGCGCAGGATGCCGCCCTTTTCGCGCAGGATCAGGCCGACGAATTGCGCCTGTTGGCCTTTCGCCTGCAGCGCCGCCTTGCCGATGAAGTCGCGTTCCGACACCAGGTCGATCGTCCAGCCCAGGCCGGCGTCGAGCGGGTTCACGCTGTCGTCCATGTCCTGGCCGTAGAGATTCATGCCCGCTTCCAGGCGCAGGGTGTCGCGCGCGCCGAGGCCGGCCGGCTTCACGCCTGCCGCGACCAGGGCGTTCCACAGCGCTTCCACTTGCGTGGCCGGCACGCCGATTTCGAAACCGTCTTCTCCGGTGTAGCCGGTGCGCGCAACCATCGCTTCGCCGAATGCGGTGTCCGGCACGATCACGACATTGAAGGGCTTCATGGCTTCCGATGCGGCTTGCGTCTGCGGCAGCACTTCCCAGACCTTGGCGCGGGCGTTCGGGCCTTGCACGGCGACCAGGGCGATTGCTTTGTCCGTGTCGATCAGGCCGGCGCGGCGCGGGGTGATGCTCAAGCCGCTATTGGTCGCGTCGTTTTGCTGGCGCATCCAGGCGACGTCTTTCTCGGCGGTGCCGGCGTTGACGACCAGGCGGAACCAGTCTTCGCGGAAGAAGTAGACGATCAGGTCGTCGATCACGCCGCCCTCGGGGTTCAGCATGGCCGAGTACAGGGCCTTGCCCGGCACTTGCAGCTTGTCGACGTTGTTGGCCAGCAGGCCGCGCAGGAAGGACCGCGCATTGGCGCCCTCAAGGTCGACCACGCACATGTGGGAAACGTCGAACATGCCGGCGTCGGTACGCACCGCGTGGTGCTCTTCGATCTGCGAACCGTAGTTGACCGGCATGTCCCAGCCGCCGAAGTCGACCATCTTGGCGCCGGCGGCGCGGTGTGCGGAATTGAGCGGGGTCGCTTGGAGCGTCATGGAATCCTCTGGGCAGATATATAAGGGAGCGGCCGCGCACGCCGTTCGAACGGCCGTACGCTGCTGCGCGCCCCTCTGTCCTTGGTACCTGAGAGATAGCGGAAATCCGCCTGCCCCTTCGGTGGGCCAGGGTTGCTGGCCGCTCTCCAGAGTTGGTCCGGTGCGCCGTGCGCGCCGTCCCCTGACCGGTCCTTTTGCCTGAGAGTTTTTGGGTGATGCCCCTTCGGCGGCAGCGTGAACTGCGCTCTCCCGATCAAGACTGTGGAGAATATGCGAGGCTCACGTTGCTGTCAATGAAAGGAGGGGGCGCGCACCGTTGGCGGGCATGCGCGCAGGCTTTTTCCTCGATTTGTTAAACTAGGCTTCACACTTTGCAGGTAGAAAAAGACTATGAGCGAAGATCAAACCAAACACGACAAGGAAGCCTGGTTCACGCTGTCCGGCGACGTCAACAGCGACATGGTGCACCGGGTATTCGAGGCGGTCGGCCACATGACCGAGGACGGCATCGAGACGGCCCACGTGCTGGTGCAGTCGAACGGCGGCTACGTCAGCGACGGCCTGTGCCTGTACAACTTCATGTCGAAGTCGCCGATCGAGTTCGTGATGTACAACGGCGGGGCGGTGGCCTCGATTGCCGTCATCATGTACCTGTCGGGCAGCCGGCGCTATGCCAGCGACACGGCGCGTTTCATGGTGCACAAGTCGCACGCCACGGCCTCGCCGGGTTCGCGTCCGGATGCGCTGAACATCATCGTCGAGGGCCTGCGCGCCGACGACGCGCGTACCGAGTCGATCTTGCGGCGTCACATCGAGCTGTCGCCGGACCAGTGGGCGATCCACCAGTATTCCGACCTGCACCTGAATGCGCGCGATGCGAAAACCGCGCGCATGATCGACGACGTGGCCGATTTTGCGCCGCCAAAAGGCGCGATCCTGCGCAATATCTGAGATCGATTGCCAAAGGCCGTATTGTATTAATCGATCGAGGCGGCGGTGCAAATAGTATTTGCAGTCGAATTAACCCGGCAATAAGTTATTTGCATCGCGACTCCATCGTGCAAATAACCGGTGGTTTCGGCCAATTGGTTCAATTCGTACAGATAATAAAAAAAGCCTGGGCCGTATTGCGCCAGGCTTTTTATTGATAGCCCTTCAAGGGGCGTCGGACCAGCGGATCAACGCTTGCCCTTGCTGCCCTTGCTGCTCTGGCGGCCAAGTTCGAGGTTCTGTTCGGATGCGTCGCTGCGCATGCTGTTGCCCGAGCTGGCGCCCGAACGCGAACCGGAACCCGAGCCCGACTGCTTGTTGCCGTCGTTCTTGTGGCTCTGGCGGCCGGCTGCGGCATGCTGTTCAGGCGTGCCGCCGCGGGTGCCCGCTCCCGATCCCGCCGTCGAGCCTGAGCGCGAACCCGAGCCCGAACCGGACTGCTTGTTTGCGTCGTTCTTGTGGCTCTGGCGGCCAGCTGCCGCATGTTGCTCAGGGGTGCCGCCTTGCGTACCTTTGTTTTGATTCGAGGCCATGATTATTTCCTTTCAATGTAGAGAAATACGTCACTCGCCAAACTACTGCGTTCAATGAGCAGTCAATTCGGTAGCGCCATCATGCGACCCATGCCGTGGAAGAGGTATCGGATGACCGCCTGAGCCCGTGTAGGGGAAACTCCTACATATTCAAAATAAGCGCATCCTCAAATACGTCAATGTAATTCGTGCGCTTTATTTAAAACTCTTCCCAATCGGCGTCCGGTTTGGCCGATGCGCGTGGTGCTGCTGGTGTTGCTGGCGCAGCTGGCGCCGATTTGCCGGTTTTGGGTTTGGCGCCGGGGGCAGGGTGGGGCGCCGCCGTCGCCAGGCGGGGCTTGGCGGCCAGCTTCGCCGGGGCAGGCGCCATGGATTTGTCCAACAGCTTTTCCCTGGCCGGAGCGGAAGGGGCGGGTGTGTCGTTCGCCAGCACGAAGCCGCTTGTTGCGCGCGCCAGCGCCGTTGCCTGCTCGCGTACCGCCGTGGCCGCCGCCGCCGATTCCTCGACCAGGGCCGCGTTCTGCTGGGTGGCCTGGTCCATCGCCGCGATCGCCCCGTTCACCTGCTCGATGCCGGCAGTCTGCTCCATGCTGGCGTCGGCGATTTCGGCAATGATGTCGGTGACGTGCTTCACGCTGCTCACCACTTCCTCCATCGTCTTGCCGGCCTTGTCGACCAGCTGGGTGCCGGCATCGACCTTGGCCACCGAATCGTCGATCAGGGACTTGATTTCCTTGGCGGCCGCGGCCGAGCGCTGGGCCAGGCTGCGCACCTCCGAAGCCACCACGGCAAAGCCGCGCCCCTGCTCGCCGGCGCGCGCCGCCTCCACCGCAGCGTTCAGGGCCAGGATATTCGTCTGGAAGGCAATGCCGTCGATGACCCCGATGATTTCGCTGATCTGCTTCGATGAATCGTTGATCGAGGCCATGGTGCCGACCACGTCCGCCACCACCTGGCCGCCCTTGACCGCCACTTCCGACGCCGACACCGCCAGCCGGTTCGCTTCGTGCGCATGGTCGGCGTTCTGGCGCACGGTCGCCGTCAATTCCTCCATCGACGAGGCCGTTTCCTCCAGCGAGGCGGCCTGCTGCTCGGTCCGCGCCGACAGGTCCATATTGCCGGTGGCAATTTCTCCGGTACCTGTACCGATGCCTTCGGCGCCGGCGCGCACCTCCTTCACCACGCCGGCGAGTTTCAGCGCCAGCGCAGCCATGGCCGCCATCAGCTTGCCGGCTTCGCCGTGCTGCGGCGAGTCGGCACGCACGCGCAGGTCGCCATCAACCAGGCGCTGCGCCAGGGCGCCAGCGACGCGCAGGGTGCGCTGCGCGTCGCTGGCCAGCCAGCTGGAAAAACCGAGCGCCAGGCCCAGACCCAGGCCGAGCGGACCCAGCACACCCAGGTGCAGGAGCGGGCGCCCGTCCTGTGCGCCCAGCTGGACAATTTCAAGCGCATACAAGAGAAAGAACAGGGCAAAGGCGAGGTGGATCTTGATTCTGCTGTCGAGCTGGCGAATGGTCTTCATGGGCGCTCCTGGATAAATAGGGGAGATGGCGGAAGGAGGAACCTAGCAATGTTATGGAAAGGAAATGCGCTGAATTTGTTCAAGCTCAACAGAAAACCTGCCGTTAAGATATTCGCGGCCGCAAGCAACGCAGGACGCCACAGGAGGCGTCTACAACGGCGGGAAATATGTAAATGGGCTATTGCCATGTGGCAATAATGTGCAACAATGGCAGGAGCGGCGCCCCCACGCCGAAGGAATCAACACCATGGCTCAAGCTACCACCGAGACATCCAGCAAAATCCAACCCGCAACGCCAGCGCGCGAGGTCGTGGCCGAACTCGCCCGCAATGCGGCGCGCGGCGCCGGCGAGCAGCTGGGCGGCATGGTCGCGCGCCTGGTGAGCGTCCTGCTCGACCTGACCACGGCCGGCGACGACGCCCAGTCCGCCTACCGCCGCACCCGCGCCGGCAACCTGCTCAAAACCAATTCCTACGCCTTCATCCACTTGGCGGGCGAAGCGCTGGCACGCCATCTCGACGCCGCGGCCGAGGAACTGGCGCCGGCCAGCAAGCCCGATGCCGATCTCGATTCGCTGAGCCTGGTGCCGATCGAGGTCATGGACAGCAAGGTCGCCTTTGGCGCGCTGTGCCGGCCCTTCGAGATCGCCCATTCCGAAGTGCTGGCCAGCATCTGCGTGCGCCTTGGCCTGCTGCTCGGGCGCGACGTGCTGCGCCCCGCGCAGAATCCGCTACGCCCGGACCTGTTCCTGACCGCCGTCCACGAAGCCTGGTGCGCCTTCGAGCCGGATGCCGCTTCCCACGATTTGCTGCTGCCGTTGCTGAGGCCGGATCTCTTCCTCGACCTCGGTGAGCTGCTGGACGCGGCCGACAAGGAACTGCGCGCGCGCAACAAGCAGGCGCGTGAACGTTTCCATATCAGCAAGACTACGGACGCCGCCCGCAGCAGGCGCTCGGGCATGGACGCCGCGCTGGCCCAGCAATTGCGCAACCTGCTGGGCGGCGCCGACGGCGAGCCGCTGATTCCCGAGCTGCCGAACATGCCCCAGGGCAGCGGCTGGCGCCCGAGTTCGGCGCTGGGCTTTGCGATGGCCGTGCCTGCCGTTCCGCAGGAGGCAGGCGCCTCGGTGCCGCCGCAGGCCGGCGCGAATGCCGGGACCACGGGCGTACAAATGGGCGCACAGTTGGGCGCACCGGCGGGCCAGGCGCAAAGCGGCGTGCCGGTATCGGCCGGGCAGGGCGTGGCGTCGATGGCGCCGGCCGGCGCTGCTGTTGGCGTGCCGTTCGTCCAGGCCGGACTGGCCATGCCAGCCGTCGACGGCGGCGCCGCTGTCGCTGGCTTCGTGGTCCCGCTTGCCGGCCCAGGCACGCCGGCGGCGCCCGGCTTCGTGTCGGCGCCAGCCGGCGTGCACGCCGCCAGCATCGGGGGCGCGACGCTGGCCGGGATCCCGGCTGCCGGGGCCGCGCCGGCCTCGTTGCTCGACCTGCTCGCCTCCTTGCAGCCGGGCTTGCCCGCAGTCGGCAGCGTGGACCCGGCGAGTACGGCGCAGGCCGGCAACCCCGCCAGCGTCCCGCACCAGGTGTTCTACCTGCCGCGCCTGAAGCAAAGCCTGCCCCAGGGCAGCCTGTCGCGCGGCGAGGAAAACACGCTTGATCTGCTGTCGCGCATCTTCGAAACGGTTCTGCTTGACGACAACATTCCGCTCGAAACGCGCGAACTGATCCGCTTCCTGCAAGTACCAGTGCTGAAAGCCGCCTTGCTCGACCAAAACTTCTTCTTCGAAGAAACGCACCCGGCGCGGCGCATGATCGACCTGCTGTCGCGCATGGGCTGGGAGCAGCGCCAGGCGCCGGACGACCCGGTGCTGCAGGCGATGCGCCGCGGCGTCGACCGCATCGGCCGCACTGGCGGCGAACCCGGCGCCGAGCCGCAAGCCTTTGCCGAGGCGGTGGCCGAGGTCGAAGCCCAGCTGGCCGCCGAGGAGCGCGCCGCCGAAGCCGCCATTGCCCAGCCGATCGCGCGGGCAACCAAACTCGAAAAACAGACCGTGGCTGGCCGCTCGGCGCGCAACGCCGTGGCGCTGCGTCTGGGCGACGGCGAACTGGTGGCCACGGTGTCGGCCTTCCTCGACAAGCGCTGGGTCGACGTGCTGACCTTTGCCTACATGATCGACGAGGAACGCCCCGGCGCCGTGGAGAACGCCACCCAGACCATGGACGAACTGATCTGGACCGTGAAACCAAAGGCGACCCAGGAACAGCGCAAGGCCCTGATCGCCAAGCTGCCGCCGCTGCTGACCGCCCTGAACAAGTGGCTGGACGCCATCAAGTGGCAGGATGCGGACCGCTTGCAATTCTTTGCCGAGCTGGCCGAATGCCACTTGCAGATCGTGCGCGCGCCGATTGAACTCTCGCCCGAGCGCCAGCTGGAGCTGGCGGTGGAGGCGGCCCAGCAGGATGCACTGCGCCGCATCGCCCTGGAGCAGGCCAGCATCGAGAAGGAGCGCGAGCAAGAGCAACGCGCGCTAGCGGAGCAGACACGCGACGGCACTGCGCCGAAAGAAGCGGCAATCAGCACTGTCGATGAGTTGGAGCGCGGCATGCGCCTGGAGTTCAGGGAGCGTGACGGCAGTGTGCGCAAGGTCAAGCTGGCCTGGGTCAGCCCGCTGCGCACGCTCTTCATCTTCTCCGGTGCCGCGCGCCAGGAATCGTTCTCGCTGCCGGCGGAAAAGCTGGTCGAAGCGGTGCGCTGCGGCAGCATCCGCGTGCTGGCCGTCGAAGGCGTGGTCGGCCGCGTGCTGACCGAAGCGATGCAGGAAGCCGTCAACGATCCGGGGCCGAAGCGCGCGGCTGGCTAGCGAACGCCGGATCAGGCGCCGGCCCGTAGCATTCTCCAGGCGGCCGCAGCCAGTACAACTATCGATGGTTGATGAAGAAGCCCATGCCAAGATGCACCTTGGCGTCGGGCGAGATGCCGGGCGGCCGCGGATAGCGCGCAAGGGCGCGCTTGACAACATCGTTGATCGCTTTCTCGAAACCGCCTGTCTTGTCCTTCCTGTTGTGATAGCGCAAGGCATCGCCGTCGATCACGCCGAGCATGGCGTACTCCTGCGTCTCGCTCTTCTCGATCTCGACCGCAGGTCTGCCCAGATAAAAGACGTATCTGACCTCGGCGCCAAGGCTGAAATCGGCAGCAAGCTCCGGATAGGCCAGTTCCGCCGTCATCATGCTGGACACGGCGAATACATAATTGCATGTTGCCAGGCGCGCTGGTTCCCAGGTGCCGATTTCGGCGACGAAGCGGTCCGGACCTTCAAGGCTGCATGGAATAGGGAATGACGAGCCTGCTCATCCCGCGCTGCGCCCACCACAGGCATTGCGCAAAGGAACTTGTTGTTGCCAGCAGGTTTGAAGCCGCTGAACTGGAACGACGCGAGACGGCAGCAGCGTCGATGACTTGCAGTGCAGCGAGCGCCTGGCGTATTCAGCCCATCGGGCACGGCATTCGCCTGTTTGCTCCCTGCTACAATCCTCTCCCGATTCCGTCCGAGAAGACCATGGGCCATCACGTTCGCATCCTGCGCACCCTGTCCGGCACAACCATACCGATCCATCGCCCCCGAAATCGAGCGTGCCCTCGCCAGCATGGGCGGCAAGCTGGCTTTCCTGCCAGGCAGCGAAGGCGGGCACATCGTCATGCCTGCCCTGGACGACGCGCGCGAATGCATCGTGTGCGAACCCGACGCGTTGTGGGCGCGCAATCCCGACGAGCGCCTGCTGGAAGCGATGATCGAACTGGCGCGCCTGCTCGGTGCGCGCGTGCGCAACGACGACTTCGAGACCTTCCGCAGTCTCGACGAGTGCTACCTGCATCCGGACGACCGCGAGGCTGCCCTGGCGGCGATCCGCCCGGGGCGTTCCGCTCCGCGCCGCGCCAGGGTGATCGCATGCCTGAAACTGCTCTTGCTGGCGACGGTTGCGGCCATCGCCCTGTACCGCAATTTCCAGGGCCCAGGCTGATCCGGCAACGTTGCCCGGACGGCTCGCTTTCCGCCGTTTCGCACATGCCGCAAACTTGGCCGAAAAGCAAGCAACAAATGGTATGATGCGGCTTTCATCGATTCCCGAATAGCCGAAGCACGGTGCGACTATCTTCAATTAAATTGTCGGGATTCAAGTCTTTCGTCGATCCCACCAATTTCCAGGTACCTGGGCAACTGGTCGGCGTGGTTGGCCCGAATGGATGCGGCAAGTCGAACATCATCGATGCCGTACGCTGGGTGCTGGGCGAATCGAAAGCGTCGGAACTGCGCGGCGAGTCGATGCAGGACGTAATCTTCAATGGCTCGACCCACCGCAAGCCTTCGGGCCGGGCCTCGGTGGAACTCGTGTTCGACAACAGCCTGGGCAAGGCTGCCGGCCAGTGGGGCCAGTACGCCGAGATCGCGGTCAAGCGCACGCTCACGCGCGACGGCACCTCGACCTATTACATCAACAGCCAGCCGGTACGCCGGCGCGACATCCAGGACATCTTCCTGGGCACCGGCCTCGGCCCGCGCGCCTACGCCATCATCGGCCAGGGCATGATCGCGCGCATCATCGAGTCGCGCCCGGAAGAATTGCGCGTCTTCCTGGAGGAAGCGGCGGGCGTCTCGAAGTACAAGGAACGGCGCCGCGAGACCGAAAACCGTTTATCCGATACGCGCGAAAACCTGCTGCGCGTGGAAGACATCCTGCGCGAACTGAACGCGAACCTGGAAAAGCTCGAGGCGCAAGCCGCCGTCGCCAACCGCTTCCACCAGCTGCAAAGCGACCAGGAAGAAAAGCAGAAGCTGCTCTGGCTGCTGCGCAAGAACGAAGCCGAAGCCGAACAGAAGCGCTGGTTCCGCGAGATGGAAGAAGCGCAGACCAGCCTGGAAGAGCAGACCGCCAAGCTGCGTAACGTCGAGCTCGAACTCGAACACCTGCGCCAGCATCACTTCGCCGTGGGCGACCGCCTGCACACGGCGCAGGGAGCGCTGTACGCCACCAACTCGGAAATCGGCAGCCTGGAAGCGCAGATCAAGTTCGTGATCGAGTCGCGCACGCGCTTGCAGAACCAGCTCGGCACGCTCGCCGCCCAACGCGATGGGTGGCTGGCGCAGGCCGGTGAATACGAAGAGCAGATCGAGGAAGCCAGCTTCAACGTCGAGGAACTGGCCGCGCGCGCGGAAGGCGCGCAGATCGCGGTGGAAGCGGCCGGCGAACGCCTGCCCGAACTCGACACCGCCTGGCGCGAAGCCCAGCGCAAGGCCGAGGAATCGCGCGCGCGCATCATGCAGATCCAGCAGCGCATCGAGCTGGCTGCCGCGCATGGCCGCAACGCCTCCAATATCCTGAACGGCCTGGCCGTGCGGCGCGAGCGCCTGCAGGCGGAAAAGAACGCCCTCAGCCCGCCGGACAGCAGCCACCTGGCCAACCTGCGCATGCAGCTCGAGGAAAAGCAGCTAACGCTTGAAGAACAATCAATGCTGCAGGAAGAAGCGGGCGAACGCCAGGAAGCGGTGGAAACCGAGCGCCGCGACGCGCACGCCCAGGTCCAGCAGGAGTCAGGCGCGAACGCCAAGCTCGAAGCGCGTCTGTCGGCGCTGAAGCAGATGCAGGAACGGGTGCAAACCCAGGGCAAGGTAGCGCCCTGGCTGCAGAAGCACGAGCTGGGCGGCCTGCCGCGCCTGTGGCAGCAGGTGCAGGTGGAAGAGGGCTGGGAGACCGCGCTGGAAGCCGTACTGCGCGAACGCACCGGCGCCCTGGAGGTATCGAACATCGACTGGGCCAAGGCTTTTCTCGCCGATGCGCCGCCGGCGCGCCTGGCCCTGTATTCGCCGGCGCCAGGCGCGCCCGCCGCTGCCGAGGCCCCGGGCCTGAAGCCCTTCGCCAACCTGCTGAAACTGAACGACCCCGGCCTGCGCGGCGTGCTGAACGACTGGCTGCACCTGGTGTTCGTGGCCGAGGATGCGGCCAGCGCCTTTGCCGAGCGATCGCGCCTGCCGCAGGGCGGTGCTTTCGTCACGCGCCAGGGCCACATGGTGTCGTCGTCGAGCGTGCGTTTCTTCGCACCCGACGCCGAGCAGGACGGCATGCTCGGCCGCCAGCACGACATCGACAACACGGCAAAACAGCTGCGTGCACAAGCCCTGCTGCTGGACGAAGCGCGGAGCCGCGCCACCCGCGCCGACGCCGCCGTCACCGACTTGCAGCGCCGTTTGCAGGATGCGCGCACGCGCGTCGGCACGCTCACGCGCGAGGTCCACGCGCTGCAGATCGAGGTGGTGCGCCAGAGCGAAGTCGAGGCGCGCTTCAACCAGCGCAGCCACCAGATCGACCTCGATTTGAGCGAGATCGGCGCCCAGGAAGCCGAGCAGCAGCAGGTCAAGGCGGAAGCCGAAGAGCAGTTCGAAGTGCTCGACATGGAACTGGCCGAACTCCAGGGCAAGCATGAAGATGGCCAGACCCTGTTCCTGCAGCGCGAAGCGGCGCTGGCCGAGGCGCGCGACAAATTGCGCGACCTCGAACGGGGCGCCCAGGAAGCGCTGTTCGCCGAGAAAACCGCCCGCGCGAAGATCGAGGAACTGCGGCGCAGCATCGCCACCGCCCGGCAGCAGGCGGCCCAGGTGGCGGAAAGCCTGGCGAACGGCCAGTCCGAACTGACGGCGCTCGAATCCGGCACTGCCCACGAAGGCTTGCAGGAACTGCTGGAACGCCGCACCGCCCAGGAGCGCGCGCTGGCCGACGCCCGCCATGAGCTCGACCAGGTGGCCCAGCAACTGCGCCACGCGGAAGAATCACGCATGGGTAACGAGCGCGGTTTGCAGCCGCAGCGCGACCGCATCACCGAAATGCAGCTGAAGGAACAGGCCGCGCGCCTGAACCAGGAGCAGTTCGCCGAAGCGCTGGCCGCCACCGGCGCCGACGAAGCGCAATTGAGCGAGAAGCTCAATCCCGAGCTGAAACCCCAGTACCTGCAGGGTGAAGTCACGCGTTTGACGAATGCGATTTCGGCGCTGGGCGCGGTGAACCTGGCCGCGGTGGACGAACTGGCCACGGCCACCGAACGCAAGCGCTTCCTCGATGCGCAGAACGCGGACCTGAACGAGGCGATCGCCACGCTGGAAGATGCGATTCGCCGCATCGACAAGGAAACGCGTGACCTGCTGCAAGACACCTTCGAGCGTGTGAACACGCATTTCTCGGAGCTGTTCCCGATCCTGTTCGGCGGCGGCCAGGCACGCCTGGTGATGACCGGCGACGAGATCCTCGACGCCGGCGTGCAGGTCATGGCCCAGCCGCCGGGCAAGAAGAACGCGACGATTCATTTGCTGTCGGGCGGCGAGAAGGCGCTGACCGCGACGGCGCTGGTGTTTTCGATGTTCCGCCTGAATCCGGCGCCGTTCTGCCTGCTGGACGAGGTCGACGCGCCGCTGGACGATTCGAACACCGAGCGCTTCTGCCGCATGGTCAAGCGCATGTCGGAACATACCCAATTTCTTTTCATCTCCCATAACAAGATCGCCATGGAGATGGCCAATCAACTGATCGGTGTGACGATGCAGGAGCAGGGCGTATCGCGCATCGTGGCGGTGGACATGGAGTCCGCCGCCCACTTCGCACAAGAGGCACAAGCAGCATGACAGACTTCCAAATGAGCCTGATCGCGGCTGGCGGCGTATTCGTCGTTGGCGTCATCACCTACAACAAGTGGCAGGAGTACAAGGCGAGAAAAACCGTCGAGCGTGCCTTTGCTTCCGACCATGACGACGTCCTGATGCGCAGCGGTGCGGTCGGCGTCGATCGCCAGGAACCGGTGCTCGACGTCGGCATGCCCGGCGCCGAGGCGATGGAGCCGAGCTTCGGCGCGCCAACGAACGCCGCGCCGGACCTGGGCGCTGTGGGTGGCAGCGTGGCCGGCGCCGCCGGCACGGTTGCTGCAGCCTCCACCGCCGCTTCTGCCACGGCCGATCCGCTGGCGCCGCTGGCCGGCGTCGCTCCGCCCGGCGAGACCGCCGGTCCAGCGCCGGCCGAAGTGGCCGAGAGCCTGGTCGACCCGCTGATCGACTGCATGATCCCGCTGGCGCTGGAAGGCGCGGCGCGCGGCGACAAGATCCTGCCTTCGCTGCTCAAATTGCGCCGGGTCGGCAACAAGCCGATCCACTTCATCGGCCTGGCCGTCAGCGGCGACTGGGAACCGATCGTGCACGGCGGCGTGTACACCGAGCTGCAGGCGGGCGTGCAGATGGCCACCCGCACCACGGCCCTGAACGAACTCGAATACTCGGAACTGGTCACGCGCCTGCGCGCGGTGGCCGACGAGATCGGCGCCGAGCCGGCCGTGCCGGACATGATCGAAGTGATGAGCGAAGCGCGTACCCTGCACAAGTTCGTTGCCGGCCATGACGCCCAGCTGGGCGTGAACCTGAAGTCGAACGGCCCCGCCTGGCCGATGAGCACCCTGATCGGCGCGCTGGAAAAGGCCGGCTTCGACGTGCGTCCGGATGGCCGCTTCGCCATGCCCGACGGCCATGGCGGCGTGCTGTTCACGCTCTCGACCAACGTCAACATGGGCGCCGAGAATACCGACCGCCTGACCCTGCTGCTCGACGTGCCGCGCGTGGCCCCTGACCGCGACGGCTTCGGCGCCATGGTCCGGTGCGCGAAAGACCTGGTGGGGCGCCTGGACGCGACGATCGTCGACGACTTCGAGCAGCCGCTGCTCGACGCCAGCCTGGAAGAAATCGCCGGCCAGGTGAAGGAGTTCTACCAGGAGATGGAGGCCTCGGACATCCCGGCCGGCTCCACCCGCGCGCTGCGCCTGTTCAGCTGAGGCGGGCATGAGCGAAGCGCAGGACTACCTGGAGCGCATGGCCTGGCTGGTTGAGGAACTGAACCGCCACATCTACAACTACCACGTGCTCGACGCGCCGACGATTCCCGACGCCGAGTACGACAAGCTGTTCCGCGAGCTGCAGGCACTCGAAGCCGCACACCCGGAAGCGGTGTCGAACGACACCCCGACTTCGCGCGTGGGCGGCGCACCGATCCCCGAGTTCAAGCAGGTGACGCATGCGGTGCCGATGCTTTCGCTGAACAACGGCTTCCAGGACGAGGACGTGGACAACTTCGACCGCCGCGTGCGCGAAGGCCTGGACCTGAGCGCGAGCGCGGGCGCCGTCGACTACGCCGCCGAACTGAAGTTCGACGGCCTGGCCATGAGCCTGCGCTACGAGAACGGCGTCTTCGTGCAGGCCGCCACGCGCGGCGACGGCTACACCGGCGAAGACGTGACGGCGAATATCCGCACCGTGCGCGTGATTCCGCTGCGCCTGCATGGCGACGACATTCCCGCCGTGCTCGAAGTACGCGGCGAAGTGCTGATGTTCAAGGCGGACTTCGACAAGCTGAACGAACGCCAGCGTGAGGCCGGCCAGAAGGAATTCGCCAATCCGCGCAACGCGGCCGCAGGCAGCCTGCGCCAGCTCGACGCGCGCATCACGGCCCAGCGCAAGCTGCGTTTCTTCGCCTACGGCATCGGGCTGCTGGAAGGTGCCGAGATGCCGGCATCGCACTCGCAGGTGCTGGACTGGTTCGACCGGCTCGGTTTGCCGGTGTCGAAGGAACGCGCCGTGGTGAAAGGCAGCGCCGGCCTGCTCGACTATTACCGTGACATTGGCGACAAGCGCCCGACGCTGCCCTACGAAATCGACGGCGTGGTGTACAAGGTCGACCGCCTGGAAGACCAGCGCGCACTAGGCTTCGTCTCGCGCGCGCCGCGCTTTGCGCTGGCCCATAAATTCCCGGCCGAGGAAGCGCTGACAATCGTCTCCGCCATCGACGTGCAGGTGGGACGAACCGGCGCGATTACCCCGGTGGCGCGCCTGGTGCCGGTGTCGGTGGGCGGCGTGACCGTCACCAACGCCACCCTGCACAACGAAGACGAAGTGCGGCGCAAGGACGTGCGCATCGGCGACACGGTCATCGTGCGCCGCGCCGGCGACGTGATTCCGGAAGTGCTGTCGGTGGTGCTGGAACGCCGTCCGGTGCCGGAACCGCCGGTCTACACGCTGCCGACGCAGTGCCCGGTGTGCGGCTCGCACGTGGTGCGCGAAGAAGGCGAGGCCGTGGCGCGCTGCTCGGGCGGCCTGACCTGCGCAGCCCAGCGCAAGGAAGCGATCCGCCACTTCGCTGGCCGCCGCATGATGGACATCGAGGGCCTGGGCGACCGCTACATCGACAGCCTGGTCGAGTGCAATTTGATCCACGGCGTGGCCGACCTCTACACGCTCACGCTGGAGGATCTGCTGCAGATGAAGCGCGCGGCGGACGAGCGCGACGGCACGACCCCCGAGACAGTCAAGCAGGGCAAGGTTGCGACCAAGTGGGCCGACAACCTGCTCGCCGCGATCGCCGCCAGCAAGCACCCGCCGCTGGAGCGCCTGCTGTTCGCGCTCGGCATCCGCCATGTGGGCGAGTCCACCGCCAAGACCCTGGCCGACTGGCTCGGCTCGCTGGCCCTGGTGCGCCGCGCGCCGGCCGCGCTGCTGCGCGTGCTGCCCGACATCGGCGGCACCGTGGCCGAGTCGATTGCCGACTTCTTCGCCGAAGAAAAGAACCAGATCGCGCTGAACGCCCTGCTGGCAACCGGCGTGGCGCCTACCGGCGAACACGCGCCGAAGGCGGCGCTGCGCGAACGCCTGGACGAAGTCCAGCTGCTGGCCGCGCTCGGCATCCCCAGGCTCACCGAACCGCGCGCCCGCCAGCTGCTGGAGGGCCGTACACTGGAAGACCTGGCCTTCCTCAAGGTGTTCGGCGTGTTCGGCCTGCCCGAAGCACTGGTGGTCTCGCTCGACGCCTGGATGGCGGTCGAGGCCAACCGCCAGGCGCTGATGACGCTGTCGGCGCTGCGGCGCGAGCTGCTGGAGGCACTGCCCGAGGAAGCCGAGGCGCCGCAAGGCGCGCTGGTGGGCAAGACCTTTGTCCTGACCGGCACGCTGCCGACCATGTCGCGCGATGCGGCCGGCGCGCTGATCGAGGCGGCCGGCGGCAAGGTCTCCGGTTCGGTGTCGAAGAAGACCTCGTACGTGGTGGCGGGCGCCGAGGCCGGCAGCAAGCTGGAAAAGGCGGAGGTGCTGGGCCTGGCCGTGCTCGACGAAGCGGGCCTGCTGGCGCTGCTGGGTTCGGAAAGCGCTCGCTGAAACAATACCAACAATAGTAATAGAGGACATCATTCATGACGCACATCCGCAAGGCCGTCTTTCCTGTCGCTGGGCTTGGCAGCCGCTTCCTTCCCGCCACCAAGGCGCAGCCGAAGGAGATGCTGCCAGTCGTCGACAAGCCCCTGATCCAGTATGCAGTGGAGGAGGCGGTGGCTGCCGGTATCGAGGAAATGATCTTCATCACCGGCCGTAACAAGCGCGCCATCGAGGACCATTTCGACAAGGCCTACGAACTCGAATCCGAGCTCGAGGCGCACAACAAGCACGAGCTGCTCGACGTGGTGCGCAAGGTGATCCCGAAGAACGTCACCTGCATCTACATCCGCCAGTCGGCGCCGCTGGGCCTGGGCCACGCGGTGCTGTGCGCGCGCCCGGTGGTCGGCAACGAACCGTTTGCCGTGCTGCTGGCCGACGACTTCATGGATGCCGACGGCGGCACGCCGGTGCTGGCGCAGATGACGGCACTGTACGAGGCCGAGCAATGCAGCCTGCTGGCGGTGCAGGACGTACCGCGCGCAAACACGCGCCAGTACGGCATCGTCAGCGCCGCGCCTTACCGGCCCGATCTGGAACTGGTGTCGGGCATCGTCGAGAAGCCGAAACCGGAAGAAGCGCCGTCGACCCTGGCCGTGGTCGGCCGCTACGTGCTGAGCGGCGCCATCTTCGACCACCTGCAGGACCTGGGGGTGGGCAGCGGCGGCGAAATCCAGCTCACCGACGGCATCGCCGCGCTGATGCAGGCCGAGCGCGTGCTGGCCTACCGCTACGCCGGCCAGCGCTACGACTGCGGCTCCAAGCTCGGCTACCTGCAGGCCACCGCCGCCATCGGCCTGAAGCACCCGGAAACCGCCGCCGGCTTCCGCGCATTCCTGGACCAATTGAAGGGATAAGTGAAGGAGTAACATCGTGGCCATCCGCGAAATATTGAAGATGGGCGACCCGCGCCTGCTGCGCGTGGCCGAACCGATCACCGCCTTCGGCACGCCCGAGCTCGACAGCCTGGTCGCCGACATGTTCGACACCATGCACGCGGCCAACGGCGCCGGCCTGGCCGCGCCGCAGATCGGGGTCAATTTGCAGCTGGTGATCTTCGGCTTCCAGAGCAATGCGCGCTACCCGGACGCGCCGCAGGTGCCGGAAACCGTGCTCCTGAATCCCGTGCTCACGCCCTTGTCCGACGACATGGAAGAGGGCTTCGAGGGCTGCCTCTCGGTGCCCGGCCTGCGTGGCAGCGTGCCGCGCCATACCCGCCTGCGCTACGAAGGCGTGGACCAGTACGGCAAGGCCATCCGGCGCGAGGTCGACGGCTTCCATGCGCGCGTGGTGCAGCACGAAGTCGACCACCTGCTCGGCATCCTGTATCCGATGCGGATCCGGGACTTTTCGCGCTTTGGCTTCACCGAAGTGATGTTTCCCGGCCTCGACCCCAGGGCCGACGATTGAGCGCCGCCGCCTGGCCGGGACGGGCCTTCCTGCTGCTGGCGCTGGCCGCGCCGCTGGCGCAGGCCGATGAACTGTTCACCAAAATCGAGGCCGGGCCGAAACGCGAATTCTGGATCGACAGCGGCTTCCGGACCGCGCACTTCGACAGCGACAAGCGCCTGAACGGCAACAACAAGGGCCTGGGCGTCGAATACCGCTTTTCAGGCACGGCGGCGGCCGTCGCCGGCCGCTTCCACAACAGCGACCGCGCCTGGTCGAACTACGCGGGCGTGCTGTGGCAGCCGTATGCGGTGGGCCCGGTGCGCGTCGGCACCGCGCTGGCCGCCTTCGACGGCTACCCGAAGATGCGCAGCGGCGGCTGGTTCCCCGCCGTCATCCCCACGCTGACCTACGACTACGGGCGCGTGGGCGTCAACGTCGGCATCATCCCGAACTACAAGAACCGGCTGTATGGCGGGATTTCGCTGCAGTTGAAGGTGAAGGTCTTCGAATAATTGTCGGCATTCGGGATTCGGCATTCGGCATTCGGCGTAGGGCGTAGGGTGGGCACTTGTGCCCACGCGGTCTCACGGTTCGCATGCCGGCGCCGTCGATCGATGGCGTGGTTTTCAAATGGTGCGGCCGCGTGGGCTCAAGAGCCCACCCTACAAAGCAGCGCTGGCCAGTAACGATCACCGGTGGGGACGAGTACCCACCCTACGCACTCCGGCAATCTTCACCCCGCCGGATACGGGCTCTTGCCCCCTTCGGCAATGAAGCGATCAATCCGCTCCTGCAGCACCGGCAGCGGCACCGATCCCAGCTGCAGCACGGTGTCGTGGAAATGCCGGATGTCGAACTTCGCGCCCAGCGCCTTTTCCGCCCTGGCGCGCGCCTCCATGATCGCCATCTGCCCCAGGTAGTAGGACAGCGCCTGCCCCGGCCACGAGATATAGCGGTCCACCTCGGTCGTGATCTCGTGCTCCGACAGCGCCGTGTTCTCGCGCAGGTAGGCTTGCGCCTGTTCGCGGGTCCAGCCCTTGGCATGGATGCCGGTGTCGACCACCAGGCGCGAGGCGCGCCAGGCCTGGTAGCTCAGCATGCCGAACACTTCGTACGGCGTCTCGTAGATGCCCATCTCGGTCCCCAGGCGCTCGGTGTACAGCGCCCAGCCCTCGCCAAAGGCGGAGATGTAGGCTCGGCGGAAGCGCGGCAGGCCCTTTTGTTCCAGCGCCACCGGCATCTGGAAGGCGTGGCCGGGCGCCGATTCGTGCAGGGTCAGGGCCGGCAGGCTGTACAGGGCGCGCGCCGGCAAATTGTAGGTGTTCACCAGGTAGACGCCGGGGCCGCCGCGGCCCGCCGTGTAGTAGGGCGCCTGGTCGTCCGGCACCGGCAGGATCGCGAAGCGCTGGCGCGGCAGGTAGCCGAAGTACTGGCCGGCCTTGGCGTCGAACTTCTTCGCCACCCAGGCCGCGCGCATCAGCAGTTCTTCCGGCGTCTTCGCATAGAAACGCGGGTCGGTGCGCATGAACTGCAGAAAGGCCGGGAAGTCGCCCTTGAAGCCGGTCTGGGCGATGGTCGTCACCATCTCGGCGCGGATCTTCGCCATCTCGGCCAGGCCGATGCTGTGGATCTCGTCGGCAGTCATGCCCGTGGTGGTGTACTCGACGATCTTCGACTGGTAATACGCCTTGCCGTCCGGGAGGCGCTCGGCGGCCAGCACCTCGCGCGCACCCGGGATGTATTCCTCGCGCATGAATTTCAGTACACGCGCATACGCGGGCTGCACCTGGCTGCGGATCGCGTCCACGGCCTGGGCGCGCAGCGCGGCCTGCTCGGCGGCCGGCATCGATGCCGGCATGGTCTTGAACGGCGTGTAGAACACGGTGTCCTCGGGCGCGGCGTCGGCCACCGAGGCCAGCGAGGCGTCGCGCCCGCTGAGGGTGACCTTCGGCGGCGTGAAGCCGCGCGCCAGGCCGGCGCGCATGTTGTCGAGCTGTTCGCCGAAGTAGCGCGGGTAGCTGGCCAGCTGCGCGAGGTAATTGGCGTATTCCTCGCGGCTGGCGAAGCCCTGGCGCGCGCCATAGGCGACGTCGGTCCAGAAGGCGCTGTCGGCGTTCAGCGGCTGTTCGTATTCGCGAAAGCGCAATTCCTCGACAAAGGCCGCGACCTGGGCGCGGTAGACCTGGTAGTCGAGCCGCGCCGCCGGCGACAGGCCGGCCTGGGGCAGTGCGTCGAGCTGGCGCAGCACGCCCTGGAAATAGGCCAGGCGTGCCGCCTGGGTCTTGGCATCGACGTGCGGCAGCTCCGGGCGCACCTTGCCGCGCGTGTCGTCGTCGCTCGCCAGGCGTTCGCCCACGCGCCACTGCCATTCGGCCTTGTAGATGCTTTCGAAGCGGGCGTCCACCGCCGTGTGTGCGGGCGCAGCCTGCGCGCTGCTTGCCACCAGGATTCCTGCAACGGCCAGGGCCGCGACCAGCGTGTGCTTCATGTTGCTCCTCGTTTTTCTCTGGATTCCGAATAATTGCTAGTTAACATTATGTGCCAAGGCTTTGTCGGCGCATGTTTTTTCTTTCCATACCAACAGAAAGCATTGTTTTCTCACGTTGCGCTGTCCTTTTATAAAAATTGTCGGTATTGCCTCTATAATTGAGGATCAGCCAGCCAGTCGGCGGGCCGTGCACACTTACAATGACAGCTGATCAGCAAGCATGGACCAGAAAAAATGACGCGGAGCTTCCGCCGTCTGATAAAGCCGACATGACGAACAGGAAAGAAACGACCACACCCATGCAAACGCATGAGCAGGCAGACGCGGGCGCGCAGCCGCCCGGGATCAAGCCCTGGCTGCGCCTGGGCGAGCAGCTGACGCCCCTGATCGGCGACAGCGGTTTTTGTGTGTTGTTCGGGCGCGCCGTGCGGCTGACCTCGGTGCAATTTGGTGGCCTGCAAGGGTGCGACCCTTCGAAACCCACTTCCCACCTGTTCGCGTCCCTGACCAGAACCCTGAACGAGCTAGGACCGGAGCAGGCAGCGCTGGCGAATGCCGCGCTGCTCGACACTTTTACTAAGCAGCTGGGAAACCTGATCGGCGCAGCGTTGACGAAGCAACTGTTACAAGACGCAATGGGCGGGGACGGGCAGAAGCATGAACAGGAGCAGAAGTAAATGAACGACAAAGTAGCCTTGGGACTGCTGAAAACAGGCGTGCCGGGACTGGACACGCTGTTGGGTGGCGGACTCCCCGAATTCTCGTTCAACCTGGTTGCCGGGCCACCGGGCAGCGGCAAGACCACGCTGGCGCACCAGATCATGTTTGCGCTGGCGACGGGCGAGCGCCGCGCCCTGTTCTTCACCGTGCTCGGCGAGCCGCCGCTGAAGATGCTGCGCTACCAGCAGCAATTCTCCTTCTTCGACATGAGCAAGGTCGGCCCGGCGATCCGCTACGTCAACCTGGGCGAAAACCTGCGCACCGGCGACTTTTCCGGCGTGCTCGAACGCATCATGGCCGAAGTCGAAGCCTTCCAGCCTTCGCTGGTGTTCGTCGATTCCTTCCGCTCGGTGGTCCAGACCGCCAAGGGCGGCAACGAAGGCGTGGCCGATCTGCAGTTCTTCATCCAGGAACTCGGCACCCGCATGACCACCTGGCAGGCCACGACCTTCCTGATCGGAGAGTACATGCACACCGACCCGGAAGCCAACCCGATCATGACCGTGGCCGACGGCATGCTGTCGCTGACCCAGGCCCACGAGCACAGCACCGTGGTGCGCAAGATGCGTGTGGTCAAGATGCGCGGGCGCGCCCACCTGGCTGGCTCGCACAACTTCCGCATCACCGACGACGGCCTGCGCACCTATCCGCGCATCCTGCCGCCGCTGGCGGCCGACCGCCACCCGGGCGGCATGATCGACCGCGAGCTGCGCCGCATCCAGACCGGCACGCCGGGGCTGGACAAGATGCTCAACGGCGGCCTGCCGCAGGGCCACATGATGCTGGTGGCGGGGCCGACCGGCGCCGGCAAGACCATCCTCGCCACCAATTTCCTGCGCGAAGGGGTGGCCCAGCGCGAGAAGGGCGTGGCCATGTTCTTCGAGAAGGGCACGCCGCGCCTGCGCAACGCCGAACTGGCGGACATGGTGCAGTCCGGGCAAGTGGCGGTGGTCGAGAGCCGCCTGCTCGACCTCACCGTGGACGAACTCATCGACGAACTCGAACATACCCTGCGCCGCACCGGCGCCAAGCGCCTGGTGATCGATTCGCTGTCGGAGTTCGGCCTCTACATGGCGCCGGAATTCCACGCCGATCTGCGCCTGTCGGTGTTCCGCATGCTGTCGGTGGTGGCCAAGCATGGCGTCACGGCACTGGTGACGATCGGCCTCGACGACATGTTTACCGAGCTGCGTTTCAGCCAAGCGAATATTTCCTATCTCACCGACGCAGTGGTTGCCCTGCGCTATGCCGAGGTCGAGGGACAACTGCAAAAATTCATGTCGGTTGTCAAGGTACGCGGTAGCGACCACAGCAGGGATGTGCGCGGCTACCAGATCACCGACGCCGGCATCGAGGTCGACGAATTGCCGACCGGCGTCGAAGGGACGCTCACCGGCGGCTCGGTGCTGCGCGCGCCGGTGCGCTAAGGAGAACTGGGAATGTTCCACGAAGACGACAGCAGTTCGCTGCAGCGTTCCCTCCAGTCCGGCTCGGAGCAGCTGACCCCCGACCCGCTCAGCACCACGCTGCTGCGCCACATCGGCGCCCTCGAAGACGAAGTGGCGCGCCTGCGCGAGTCGCTGCGCGAAAAGGAAGCGCTCGAAGCCACGGTGGAGCGCCTGCGCGAAGCCAACGAGCACCTGGTGGTGGCCGCCATCAACGCCCAGGGCTCGCGCGACGACGCCGAAGCCACCAACCGGCGCCAGAACGAATTCCTGGCCATGCTGGCCCACGAGCTGCGCAACCCGTTGGTCCCGATCAGCATGTCGGCGATGCTGCTGGAGCGCTCGTCCGACGCCTCGCCCCAGCTGCTGAATTTCTCGAAGGTGATCCGGCGCCAGGTCGACCACATGGCGCGCCTGCTGGACGACCTGCTCGACGCCGCACGCATCAGCAGCGGCAAGATCACCCTCAGCCTGGAGCCGATGCCGATCTCGCACGCCATCGACCAGGCGCTCGAAACAGTGCTGCCGCGCATCCGCGAGCGTGGCCAGCACCTGTACCTGAACATGCCGCAAGATCCCGGCGAGCCGGCCGCCACCCGCGGCGACCGCGTGCGCCTGACCCAGGTGTTCACTAACCTGATCGGCAATGCCTCGAAGTACACCGGCGACGGCGGCAACGTCTACGTCGACGTCACGGTGGAAACCGGCGAAGTGGTGGTGGCGGTGCGCGACAACGGCACCGGCATCGCGCCCGAGGTGCTGCCGCACATCTTCGATTTGTTTACCCAGGGCCCGCGCTCGCTGGCGCGCTCCGAGGGCGGCCTGGGCGTGGGCCTGAACGTGGTGCGCAACCTGGTCTCGATGCATGGCGGGACCGTGAGGGCCGAGAGCGGCGGGCTTGGCCATGGCAGCCGTTTCGTGGTGCGCCTGCCGCTGTGTGCGCTGGCAAGCAGTGCGCCGCCACTCGAAGTCGCGGCGACGGAGCCCTCGGGCCGCTGCCGTGTGCTGCTGGTCGAAGACAACATCGACGCCTGCGAAACCCTGAAGGCTTTCCTGGAACTCGAAGCGCACGACGTCACCATGGCGCACGACGGCAAGGCCGGGCTGGAAGCGATGCTGGCGCACGACTACGACGTGGTCGTCTGCGACATCGGCCTGCCCGGCATGGACGGGCTGGAAGTGCTGTCGCGCCTGCGCGCCTCGGGCAAGGCCGCCCAGCCGCTGGCGATCGGCCTGTCGGGCTACGGCCAGGCCGAAGACCGCTCGCGCGCGCTGGCCGCCGGCTTCGACCATTACCTGGTGAAGCCGGTCAGCCCGGATGCGCTGCTGGCGCTGGTGGCGCCGCGGCGGTAGGAGCTGCAATCGCACTGGCTGGAAGGCCCCTCCGTCTTCTAAAGCTGCGGCCGGTCCTGCCCAGTACCCGAGTCGACACTTCGGGTCTGGATTCCTGGCCGCACCTTCGACATATAGTTGCATATCCGGGTCTTTATCTTCCAGTGACCCACCATCTCGAATAACAACATTCCTTGCTTGATTCTCCTTCCTTGAGCGATTGACTCTTCCCAAATTGTCAGCGCTGTGTACGAGCAAAAATCGGCACTTGCTCAATTTACAACGGAGATGAGAATGGCGATCGACGCTTACCTGAAAATCGGCGACATCAAAGGGGAATCCGAAGACGAGAAGCACAAACAATGGGTCGAGGTAAGCCACGTCAACTGGGGTGTAACCCAGCCCCGAGCTTCTACATTATCGACGGCAGGAGGCCATACTAACGGCAAGGCCGATCTGTCGGAAGTCACCTTCACGAAGCTGGCTGACGTTGCATCGCCTATCCTGTTTCAACATTGCGCAATGGGCAAGACCATTCCTAACGCTGTGATCGAGTTCATGCGTGCCGATGGCGATGGCAAGCCGATCACCTATTTCAGACTCGACCTTGAAAACGTCATGGTTGCCAGTTTCCACCCGAACAGCGGGGAAGGCGGCGTCTTGACGGAGCAAGTGCATCTGGCTTACTCGAAAATCAAGGTTTCCTATACAAGGCAGAAGATCGCCGGGGGCGTTGCCGGTAGTACATCTGGCGGCTGGGACTGTGCAGCGAACAAGGTTTGCGCTTGACAAGGAGCCAATATGACGCATCCGGCCAGCTATTCAGGCAATATCGCCGCTTTAGTGCAGCGTTGGACCGAGCAAAAGGCAATAGACGAAAAGGAGGGCAAGCACACCTTCATCGCAAACGGGCAATGTGCCCGGCTCCCGCAAGCGCTAACGAACGTCGGCCACACCAGCCGGTGGCAGCCTGGAGACCGCGTGATCGACGTGACCCGAACGCTTCGGCCGGGTACGGTCATAGCGAACTTTCTCTTCGAGTACGATAAGGCATGGTTTCCGAACTCGCACGGCTGGCATGCTGCGCTATTTGTCAAAGCTGAGGGCTTCAGCATGACAACGGGACGGCCGAGCAAAATATGGCTCTTCGATCAGTATCTGGGAAAGAAGAAGAAAACGCCTGGCGTTCGCTGGATCAATTGTTACACCGATGAGCACGTCAGAACGTACGGCTTCTCCGATTCAGACAATGGGAGTGCCTTTTTTGTCGTGAATACACCATGAGACGCTTACTGATTGTCATACTCGCGTTGTTCTGTTCCGCCGCCGGCGCCGAGGTCTACAAGTGTCCTCAGACCTATCCGCGCAAGGAGGGCCGCGGCACGCCTCTTACAGGGGCATACATGCACATGGGAGAGTTGCGTGGAGATGGCTGGCTGCAAGGTAATGAAGAAGCAGCCCAGGAAGGCTTCGATGTACGCTATGCCTTTCTGGACGAAGAGCAAGCTTGGCTCGTGTGCCAGTACGGAGGCATGAAGAGAAACAAAGGGCGGTTCCACGATGGGCATGAATGGAATCAGTCAGTGGAGGGCTCGACCACTGAATGGTGGATGAAACTTGGTCCCAAAGTCGGTGTTTGCATTGTCGAAGTTCGGGAGGTCAAGCCACCCAACGCCGGCAAAAGCATATGGACGGTGACGACGGCCTGCGCGCGGCCCCGCCTGTAGTTTCGGCGTGAAGCCGGCCAACCTCACCCGCCTAGCGCCGCGACGCTAGGCAGTTGCTGCGCCAACCACTTGGCGCGCGTGATTTCCCAGGCCGCGTGCGGGCTGTCGTACCAGGTTTCCTCGCCGCGGTAGCGCATGCCAAGGCGCGCCATCACTTTCGCCGAGTCGGCATTCTCCGGCTTGCAGACCGCCACCAGCAGCGGCGCCTCCAGGGTGTCGAAAGCCCAGGCAGCCATCGCATGCGCCGCCTCCGACGCCAGGCCCAGGCCCCACTTGTCCGGGACCAGCCTCCAGCCGATCTCGTGCGGATTCGCCGGGTCGCGCCCCAGGTACTGGATGCAGCCGGCGCCAATCACGCGGCCGCTTTCCCGCTCGACGAAGGCCCACCAGGAAAAGCCGTATTGCGCCCAGCGGCCTTTCACCAGGTCGATGGCGGCGCGGGTCTGCTCCGGCGTCTCTGGCTGGCCGGACAGATGGCGCATCACTTCCGGCAGGCGGTTCATCGCCTGCAAGCCATCGAAGTGATGGTCGTCGAAAGCTTCCAGGCGCAGGCGTTCGGTGGTCAGTATGGTCATGGTCTCGTTCGAATAAAAAAAAAGGCCGGTTGAGAAAACCGGCCTTCGTTATTTCACATGCTTACTGGTGCGCGTGATGCGTCGCGGTCAGGCGCCGCATCAGCGGCAGCACGGCCAGCGCGATCAGCGTGCACAGCACGGCGGCGATGCCCAGCTTGTTGAACAGGCTGGTGTAGATCGGCAGGGTCTGCAGCGGATCGGTCATGCCGGAAGGGACGCTGGCCAGGTTGGCGACCACACCGCCCAGGTATTGCGAGATCCCGGTGGCGACGAAATAGGCGCCCATCATGAAGCCGCCCATGCGTGCCGGCACATAGCGCGCCACCATCGCCAGGCCCAGGCCCGACACCAGCAGTTCGCCCAGCGAATACAGGCCGTAGCCGGCGATCATGATCCACGACGAGGTCAGGCCGTTCACGGCGAACGAACCGGCGAAGCCGTAGGTGAAGAAGCCCAGCGCCACCACCGAGAAGCCGAGCGCGAACTTGCCGGCGATCGAGAGGTCCGAGCCGGTACGGCCGGCGCGTGCGTACATGAATGCGAGGACCGGGCTCAGGACCATGATCCAGATCGCGTTCAGGGCTTGGAACTGGGCCGGCGACCAGGTCCACAGGTGAGAACCGAACACGGTGAAGTCGAGGTCGACGTTACGCAGCGCGAACAGCGACAGCGAAGTCGACATCTGCTGGTAGAAGATGAAGAAGAACACGGTCTGCAGCGTGAGGATCAGCGCGGCAATCAGGCCGGCGCGCTCGCTGGCTTCGCTCTTGCGGATCAAGTGGACAAAAATGCCCAGTACCACGATGCCGGCCAGGTAGACGAAGATGCGCGCCAGGCTCTGGTACTGCAGGATCACGGCGGAGACGCCGACGGCGACCACGCCGCCCGCCAGCACCATGGCCAGCTTCGATTTATCCAATGGCAGGTCGTCCGGCAGCGAACCGACGTGGCGGATGGTGGCGTGCATCATCATTACGGTGAGCAAACCGACCACCAGGCCGACCGAGCACACGGCGAACGCCGCGTGCCAGCCGAGTTCGTTGCCGTAGGTGGCATTCACGTAGTCCTTGATGGCGGGCGTGGCCAGCATCGAGACGGTCGAGCCGACATTCACGGCCATGTAGTAGATGGTGAAGGCGGAGTCGATCTTCGAGTCGTCGCCTTCGTAGATCTTGCGCACCAGGTTGGCGGTGTTCGGCTTGAACAGGCCGTTGCCGACCACGATCACGCCGAGGGCCGAGAACAGGAACCAGGTGTTTTCGGTCGGGACCGCCATCAGGGCGTAGCCCAGGGTCAGGATGATGCCGCCGAGGACCATGCAGCGGCGGGTGCCGAGCACCTTGTCGCCGATCCAGCCGCCGATGGCGGGAGCGACGTAGATCAGGGCGGCGGCGGCGCCCCAGACCAGGTTGGCGCGGCTGTCTTCGAAGCCGATGCGCTGCACCATGAAGTACACGATCAGCGCCTGCATGCCGTAGTAGCCGAAGCGTTCCCAGAGTTCGATCAGGGCAACCGTCATGAACGAGCGGGTCTGGCTGTACGGGAGGATTTCCGTTTTCAATTTAATTCCCTTCTTGGATGGACGTTCACCGCTGGCTCGTGACCAGAGGCAAGCGTTGCATGCTACGCCAGGGAATGGGAAGTTGCAATGGTGGCAGGTGTGCTTACAGGGTACATGCGGCGGGTAGTGGGGCTGTTGCCTGTGCTTGTATTGGTGTGCATGATCCGCGTGGGCACGGGGTGCCCACCCTACGAATTACGCCGGTGGTTCGGCGCAGTGCGCCTCGGCGCCAAACCCCGAGCTGGCGATGTTTTCGTAGGGTGGGCACCTGTGCCCACGCGGTCTCACCGGACGAATAACGGCAAACCCTGCGAATGGACTGGACGCCAACTGCATCACGCCGCGATCACCGCCCGCTCCGCCAACAAGGCCGCCGCTGCCGCTGGCGGCAGCGGCCTGCTGATGTAATACCCCTGGATCTCGTCGCACTGGTAGGCCTCCAGCGCCCGCACGTGCCCGATGGTCTCGACGCCTTCCGCCACCACCTTCAAATTCAGGCTGTGCGCCAGGCTGATCACTGCCTTGGTAATGGCCGCGTCGCCGCCGTCGGTCGGCAAATCGCGCACGAAGGTGCGGTCGATTTTCAACGCGTCGAGGGGAAAGCGCTTCAGGTAGGCCAGGCTCGAATACCCGGTCCCGAAATCGTCCACCGACAGCCGCATGCCCTGCGCCTTCAGGTTCGACAGGATCGCTACCGCCGCTTCCGGGTCGGCCATCAGCATCGACTCGGTCAGTTCGAATTCCAGCAGGCGCGGATCGATCCCCGCCGCCGCCACGATGGCGCGCACCGTCTCGGACAGCCCGGCATGCGCCAGCTGGCGCGCCGACAGATTGATCGCCACCGGCGGCACGTTCTCCAGCGTCTCGCTCCAGGCGCCGAGCTGGCGGCAGACCTCGGCGATCACCCATTCGCCCACCGGCAGGATCAGGCCGGTATCTTCGAGGATGGCGATGAAGTCCAGCGGCGAGACCAGGCCGCGCTCGGGATGGCGCCAGCGCAGCAGGGCCTCGAAGCCGCTCACCGCGCCGCTGCCCAGGCGCAGCTTGGGCTGGTAGTGCAGCTCGAATTCGCCGCGCTCGATCGCCAGGTGCAGGTCGGTCTCGGTCTGCAGGCGCCGCGCCGCGGTCGCGTGCATCTCGGCTTCGAAGAAGCGGAAGTTGTTGCGGCCGCTGTTCTTGGCGCTGTACATCGCCGTGTCGGCGCTTTTCAGCAGGGTGGCGGCGTCCAGCCCGTCGTGCGGGTAGCCGGCGACGCCGACGCTGGCCGACACGAAGATCTGCTGGCCCTGCAGCAGGAAGGGGCGCGCCAGGCCGTCGACGATGCAGCGCGCGATGGCTTCGGCCTCGCGCGCGCTGGCCAGGTGCGGTAGCACCACCGCGAACTCGTCGCCGCCCAGGCGCGCCACCACGTCGCCGGGACGCACGCAGTCCTGCAGGCGTCGGCTGGCCTGGGCCAGCAGCTCGTCGCCGACGCTGTGGCCCATCATGTCGTTGACGCTCTTGAAGCGGTCGAGGTCGATGAACATCACGCCGGCGCAGTGCGCACCGCGCGCCGAGCCGGCGATGGCTTCTTCCAGGCAGACCGACAGGCGGTGCCGGTTCGGCAGGCCGGTGAGGGCGTCGTACTGGGCCAGGTAGGTCAGGCGGCTCTTCGCGTCCTCGCGCTCGATGGCGGTGGCGAGGATGTTGGCCAGGCCGTTCAGGAAGCCGTCCTCGTCTTCCTGGAAGGTGCGCTCGACCGGCGCGTAGACGCCGAGCGCGCCGTACAGGCGGTCGTGGCAGACGATGAAGACCTCGATGCTGCTGCCGGCATCCGTTGCGCCGAGCAGGCCATGGCTCCAGCGCGCCAGGTAGTCCGAGGAATCGGGACCTGGAACGTGGGGGAAGGCGGCGCCCGCGGCGTGCGGCGGGAAGCCGTGGCCGGCCTGCAGCGCGGCGCTGCCGCGATCAGGGTCGAAGCCGAACACCGCGGCGTGGCGCACCTGCAGGCCTTCGCAGGCAACCTGGGTGGCCATGGCGAACAGTTCCTGCAGCGGGCCGGCTTCGAGCGCCTTGCGCCCGAGGCGTGCGAGCAGGCCCTGGCGCTTGGCGTTCTGGATGATGGCGTTCTCGAATTCCTTGCGCTCGGTGATGTCGAAGTCGATGCAGATGTATTTTTCCACCAGGCCGGCGCCGTCGAAGATCGGCACCACGGTGCGGCGCCACTGGCGCTCGCCGTCGCGCGAGGACACCTCGACTTCGCCGTTCCAGACACTGTCGGAGGGCGCCCAGGCGCGGCCGCTGCCGGCCAGCGGGGCGCCGACGCGCGCCAGCTCGGCGCCGATCAGTTCCTCGCGCGTATAGCCGGCATGGCGCACGAACTGCTCGTTGACGCCGGTGATGCGGCCCTCGCGGTCGACTTCGCAGACGATGGCCGCCTGGTCGAGCGCGCTCTTGTGCTGGACCAGGGAACTCATCAGCGCGGCGATGCGCTGGCCGTACTGGTCGCGCATGCTGGCGGCGCTGCGGTTGACGGCCTGGATCGCTTCGCGGATCTCGAGCGGCGCGTCGTCGTCCAGGGCTTCGGCGAGGCCGGCGCTGGCCGCGCCTTCGTCGCCGTAGAAGCGCAGGCGTCCCAGGTTTTCCAGCCAGCGCGCCAGCAGAGTGCGCGCCAGCACCAGGCTGACGAACAGGGCGATCGCCGCCAGCCCGGCCGACTGCAGCAGCAGCGACCAGAGCTGGGCGGCGAGCTTGCGTTCGTTGAACGACAGGCGCAGCACGCCGTAGTCCTTGCCGCCGACCGTGACCACGCGGTTGACATCGAACAGCGCGCCGGCGACGCGCTGGGTCATCCAGTCCGGGGCCGGCGCCTGGTAGAGGTCGTCGGGCGCCTCGACGCGGATCACGCCGCCGTCGAGGTCGATGAAGGTGGCGCTGTGGAAGGGCGACTGTACGATCATCGTCGACAGGGTGCGCTTGACGGTGTCGTAGTCGCCGATCACGGCGCTGTCCTCGACCGCCTGCGAGGCCACCTCCACCAGCGTGGACGCTGCATCCTGGGTTTCCTCCACGTGCTGCAGGAACTGGTGGCGGTAGAACATGCCCAGGCCGGCCGTCACGAACAGCAGCATGCTCAGTGCGAACAGCGTGAACACGCGGCCGACCAGGGAGCGCGGCAGCAGGAACCCGTGCAGGCGGGCGAAGATCGCAGGCGGGGTGGAAGGCATGGCCCTAGCGCAGTTCGGCCGGGGCGGCCTGGTAGAAGCTGCGGTAGGCGGCGTAGTCGGCGTCGCTGGCGGCAACGAACGACAGCGGCTCCGGCGCGTGGATCAGTTCCGCGGCGTTGTCGAGGATGCGCCGGCCTTCCGGATCGCGGTGCATGTTGAGGAAGGCGGCGGCGACCGCGCGCACCTGGGCCGCCGGCACGCGCGGCGAGGCCATCAGGGCCAGGTCGTTGAACGGGGCCGAGCTCCACAGCACGCGGAAGTGCTTGTCCTCGCGCCCGGCGTAGTTGGCCACCAGCTGCGAGTTGGCGCCGGCGGCGCGCGCGCGGCCGCTGAACATCTGGGTAAAGGCGGCGTCCATGTTGCCGCCAAAGGCGACCGTCACCGGCACCCCCTGGCGCAGCAGCTGGGCATAGCTCACCTTGTAGGCGATCAGCGCTTCCGGGCCGGGGAACACGACGGTGCTGTTGGCCAGCTGCGACAGGCGGCGGATCGGCGAATCGGCCGGCACCACGATCTGGGCGCGCACCGGCTCGGCGTTGCGGCGCCCGAACACGGTCCAGCCCATCTTGGCGCGCTCGGGGCTGAACAGGTGGTTGGTGAAGGCGAAGTCGACCTCTTTCGCCAGCACATAGCTGGTGGTGTCGGCCGAGGTGCGGCCCAGTTTCAGGTTCAGGCGCACGCCGCTTTTCGTCGAAACGTAGCGCACGATGGGGTTCCAGAAGCTGGCCGAGACCTGCAGGTTGTACTGGTTCACCGGCGAGAAGTTGTAGACCGGCGGTGCGGCGCCAGGTTTCGCTGGGGCGGCATTCGCGTGCACGGCGAGCGACGAACAAAGGAGCAGCGCGAAGCCTGCCCGGAAAGGGGTACGCATGGAAGTCGAGGGGAGCTGTGGAGTCGGACGGCGATGTCATTACGCCAGCCGGCAAATATAACACAATTCCACAAGACAATGTTTATGATCGTTTTTGCAATAGCGTAGGGTGGGTTCTTGAGCCCACCGTGCACGTGGTAAGCACAAATGCGAATGGTGGGTTCGAGAACCCACCCTACCTGATCACGGAGGCTCAGAACGCCTCGTCCGCCCCCAGGTAGCGCCACTGCCCCACCGGCAAATCGCCCAACTTGACGCGCCCGATGCGCACCCGCTTCAGGCCGATCACCTTCAGCCCCACCATGTCGCACATGCGGCGGATCTGGCGCTTCTTGCCTTCCTTTAGGGTGAAGCTGAGCTGGTCCTCGTTCTGCCAGCGCACCTTGGCCGGCAGCAGCGGTTTACCGTCCATCCACAGGCCGTGGTTCAGCTTTTTCAGGTCGCTGTCGGGCAGCTTGCCCGGCTTGGTGTACTGCACCCGCACCAGGTATTCCTTGTCGACGCTGGTGGTCTCGCCGATCAGCTGCTTGGCGATGCGGCCGTCCTGGGTCAGCACCAGCAGGCCGACCGAGTCGATGTCGAGGCGCCCGGCCGGCACCAGCGAGCGCAGCTGGGTGGGGTGGAAGTTTTCCGGGGCCGGATCGTCGGCCCAGCGGTTCTCGGCCTTGATCAGGGCCACGGCCGGCGTGTAGCCATCCTCGGCCTGGCCGCTGACGTAGCCCATCGGCTTGTTGATCAGGACCGTAACGCGCTTCGATTGCTCGGCCGCGGCCTGGCGCTCAACGGTGATGCGTTGCGAAGGCAGCACCTTGCTGCCCAGTTCGGAGATCACCTTGCCGTCGACCCGCACCCAGCCGCGGGCGATCCATTCATCGGCTTCGCGGCGCGAGCACAGGCCGAGTTCGGACATACGTTTGGAAAGGCGGAGCGGTTCGGTCATAGGGCTGCAAACAAAAAAGAATTAATTGGACAGCGCGTCCAGCAGCTCGGTTTCGAGCTGGACCTGCACGCGCGGGTTGTTCAGGTTCGGGCCGTCGATCAGGAACACGTCCTCGACGCGTTCGCCCAGGGTCATGATCTTGGCCGTGTGGAGGTTGATGCGGTAGCGCGTCAGCACATTCGCAATCGCGTACAGCAGGCCGGTGCGGTCATGGGCCGCGATCGACAGCAGGTAGTTCTGGCCGCGCTCGTCGGGACGCATGTCCACGGTCGGCGTGATCGGGAAGTGGCGCGACAGGCGCGACAGGCGGGAGCGCGTCGGCGCGCCCAGCGGCGCCGTTGATGCCAGCACCTCGCACAGTTCGTGCTCGATCAGGCTGATGATGTCGCGGTAGTGCTTGGCGAAGGTAGCGTCGGTGACCAGGAAGGTGTCGAGCGCATAGCCGTCGCGCGTGGTGTGGATCTTGGCGTCGAGGATGCTGAAGTTCTTGCGGTCGAAGTAGCTGCAGATGCGCGCGAACAGGTCCGGCTGGTCCTTCACATACACCGTCACCTGCAGGCCTTCGCCGATCGGCGCCAGGCGCGCCTTGACCACCGGCCGCCCGCTGCCCAGCTTGTCGTGCAGGCAGCGCGTCTGCCAGGCGATGTCGGAGGCGTCGTGGCGCAGGAAGTAGACCACGTCGAGCTGGTCCCACAGCGCTTCGTGGGCATTCGCCGGCAGACCGAACAAACGCAGCGTGGCCAGCGCTTCCTGCTGGCGCATGCGCAGCTCGCGGTCGGCCGAATGCGGTTCGCCCCCCAGCACGCGCAAGGTAATCCGGTACAAATCCTCCAGCAGCTTGGCCTTCCAGGCATTCCATACCTTGGGGCTGGTGCCGCGGATGTCGGCCACGGTCAGCAGGTAGAGGGCGGTCAGGTGGCGCTCGTCCTTCACCACGCCGGCAAAGGCGGCAATCACGTCCGGGTCAGACAAATCCTGCTTCTGCGCCACCTGCGACATGGTCAGGTGCTGCTCGACCAGGAACACCACCAGCTCCGTATCCTCTTCGGAGAGGCCATGCTCGCGGCAGAACGCGAAGGCGTCGGTCTTCCCGAGCTCGGAGTGGTCGCCGCCGCGGCCCTTGGCGATGTCGTGGAACAGGGCCGCCACGTACAGCAGCCAGCGGTCGCGAAAGTTGGCGATCAGGGCGCTGCAGAACGGGTATTCGTGGGCATGCTCGCTCATGGTGAAGCGGCGCAGGTTACGCACCACCATCATGATGTGCTGGTCGACGGTATACACGTGGAAGAGGTCGTGCTGCATCTGCCCGACGATGTTGCGGAAGTTGGGCAGGTAGCGTCCCAGCACACCGAATTCGTTCATGCGCCGCAGTGCGTGCACCAGGCCGACCGGCGCCTTCAGGATGCGCAGGAAGCGCGCCTTGTTGGCCGGGTCGGCGCGGAAGTCGTCGTCGATCAGGTTGCGCGCATGCCAGAGCGCGCGCGTGGTGCGCGCCGTCATGCCCTTGATGTCCGGGCGTTCCGTCATGGCGACGAAAATCTCCAGCACCGCCGACGGCGTGGTCTCGAAGGTATCGTCGCGCACGATGTCGATGAAGCCGTTGACCTCGTTGAAGCAGCCGCCGCACGAGGAACTGAGCGGCCGCGGCACCGAGGGCTGCGGGAACAGCCTCGCCTCGATGTTCTGCAGCAGGATGGTGTTCAGCTGGGTGACGGTCTTCGCGGCCCAGTAGTAGCGCTGCATCAGGTATTCGGATGCGCGCCGCGCGCCCGGTCCCGGCGGGTCGGATGCGAGCCCGAACGATTCGGCAATCGCGGTCTGCACGTCGAACAGCAGGCGGTCTTCGCGCCGCTTGGTCTGCAGGTGCAGGCGCACGCGGATGTCCTTGAATGCGCGTTCCTTTTCCATCAGCTGGCGCGCCTCGACGCGCGTGATCAGGCCGCGCGTGGCCAGCTGGCCCCAGGAATTCGCCAGTCCCGCCGCTTTCGCCACCCACAGGATCACCTGCAGATCGCGCAGCGCGCCCGGGCTTTCCTTGCAGTTCGGCTCCAGCGCAAACGCGGTGTACTCGTACTTGGCGTGGCGCAGGCGCATCTCGGCGGTCTTGGCCTGGAAAAAGGCCTGCGGGTCGAGCGCTGCGCGGTAGCGCGTTTGCAGCTGGGCGAAGAGGGCCGTGTCGCCGGTGACCAGGCGCGCTTCGAGCAGGCTGGTTTGCACGGTGATGTCGGCCGCCGATTCGAGCAGGCATTCGTCCACGGTACGGATGCTGTGGCCGATCTCCAGGCCCAGGTCCCAAAGCAGCTGCACCAGGCTTTCCAGCTTGGCTTGCGTGATGGCGTCGGGTGCCGCGCCGAGCAGGACCAGGACGTCGACGTCCGAATACGGAAACAGTTCGCCGCGGCCGTAGCCGCCGACCGCCACCAGGGCCGTGTTGGCGGGCAGGCGCGCCGCGCGCCAGGCTTCGCCGAGGATGCCGTCGACGCAGCGTCGCAGGCTGCGCAGCAGCTTTTCGGGACGGTCGTCGCGGCGGAAGCGGTCGAACAGCGCCTGGCGTTCGGCTTTCAGCTTCTGCCGGAGTGCGATTCCAATTTCGGGATGCGCGGTCTCGGGATGCGCGGTCCCGGGTTGCGTCTCGTCGCGCTGCGCGGCTGGCATGGGCAATCCTTAGGCGGGAACCGATTCGTGCGGCAGCACGATGGCTGGCGGCGGCGGGGTGCCGGCGGACTGGGTCAGGACTTCATAGCCGGTTTCGGTGACCAGGATCATGTGTTCCCACTGGGCCGAGAGGCTGCGGTCCTTGGTCTTGATGGTCCAGCCGTCGGGCAGGGCCTTGATCTCGCGTTTTCCCGCGTTGATCATCGGCTCGATGGTGAAGATCATGCCCGGCTCCAGCTTTTCCAGCGTGCCGGGTTTACCGTAGTGCAGCACCTGCGGCTCTTCGTGGAAGACGCGGCCGATGCCGTGGCCGCAGAACTCGCGCACCACGCTGTAGCCGTGCTTTTCGGCGTGCTGCTGGATCACGTGGCCGATGTCGCCCAGGTGCGCGCCCGGTTTCACCTTGCTGATACCGAGCCACATGCATTCGTAGGTGATCTCGGCCAGGCGCTTGGCCATGATCGACGGTTTGCCGATGAAGAACATGCGACTGTTGTCGCCGTGGAAGCCGTCTTTCGTGATCACGGTGACGTCGATGTTCATCACGTCGCCATCCTTCAGCGGCTTGTCGTTCGGGATGCCGTGGCAGATCACGTCGTTGAGCGAGGTGCAGACCGATTTCGGGTAAGGCGGGTAACCCGGCGGCTGATAGTTCAGCGGGGCAGGGGTCGTGCCTTGCACGTTGACCATGTATTCGTGGCACAGGCGGTCGAGTTCGGCGGTGGTCACGCCGGGCTTGACGAAGGGCGTGATGTAGTCGAGCACTTCGGCGCCAAGGCGACCGGCAATGCGCATGCCGGCGATTTCGTCGGGGGTCTTGATGGAGATGGACATAGGGGCTTCGGACAAAACAGTCAATATTCGTAACAGCGCGTAACAGCCGAGTAAAGATTTCACTCGCTGCAATATCCTCCACATTATAAGTGATGACGTATGCCCCTGCCGAGGAGTCAATCGTAGGGTGGGCACTCCGTGCCCACGCGGTACGCACGTGCCAATCCTGCGTTGGCCGCGCCGCCGCTTCCCGAAGCAGTGCTGTGCAGCGTCCAGATCATGACAAAGCTTGATATACAACTCAAATCCCGCTAGAATCTCGGGTTGCTCCGATCCTGATCGGGCAATGTTGTCAAAGTAGTCTATTTTATTTATTCAAATCGCGAATGCGACCGCCAAGGGTGCCCTCGAGGTGACTGGTCGTTATTCAAGAATTTAACCCTGGAGAATTACATGTCCGTTACTATGCGCGAAATGCTGGAAGCCGGTATTCACTTCGGCCACCAGACCCGTTTCTGGAACCCAAAGATGGCACCGTTCATCTTCGGTCATCGCAACAAGATCCACATCATCAACCTGGAAAAAACCATGGCGATGTACCAGGATGCGATGAAAACCATCAAGCAGATCTCGGCCAACCGCGGCACCATCCTGATGGTCGGCACCAAGCGCCAGGCACGCGATATCATCGCCGCTGAAGCACAGCGCGCCGGCGTGCCTTACGTCGACCAGCGCTGGCTGGGCGGCATGCTGACCAACTTCAAGACCATCAAGACCTCGATCAAGCGCCTGAAAGACATGGAAGCCCAGATCGAAGACGGTTCGGTCGAGAAGATGTCGAAGAAAGAAGCGCTGATGTTCTCGCGCGAAATGGAAAAGCTGCAGAAGTCGATCGGCGGCATCAAGGACCTGGGCGGCGTGCCTGACGCGATCTTCGTCGTCGACGTCGGCTACCACAAGGGCGCCATCACCGAAGCCGGCAAGCTGGGCATCCCGGTCATCGGCGTGGTCGATACCAACCACTCGCCAGAAGGCGTCACCCACGTGATCCCTGGTAACGACGACTCGTCGAAAGCCATCACCCTGTACGCACGCGGCGTTGCCGATGCGATCCTGGAAGGCCGTGCCAATGCCACCAACGAAGTCGTTGAAATGGTCAAGGCCGGCGGCGACGACTTCGTCGAAGTCTCCGAGCAGGCATAAGCTCAGGCAGGCCTAGCGCCTGCCCCGAGCGCCGAGCGTTGTATACACGCTCTCAAAGGGGTGCCGGTGTTCTGAGCACCCCTTTTTTCAAGCAAAAGAATTCAGCAATAACGTCGTGGAAGCGCCGTTTGGCGTTTTCACTCTGCGACTCACTATTTAGGAGAATACACATGGCAGCGATTACTGCAGCGATGGTCGGCGAACTGCGCGCGAAAACCGACGCACCGATGATGGAATGCAAAAAAGCACTGACCGAAGCCGAAGGCGACATGGGCCGTGCTGAAGAGATCCTGCGCGTCAAGCTGGGCGGCAAGGCATCGAAAGCATCGGCACGCATCACCGCCGAAGGCGTCGTCGCCACCTACATCGCCGGCAACATCGGCGCGCTGGTGGAAATCAACAGCGAAACCGACTTCGTCGCCAAGAACGACGACTTCCTGGCCATGGCCAACCTGGCAGCCAAGCTGATCGCCGAAAACAACCCGGCCGACGTCGCTGCCCTGTCCGAGCTGGACGCCGGCGGCCAGACCTTCGACGCACTGCGTTCGGCACTGATCGGCAAGATCGGCGAGAACATGACCGTGCGCCGCTTCCAGCGTTTCGAAACCACCGGCAAGCTGGCTTCCTACCTGCACGGCACCCGTATCGGCGTCATGGTCGAATACGAAGGCGCGGACGAGCAGGTCGGCAAGGACGTCGCAATGCACATCGCCGCGATGAAGCCAGTCGCTCTGTCGGCTGAGCAAGTGCCTGCTGAAATGATCGAAAAAGAGCGTTCGGTTGCTCAACTGAAAGCACAAGAAGACGCGGACGCCGCTGCTGCTGCTGGCAAGCCAGCCCAGTCGCCGGAAATCCTGGCCAAGCGCCTCGAAGGTTCGGTCCAGAAGTACCTGAAAGAAGTGTCGCTGCTGAACCAGGCATTCGTGAAGAACGACAAGCAGTCGATCGAGCAGATGCTGAAGGCCGCCAACACGACCGTCAAGGGCTTCACCATGTACGTCGTCGGCGAAGGCATCGAGAAAAAGGTTGACGACTTCGCAGCAGAAGTCGCGGCCCAGATGGCTGCCAACAAGCAGTAATAGAAAAGCGGGCCGCAAGGCCCGTTTTTTTAACCCGTCGGTTTTATCGACGGGGTAGGGTGGACACAGATGTCCACCCTACGACTACAAAGACGTGACGCTGCCGTTGCCCAAGAGCGTGCGCGCCAGTTTCACCGCCATCTGTACATTTGCAGATGAAGCCGCAAGCCATGCGCCTGCGGCCGGAACCGAATTTGAACCGAACACTACAGGAGAGCGCCTCATCATGACAAAACCAGCCTACCAACGAGTCCTCCTCAAGCTGTCTGGCGAAGCGCTGATGGGTGACGACCCCTTCGGCATCAACCGCGTCACCATCGATCGCATGGTGGCCGATGTGGCGGAAGTGGCCAAATTGGGTGTCGAGCTGGCGGTCGTGATCGGCGGCGGCAACATCTTCCGCGGCGTCGCGCCCGGCGCCCAGGGCATGGACCGCGCCACCGCCGACTACATGGGCATGCTGGCCACCGTCATGAACGCCCTGGCCCTGGCCGACGCCATGCGCCATGTCGGCATCACCGCACGCGTGATGTCGGCGATCGGCATCGAGCAGGTGGTCGAGCCCTACGTGCGCCCGAAGGCGCTGCAGTATCTCGAAGAAGGCAAGGTCGTCGTCTTCGCCGCCGGCACCGGCAACCCCTTCTTCACCACCGACACCGCGGCCGCCCTGCGCGGCTCGGAAATCTCGGCCCAGATTGTTTTGAAGGCAACCAAGGTCGATGGCGTATATACTGCCGATCCTAAGAAGGATCCGCACGCGACGCGCTACGAGTCGATCACCTTCGACGAAGCGATCGCCAAGCATTTGCAGGTGATGGACGCGACCGCGTTTGCCCTGTGCCGCGACCAGAAGCTGCCGATCAAGGTGTTCTCCATCGTCAAGCCCGGCGCGCTCATGCGCGTGATCATGGGCGAAGACGAAGGTACACTGGTACACGTTTGATTTAACTCTGAAATATTGAATAACAGGAGAGCAGCATGTCCCTAGCTGACGTCAAAAAGAATGCGCAAGAGCGCATGACGAAGTCGATTGAAACCCTGCGCGCCGACCTCGCCAAAGTGCGTACCGGCCGTGCCCACACCGGCATCCTCGACCACGTGATGGTCGACTACTACGGTTCGCCAACGCCGCTGTCCGGCGTGGCCAACCTGACCCTGGCCGATGCGCGCACCATCGCCGTCCAGCCGTACGAAAAGAAGATGCTGAGCACCATCGAGAAGGCGATCCGTGATGCCGACCTCGGCCTGAACCCGTCGACGATGGGCGACATGGTCCGTGTGCCGACCCCGGCGCTGACCGAGGAACGCCGCAAGGAAATGGTCAAGCTGTGCAAGTCGGAAGCCGAAGATGCAAAGATCGCCGTGCGTAACATCCGCCGCGACGCCAACGAGCAGCTGAAGAAAATGGTCAAGGACAAGACCGCCTCGGAAGACGACGAGCGCCGTTCGTCCGACGAGATCCAGAAACTGACCGACAAGTTCGTGGCCGACATCGACAAGCTGGTCACCGAAAAGGAAAAGGAAGTCCTGACCGTCTGACGCAGGAGAGGGCGCAAATGGCGTCCCCGGCCCCGTGCTTGCGCGCTTGCCGCGTTGCGCGGGGTCCGTTTGTTTTATTCCTCTGTGTATTGCCGTGATGGCAAAGGATTTATGATTTTCAAGAGTTCGACGACTGCAGTCCCCGATGTGCCGGCTGTGCCGCGCCACGTCGCGATCATCATGGACGGCAATGGCCGCTGGGCGACCAAGCGCCTGCTGCCGCGCGTGGCCGGCCACGTGAAGGGCGTCGAGGCCGTGCGCGGCGTGGTCGAGGCCTGCGCGCTGCGCGGCGTCGAGTACCTGACGCTGTTTGCGTTTTCGTCGGAAAACTGGCGCCGGCCGGCCGAGGAAGTGTCGCTGCTGATGCGCCTCTTCGTCACCGCCCTCGAGCGCGAAGTGGCGAAGATGCACGCCAACGACATCCGCCTGAAGGTCGTGGGCGATCTGTCGCGCTTCGACCCGAAATTGCAGGACATGATCGCGAATGCCGAGCGCAAGACCGCCGGCAACACGCGCCTGACGGTCTCGGTGTGCGCCAACTACGGCGGCCGCTGGGACATCATGCAGGCCACCAGCAAGATGGTTGCCGCCAACCCCGGCCTGAGCGAGTACACCGAAGAGTTGCTGGCGCCGCACCTGGCGATGGCGTATGCGCCGGAGCCGGACCTGTTCATCCGCACCGGCGGCGAAGAGCGCATCAGCAATTTCCTGCTGTGGCAGCTGGCGTATTCCGAGCTGTACTTTACCGATACCTACTGGCCTGACTTCTCGGCCGAGTCCCTGGACGCGGCGATCGCGTCTTACCAACACCGCGAACGGCGCTTCGGCCGGACCGGCGAACAAGTGGCGAACAAAAACTGATGCTGAAAACCCGGATCATCACCGCGCTCGTGCTGCTGGCAGTCCTGCTGCCGGTCCTGTATTCCAATAACTACACAGCCTTCGCAGTGGTGGCGACCGTGTTCTTCGGCGCCGCGATCTGGGAATGCTTCCGCCTGTTCAACCCGCAGTCGACCAAGGCGCCGATCGTGGCCGCCTTCTGGACCGCAGCCTTCGTCTGGGCCTTCTTTGGCCCGGGCCACCCGAACCCGGTGTTCTGGTACGCGATCTCGCTGCTGCTGTGGGCGCTGCGCTTTGCGCCCTCCTTGAAGGTCGGACTGCCGGCGCTCGATTCCACCGCCAACACCCTGCTCAGCGTGGTGTATGCCGTGTCGCTGGTCGGCTGCTTCGCCGCCATCGTGGCGCTGTACGCCTACTCTCCGCTGTACCTGCTGTCGGTGCTGGCCATCGTCTGGGCCGCCGACATCTTCGCCTACTTCTCGGGCAAGGCCTTCGGCAAGCGCAAGCTGGCGCCATCCATCTCGCCCGGCAAGTCCTGGGAAGGCGCGATCGGCGGCGGCATCGCCGTGCTGGTCATCGCCACCCTGGTCATCGTCTTCGCCGGCGACAGCCTGGCCAATACCTTCCCGGTGCGCGTGCAGGCCAGCCTGGGCTGGGCCGCCACCTGGGCCATCCTGGTCCTGGTCGCCGCCGCCAGTGTCGTCGGCGACCTCTTCGAATCCCAGCTCAAGCGCCGTGCCGGCATGAAGGACAGCAGCAACCTGCTGCCCGGCCATGGCGGCGTGCTGGACCGGATCGACGCCCTGGTTCCCGTACTGCCCCTGGCGGCACTGATCGGCATCTGGCTGTAATACCCGAGCTGTAATACACGGGCTGTAAGGAGCTTCACATGCAACGCATCACCATCCTGGGCGCCACCGGTTCCATCGGCGTCTCGACCCTCGACGTGCTCGCGCGTCATCCCGAGCACTACCAGGTCTACGCGCTGAGCGCGCACAGCCGCGTCGAGGAACTGGCTGCCCAGTGCCGCCAGTTCAAGCCGCAGCGCGCCGTGGTCGGCAGCCCTGAAGCCGCGGCGCAATTGTCGCGCCTGCTGGAGGGCTTGCCAATCGACGTGGCGTATGGCGAAGCCGCCCTGTGCGAGATCGCATCGGGCGCCGGCACCGATACCGTGATGGCGGCGATTGTCGGCGCCGCCGGCCTGGCGCCGACCCTGGCCGCGGCCCGCGCCGGCAAGAAGGTGCTGCTGGCGAACAAGGAAGCCCTGGTCATGTCGGGCCAGCTGTTCATGGACGCCGTGCGCGAGCACAAGGCGACCTTGCTGCCCATCGACAGCGAGCACAACGCGATCTTCCAGTCGCTCCCAAGCAATTACGCGCGCCAGCCCGACGCCTCCGGCGTGGCCAAGATCCTGTTGACCGCTTCGGGCGGCCCCTTCCTGAACCGCGCCGTCGAGACCCTGGAAAACGTCACGCCGGAAGAAGCCTGCAAGCATCCGAACTGGGCTATGGGCCGCAAGATCTCGGTCGACTCCGCCACCATGATGAACAAGGGCCTGGAAGTGATCGAGGCCCACTGGCTGTTTGGCGCACCGGCCGATCGGATCGAGGTGGTGATCCACCCGCAAAGCGTGATCCACTCGATGGTGAGCTACGTCGACGGCTCGGTGCTGGCCCAGCTCGGCAACCCCGACATGCGCACCCCGATCGCGCACGCGCTGGCCTACCCGGAGCGTATCGATTCCGGCGTGGCCCAGCTCGATTTGACCACGATGGCGGCGCTGCAGTTCTACCCGCCCGACTTCGTCCGCTTCCCTTGCCTGGCGCTGGCCTTCGACGCCCTGCGTGCAGGCGGCACCGCGCCGGCGCTGCTGAACGCGGCCAACGAAGTGGCGGTCGAGGCCTTCCTCGAACGCCGCATCGGTTTCCGCGACATCGACCGCGTGGTGCGCCGCGTGATGGACGAGAACACGCATGGCGCAGCGCATGACATCGCAGCCGTGATGGCGCAGGATGAGCATGCCCGCGCTGCGGCAGGGCAGATCGTCGCCGCGCTGGCAGGCAACCCGAACCGGACTTGATACCATGAACTTCCTGTATGCAGTCGCGGGCTTCGTCCTCGCGCTGGGGCCGCTGATCGTCTTCCACGAACTCGGCCACTATCTCGTTGCGCGCCTGTGCGGCGTGAAGGTCCTGCGCTTTTCGGTGGGCATGGGCAAGGTTGTGTGGTCGCGCCGCTTCGGCCGCGACAATACCGAATGGGCCATTTCCGCGCTGCCTTTGGGCGGCTACGTGCAGATGCTCGACGCGCGCGACCCGGCCACCGCACCGAAGGACGAAGCCGACCTGGCGCGCGAATTCACGCGCCAGAATGTGTGGAAGCGCATCGCCATCGTCGCGGCCGGTCCGATTGCCAACTTCTTGCTGGCCATTGTGCTGTTCGGTTTGCTGTTCATGCACGGCGCCCAGGAACCCAGCGCCAAACTGGCGGCGATGGAAACGAACACGCCGGCCTACGCCGCCGGCCTGCGCGGCGGCGACAGCATCGCCGCCGTCAACGGCGAGCCGGTGCAGTCGTTCTCGGAATTGCGCTGGGCCGTCACCCATCTTGCCATCGACAGGCAGGATGCCCACTTCGACGTGAAAGGCGCAAGCGGCAGCAGCTACCGCGCCAGCATTCCGGCCAGCGCCTTCGGCGCCGTCGATCCCGAAGGCGAACCCGACGGCGACCTGATGGGCGCGCTCGGCATGAACGTCTGGATCGGCATGCCGGTCGTGGAGCAGGCCGTGGCGGGCGGTCCGGGCGAACGCGCCGGCCTGCGCCGCGGCGACGTCATCGTGACGGCCGACGGCAAGCCGCTGCTGGACGCAGGCGATTTCGTGCGCACCGTGCGCGCCGCCGCCGGCCGCACCCTGCAGCTGGAAGTGCGCCGCGACGGCAATCTCCTGAGCCTGCCGCTGGTACCGGAGAAGGACCCGAAAGGCCAGGGCGTGGCCCAGGTCCAGCTGGCGCCGGCGGTCGACTTCATTACCGTGCAGGCTGGCCCGTTCGAGGCCATCGGCAAGGGTGCGCAGCGCACCTGGGAGATGACGGCGCTGACCTTCAAGATGATCGCCAGGATCGTCACGGGGCAAGCCTCGCTGAAAAATGTCACCGGTCCATTGACCATCGCCGACTACGCCGGACAGACAGCGCGCATGGGACTTGCGACGTTTTTGGGCTTCATCGCGGTGGTCAGCGTGAGCCTGGGTGTAATGAATCTGTTACCAATTCCAGTGCTGGATGGTGGCCATTTGCTGTATTATTCGCTGGAAGTTTTGACCGGGCGTCCCCTGTCCGAGCGAATCCAGGCATTCGCTCAACGCGCAGGGGTAGGCCTGCTGTTCATGCTGATGGCGCTCGCCGTCTTCAATGACCTGGGACGATTGCTCTGATTTTCCCGCGGCGCCGGCAAACAAGAATATGTATGTTGTCCAATGACTGACCCGTTATTTAGCCAATGAATTCACAACCAGATCGTTTTGCCCTGCCGTTCATTCGCCGCAGCCTGATCGGCGCGGCCGTGCTGGCGCTGTGCGCCGGCCCTGCGTTCGCCGTTAATCCGTTCGTCGTCAAGGACATCCGGATCGAAGGCATCCAGCGTACCGAAGCCGGCACCGTGTTCACGTATCTGCCGGTGCGCGTGGGCGAGACCTTCGACAACGACAAATCCATCGCCGCCATCAAGGCCCTGTACGCGACCGGCTTCTTCAAGGACATCCGCCTGGAAGAAGAAAAGGGCGTGCTGGTGGTGCTGGTCGAGGAACGTCCTGCCATCAACACCGTCGACTTCACCGGCGCCAAGGAGTTCGAGAAGGACATGCTGGTCAAGGCCCTGCGCGAAATCGGCGTGGGCGAAGCCAAGATCTACGACAAGTCGGCGGTCGACCGCGCCGAACAGGAACTCAAGCGCCAGTACCTCTCGCACGGCATGTACGGCGTGAAGATCACGACCACCGTCACCCCGATCGAGCGTAACCGCGTGAACGTCATGTTCAACGTCGACGAAGGCGAGGTCGCGCGCATCAAGCAGATCAACATTGTCGGCAACAAGGTCGTCTCCGACAAGCAGATCCGCGAGATCCTGCAGCTGTCCACCTCGGGCTGGCTGACCTGGTATTCAAAAGCCGACCAGTACTCCAAGACCAAGCTGACCGGCGACCTGGAAGCGATCAAGTCCTACTACCTGGACCGCGGCTACCTCGAAGCGAACGTCGAATCGACGCAGGTGGCGATCACCCCGGACAAGAAGGACATCTACCTCACCATCAACATCACCGAGGGCGAGAAGTACACCGTCTCGAGCGTGAAGCTGGAAGGCGAGACCTTCGGACGCGAGGAAGAACTGCGCGACCTGATCATCCTCCAGGCGGGCAAGACCTATTCCGGCGCGCAGCAGGAAGCATCGAGCAAGCGCATCGCCGCGCGCCTGGGCAGCTTCGGCTACGCCTTCGCCAACGTGAATGCCGACCCGGTCCTCGACCGCGAGAAGCGCGAAGTCGCGTTCACCTTCACCGTCGATCCGGGCAAGCGCGCCTACGTCCGCCACATCAATATTTCGGGCAATACCGTGAGCCGCGACGAAGTCATCCGCCGCGAGTTCCGCCAGTTCGAAAGTTCGTGGTACGACGCCGACCGCGTCAAGCTCTCGCGCGACCGCGTCGACCGCCTCGGCTACTTCAAGGAAGTGAAGATCGAGACGCCGGAGTCGCCGGGCAGCTCCGACCAGGTCGACGTCAACATGACGGTCGAGGAACGCCCGACCGGCAACTTCACCATTGGCGGCTCGTTCTCGCAGGCCGAGAAGTTCACCTTCACGATGGGCGTGCAGCAGGCGAACTTCGCCGGCAGCGGCCAGACCATCGGCTTCGACATCAACACCTCGAAGTACAGCCGCACCTTCGCCGTATCGAACACCAATCCGTACTTCACCGACGACGGCGTGTCGCGCGCGTTCCAGGTCTACCACCGCACGACCCGTCCGCCGCTGTCGAACATTGGCTCGTACACGGTGCGCCAGACCGGCGGCAACATGACCTTCGGCGTGCCGTTCTCGGAAACCGACACCGTCTACTTCGGCGCCGGCCTCGAGCGCACCACGCTGACCACCGACACCACCAGCCCGGAAATCTACAAGCAGTTCGTGCGCCAGAACGGCGGCCCGAACTCGGGACCGTATTCGGGCGTGGGTACCGGCGAAAGCATCGCCATCCCGCTGACGGTGGCCTGGGGCCGCGACAGCCGCGACAGCGCGATCACCCCAAGCTACGGCCGCTACCAGCGCGCCAACCTCGAGGTCGACGTGATCGGCGACTCGAAGTACTTCCGCGCCGTCTACGAACACCAGTGGTACCGTCCGCTGACCTCGTGGATGACGCTGGCCGTGCGCGGCGAGTTCGACTACGGCAAGGGCATCGGCGGCAAGGAATACCCGGTCTTCAAGAACTTCTACGCCGGCGGCATCGGCTCGGTGCGCGGCTACGAAAGCTCGACCCTGGGCGTGGTCGATCCGATCTACGGCGACGCCATCGGCGGCTCGAAGCGCCTGATCGGCAACGCCGAGCTGCAGTTCCCGTTCCCGGGCAGCAGCAAGGACCGCAGCCTGCGCTGGTTCGTCTTCACCGACGGCGGCCAGGTATTCCAGGAGAAGTCGCCGATCCGCCTGCAGGAGATGCGCTACTCGGCCGGTATCGGCCTGTCGTGGATCTCGCCGGTCGGCCCGCTGCGCCTGTCGTTCGCCAAGCCCCTGAACAAGAAAGAGGGCGACCAGATCGAAGGTTTCCAGTTCCAGATGGGGACGGGCTTCTGAGGCAGCGCTTCCGAGTCCCTTCCTTCGTCATTTCTTTTCACCGCGGAGAATTATGTTGAAAAATCTGAAAGCATTGCCCGGGACCCTGCTGCTGGCAGGCCTGTGCGCCGCTCCGCTGGCCCAGGCGCAGAACGCGCCGAGCCGCATCGGCTTCGTGTTCACCGAACGCCTGATGACGGAATCGAAGATGGCCAAGGCGGCCGACGCCAAGATCCAGGCCGAATTCTCGAAGCGCCAGAAGACGAACGAAGAGCTGGTGACCAGGTTCAAGCAGATGAGCGAGAAGTTCGACACCGACGCGCCGCGCCTGAGCGACATCGAGCGCACCCGCCGCGCGCGCGAACTGTTCGACATGGAAAAAGACGTGCAGCGCATGAACCGCGAGTTCCAGGAAGACCTGATGCAGCGCAAGAGCGAAGAGCGCGCCGCCATCGCCACCAAGGCCTTCAAGCTGATCGAACAGATCGCCGAGCAGGAAAAACTCGACGCCGTACTGCAGGAAGCGGCGTGGTCGAGCCCGCGCATCGATATCACGGATAAAATCCTGAAACAGCTGGACAAGTAAAGTTTTGGAACAACGCGAACACATCCCCCGCGGCGTGCGCCTGGGCGACCTGGTCGAGCGCTTCGGCGGCCAGCTCGTCGGCAACGCCGACCTCGTCGTCAGCGCCATCGCTCCCCTCGACAGCGCCGACGCCACCCAGATCAGCTTCCTCAGCAACAGCAAGCTGCGCGCGCTGGCCGCGCAAAGCTCGGCCGCGGCGCTGATCCTGTCGCCGCTGGACGACCCGTCGGTTGCCGCCACCTACGCCGGCAGCCGCATCGTCACCACCAATCCCTACGCCTATTTCGCGCGCACCGCGCAGTACTTCGTGGCGCTGGAAGAAGACGCCGTCACGCCGGGCATCCACCCGAGCGCCGTCGTCGACGCCGGCGCCGAGATCGACGCCACGGCCCACATCGGCCCGCACGTGACGATCGAAGCGGGTGCCGTGGTGAAGGCGGGCGCCATCATCGAGCACGGCTGCTTCATCGGCCGTGGCGCCACCGTGGGCGAGGGCACGCGCTTCTACCCGAACGTGACCTTCCAGCGCGGCTGCATCATCGGCGCGCGCGGCATCGTGCATTCGGGCGCGGTGATCGGCGGCGACGGCTTCGGCTTTGCGGTCGAGGCAGGCGTGTACATCAAGATCCCGCAGACCGGGCGCGTAGTGATCGGCGACGACGTCGACATCGGCTCGAACACCTCGATCGACCGCGGCGCGCTGGCTGACACCGTCATCGAAGACGGCGTCAAGCTCGACAACCAGATCCAGATCGGCCACAACTGCCACATCGGCGCGCACACGGCCATGGCCGGCTGCGTCGGCGTGGCCGGCAGCGCCAAGATCGGCAGCCGCTGCACGTTTGGCGGCGCCGCCATGGTGCTGGGCCACCTGGAGATTGCCGACAACGTGCACATCTCCTCGGGCTCGATGGTGTCGCGCTCGGTGCTCGAGCCGGGCCAGTACACCGGCTTCTATCCGCTGGCGAAAAACGCCGAGTGGGAAAAATCGGCGGCCATCGTCCGCAATCTGAATTCCATGCGCGAGAAGATCCGCACGCTGGAAAAAACCATCAAGACGCTCATTGAGCAGACTCAAGAACAGAAAAATGACGACTGATACCAAGAAGATCACCCTCGACATCAACGGCATCAAGGAATACCTGCCGCACCGCTACCCGCTGCTGCTGGTCGACCGCGTGCTGGATGTCGAACTGGGCAAGCGCATCACCGCCATCAAGAACGTGACCGTCAACGAAGAATTCTTTAACGGCCACTTCCCGCACAAGCCGGTGATGCCTGGCGTGCTGATGATCGAGGCGCTGGCGCAGACCGCCGCCATCCTGTCGTTCATGACCATGAACGTGAAGCCCGACGAGAACTCGGTGGTGTATTTCGTCGGCATCGACAACGCGCGCTTCAAGCGTCCGGTCGAGCCGGGCGACCAGCTGGTGATGGAAGTCGAGATCCTGCGCCAGGCGCGCGGCATCTGGAAATACAAGGCCACGGCCAGCGTCGACGGTAAAGTAGCCGTCGAGGGCGACCTGATGTGCACCATCCGCGGCGCCGCAGAGGCGACCATGAAGGGCGCCGCACCAGCAGACACGGGCGCGGAGGGGTAATGAGCAAGATCCACCCGACCGCGATCGTCGATCCGCACGCCGAGCTCGACAGCTCGGTCGAGGTCGGCCCGTACTCGATCATCGGCCCTCACGTGCGCATCGGCGCGCGCACCGTGGTCGGCCCGCACGTGGTCATCGAAGGCCACACGACGATCGGCGAAGACAACAAGTTCTTCCAGTTCGGTTCGATCGGCGCCGCGCCGCAGGACAAGAAGTGGCAGGGCGAGCCGACGCGCCTGGAAATCGGCAACGGCAACACCATCCGCGAGTTCGTCACCTTCAACCTCGGCACGGCCCAGGACGAAGGCGTCACCCGTTTGGGCGACGACAACTGGATCTCGGCCTACGTCCACCTGGCGCACGATTGCCAGGTCGGCAGCCACACGATCTTCTCGAACAACGCGCAATTGGCGGGCCACGTGCACGTGGGCGACCACGCAATCCTGTCCGGCTACGCCGGCGTGCACCAGTTCTGCAAGATCGGCGCGCATGCCTTCATCGGCATGTACACCAGCCTGACCCAGGACGTGCCGCCGTTCGTGATGGTGTCCGGGAACCCGGCTGCCGCGCGCGGCGTCAATACCGAAGGCCTGAAGCGCCGCGGTTTCAGCCGCGCCCAGATCGACGGCATCCGCGCCGCCTACAAGCACCTGTACCGCAGCGGCCTGACGCTGGAAGAAGCCAAGGCGGCGCTCGAGCAGGAAGAGGGCGCGTCGCCTGAAGCCGCAGGCGACGTCAAGGCGATCCGCGACTTCCTCGGCACCATAACCCGTGGCATCGTCCGATAAGCCTGCAGGCCCGGACATCTCGCTGGCCCTGGTCGCCGGCGAAGTGTCCGGCGACATGCTCGCCGCACGCCTGCTCGCCGGGCTGCGTCCGCATCTTCCCAACGCGCGCTTCCACGGCATCGGCGGCCCGCGCATGATCGAGCAGGGCCTGGTGTCGGACGTGCCGATCGAGACCCTGACGGTGCGCGGCCTGTTCGAGATCATTCCGCGCTACCGCGAAATCAAGGGTATCCAGAACCGCCTGCGCGACCGGCTGCTGGCGGAGAGACCCGCCGCCTTCATCGGCGCCGACTACCCGGGTTTCAACCTCGGCCTGGAAGAACAGTTGCGCGCGGGCGGGATTCCGACCCTGCACTTCGTCGGCCCGCAAATCTGGGCCTGGCGCGGCGGTCGCATCAAGAAGATCCAGCGCGCGGTGTCGCACATGCTGGTGATCTTCCCGTTCGAAGAGCAGATCTACAAGGACGCCGGCGTGCCGGTGACGTATATCGGCCATCCGCTGGCCGAGACCATTCCCCTGGTGCCGGATACCGTCGGTGCCCGCGCCACGCTCGGCCTCGCGCCGGATGCGCGCGTGGTCGCCATCATGCCGGGTTCGCGCATGGGCGAACTGAAGTACCTGGCCGAGACTTTTGTCCGTACCGCCGGCCTGCTGGCGCAACGCGACCCGGGCCTGAGGTTCGTCGTGCCGATGGCGGGCGACAAGCAGCGCGCCTACTTCAACGAGATCGTGGCAAAGGCCGGCCTGGTTAATGTTCCGCTGATGCTGCTCGATGGCCAGTCGCATACCGCGATTGCTGCCGCCGATGCGGTGCTGGTGGCCTCGGGTACGGCGACGCTGGAAGTGGCGCTGTTCAAGAAGCCGATGGTGATCGCGTACAAGGTCATGCGCGCGTCGTGGGAGATCATGCGCCACATGGGCTATCTGCCGTGGATAGGATTGCCGAACATCCTGGCGCGCGAATGGGTGGTGCCGGAATACCTGCAGCACGCCGCCACGCCCGAGGCCCTGTCCGACGCCGTCTGGGCCCAGCTGAACGACAGCGCGCTGCGCGACAGGCTGGCCGCGCGCTTCACGGACATGCACCACAGCCTGCTGCGCAACAGCGCGCAGGAGAGCGCGCAGGCGGTGTTGCAGGTGATTGGGGCGCGGGGCGGGTAGCCGTACGGTGGGCACCCCGTGCCCACGCGGTTACGTGTTGATCCGGAGTCCGTACCAGCGAGGATTCGCTCCGCGCCGCCGAGCATGGATCGGACGCCGACGAGGTGCATTTTGAAGCGCCGGTACGATGCAGCGGCCGCGTCGGAGCGCGGCGCTAACTCGGCGCGCCGTTCCGCGTGGGCACGGAGTGCCCACCGTACGGGGCCAAGCGCCGTAGCGAGAACGCACAGACGGAAGCAGCCCAGCGCCTTTGCTTTCACCCACCCCCATGTACGCGTACAATACTCGGCATTCAAAATGCGCGAATTCAACCGCATACAAGACAAGTTCTGAGAGATTCATAAGCAGCAGATGAGTAAAAAGCGCGTCAACTTCTATCCCGGCCTGCCGCCCCGGCTGCGTCCGTTCACCGAGCTCGACATCGTCTGCGGCGTCGACGAGGCCGGGCGCGGCCCGCTGGCCGGGCCGGTGTTCGCCGCCGCCGTCATCCTCGACCCGAAGCGCCCGATCGAGGGCCTGCGCGACTCGAAGAAGCTGAGCGAAGCGCGGCGCGACGAACTGGCCCCGCAGATCCGCGAGCACGCGCTGGCCTGGGCGATTGCCGAAGCGTCCTGCGAAGAGATCGACACCCTGAACATCCTGCACGCCACCATGCTGGCCATGCGCCGCGCCGTGGAAGCGCTCTCGCTGCTGCCGACCTTTGCCCTGATCGACGGCAACCGCTGTCCGCCGATGGCGATTCGCGCCCACGCCGTGGTCGAAGGCGACGACAAGTGCCACGCGATCTCCGCCGCCTCGATCCTGGCCAAGACCGCGCGCGACGCCGAACTGGTGCGCCTGCACGCGCTGTATCCGGACTACTGCTTCAACCAGCACAAGGGCTACGGCACCGCGCTGCATCTGGAGCGCCTGCGCCTGCATGGCCCGTCGCCGGCGCACCGCCGTTCGTTCGCACCGGTGCGCAACCTGCTGCAGGTGGATCTCTTCGCCGCACCGGAAGAACTGGTGGTCGCATGAAGACGATCTCGTCGCGCGACAACGCGTTTTATAAAGAACTGAAAGCCCTGGCATCGAGCTCGCAGGCGCGCCGCAAGGCTGGCCGCACGCTGCTCGACGGCGTGCACCTGTGCCAGTCCTGGCTCGACTTGCGCGGCGCCCCGGCGCACTGCGTGGTGTCGGAAGAAGCGCTGCACAATCCGGAAGTCGGCAACATCGTCGCTCGCGTCGAACAGCTGCGCGGCCATGTAACCGCGCTGCCGGAAGCATTGTTCGGCGCGCTGAGCCAGGTCGAGCATGGCGTGAATTTGATGTTCCTGGTCGAGACCCCGCATCCGCAGGCGCCGCAGGCCATGCTTGTCTCCGCCGTGCTGCTGGACGGCGTGCAGGACCCGGGCAATGCCGGATCGATCCTGCGCAGCGCCGCGGCGGCCGGCATCACGCAAGTGTTCTGCAGCCCCGGCACGGCTTTTTGCTGGTCGCCCAAAGTGCTGCGCGCGGCGATGGGCGCCCACTTCGTGCTGGAGATATTCGAGAACGTCGACCTGGCGGAACTGGTCAAGGCATCCGATATCGCCGTGCTGGCGATGAGCGGGTATGCCGAGCAGAAGCTGTACGACGTCGATTTGCGCCAGCCGGTCGCCTGGCTGCTCGGGCACGAAGGGCAGGGCGTGGCCGACGAATTGATGGCGCTGGCCTCGCACCAGGTGGTGATCCCGCATGCCGGCCAGGTCGAGTCGCTGAACGTGGCGGCGGCGGCAGCGGTATGCTTCTTCGAACAGCTGCGCCAGCAGCAGGCCTGACTGTAGCGCATTGTAGAATAAACCCGGCGTTTCAACCCTGGAGTAGACATGGACATCGCGCATCTGCACTTCCTGGTCGCCGAAGCCGACAACGGCCAGCGCGCCGCCCTGGTCGAGATGCTGGGCCGGCTCGGCGCCAGCCGCGTCACCGACGTGCCCGACGGGCACATGGCGCTGCGCACCTTCCAGGCCAGCTTCACGCCGCGCCTGCACATCGCCATCATCGACCTCGGCCTGCCGGGCATGGACGGGCTGGAACTGATCCGCAACCTGGCCACGCTCGACACCGGCATCAGCCTGGTGGTCACCGGCGCCCAGCCGGCGAATTTGCTGTTCTCGGTCGAGACCCTGGCCCAGGTGTACGGCATCGACCTGCTCGGCTCCATCGCCAAGCCGGTCACCGCCGCCAAGCTCAAACCCCTGCTCGACAACTACCAGCCGCCGGCACTGCCGGCCGCACGCGCCGCCTCGCCGCACTTTTCGTTTGCCGAAGTCGGCGTGGGCCTGCAGAAGCGCCAGTTCGAGCCCTTCTTCCAGCCGAAGATCGAGCTGGCCACCGGCCAGGTGAAGGGGCTGGAAGTGTTCGCGCGCTGGCGCCATCCCGAGCACGGCATCGTCGGCCCCGGCGCCTTCATGGATGCGCTGGAGCAGAACAACCGCATCGACTTCCTCGACTGGAGCATGATCGAGCTGTCGGTCGAGCGCTGCCGCTGGTTCCACGACCAGGGCACGCCGATTTCCATCTCGATCAACCTGGCGCCCGAGACGCTCGCCCATCCCGCCTTCCTGCGCCAGATCACTGCCTGCCTGGGGCGTCACGCGGTGCTGGCGGACTACATCACCTTCGAGATGCCGGAATCCTCGGTCCTGAACGAAGACCCGAACTTCATCGAACGCCTGGTGCGCCTGCGCATGATGGGCTTTGGCCTCGCCATCGATGACTACGGCACCGGGCGCTCGAACCTGCAGCTGCTGGCGCGTATCCCGTTTTCGGAACTGAAGATCGACCGCAGCTTCGTCGACGGCGCCTCGAAGCGCCGCCCGCTCGGCACCGTGCTGCGCTCCTGCCTGGGCCTGGCGCACAGCCTGGACCGCATGTCGGTGGCCGTGGGCGTGGAAACGCGCCAGGACTGGGATTTCCTGCAGGGGCTGGGCTGCACCTATGCGCAGGGTTACCACATCGCCAATCCGATGGAGGCGTCCGCCTTCCCGGGCTGGCTGGAAGACTGGCGGCATTTCTTCTGAAGGAGGGATCGATGGTCATACGGGTACGCTGCCATTGCGGCAAGCTGCAGGGCGAACTGGATACGAACGCGGTCGCAGCGCGGGCGAAGTGCTATTGCCCCGACTGCCGCGCCTTTGCACGTTATCTCGGCAACGAGGTCGAGATACTGGACGGCGCCGGCGGTACCGAGGTGGCGGCGGCCTTGCCGTCCGGGCTGACATTCACCCAGGGCCTGGACCAGCTGGCCTGCATGTCGCTCAGCCCGAAAGGCCTGTACCGCTGGTACGCCGCCTGCTGCCGCACGCCGATCGGGAACACGCCGCGCGACCCGAAAGTGTCCTACGTCGGCGTGGTGCGCGCCTGCCTCGACGCCACGCCGGCCGAACTCGATGCCCGGCTCGGGCGTTCGTCCATCAACGCGAACACCGAGTCGGCCTACCGCAAGATTCCCAAGACGCCAGGCGGCACGGCCCTGGCCCTGGTGAAGATCGGCAGCAAGCTGCTGGGCGCGCGTCTCAAGGGCGGCTACAGGAACAATCCCTTCTTTGAAGCCGGCAGCGCCACGCCGGTGCGCCAGCCCACGGTGATCTCGAAGGAAGAGCGCGCCCGGCTGTACTGAGACAATCCGTCTCACGCGGCCTGGTCTTCCTCCTCGCGGTCCACGTGGCCGGCCTTGCCGCGGGCCTGCGCGCGCCGCAGCACCACCGGCACCGACTTGTACGAAGGCGTGCCGCTGCGCCGGTCGAAGTTCGCCAGCGCCACCAGCGCGTTCGCTTCCGGATAGTAGGCCGCGATCGACCCCGGCGCGATATCGAAGGCGACGGCGACGAAGTTGCGCACGATGCGCGGCTCGCTGATGTTGTCGAATGCCGCCACCGCCTCGATGTCGACCATGTCGCCATGCTCCAGCCCGCGCGCGGCCAGATCGGCCGCATTCACGAACACCACGTCGCGCCGGCCGGTGACGCCGCGGTAGCGGTCGTTCTTGCCGTAGATGGTGGTGTTGTACTGGTCGTGGCTGCGCACTGTGGCCAGCACCAGCACGTCCTTGGCGTCGGGCCGCGCCAGCGGGCGTTCGTCTTCCCTGGCGCAGGTGATGAAGTGCGCCTTGCCCGACGGCGTACGCCACTCGCGCCGCCCGGCCGGGCTGTCGAGGCGGAAGCCACGCGGCACGCGCACCCGTTCGTTGTAGCCGTCGAAGTCGGGGAACACGGCCTCGATGGCGTCGCGGATGCGGTTGTAGTCGGCAATGAAGCCGTCCCAGTCGATTTTTGATTCGGGCAGGGTGGCCTTGGCGATGCCGGCGACGATTGCCGGTTCCGACTTCAGCAAGCTTGACGCCGGCGGCAGCGAGCCGCGCGAGGCATGCACCATCGACATCGAGTCTTCCACCGTCACCGACTGCACGCCATTGGCCTGCATGTCGAGCTCCGTGCGGCCCAGGCAAGGCAGCAGGAAGGTGTGCTTGCCGACCATCAGGTGCGAGCGGTTCAGCTTGGTGGCGATGTGCACCGACAGATCGAGTTTACGCATCGCCTCGTAGCAGACCTGCGGGTCGGGCATGGCGGTGGGCAGGTTGCCGCCCAGGCAGATCAGCGTCTTCGAGCGGCCTTCGTGCATGGCCTCGATGGCTGCCACCGCGCCGTGGCCGTGTTCGCGCGGGGCCTTGATGCCGAATACGCGTTCCAGGGAATCGAGGAAGCCCTGGCTGGGGATTTCGGTAATGCCGACGGTGCGGTCGCCCTGCACGTTGGAGTGGCCGCGCAGCGGGCAGATGCCGGCGCCTTCGCGTCCGATGTTCCCGCGCAGGAGCAGCAGATTCGCCAGCTGCTGCACGTTGCCGGTGCCGTGGCGGTGCTGGGTGATGCCCATGCCGTAGCAGATGATCACGCGCTCGGCCCTGGCGTAGATGGCGGCGGCTTGCTCGATGTCGGCGCGCGGCAGGCCCGCTATCCCCTCGATCTCTTCCCACGAGGTGGCGTCGAGGTCGGCCACCAGTTCCTTGAAGCCGAGGGTGTGCTCGTGGATGAAGCTGTCGTCGAGCAGGCCCGCGCCACCGGCGGTGCGCTGCTCGGCATCCATCGCCAGCAGCGCCTTCATCATGCCTTTTACGGCCGCGGTATCGCCGCCGATTTTCAGCTGGTAGTAGTGCGAAGCGATAGTCACCGCTTTCCCGAGCGTCATCTCGAGCGCGTGCTGGGGCGACTTGAAGCGCTCCAGGCTGCGCTCCTTGAGCGGATTGAACACCACGATGGGCGCGCCGCGCAGCGAGGCGGCGCGCAGGGTGGCCAGCATGCGCGGGTGGTTGGTCCCGGGGTTGTGGCCGAACGAGAAGATGGCGTCGCAATGGTCGAAGTCTTCGAGCGTGACCGTGCCCTTGCCGACGCCGATTGATTGCGGCAGGCCGACGCTGGTGGCCTCGTGGCACATGTTGGAGCAGTCGGGGAAGTTATTCGTGCCGTATTCGCGCACGAACAGTTGGTACAGGAAGGCGGCTTCGTTCGAGGCGCGGCCGGAGGCGTAGAACTCGGCCATGTTCGGGTCGGGCAGGGCGCGCAGCTGTTCGCCGATGCGCCGGAAGGCGTCATCCCAGGAAATCGGCACGTAATGGTCGGTGGCGGCGTCGTAGACCATGGGGTGGGTCAGGCGGCCTTCCCATTCGAGATAGAAGTCTTCGCGCTCCCAGAGTTCGCTGACGGTATGTTTGGCGAAGAACTCGGGTGTAACGCGCTTGTGGGTCGCTTCCCAGGACACGGCCTTGGCGCCGTTCTCGCAGAATTCGAAGGAAGACCCTTCGCGCGGATCGGGCCAGGCGCAGCCGGGGCAATCGAAGCCCTGCGGCTGGTTTACCTGCAACATGATGGGCGTGCGCGCGGCCGACATGTCGCCGCGCAGGGCCTTGGCCACCGCCTGCAATGCACCCCAGCCGCCGGCGGGGCCACCGTATTCTCCGATTCCTGGAACATCTTTCTTCGACATACATCCTCCTCTAGCAATGGAAGAAATTGTACGGAGATTGTTAAAACATCGACGCTATCAAGACACAAGGAAACAAAGCCGGGCCTGCTCGCGATTACAGTTCGAGCACCAGTCCGGGCCGGAAACCTTCCTGCTCGCCCTTGCTCAGGTAACCGAGCGGATTGGCCACCACGCGGCAGGACCAGGGCCGGCCATCCTCGACTCCGGTGACCGTGTAGTCGTTCATGCAGTGCAGGTGGCCGTGCATCCAGATCTCGGCATACGGGAAGAGCGCATCCATCGCGTTGCAGAAACCGGCCGTGCCCGCCGCCAGCCCGTAGCGCGGGTCGGCGCTGAGCAGGCTGGGGGCGAAGTGGGTGACGGCGACCGTGACGCCATCGAAAGGCTTGGCGAGGGCCGTGCGCAGCCAGGCCTGGCAATCGAGCGACATTTCCCGCAGGCCCTCGGCCAGCACTGGCACGCCATCCTTCAAGGTCGTGTTCTTGCTGAGGTAATAGTTGGCCGCGCGGAAGGCCTTGCCGCGCAATTGCAATTGCTTGGTCAGGTCGGTCTCGCGGCTGGCCAGGGCGTCGAAGTCGCTCCACAGCGTGGTGCCGATGAAACGCACGTGGCCAATGACGATGGTTTCGCGGTCCAGCCATTCGATGCCCAGTTCCTGGCAGGTGGCGCGCAGGCGGGCGTAGGTTTCCTCGTACTCGAGGCCATCGAACTCGTGGTTGCCGGGGATGAACAGCACGCGCGCCTTGGGGGCGCCGGGCCGCAGCGGCGAGAAGCGGGCCAGGCCGAAGTCGGAGCCGGTCAGGCGCGAGCCGGACTGGTAGGAGCCGATGTCGCCGGCGAGGACGACCACATCGGTGTCCGCGGCGACGTGCGGCTGGAAGTCGGCGTAGCGTTCGAGGTGCAGGTCGGAGAAGAGCTGGATGCGCATAGGCGCGCAGTATAGCTGCAACAACAGTGCGCTGCCGCATCGTTGCCGTGGATTGGTGGGCCGTTGTAGGGTGGGCTCTCGAGCCCACGCTGTCTCGTCGGATGAGCAGCGGCGGAAGTACGTAGGGTGGACTCCCGAGTCCACGCGGTCTCATCGGGTGAGTAGCGGCGGAAGCGATGGCGGCCGGGGCGTGCAAGAGGGCGTGTCATCGGGGTTCGTGGGGCTGTTGCCTGTGCCGTTATTGGTGTGCATGATCCGCGTGGGCACAAGTGCCCACCCTGCGGTTGGGGTCGGTGGGTCGGCGCTGTGCGCCTCGGTGGTAATCGCCGGGAATAGGTTTTTTGGTACGCTCGCGCACAGAGCCATGCGCCACCTGCGGTTACGGTGCATGCTCAATAGTAAGGAGATACCATGAGCGAGGAGTCGAAAGGGCTGCGGATCGAGGACCCCACCATGCCGGCAGGCGGCTGGGCTTCGGTGGCCGAGGTGAGCAATATCCTGATGGACCAGCGCACCGTGCTGAAGGACAGCCGCCTGCTGCTCAAGCAAAACAAGCCCGACGGCTTTGCCTGCGTCAGCTGCGCCTGGGCCAAGCCGGCCAATCCGCATCCCTTCGAATTCTGCGAAAGCGGCGCCAAGGCCACGGCCTGGGAAACCACCAGCAAGACCATCGGCGCCGGCTTTTTCGAACAGCACAGCGTGCGCGAACTCGAATCCTGGTCCGACCACAAGCTGGAAGAGCAGGGCCGCCTGACCGTGCCGCTGCGCTATGACGCCGCCAGCGACCGCTACCGCGAAGTGTCCTGGGACACTGCCTTTGCCGAGATCGGCGCCGCCCTGCGTTCGTGTGACCGCGAACAGGTGGTGTTCTACGCCTCGGGCCGGGCCTCGCTCGAAACCTCCTACATGTACCAGCTGCTGGCGCGCATGTACGGCAACAACAATTTGCCCGACAGTTCCAACATGTGCCACGAAAGCACTTCGGTGGCGCTGCAGAAGACCATCGGCGTGGGCGTCGGCACCGTGGTGCTGCAGGACTTCGAGGAGACCGACTGCATCTTCTTCTTCGGCCAGAACGTGGGCGTGAACAGCCCACGCATGCTGCACCAGCTGCAGGAAGCGCGCGAGCGCGGCGTGCCGATCATCACCTTCAATCCCCTGCGCGAGCGCGGGCTGGTGAGCTTCACCAATCCGCAGTCGCCGGTGGAGATGCTGACCGGGAAGGAAACCGCGATCAGCACCCAGTACCATCAAGTGAAACCGGGCGGCGACACGGCCGCCATCATGGGCCTGGCCAAGGCGCTGCTGGCGCTGGACGACGCGGCCGTGGCCGCCGGCGAGCAGCGCGTGCTGGACGTCGCCTTCATCAAGGAATACACGCACGGCTTCGCCGAATTCGAGGCGGCGGTGCGTGCCTGTGCGTGGCGCGACATCGTGCGCGAATCGGGGCTGCCGCAGGCCGACATCGAGAGCGCCGCCGCCGTGTATGCGGGCGCCGGCGCGGTGCTGGGCGTGTACGGCATGGGCCTGACCCAGCACCAGAACGGGGTGCAGAACGTGGGCATGATCGTGAATCTGCTGCTGATGCGCGGGAACATCGGCAAGCCCGGCGCCGGCGTCTGCCCGGTGCGCGGCCACTCGAACGTGCAGGGGCAGCGTACGGTCGGCATCACCGAAAAGCCCGAGCTGGCGCCGCTGGACAAGCTGAAGGAGCTGTACGGCTTCGAGCCGCCGACGAAAACCGGCATGAACACGGTGGAAGCCTGCGAGGGTATCCTGGCGCGCAAGGTGCAGGCCTTCATCGGCCTGGGCGGGAATTTCGTGCGCGCCGTGCCCGAGACCGTGCTGATGGAAGCGGCCTGGCGCGAGATTGCGCTGACCGTGCAGGTGTCGACCAAGCTGAACCGAAACCACGTGATCCACGGCAAGCAGGCCTATATTTTGCCTTGCCTGGGCCGCATCGAGGTCGACCGCCAGGCCGGCGGGCCGCAGGACGTGACGATCGAGGACAGCACCTCGTGCATGCACGGTTCGCGCGGCGCAGCCGAGCCGGTGGCCGATACCCTGCTGTCGGAACCGGCCATCGTGGCCGGCATCGCCAAGGCGACCCTGGACCCGAACCCGCGCGTGGACTGGGACGCCTGGGTCGGCAATTATGCGAAGGTGCGCGACGCCATCGAGGCCACCTTCCCGGACATCTTCACGGACTTCAATGCGCGCATGTGGACACCGGGGGGCTTTCGCAAGCCGGTGGGGGCGGCGCACCGCGTGTTCGAGACCGAAAGCAAGCGCGCCGAATTCACCGTGCCCGAGGCACTGCCGGGCGATCCGGACATGGACGCCGGCCCGCCGGCGCTGCGCCTGTTCACGATCCGCAGCGACGGCCAGTTCAACACCACGATCTACCACAACGACGACCGCTTCCGCGGCGTGTTCGGCAGCCGCATGGTGCTGTTCATGTCGCGTGCCGACATGGCGCGTTTGCAGCTGGAGCAGGGCGACACGGTGGCGCTGCGCACGGCTGCCGACGATGGCGTGCTGCGCCGCGTTGAGGGGCTGGCGGTCGTGCCCTACGACGTGCCCGAGGGCTGCATCGCCGGCTACTATCCCGAGCTGAATCCGCTGATTCCGCTCTGGCATCACGCCAAGGAAAGCAAGGTGCCCGCGGCGAAAGCAATCGACGTGCTGGTGGAGCGCGGAGCCACGGCGTGATCGTTCACGGTGCGGTGGGTTCGAGAACCCACCCTACGAGAGACTAGCAAGCAGCAGTAGGGTGGGTACTCTTACCCACCGGTTTCATCGTTGGCGTTTCGGTACGATCCGGGTGTGCCAGGCAATGCGTGGTGGGTTAGAGAACCCACCCTACGAGAGGCCGGGCATCAATACTCGCGCCGGTCCGGCTTGATCTCCTGCAGGATGGTGGTCGCGATTTCCTCGATCGATTTGGTGGTCGAGGACAGCCAGCGTATTCCCTCGCGCTTCATCATCATTTCCGCCTCGTTCACCTCGTAGCGGCAATTCTCGATCGACGCGTATTTACTCCCCGCCCGCCGTTCGTTGCGGATTTCGGTCAGCCGTTCCGGCGTGATCGTCAGCCCGAACAGTTTATGTTTGAACGGCGGCAGCGACGACGGCAATTTGCCGCGCTCGAAATCGTCGGGAATCAAGGGGTAATTCGCCGCCTTGATCCCGTATTGCATGGCCAGGTAGAGCGAGGTCGGCGTTTTACCCGAGCGCGACACGCCCACCAGGATCACATCCGCCTCGGCCAGGTTCTTGTGCGATTGCCCGTCGTCGTGCGCCAGCGAGAAGTTGATCGCCTCGATGCGGTTCTTGTATTCCTCGGAATCGACGATGTTGTGAATGCGGCCAATGGTGTGCGTCGATTTCACGCCGAGTTCCATTTCCAGCGGCGCCACGAAGGTCTGGAACAAATCCATGTGCATGCCGTGCGAAGCACGGATCACGCCCGACAAGTCGTGCTTCACGAGCGTGGAAAACACGATGGGGCGCTGATTGTCGGCCGCATACACCTCGTTGATGCGGCGCGCGGCGTCGCGGGCCTTGTCGAGTGTGTCGATGAAGGGAATGCGGATCTGGCGGAAACGCATCTCGAACTGGCTCAGCACCGCGTGGCCAAAGGTTTCGGCGGTGATGCCGGTGCCGTCGGAGACGAAAAACACGGTGCGTGCGGTCGGGGGAAGGGCGGGGCGGTTCTCGGCGGTCATATTCAATTCTTGCCTATGCTGACAGATTTGCACGTTACGTGCGGTGTGAAACCGGGGCGCTCGCGGTAGAATGCTCGGCAACGGATTTGCATTGTGCTGCACGGCGCCCAGAATAACAAGAAAGCAGGGCGCCCCCTGCCCGGCACTGCATAGAGCGTGTGAAAAGCCTTCAGGGCAAGGCGTACCGTCGAAGACAGTACGCGAGTACGGCGAGACGGTACAACGCCGCCATGGAGGTTTTTCACGCGCTCGCACAAGTTTCTATCATCAAGTAAGGTGCTTTACCATGACTAACCTGTCCAATGCAGCATTGAAGGAACCCGAACAAGGAGCGGGTGTGTACGTTGCCTCGTTCGAGAGCCTGCGCATGACCGATGTCGAATCGGTCGGCGGCAAGAACGCCTCGCTCGGCGAGATGATCAGCCAGCTCGCCGAAGCCGGCGTGCGCGTGCCGACCGGCTTCGCCACCACGGCGCAAGCCTTCCGCGACTTCCTCGGCCACTCGCTGGATGGCGGCCCATCGCTGGCCGACCGCATCGCCACCCGCCTGGAAACCCTGGACATCGACGACGTGCGCGCCCTGGCCGCCGCCGGCGCCGAAATCCGCCAGTGGATCATCGATACCCCGTTCCAGCCGCGCCTGGAAGACGAAATCCGCGCCTACTACGACCGCCTGGTGGCCGACTCGGAAACCGAGATGTCGTTTGCCGTGCGCTCCTCGGCCACCGCCGAAGACTTGCCGGACGCCTCGTTCGCAGGCCAGCAGGAGACCTTCCTGAACGTGGTCGGCATCGACAACATCCTGGAAGCGATGAAGCACGTCTTTGCCTCGCTCTACAACGACCGCGCGATCTCGTATCGCGTGCATAAGGGCTTCACCCACGCCGAAGTGGCGCTGTCGGCCGGCGTGCAGCGCATGGTGCGTTCGGATACTGGCGCCGCCGGCGTGATGTTCACCATCGATACCGAATCGGGCTTCAAGGACGTGGTCTTCATCACTTCCAGCTACGGCCTGGGCGAAACCGTGGTGCAGGGCGCGGTGAACCCGGACGAGTTCTACGTCCACAAGCCGATGCTACAGCAGGGTAAATCGCCGGTCATCCGCCGCAATATCGGCTCGAAACTGATCAAGATGGAATTCACCGCCGAAGCGAAGGCTGGCCGTTCGGTGAAGACCGTCGACGTGCCGATCGAGATGCGTAACCGTTATTCGCTGACCGATGCCGAAGTCGTCGAGCTGGCGAAATATGCCGTCATCATCGAGAACCACTACGGCCGCGCGATGGACATCGAGTGGGGCAAGGATGGCCGCGACGGCAAGCTGTACATCCTGCAGGCGCGTCCGGAAACCGTGAAGTCGCAGCAGAAAGCCACCGATGCCCAGCAGCGTTTCAGCCTGAAGGGCAGCGGCACCGTGCTGACCCACGGCCGCGCCATCGGCCAGAAGATCGGCGCCGGTCCGGTGCGCGTGATTACCGACCCGGCCGACATGGAGCGCGTGCAGCCGGGCGACGTGCTGGTGGCCGACATGACCGACCCGAACTGGGAGCCGGTCATGAAGCGCGCCGCGGCGATCGTCACCAACCGCGGCGGCCGTACCTGCCACGCGGCGATCATCGCGCGTGAACTTGGCGTGCCGGCAGTCGTCGGCTGCGGCGACGCCACCGAGACCCTGAAGGACGGCACTTTTGTCACCGTGTCCTGCGCCGAAGGCGACGAAGGCAAGATCTACGACGGCCTGCTGGAAACCGAAATCACGGAAGTGTCGCGTGGCGAACTGCCGCCGCTGGCCACCAAGATCATGCTCAACGTCGGCAATCCGCAGCTGGCGTTTGATTTCCAGTCGGTGCCGAACGGCGGCGTCGGTCTGGCGCGCCTCGAGTTCATCATCAACAACAACATCGGTGTGCACCCGAAGGCCATCCTCGAGTACCCGAACATCGACGCCGATTTGAAAAAGGCGGTGGAATCGGTCGCGCGCGGCCACGCTTCGCCGAAAGCCTTCTACGTCGACAAGCTGGCCGAAGGCGTGGCGACGATTGCCGCCGCGTTCTGGCCGAAGCCGGTCATCGTGCGCCTGTCCGATTTCAAATCGAACGAGTACAAGAAGCTGATCGGCGGTTCGCGCTACGAGCCGGACGAAGAAAACCCGATGCTGGGCTTCCGCGGCGCCGCGCGCTACCTGGCCGAGGACTTCGCCGAAGCCTTCGAGATGGAATGCATCGCCATGAAACGCGTGCGCGAAGAGATGGGCCTGACCAACGTCGAGCTGATGATCCCGTTCGTGCGTACCCTGGGCCAGGCCGAGAAGGTCATCGGGCTGCTGGCCAAGTATGGCCTGAAGCGCGGCGAAAACGGCCTGCGCGTCATCATGATGTGCGAAGTGCCGTCGAACGCGATCCTGGCCGAGCAGTTCCTGGAACACTTCGACGGCTTCTCGATCGGCTCGAACGACCTGACCCAGCTGACCCTGGGCCTGGACCGCGACTCCGGCATGGAGCTGCTGGCCAAGGACTTCGACGAGCGCGACCCGGCCGTCAAAGCCATGCTGACGCTGGCCATCAAGGCCTGCCGCGCGCAGGGCAAGTACATCGGCATCTGCGGCCAGGGACCGTCGGACAATCCGGACTTCGCGGTCTGGCTGATGGAGCAGGGCATCGAGTCGATGTCGCTCAATCCTGATTCGGTGGTCGAGACCTGGCAGAAGCTGGCGTCGATGTAAGCTTGAGCAAAATGCAGTAACAAACACCCTGATCGGCCTGGCTGTCGATCAGGGTATTTTTGACGTCGCCGCATAAAAGCGATATTCCTTGATTTGGTGAAAACTTTCTGAGACGATTTAATTTCCTCCGTTGTCAATCTATTCAAGGATGCGCCCATGTACCTGGAATTGCGGATAATTGGCGATTATGGAAGCAAGACAGATTTCATCAAGGAACTCAAGAACGAAATCGGTAGCAACGCGGCAGCCATCGCTTCGACGCTGGCAAAAACCAGCCTCCAGCGTTACGCCAGCATCGTCTTGCCCAAGGTCGTGGCCGCTGAACAAATATTGCATACGACGCATATCCTGTATTTTCTCGAAGGCAGGGACACGATCGTCGTGCATATTGCAGGCAGAATCGTTGCTGATACAAAGGTGCAGGCAAAACGTCTCGCTCGCCGCTTACCGAAACTGTTTGCCGATACCGAAACGAAGTTGAAAATCAGTGCGGTCATCTATGCGCCAGGCTCGGCGGACTTCGATACCCCTGTCATCAAGGGCGAGCAGATGAGCTTTTGGAAGCGTTTGTTTGATACGTTTGCCGAGCGCTGGTTGACCCGCGTCGTGACGCCGGCCATCATTTTCTCGGGAGCCGCAGCATTTTTGCCCAATAGCAGCCTGTTCCAGTCGGCGTCGATCGGCCTGGCCGCTGCTGTCGTGAGCGTAGTAATCGAAGGCATTATCTTTGCGCGCAAAGCGGAAGAATGGGAATGGAAGGAGGTATGAATTCATGAGCAAATTTGATCATGGCGGACGGTCGGCAGAGCAGCACCCCAGTGTCCTCGAAGAACATTTCATCGAAGGCCTCGCCAAGACCCTGCACGCCCCGTGGACCATGCAGCGCGAGGCAGGCAGCGTCGCCTATTCAGATGCCGACCATGAACGACGCTACCGGCCTGACGTCCTGTTGACCAATGAAGTGACAGGTCGGACGGTCGCCGTGGAATTCAAGTCGAACTTGTCGCTTTCGATGAGTAACCTGATCCGATTCAAGCAAATCCAGTCGGCATATGAAGAGGCGGGCACCGAATTCCTTCTTGTCGTGCACAATAATTCAAATGCACCCACCTCGAAAAGCCAACTGGCAGAATATGGCATCAAGGCGATCGACGTGCGTGATCCCGCCCAGGCCGCATACGAAATCGAAAAGCATTTGCCGAATATCTGAGGCTCTCTATCCGTTTTGAGTCATTACCTCGCCCTAAATCTGTGAGGCAACAAATTAGTTGACTCTGTTCCAGAACGCGTTAGACTTTTAGACACCCTCGTCAGCCTTGCGGCGGCGGGGGTTTTTTTCGGATTCAGGGGAGAATGGAAATGAAACGCTTGTCGATTGCCGCAACCTTGTTGGGGCTTATGCTGTCCGGTGCTGCTTTTGCCGACGAAACTGCTTTCTGCAAGACCGAGTGCGAGAGCGCGCACTCGCAATGCAAGGCCAACACGGGCAAGGCCTCAGGCGACGACGCCGTGAAGCTGCTGAGCACCCAGGAAACCAACGGGTTCGCCCGTGCCGCCCAGGATCCGGTGGCCGGCGCCGGCGCCAGGTCGCTGGAGCGCAGCGGCCAGCAGAACCGCCGTGCCCAGCAGCTGGGCATCTGCGACGACAACTACCAGCGCTGCACGCGCAGCTGCGCGCCCGCTGCCGGCGCGAACGATGTGTTCCCGGTTCGCAAGCACGGCAAGACGGGCTGAAGCCGCAGCGGGCGACAAGATGCCCGCCAGCGAGCAAACGACAAGAAGGAGACAAGATGGACGACTGGGTGAACTGGATGATCGGCGCCGGCATCCTGGTGGTGGCGGAGCTGTTCACGGGAACCTTCTATTTGCTGATGATCGCCATCGGCCTGGCCTGCGGCGGTATCGCGGCGATGCTGGGCCTGTCCGGTCCGGTGCAGACCCTGGTCGCGGCGGCCACCGGGCTGGTGGCGACCAGCATCCTGCACCGCAGCCGCTTCGGCCGCCCGGCGAAAACGGGCGCCACGCGCGACCAGAACGTGAACCTCGACATCGGCGGGCGTGTCATCGTCCACGCCTGGAACAACGGCCGTGCGCGCGTGATGTACCGCGGCGCGCAGTGGGATGTGGAGCTGGGCAGCGGCGCCATTGCCGAGGCGGGCGACTTTCGCATCGTGGAAGTGCAGGGCAATCGCCTGATCGTGGCGAATTCATAAGCAAGTCTCATAATTACAACTCATCTATAAGGGATGCTCATGGAACTCGAATTCTCCTTCGGCACGGTGGCATTGGTCATCTTCATCATCGCCATGGTCTTCGTCATCAAGACCATCAATGTCGTGCCGCAGCAGCACGCCTGGGTGGTCGAGCGCCTCGGCAAGTACCACGCGACGCTGGCGCCGGGCCTGAACATCGTCGTGCCTTTTGTGGACCGCATCGCCTACAAGCACGTGCTGAAGGAAATCCCGCTCGACGTGCCGCCACAGGTCTGCATCACGCGCGACAATACCCAGCTGCAGGTGGACGGCATCCTGTACTACCAGGTGACCGACGCCATGCGCGCTTCCTACGGCGCCTCGAACTACGTGCAGGCGATTACCCAGCTGGCCCAGACCACGCTGCGTTCGGTGATCGGCAAGATGGAGCTCGACAAGACCTTCGAGGAGCGCGACCACATCAACACCACCATCGTGAATGCCATCGACGAATCGGCCGCGAACTGGGGCGTGAAGGTGCTGCGCTACGAGATCAAGGACCTGACGCCGCCGGCCGAGATCCTGCATTCGATGCAGCGCCAGATCACCGCCGAACGCGAAAAGCGGGCGCTGATTGCGGCCTCCGAAGGCCGGCGCCAGGAGCAGATCAACATCGCCAGCGGCGAGCGCGAAGCAGCGATTGCGCGTTCCGAGGGTGAACGCCAGGCCGCGATCAACCGCGCCCAGGGCGAGGCGAACGCCATCGTCGCCCTGGCCGAGGCCAGCGCCACGGCACTGCGCCAGGTGGGTGCCGCGATCCGCGAGCCGGGCGGCGAAGACGCGATGAATTTGCGCGTGGCCGAGGAATATGTCGACGCCTTCGGCAAGCTGGCCAAGACCAACAACTCCATCATCGTGCCGGCCAACCTGGGCGAGATGAGCGGCCTGATCGCCAGTGCGCTGCATATCGTGAAGGCGCAGAAGTGATGACCGGCGAAGTGATGACCGAAGAAGTGAAGCGGGTCGTCATCATCACCGGCGCATCGGACGGCATCGGCGCCGAGATGGCGCGCCAGCTGGCGGCCAGGGAAGGCGCCGGCCTGGCGCTGGTGCTGGCCGCGCGCCAGGCCGCGCCCTTGGACGCGGTGGCCGCAGAGTGTATTGCGCTGGGCGCCCAGGCGCTGGCGCTGCCGACCGACGTGGCGATCCAGATCCAGTGCCGCCGGCTGATCATCAGCGCGGTGGAGCGGTTCGGGCGCATCGATGTGTTGGTCAACAATGCCGGGCGCTCGGCGCACGCGCTGTTCGAGGAAGTCGAGGACCTCGGCTGGTACGAAGAGCTGATGCGGGTGAATTTGTGGGGCGCCGTCTGGTGCACCCAGGCCGCGCTGCCGCACCTGAAACGCTCGCGCGGCAGCATCGTCGCCGTGTCGTCGCTGGCCGGGCTGATCGGCGTGCCGGGACGCACCGCCTACAGCGCCACCAAGTTCGCGATGACCGGCTTTTTCGAGGCGCTGCGGGCGGAGCTGAGGGGCGCCGGGGTCAGCGTGACCACGGCCTATCCGGGCGTGGTGGCAACGAAAATCCGTTACCGCGGCTTCAACGCAGCCGGCGAAACGGCAGGGGCCAGCGGCCTGATCGAAGAGGGGGCGATGAGCGTCGAGGAGTGCGCGCGGCTGATCAATGCCGGCATGAACCGGCGCGAGCGCGAAGTGGTCATGACGGCGAAGGGCAGGTTCGGGCGCTTCCTGAAACTGCTGGCGCCGGGCGTGGTGGAGAAGATGGCACTGGCGGCGCTGAAACAAGATGTCCGGCCACGCTGAGCACCGTGTTGCGCAGGACCTGCCCGACGATTACGGGTACGACCCGGTCATGACGCCGCGCGGCGCGTTGGTCGCGCTCTTGGTGCTGATGTTCGTGAGTACGCTGGTCGAGGTCGGCGCGGGCCTGAATAGGCGCGGCGAGCCGGTGCTGTGGTCGTTGCTGACCGGTTTGCTGTCGAGTTTTTTGGGCTTCTACTGGTTCCGGCTCGACCGCGAGCTGCGGGGATGGCCGAGGTCGCGCTGGCTCGGCGTGGCCATTGTGACGATCACGCCGCTGGCGGTGCCTTACTACCTGGCGCGCAGCCGGCCGAAGGGGCGCAAGCTGCGCGGCCTGGCGGGGTTCGTGGGGTATGTGTTCCTGATGCTGGTGGCGTCGATGGCGGGGGCCATCCTGGCGCAGTTGATGTCCTGAGGCGTATCCATTCGATGTTGGCTGCGACCGTACGGTGGGCACGCTGTGCCCACGCGGAATGGTGCGCCGTGTTGGCGCATGACCCAGACAAGACGGTGGATCGTAATTTACGCCAACAAATGATCATTTGTTGGCGTCACGTCTTTGCAACGTCCGCGCCACGAACGCAGTCAACACCCAGCATGCATCCGCGTGGGCACAGCGTGCCCACCGTACGGTCCCTGCCGCCATCCCATCAGGGGCCGCCATCCCATCAGGGGCCGCCATCCCATCAGGCGATACCAGCCCATCAGGTACCGCCATCCCATCAGGCGCCGCCAGCCCATCAAGCATCGTCAGCCGGCATGCGCCAATAAAAAAGGGCGGCAACGCCGCCCTTCGATTCCTGGCTAACAAACATCCTTAGAAATCAATCGTCGCCGTCACCGCCAGCGTGCGCGGCGCGCCGGCCACCAGGTAGCCATAGGTCGGATACCCGCCGCTGGAGGCCCAGTAGTTCTTGTCGGTGACGTTATCGATGCGCGCGCGCAGCGTCACGTCGCGGTCCATCAGGCGCGTAGCCCAGCTGGCGCCGATGTCCAGGCGCGACCAGGCCGGCACCTTTTGCGTGTTGCCGGCGTCGGCAAACTGGGTCGAGGTGTACAGCGCGCGCGCGTTCAGCGACAGGCCCGGCACGTTTGGCACGTCCCAGTCGGCGCCGAGGTTGACCTGGATTTCCGGCACGCCGATCGCTTCCAGGCCCTCGTTGACGCCGCCCTGGGTGCGGCGCTGCTTCGTGTCGAGCAGGGTGGCGCCGCCCAGCACGCGCAGGCCCCTGGTTGGCAGGCCGAACACCGACAGCTCGACGCCGCGGTTGCGCTGCTCGCCAAAAGTTCCGTAGGTGTTGTTGGCGATGAAGGCCAGCGGCTGGCCGGTGGTGAACAGGGCCACGCTGCCGCCCAGCTTGCCGCCGTCGACCTTCACGCCGATTTCCTTCTGGCGCGAGACATACGGCGCCAGCGGCTGGCCGTTGTTGGTCAGCGGCGGCTGGCCAAAGGCGCTGGTCGCCGAGCCGCCTTGCTGCAGCGCCTCGATGTAGTTCGCGTAGAGCGACACGTTCTGCGTCGCTTTGTAGACCAGGCCTGCCACCGGCGTGTTCGCGCTGCGCTCGTAGCTGGCGTTGCCCAGGCCGGTCACGTAGTCGTAGCCGTAGTCCTTCAGGCGCTGGTGGCGGATACCCACGGTCAGCAGCACGCTGTCGTCCATGAACGACAGCGTATCGGCAATCGCCGCGCTCGACAGGATGGTCTTGCGCGTGACGAGCGGGTCGAACATGTTCCCGCCCGACCAGAAGCCGGTCGGCGGCGCCGCCACGTCCACCGGACGGTAGATGTTGGTATTCCAGCCGCTGAAGTCGCCCATCGCATACGCGTTCTTCGACTCCGAATGGTAGCCGGACACCGTAGCCGACAAGGTGTGGCCGATCGCGCCGGTGCGCAGCGAGGTGCGTGCGCCGACTTCGCCGGTCTTCACTTCGTCTTCGCGCACGTTGTCGAAGCGGGTCTGGTAGCCGCTGCCGTCCGCCGCGTTGACGTTCATCGAGGCCAGGATGTTCGATTCGTCGGTCTTGCGCATGCCGAGTGCGGCCCAGGCCACCGAGTTGGCGCCCAGGTCGGCTTCGGCGCGCAGGGTGCCGAAGACGTCGCGCTCCTTCGAGTCCGTCCATGGCTGGGCCCAGTTGCTGCTCGCATCCGGCGCGGCCACGATCGGCAGGCCAGGGCCCACGGTCACGCTCGGGCGGGCGTTGTACAGCTTGTGGTCCTGGTAACCGACGTCGGCCGACACCCGGAAGGCGTCGCCGCGCCAGTCGGCGCCGACCGAGAACACGCTCAGCTCGCGCTCTTCGCGGTCGATGGCGGTGTCGCCGTCGCGGCGCACGGCGTTGATGCGGATGCCGCCGCGGTTATCGGGGCCGAAGCGGCGCGCCAGGTCGGCCGCGCCGTACAGCTGGCCGCCGCTCTCGACACCAATAGTGAACTGGTTCAGGTCCTTGTTCGGCGCGCGCTTCGGCAGCAGATTGATCATGCCGCCGATGCCGCCGCCGCCCGGCGCCGCGCCGTTGACGAAGCTGTTCGCGCCGCGGAAGACTTCCACGCGCTCCAGCAGCTCGGCCGCGACGAACTGGCGCGGCAGCAAACCGTATAAACCGTTATACGCGAGGTCGTCGGAATTCACGGCAAAGCCGCGGATCACGTACAGCTCCTGGTAATTGCCGAAGCCGCGCGCCACGCGCACCGACGGGTCGTTCTGTACCACGTCGGCCACGCTGCGCGCCTGCTGGTCCTGGATCAGGGCGTGGGTGTAGTTGGTGGTGTTGAACGGGGCGCTCATGATGTCGACGTTGCCCAGCAGGCCGAGACGGCCGCCGCGTGCGACCTGGCCGCCGGCGTAGTCGCTCGGCAGGCCCTGGGCCGATGCATCGGCCGAGGCGGTGACGACCACGGTCTGCATCGGCTGGTCCGACGCTGGCTGCTCGGCGGAACCAGCGGCGGGAGCGGTGGTCTGGGCGGCGGCCGAAGCGGAGAAGAGGAGGGCGCCGAGGGCGAGCGGGGTGAGGCGGAACGTCGACTGTTTCATGAAGGAGCGTGCTTTACCAAGCGGTGTTGTTGTTAGATGAGAATGATTCGCAATATTATGCGCCGAAAGCTTGCGGCTGTAAATGAGAACCATTATTATCTGTAGCTCTTCGTCCGTCCCGAGTTTCAATGTCTACCCAATCCCTGCGCTGGTGGAGCTGGATCCACAAGTGGAGCAGCCTGGTCTGCACCGTCTTCATGCTCCTGCTGTGCCTGACCGGCCTGCCGCTGATCTACCACCACGAGATCGGCCACCTGCTCGGCAACGACGTCGAGGCGCCCGCGTTGGCGCCAGAAGTAGCAGCCAATCCGCCCAAGGCCAACCTCGACGAGGTGATCGCCTCGGCCAAGGCCCTGTACCCGAACAAGATCATGATGTACATGTCGCAGGAGCTGGACGAGCCCGCGATCTGGAACGTCACCCTGGGCGACCATCCGAACGACGAGCACTACAAACCGATCGCGGTGGACGCGCGCACCGCGAAAGTCATCACCGAGCCGGCCTTCGAGGGCGGCGCCTTCATGTCGACCATGCTGCGCCTGCACGTCGACATGTTCGCCGGCCTGCCGGGCATGCTCTTCCTCGGCTTCATGGGCCTGCTGCTGATCGTCGCCATCATCAGCGGCGTGGTGCTGTACGCGCCTTTCATGCGTAAACTCGACTTCGGCACCGTGCGCCACGAGCGCAGCACGCGCCTGAAGTGGCTCGACATGCACAATTTGCTCGGCATCGTGACGCTGGTCTGGGCGCTGGTGGTGGGCGCCACCGGCGTCATCAACACCCTGGCCGACGTGCTGCTGAAGGTCTGGCAAGCCACCGAGATCGCCGCCATGATCGAACCCTACAAGGACGCCAAACCTTTGGTAGAGATGGCCTCGGTGGACGCCGCCATGAAGACGGCAGTGGCCGCCGAGCCGGGCATGCAGGTCGGCTTCATCGCCTTCCCCGGCACGCCGTTCGCCACGCCGCATCACTACGGCGTCTACATGCACGGCGACCAGGCCTTCAGCTCGCGCCTGTACAAGCCGGTGCTGATCGACGCCGGCAACGGGACGATTACCGACCGCCGCGAGCTGCCCTGGTACCTGACCGCGCTGCTGGTGTCGCAGCCGCTGCACTTCGGCGACTACGGCGGCGGCTGGATGCAGTTCCTGTGGGCGGTGCTGGACGTCGCCACCATCATCGTGCTCGGCAGCGGGCTGTATCTGTGGCTCAAGCGCGGGCGCAAGGCCAAGGCGGAGGCGAAACAGGAAAAGACGGCGCCGGGCATGCAGCCGGTGCTGGCGCGTTCGGGAGAGCAGCGATGAGCAGCCCCTTCATGAAACTCTGGGGCGTGCCGATCCTGCTCGGCATCCTGACCATGATCGGCCTGCTCAGCGCGCTGTTCGGGGGCGGCATCTGGGATGCCTTGTCCGCCGTGACGCTGGGCGTGCCGGTCGCCGTAGGCGCCTGGTTCAGCCTGCGCCGCAAGCCGGGCTGACCGCTTCCTGGCGCCGCCGCAAAGGGCGGCTCATAGCTCCAGCTGCCCGCCCGCGTGTTCGCCGGAGCGCGGCGCCGGCCTGTCGTGCGCGACCACCGCAACGAGTGCGATCACCGCCAGCGCCACCACCACGCCGGCCGCCATGCTCCAGCGCCGCTGCACCCGCCTGAAGTGCGCCACGCTGTCCCAGCGCCGGCTCCGCCAGGCCGACTGCCGTCCCTTCAGCCCGAGCAGCACCCGCATCACCAGGCCGACGACGGGAACCAGGCCGAGCAGGCCCCACCAGGTCCGGTTCGGTATCGCCCAGATCCAGCTGAACACGAAGCCGCCCCAGGACCAGCCGGCCACGCCTTCGGGCAAGCGATCGGGCCTGCCACTGCCCGAGGTGTTCGCCGGGTCCTTGCTGTTGGCATCGTCGAGCACGCCGTCCTCCATTCGTTCACGCAAAAGGCCCACATTGTAGGCGTTCAGCAGGTCTTAAGCATTGCCAGGAAATCCACGGGTATAACGTTGACAGCAACTCAACCTTACCTGGAGACCGACCATGAAAGACCTCATCCGCGCCAACAAGGGCTTCATCGCATTCCTGCTGCTGTTCGGCGTGTTCCGCACGGCGGTGGCCGACTGGAATCCGATTCCCTCGGCGTCGATGCGGCCGAACCTGCTGGAAGGCGACGTGGTCTTCGTGAACCGCCTGGCCTATGACGTCAAGGTCCCGCTCACCAACAACATCCTCGCCCACACCGGCGAGCCGCAACGCGGCGACGTGGTCACCTTCGATTCGCCGCAGGACGGCATGCGCCTGATCAAGCGCCTGGTCGCCGTGCCGGGCGACGTGGTCGAACTGCGCAACGAACGCCTCGTGATCAACGGCCAGGAAGCGCAGTGGGGCCCGGTCGAGCAGGTGATGGAGCCGCTGGGCGACCACAAGGTGCCGGCGCTGCGCGTGAACGAACGGATTGACGGCCGCATGCGCCAGGTCCAGTTCGTCCCGCGCATCAAGACGCCGGTACGCAACTTCGGCCCGGTGACGGTGCCTGCCGGCCAGTACCTGATGCTGGGAGATAACCGCGACAACAGCGCAGACTCGCGCTACATCGGCTTCGTGCCGCGCAATTTGCTGATCGGCCGCGCCGAGCGGGTGCTGGTCTCGGCCGACACCCTGGGCAACTGGACGCCGCGCTTCGGCCGTTTCGGCCATTCCCTGCGCGATTGAGCGCAGCGGCGGCCCGGCAGGCGGCGCATGCCGTCGCAATTGCGCGACAATCGCTTGTTTCGGCGCCGCGACCGGCGGGCGTCGGCAGTGCTTGGCCGCATCGGGATTATAATGGGCAGAGGAAATATCCCTTCATGACAATCTCCCAACCCGGGCGGCCTGCGGCGCACGTTCCCAGCAGCGATGTCACGCGTGCACCGTCCGGCGACCTGGCTTTTCTTTGAAAGTGCAGCATGACACTGGCAACCGACCAGAATGTGGACGGCCGCGGCATTTCCCCGACCGGAATGCAATTCATCGCCATCCGCGACGCGGTGATGGACCATTGGGAACGGCAGGTGCGCGCCCGGGTCGAAGGCGCCCAGGACCTGCTGCGCCCCGTGCTGACCAATACGCTGCCGGCGTTTTTCGACAACATCGCCGAAGCGCTGCGCCCGGACCACCCGCGCGAGCGGGGATCGAGCGGCAATACCTCGGCCAGCGCCCACGGCGGCGAGCGCGCGCGCATGACGCCTTTCGGCCCCGACCAGGTGATCCACGAATACCAGATACTGCGCGAGTCGATCGCCATGGTGGCGAAGGGCCGGGTGGAGCTGGGCGAGGCCGACTGGCTGGTGATCGACCGCTCGATCAATGCCGCCACGCGCGAGGCAATCCGCGCGTTCACCCGCAGCCACGACGAACTGCGCCACAGGGTCGCGGCCGCGCTCTCGCACGACATGCGCACGCCCTTGTCCGTGGTGTCGCATGGCGCCCAGCTGCTGGGCATCACCTCGGACTGGTCGCAGGTGCGCAACGTCGCGTCCCGGATCGACGCGAATGCGCAGCGGCTGGAAGACATGATGGCGGAACTGCTCGACGCCCTGACTCTCCAGGGTGGCGCGAAGATTCCGCTGCACCTGAGCCGCTTCGACATCCTCGACCTGGTGCGCGAGACCGCCGCCCAGTATGCGCACGGCGCCGATAGCGACGTGGCCATCGGAATCACGGGCGAGCCGGTGCTCGGTCACTGGTGCCGCGCCTCGATGCGGCGGGCCCTGGAAAACCTGATCAACAACGCCATCAAGTACGGCGACCGCGAGACGGTCATGATCAAGGCCGGCCAGACGCGCGGGCGCCTGATGCTCAGCGTGCACAACGAAGGCAATGCGATCCCGGCCGAGCAGCACGGCCGCATCTTCGAATACCTGCGGCGCGAAACCGGTCCACTGTCGGCGACCGGCTGGGGCGTCGGCCTGCCTTTCGTGAAAGCCGTCGGCGAAAGCCACGGCGGCAGCGTGTCGGTGGACAGCTCGCCGGAACTGGGCACCACCTTCCTGATCGACGTGCCGATCGACTGCCGTCCTTTCGTCGGCCAGGCCGGCGTGCCCTCGACGCCTGACGGCCGGTCCTAGGCCGCCGCGCATTCCACGCAGCTGGCCAGGCGATTCCGGCCGTCCATCTTGGCCTGGTACAGCAGCGCGTCGGCCGCCTCGATGCAGGCCAGCGGCGAGACGTCCATCTCGGCCGCCGGGCAGCAGGTGTGCACGCCCAGGCTGATGGTGACTGCGCCGCAGGAACTGTCGGCATGCGGGATGCCGAGCGCCTGCACAGACAGGCGTATCTTTTCGGCCACTGCGCATGCGCCTTCGCTGTCGGTATCCGGCAGAATCACCGCGAATTCTTCGCCGCCGTAACGCGCCGCCAGGTCGGTCGGGCGGCGCGGGCCGGTGGCGATGGCGTCGGCCACGCGGCGCAGGCAGTCGTCGCCGGCCACGTGGCCATAGCGGTCGTTGAATTTCTTGAAGAAGTCGACGTCGAGCAGCACCAGCGAGAAGGGCAGGCCGCTGCGCCGTGCGCGCTCGTGCTCGAAGGCCAGGGTTTCCTCGAAATGGCGGCGATTCGCCAGCCCGGTGAGGGCGTCGCTGTCGGCCAGCTGGCGCAGCGAGACGTTGCGCAGTTCGAGGGTGGCGCGCGCGGCGCGCAATTCGGACTCCAGCGCTTCGCGCACGCGCAGCTGGCGGACCATGCGGCGCACGCCCCAGGCCAGCATGCACACGGCAAACAGCACCACGCAGCTCATCTTGATGACCGCAAACCACCAGTCCTTCAGGATCTCGTCCTTGGCCTGGGCGGTGGCGACCAGCAGCGGGAAGCCGTCGACGTGGCGGTAGCTGTACAGGCGCTCGATGCCGTCGATTTTTGCCACCATCATGGCGGTCCCGACCGGGCCAGTCTTCTTGTACAACTGGAACACCGGCCCGCCGGCGATGCTGGTGCCGACCATCTCCGGCTTGAACGGGCGGCGGTAGAGCAGGGTGCCGTCGTCGATGGCCAGAATGATGGTGCCGGTCTGGCCGACATCGAAGCTGTCGTAGAACTTGCCGAAGAAGTCGAGCCGCAGCGAAGCCATGGCCACGCCGCCGAAGCTGCCGTCGGGACGGTTGATGCGGCGCGTGACGGGGATGGTCAGGATGCCGCTCGAGCGGCTGTGGATCGGCTTGCCGATGCGGGTGCCGGTATCGGCATGGGCCATGTGGTAACGGAAGTATTCGCGGTCGATGTTACTGCCCGGCAGTAAGGCCGGCAGCGAGGTCGCCAGGCGCGTGCCGTCGGCGCCGTACACGAAGAGTTCCTGGATTTCCGCGCTGCCGCCCGTGATGCGTGCCATGCGCGCATGCATGCGCGCGCTGTCGAGGCGGTCCATCCCGTCTTCCTGGCTTCGTTCGACCAGTTCCGCCAGCACCGCGTCGGCGCTGCTCAGCGAGCGCTCGGCATGCGAGGCGAGTGCCCGCGCCATGTTCGCGGTACTCACCGCCGTCTGGTCCAACTCGCCTTGGCGGGACGCCCACAGGCTCCAGGCATGCAGGCCCACCAGCATCAGGCAGAAGGCTGTCATCAGGAGTACCGAGCGCAGCATGATCGGCTTGCGCTGCTGGTCCAGGCGCTGCAGGCGACGGTTAGAATCTGCGGAAGTAGGCATGGCGTGCGGGAAGAACAGGATGGAGCGAGGATAGCCGCACAGGCGAAAGAAATCCATCGAGCAACTTTATTTCTTCCTGGGAGAGGCTTTTCCTTGCTTGCGCGACGGCTCTGAGGTTGCCTAGATACAACAGGTTGCCAGCATGACAAAACCGCAGGTCGCCCTGCTCGGGCTTGCCGGCGCCAAGGGGCCTGCCGGTCGATTGCCGCAAATCTCTGTACAATCGCGGGCCGTGCGCCGTCTGTCGTGGCGCACCACGATTACCTGGAAAGCCTTCCCGATGTACCGAATTCTGACCGTCGTCCTGGCCTGCCTCGGCATGGCCGGGGCGCTTGCGATCGACACCTATCTCCCTTCCATGCCCGCCATCGGGCGCGACTTTGGCGTTGGCCCGGTGGCCGTCCAGCAGACGCTGAGCGTGTTCCTGTTCACCTTTGCCTTCATGATGCTGTTCTACGGCACCCTGTCCGATTCCTTCGGCCGGAGACGCGTGATCCTGGTGGCCATGGTCCTGTACACGATCGGCTCGATCGGCGCCGCCTTTGCGCCGACCTTCGGCTGGCTGCTGGCCTTCCGCGCGCTGCAGGGCCTGTCGGCCGGCGCCGGTTCCGTGATCGGCCAGGCCATCGTGCAGGACCGCCTGAAGGGCGCCGAGGCGCAGAAGATGATGTCGAACATCATGATGGTGTTCGGCCTGGCCCCGGCCATCGCCCCGATCCTGGGCGGCTGGCTGCACGTGCACTTCGGCTGGCGCTCGACCTTCATCTTCCTGGCCGTGTTCGGCGTGCTGCTGATCCTGGCCTGCCTGAAGCTGCTGCCGGAAAGCCTGCCGGTCGAAAAGCGCCAGGCTTTCCATCCGGGCACCATTGCGCGCAACTACGGCAAGGTGCTGCGCCACCCGCAATTCCTGCTGCTGTCGCTGTCGGTGGGGCTGGCCTTTGGTGGGCTGTCGCTGTACATCGGCTCGGCGGCCAACTTCGTGATGGTGATCCTTGGCTTGCCGGAAACGGCGTTCGCCTGGATGTTCATTCCGCTGATCGGCGGCATGGTGGCTGGCTCGGCCTGGGGCGGCAAGCGTGCGGCGAAAACCGACCCGGTCAAGCTGAAGTGGATCGGCTTTGGCTTCATGGCGGCCTCGACCGTGCTGAACATCGGCTACAACGCGCTATTCCCGGCGGCGATTCCGTGGGCGGTGCTGCCGCTGGCGATCTATACCTTCGGTCTCGCCGTGGCGATGCCGGCGATCCAGATGAACGCGCTGAGCCTGTTCCCGGACAACCGCGGGCTGGCGTCGTCGATGCTGGGCTTCATCCAGATGATGTCGTTCGCGCTGGTGTCGGGGCTGGTGGCGCCGCTGCTGTTCGAGAGCGCGTTCCTGCTGGCGTGCGGGGTGGGAGTGGGGCTGGTGCTCAGTTTCCTGGCCTGGCGGGCGAGCAAGCTGGCTTGATGGATCGGCTGCTCAGCCGGTAGTTGAACGCGTGGGCACGGGGCGCCCACCCTACGGTGCCGGAGTTACAGGCTGAAGCATACGTAGGGTGGGCGCCCTGTATCCACGCGTTGATTGCCGAACTGATGATTATTCGTGTCCGACGATCCGGCCTGCGACATCAACGCCGATTCTGCTTCATCGCCGAATCCACTTCGCGCTTGGCGTCGCGGTCTTTCTCGGTGGCGCGCTTGTCGTGCTGCTTCTTGCCTTTGGCCAGGCCGATCTCGCACTTCACGCGGCCGCCCTTGAAATGCAGGTTCAGCGGCACGAGCGTGTAGCCCGAGCGTTCTACCTTGCCGATCAGCTTGTCGATCTCGGCGCGCTTGAGCATCAGCTTGCGCGTGCGCAGCGCCTCCGGGTGGCTGAACGACGATGCCGTGGTCAGCGCGCTGATGTGGGCGCCGAACAGGAACAGCTCGTCCCCGCGCGAAACCACATAGGCTTCCTTGATCTGGACGCGTCCCTCGCGGATCGCCTTGACTTCCCAGCCTTCCAGCACGATGCCGGCCTCGTAGCGGTCCTCGATGAAGTAATCGAAAAATGCTTTCTTGTTATCAACAATGCTCATGAAATAGCGAAAACTCGCGGGTCGGTTAAACTACTGCTGTCGCGCCTGGATTGGCGCAAAATGCAACTTGTCCAACATCATAACAAACGGTTGACCAATGGCAGTAGTGCACAAATCAGTTTTCTTAGGCTATAGCGCAGAACAGATGTTCGATCTGGTCGCGAAGGTAGAAGATTATCCGAAGTTCCTGCCCTGGTGCAGCGGCGTGAAGCTGATCGAACGCACCGACGACAAGCTGGTGGCCAGCCTGGGCATCAATTTCCACGGCGTGAAGCAGAGCTTCACCACCTCGAACCACAACCAGCGCCCCACGCAGATGAAGATGCACCTGGTCGACGGTCCCTTCAAGATGCTGGAGGGAACCTGGAATTTCAAGGCCCTGCGCGCCGACGCCTGCAAGATCGACTTCGACCTGCACTATGAATTCTCCAGCATCATCCTGGCCCAGCTGGTCGGCCCGGTGTTCGGGATGATCGCCAACAGCATGGTCGATTCCTTCTCCAAGCGCGCCGAGGCGGTGTATGGCTGATGCGGTAGACGAATCCCTGCAGGTCTACGTCAGCTACGCCACCGCCGAGCGCGAATTCCTGCGCCCGCTGCGTGTCGCACCGGGCACCACCATCGGCCAGGCCGTCGAGACCAGCGGCGTGCTCGCCGAGTTCCCCGAGATTAACCTGGTCACCCAGCCGGTCGGCATCTACGCCAAGAAGAAAACCCTCGACACTGTCCTGCGCGAGCGCGACCGCATCGAGATCTACCGTCCCCTGATCGCCGACCCCAAGGATTCGCGCCGCAAGCGCGCAGCCAGGAAAGACGCGCCGCGCGCTGCGTCCTGACCGGACTGCATGACCCTGCCGCCTGACGTTGTAGCCTGAGAGGCCGCTGGCAGCGGCGCCGGCATGCATGATCGTGCCTGAATTCGCCCGGCGATGGCGATATTGGTATTGTTTTACGGTAAGATGGCGAGCCTTTGCGGCTTCTTCTGCCTCTTGCCCCGTATGATAAGTGCCCTGAGTCTCTTGCTGATAACCACTGGTCTGGCGGTCGTGATGCTGTTCGTCCTGACCTCGCTGGCCGGCAGCAAGATCGCGGGCGTGCGGGAATGGGGGCAGGCAAACGGCATCGCCATCCTGGGCCTGGCGCTGGCGGCCTGCCGCGGCATCGTGCCCGATTTCCTGTCGATCGAAGCGGGGAATGGCCTGCTGGCGGTGGCGATCTGCCTGATGCTGGCCGGCTTCCGGCGCCATCTCGGCCTGCCGGTGCCGACGCGCCTGCTGGCCGGCGGCTGCGCCATCACCGTGGCGGCGGTGGCCGTGTTCCATTACGGGGGTCGATTCGCTACCGCTGCGCACGGTGGCCGTGTCGCTGTTCCACGGCATCGTCTGCTGCGCCATCGGCTTCGGCATTCCCCTGCCGGCCCAGGCGCGCCTGCGCTACGCCTACCTGTTCACCAAGGGCGCGGCGCTGCTGCTGGCCCTGGGCCACCTGGTGCGCGGACTGGCCTTTGCCTTCCAGTCCGACGTGCCGGCCGGTTTCCTCGAACCCACCACCCAGAACCTGGTCTTCTTCGCCCTCGGCACCCTGGCCTTGCCCGGCCTGACGCTGGGGGCAGTGATGATGGCGAACGCGCGCATGGTGTCCGACGCTACCTATGCCGCCGAGCACGACCACCTGACCGGCGCCCCCTCGCGCCGCGCCTTCTTCGCCGCCGCCGAGCGCGAGCATGCACGCGCCGTCCGCCACGGCAGCGAACTCGGCATGCTGGTGCTCGACGTCGACTACTTCAAACGCATCAACGATACCCACGGCCACGCCATCGGCGACGGGGTGCTGCGCGACCTGGTGCGGCAAACCCGGGACACCATCCGCACGGTCGACTATTGCGCGCGCATCGGCGGCGAGGAGTTCGCGGTGCTGCTGCCGGACGCCAGCCTCGAGACCGCGCTGGCCGTGGCCGAACGCCTGCGCGCCGCGCTCGACCGCTCGCTGCGGGCCGCGCCTGGCCTGGAAGTAGCGTATACGGTGAGCATCGGTGCGGCCATGCTGGCCGAAGGCGAAAGCGTCGCCGGCCTGCTGGCGCGCGCCGACGCCGCCCTGTACGCGGCCAAGGCGGGTGGCCGCAACCGCGTGGTCAGTGCGGCCATCCCCTGGCGCCGCCAACATGCGGCCGGGCGCGGCGCATTCGGCTGAGCGTGACCAGCAAGGCCAGCCGAAAAGTGCCTACCAAATACCGGATCGCATAGCAATATTCATACTAGTAATATGTAAATATTGGTATGCACATCATAAGCAAGCCTCAGGCGTAGTTGCGCTATTGCAAGCGGCTGGGAATGGTTGGGCGTTTCTTGATATCATGACGGGCTTTCCTCGGGACTGACCGGAACAGGTCCGACAGCCGGCAGGGCGCCTCCATTCGCCCGACATCGGCACAGGGAACAGCTGCCTGCGGCCTTGCCGCCATCTTCCGGCTACTTTCCTTCACGATGCTGAATGCACTGAGTCTGCTATTGGTTACCACCGCCTTTTCGGTGGTCATGTTGCTGGTGCTGTCTTCGCTCGCCGGCAGCAAGGTCGCGGGCATCCGCGAATGGGGCCAGGCGAACGCGCTTGCCGTCATCGCGCTGCTGTTGTTCGCTTCGCGCGGCGTCATGCCCGACGTGCTCTCGGTCGAGGTGGCCAACGGCATGTATATCGCCACCATCGCGCTGATGTACGCCGGCTTCCGCCGCCATGTGGGCCAGCCGGTGCCGGAAGCCTTGCTGGTCGGCGGCGGCGCCCTGACCCTGCTGGCGGTGACGGTCTTCCACTACGGCTGGAACTCGCTGCCGCTGCGCACCGTGGCCGTGTCGGGCTACTACGCCGCCATCTGCTTCGCGATTGCCGCGACCCTGCCGATCCCGGCCGAGCGCCGCCTGCGCTACCCGTTCGCGTTTACCCGCATCGCCGCCTCGGTGGTGGGCGCGATCCACGTGTCGCGGGCGCTGTTCTACGGCTACACGGCTGCATCGGCGCCGCTCTTTCTCGACCCCGCCACCTACAACCTGGTGTTCTTCGGCTTCGGCACCATGGCGCTGCCGGCCCTGACGCTGGGGGCGGTGATGATGGCGAATGCCCAGGTGATTTCGGAAACGGCCTACGCGGCCGACCACGACCATTTGACCGGCGCGCCGTCGCGGCGCGCTTTCTTCGCCGCTGCCGAACGCGAGCATGCGCGCGCCGCACGCCGCGCGAGCGGCCTGGGCCTGCTGCTGATGGACGTCGACCATTTCAAGCGCATCAACGATACCCACGGCCACGCCGTCGGCGACCTGGTGCTGCGCGACCTGGTGCTGCACACCCAGGAAGTGGTGCGCAAGATCGACTATTGCGCGCGCCTGGGCGGCGAGGAATTCGCGGTGCTGCTGCCGGACGCCAGCCTTGAGACCGCCCAGCACGTGGCCGAGCGCGTGCGCGCCGCGCTCGACCGCTCACTGCAGGTGGCAGGCGCGACGAAGCCTGTCGCCTATACGGTGAGCATCGGCGTGGCCATGCTGGAAGAGGGCGAGAACATCACGGGATTGATGGCGCGCGCCGACAAGGCGCTGTATGCGGCCAAGGCGGGCGGGCGCAACCGGGTGGTCAGCGCCGCGCCGCTTGATGCGCGCGGCGAAGAGGCCTAGTTTGCCCCTTCGCCGGCAGACTGCTTACGCCTGGCGCGCGCGTTTGGCCTTGCGGCTTGCCGCCAGGCCGGCCACGCCAGCCATGAGCAGGGCGATCGACGCCGGTTCCGGCACGTCGGTGACATCGGCCACGTTCACGAACACGAAGCGCTCGTCGTTGTAGTCGAAGTCCCCACCGCGCGGCAGGTCCTCGAAACCGATGAAGACGCCGGCCGGGATCTTGTCGTCGCCCGCGTAGGCCGACGAGAAGATGTGGTTGTAGCCGCCGTCGTTCATCGAACGGTCGGAATAGAAGGGGCCGATCGTGCCCGGGTTGATGTTGAGCAGCTTGAAGACCAGGCGGTCGCCGGCGGTCACCGCACCGAAGTTCAGCACCTGGCCATACACGGAGGTCTGGTTGTTCAGGCCCTGGATGCCCGTTTCGACGCCATTCACCAGCAGCGTGATCTCGTTCATGTAGCCGGCGTCGGAGCCGGCGAAATAAGCCGTTACCTCGCCGGTCGACGCCGCGATGAACTGGTATTGCACGGTGTTCTCGATGCCGGGCTGGTCGTAGGGCAGCGGGACGGCCATGGCAGGAGCGGCAAAGCCCAGGGCGAGAGCGGCGGCAAGGCTGGCATACAGGTTTTTCATTGTTGTTCCAATTAGAATGTTAAGGCTAGCCTAAAAGCAATAAGCGTGCCTTAAAGAATTAATTTAATGGAAACAATAAGTTGCTGACGGCATGATTTGTTTCCAATTTGCCGCTGTAAAGAAAATCGACGCCGGTGCCATCGATCCTGCGAAGGAGCGCTGTTGAATGCCGGCGTCAGTTGCACTCCGCCGCCATGGCGTTGGCGCGGGCGCTGCGCTGGGTCCGTTCGGCATCGCTCAGGTAGCGCTTCTGGCCATCGGTGCCGACATCGGCAATGCGAATACCCGAGTCGAGCATCTGCTTGGCCTTGCGCACCTCGCCGCAGTGCTCGGTTTTCTGGGCAGCGATGCGTGCCTGCTCCTGGGTCTTGAGATCGGCTTCCTGGCTGTCCTTCAGGCGCTTGCGGAAGTCGGCGTCTTTTTCGGCCAGGGTTTGCGGGCCTTTAGTGGCTTGTTTTGCGGTGGCAGCCGAGTCGCCCGGCGCGGCGGGGCTTGCCGGGTTGGCCGGGACGAGCGGCGCGGGCAGTGGCAGCGCGCTCCTTGCAGCAGGCGCCGTGGCGGCAGGCGCGGCCGGCTGGACCGAGATGGTTGGCAAGCCCGGCGCCTTCAGGATGCGCGCGGGCGACGTGCCGGGCGGCGGCGGCTGGTCCGAATAATGGCGCACGCCTTTTGGATCGACCCACACGAACTGCGCCTGCGCCAGGCCGGCGGCGAGCAGCATGGCCACGGCGGCGGCACGGCGCAACAGCGCAGCAGGGGAGGGTGAAGCGAATAATGGCATGACAGGTAACATCGAATATTTCCTTACGTAACTATTCGAGATTTCGCCATGATTCCCCCTGGCTGTCAATCGCGGGAACGGCTCAGCTCCCATTCCTTGCCATTATTTCGAGGGTCCGTGCGCCGCAAACCACAGGTTTCTGTATAATTCGCTTTTGCGCCTATAGGAAAATGCTATGCGTCTACTCCAAAAAGCACTCACGTTCGATGATGTGCTGCTCGTCCCGGCCTACTCCAATGTTCTTCCGGCTGACACTTCCCTCCGTACCAAGCTGACCCGGAACATTACGCTGAACATCCCGCTGCTGTCCGCGGCGATGGACACCGTGACCGAGGCGCGCCTGGCCATTGCGATGGCCCAGGAAGGCGGCATCGGCATTATCCACAAGAACCTGCGCCCGGCCGACCAGGCCCGTGAAGTCGCCCGTGTGAAGCGTTTCGAAGCCGGCGTGCTGCGCGACCCGATCACCGTTCCGCCGACGATGACCATCCGCGACGTCATCGCCCTGCAGCACCAGCACGGCTTCTCCGGCTTCCCGGTCGTCGAAGGCAAGCAGCTGGTCGGCATCATCACCAACCGCGACTTGCGTTTCGAGGAAGACCTGGACGCGGAAACCCGCACCAAGATGACCCCGCGCGAGAAACTCGTCTACGTGAACGAGGAAGCGGACACCGAGGAAGCCAAGCGCCTGATGAACAAGCACCGCCTCGAGCGCGTGCTGGTCGTCAACGACGCCTTCGAGCTGCGCGGCCTGATCACTGTCAAAGACATCATGAAGTCGCACGAGCACCCGTTCGCATCGAAAGACGCGCAGGGTAAACTCCTGGTCGGCGCGGCCGTTGGCGTGGGCGAGAAAGACCGCGAACGCGTGGAACTGCTGGTCGCCGCCGGCGTCGACGTGCTGGTGGTCGACACCGCCCACGGCCACTCGCAAGGCATCCTCGACGCCGTCAAGACCATTAAAACCCGCTACCCGCACGTGGACGTCATCGGCGGCAACATCGCCACCGCGGCCGCCGCCAAGGCGCTGGTCGAGGCCGGCGCGGATGCAGTCAAGGTCGGCATCGGCCCAGGCTCGATCTGCACCACGCGTATCGTCGCCGGTGTCGGCGTGCCGCAGATCACCGCGATCTCGAACGTGGCCGAAGCTTTGGAAGGCACGGGCGTGCCCTGCATCGCCGACGGCGGCATCCGCTTCTCGGGCGACGTCTCGAAAGCCCTGGCAGCCGGCGCCTCGACCGTCATGATGGGCTCGATGTTCGCCGGCACTGAAGAAGCGCCGGGCGAAGTCATCCTGTACCAGGGCCGTAGTTATAAATCCTACCGCGGCATGGGTTCGCTGGGCGCGATGGCCGAAGGCTCGGCCGACCGCTACTTCCAGGACGCCTCGTCGAAAGCCGAGAAGTTCGTCCCGGAAGGCATCGAAGGCCGCGTCGCCTACAAGGGCAGCGTGCTGGCGATCATCTTCCAGCTGGTCGGCGGCGTGCGCCAGTCGATGGGCTACTGCGGCTGCGCGACGATCGACGAACTGCGCGAAAAAGCGGAATTCGTCGAGATCACCTCGGCCGGCATGCGCGAATCGCACGTCCACGACGTACAAATCACCAAGGAAGCGCCGAACTACCGTTCGGAATAATCCAGAAAGCGGCCGATAACGGCCGCTTTTGGTATTGGCTTCTGCCACTGTCCTGGCCGCTCGTGTTGCGTTGACCGTAACGGCGGCCACGACTGGTTTTCGTAGGGTGGGCACCTGTGCCCACGCGGTCTCACCTGGTGATCAACGGCAACGCAAACCCTGTCCACGAACGACAATATTCTTACTTTTTGACTGCCTCAATGCACTCCAAAATCCTCATCCTCGACTTCGGCTCCCAGGTCACCCAACTGATTGCCCGCCGCGTGCGCGACGCCGGCGTGTTCTCCGAAGTCTTCCCCTACGACATCGGCGACGACTTCGTCCGCAACTACGGCGCTTCCGGCGTCATTCTCTCGGGCAGCCACAACTCGACCCTGGAAGGCGACTCCCCACGCGCCCCGCAAGCCGTGTTCGAACTCGGCATCCCGGTGCTGGGCATCTGCTACGGCATGCAAACCATGGCCGCCCAGCTCGGCGGCAAGGTCGAAAACGGTAAAGTGCGCGAATTCGGTTACGCCGAAGTGCGCGCCCGCGGCCACACCAAGCTGCTAAACGGCATCAACGACTTCGTCACCGGCGAAGGCCACGGCATGCTGCGCGTCTGGATGAGCCACGGCGACAAGGTGCTGGAAATGCCGCAAGGCTTCAAGCTGATGGGCTCGACCGACAGCTGCCCGGTGGCCGCCATGGCCGACGAAGAACGCCGCTTCTACGCGCTGCAATTCCACCCGGAAGTGACCCACACCACGCAAGGCGAAGCCATCATCGGCCGCTTCGTGCACGAGATCTGCGGCTGCAAATCCGACTGGAACATGCCGGACTACATCTTTGAGGCCGTCGAGAAGATCCGCGCCCAGGTTGGCAGCGATGAAGTCATCCTCGGCCTGTCCGGCGGCGTCGACTCCAGCGTGGCCGCGGCCCTGATCCACCGCGCCATCGGCGACCAGCTGACCTGCGTTTTTGTGGACCACGGCCTGCTGCGCAAGGACGAGGGCAAGATGGTCATGGACATGTTCTCGAAGAACCTCGGCGTGAAAGTGCTGCGCATCGATGCCGAAGACCAGTTCATGGGCCACCTGGCCGGCGTGACCGATCCCGAGCAGAAGCGCAAGATCATCGGCCGCGAATTCGTGGAAGTGTTCCAGGTGGAAGCCGGCAAGCTGAGCAATGCGAAATGGCTGGCGCAGGGCACGATTTATCCGGACGTGATCGAATCGGCCGGCAAGGGCAAGAAGGGCCAGACTATCAAGAGCCACCACAACGTGGGCGGGTTGCCTGAAACCCTGAACCTGAAGCTGCTGGAGCCGCTGCGCGAATTGTTCAAGGATGAAGTGCGCAAGCTGGGCGTGGCGCTGGGGCTGCCGCATGACATGGTGTATCGTCATCCGTTCCCGGGGCCGGGTCTTGGGGTGCGTATCCTGGGTGAAGTGAAGAAGGAGTATGCGGACCTGCTGCGCGAGGCGGATGCGATCTTTATCGAAGAGCTTCGGAATACGCCGTTTGAATTGCCAGCAGTGGCCGGGATCGATCCGGGCAAGGCGCCGGTGAACTGGTACGAGGCGACGTCGCAGGCGTTTGCGGTGTTCCTGCCGGTGAAATCGGTGGGCGTGATGGGTGACGGGCGGACCTATGAGTACGTGGTTGCACTGCGTGCGGTACAGACGCTGGACTTCATGACGGCGCAGTGGGCGCATTTGCCGCATTCGCTGCTGGGGAAGGTTTCGAACCGGATCATCAACGAGGTGCGTGGGTTGAATCGCGTTGTGTATGACATTTCGGGGAAGCCGCCGGCGACGATTGAGTGGGAATAACTAATGGCTCGGCAGTAACTGGCGAGCTCAGGCAATAGAGCAGACGGAAGCCCCTCATTTCAGGGGCTTTTTTTATTGTCCGGGCTGGTTATGACTGGCCCATCGGGCCGCAGGGAAGAGTGCCTCGATACCTAGGGGCCGAGCTCATTAGGTAGGCTTATAGCGGCATTTGAATCACGGTGGATGTCAGAACCGGTGGATGCGCGCCATGATCATACATAGCCGACTTCTCGGTCCGGTAGGATTACGGAGGGTTAAAACAAGATTATGATGATGACTCCTGCACAATTGAAGCATATCTGATTCTTAGCCAAGGAATAAAGGCGAACCATCGATGCCTTGTGCACCTCACTCATTACCGACACCATGAAAATCTTGACAACCGCTTTCTTGTTGCTCTTGTCGAATTCAGCGGGGGCAGCAGAGCCAACGTTCACCAAACAATATAAAAACTGCATCGAGCGCGATGAATCTGGCAGTCCTATGGAGCGAATTGATTGCATGGTGTCCGAAACGAAAAGACAGGGTGCAATGCTGGAGGCAACATACAAGGCGGTGCTGAAGGAAACGCCCAAAGTGGGACAAGTAAAGCTGCGAGAAGCACAGGGCGATTGGCTAAAGTATCTCGCTTCGAACTGCGATTCCTTTTATGACGCTGGCGAGCAGGTTGGCGGGATGCTTGCTCGCGAGGAAGCTCGGGCAGATTGCGTGATGAACATGACGAGAGATCGCAAAGAAAATCTTAAAGCGCTGCTTGAGACCAGAACCATGTAATTTCTTTGGTGAGCTATGTACGGCGCATGCGGTAGAAGCTTGAAAAGCTCGCTTCGGCGAACTTTTTCACGAGCTTCGGCAGTCCGTAGCTAATTGCCTAGGCATGTCTCGAAATTGGTTCACCCGGGGATGCTGCGAAGATCGCACCTGTTCAGGAAACCGTGGTGATTCAGGACAGCTTATTTAGGCGGCATATTGCTCTGCCGCACCCAGATAAAAGCGCAGACGGCTGCCGCAGCTGCACTAACAGCACACACCGCCAGCGCCGCATGAAACGGCCCTAGCAGCGCACGCCCCTGCGCCGTAAGCACCACACCCAGCATCGCCGTCGCAATCAGCCCGCCACCACGCGCCACCGCGCTGTTGAAGCCGGACGCGATCCCGGTATGGCTCTCGTCCACCGACGACAGCACGGCCGTGGTCAACGGCGCCGCCACACACGCCATGCCCAGCGCGATCACTAGCATGGCCGGCAGCACCGTCGTCGTATAGCTGCCGCCTCCGATGCGCATGGCCAGCAGGAAGCCGCCTGCCACGATCAGCGCACCGATCGATAACGGCAGGCGCGAGCCATGCCTGGCGGCGAAGCGGCCCATGAACGGCGAACCAATCGCCAGCACGATCGGGAAGGGCAGCAGCGCCGCCCCGGCCTCCTTGGCCGAATAATCCAGCGCCTGGATCAGCACGAACGGTACCAGCAGCATCAGGGCGCCGAGCGCGCCGTACAGCAGGAAAGTCATCAGGTTCAGCCCGGAAAAGCCGCTCCCGCCGAACAGTTTCAGGGGCAGCATGGCGCGCTCGCCGGCGCGCCGCTCGACCCACACGAAGGCCAGCAGGATCGCGACTCCGGCCGCGAGCGCCATTCCCGCCCACAAGGTCAGGTGTTTTTGGGTCGATGCCTCGGCCAGGCCCCAAGTGAGGCAAGCGAGCCCCAGGCTGGCGAGGGCAGCGCCGAGCGGGTCGAGCGGGACCCGCTTGCCGTTCGTCTTCACCTGCACGAAGCGCCACGCCATGAAGATCGCCAGCGCCGCAATCGGCAGGTTGATGTAGAAGACCGCGCGCCAGCCCACGGCGTCGATCAGCCAGCCGCCCAGCAATGGTCCGATCGCCCCGGCCCCGGCGCCGGCCGCGGCCCAGATACCGACAGCCCGGCCACGTTTCTTGCCTTCGAAGGTCGCGCTGAGGATGGCCAGGCTGTTCGGCAGCACCAGCGCCGCGCCCACGCCTTGCAGCACCCTGCCGGCGACCAGTAGCGATAGCCCCGGCGCAAGCGCGCACAGCAGCGCGGCCAGCGCGAACACGGCCATGCCGATCACGAGCATGCGCTTGCGCCCGTAGTGGTCGCCCAGCGCACCGCCCAGCAGCAACAGCGAACTGAGCGGCAGCAGGTAGCCGTTGACCACCCACGAGAGGTCGGCGCCGCGGCCGCCCAGGTCCTGTCCGATTGCCGACAGGCCGACGTTTACCACCGAGCCGTCGATGAACGCCAGGCTGCTGGCCAGGATCGAGGTGCACAGCACCAGGTTCGGGTGGGCGGGCGCCTCGGCATGCGCCGGCGCGGCGCCTGCGGCGAGCGCGCGGTCGCAGTCGCTGGGCAGGACGCTCACGCGCGGGCCTGGAAAACGTGGGATGTAGGCGGTGGCAGCATCACGGCATCGTGCCAATCCGCTGGGTTAGTGTCTGTTCGCATGCGCACACTCGAGCCTGCTGTCGTTGCGGAGGCAAGACTCGGTGTCGTCGTCAAAAAAAGGCCTGGACGACGATCCAGCGCCGCCACACGGCAGCCCGGGGTCCCGTCCTATGTGGCAGAGATCAGATCCTTGTCCGCACAAGCACTCAGCGCGACAAGGAATCGGCCTGCGCACCCTGCTGCGATCCTTGCTGTCCCTCCTGCTGCGATCCCTGCTGCAACGCAACCGGCCGGACCGACGCGTGCAAGGCCGATGGCCGCAGCACCGGCCCGGGCGGCACACCCGGCCGCATTGGCAACGCGCGCCTGGTATTGAGCGCCAGGTCGCTTGGCCGGTTCAGGCCCGTGGCCACCACCGTCACGCGCAGCTCGTCGCCCAGCGTCTCGTCGAAGACCGCGCCGAACTTGATGATCGCGTCCTCGCCCGTCTGCGCGCAGATGGCGTTCATCACCTGCCTGGTCTCGCGCAGTTTCAGCGTGTCCTCGGACGCCGTGATGTTCACCAGCACTCCGCGCGCGGCGCGCAGGTTGGCGCCATCGAGCAGCGGACAGGCGATCGCTTCCTCGGCCGCCCTGGCGGCACGGTCGTCGCCGGCGTGCTGGGCGGTACCCATCATCGCCATGCCGGTCTGGCGCATCACCGTGCGCACGTCCTCGAAGTCAACGTTAACCATGCCTGGTACGGCGATGATGTCGGCGATGCCGGACACCGCCTTGCTGAGCACCTCGTCGGCTGCGGCAAAGGCCTGCTTCTGGGTGACGTCCTCGCCCAGGACTTCCTCCAGCCGGCTGTTCAGCACGATGATGAGCGAATCGACGCAGCGCGCCAGCGTCGCGATGCCTTCCTCGGCCACGCGCATGCGCCGCGGTCCTTCGAATGCAAAGGGTTTCGATACCACGGCCAGCGTCAGGATGCCCAGTTCGCGCGCCACTTCGGCGATCACGGGGGCCGCGCCCGTGCCGGTGCCGCCGCCCATGCCTGCGGTGATGAACACCATGTCGGCCCCTTTCAGCGCGTCGGCGATGATGCTGCGTTCGCGCGTGGCGCTCTCGCGTCCGAGTGCCGGATCGCTGCCGGCGCCGAGGCCGCTCTCGCCAAGCTGGATGCGGTGTTCAGTCCGCGTGTTGGACAGGGCTTGCGCGTCGGTATTGGCGCAAATGAAGTCGAAGGCGGGCGCTTCCGACGCTGCCATGTGGTTGACGGCATTGCCGCCGGCGCCACCAACGCCGATGACCTTGATGACCGTTGCTGGCTGAGAAAGTTTAGATTCGGACAAGAGAAAACTCCGTATGAAGAAAGTGCAGTCAGCCGCGCTGTTACCGGCGCGTCACCTACTGCTTGACACCAAGCCCTGTAGACTACTTGCTGAAATGCGCACGCGAAAGTCCGAAAACGTTTCAATCGAAACCATTTGTAAGAGCGCGTGCAAGGGCGCCAAAGGACTGGCAGTGGCAGTGTCGAGCGCCGTGCAGGCAGGCGAGCGGCGCGCGCTTGCCGCAACCAGGGGGCGCTGGTCGGTGCAAGCTTCCGGTGGTTCCTCCTTGTACAGTCAAAGCAGGAATTTGTCCTCAGTACGCCCCACCCGGGCATTTCCGGCCACGCTCTCATCCTTGAGATGAACGCCGGACAATTGCCGCCTGTACGCTTCGACCAGCAGGTAATGCACTCTTTCCGCCGCGTCGTCGACGCGCAGTCCCGCCGGCCTGACATTCGAGATGCAGTTACGGCGTTCGTCGGTCAGGCCAACGCGTGGCGCCCAGGTCAGGTACAGGCCCATGCTGTCGGGCGAACTCAGGCCCGGCCGTTCACCGATCAGAACCAGCACGATCTTCGCCGCGAGCAGTTCGCCGACCTCGTCGCCGACCGCCACGCGGCCCTGCTGCACGATCGCGGCAGGCGCCAGCTGCCATGCCCGCGCTTCCAGACGCGCATGCAGCGCCTGCAGAAGCGGTGCTGCATGGCGCATGATGGCGAGCGCCGACAGGCCGTCCGTCACGACGATGGACAGGTCGAATGCACGGTCGCCGTGCTGGGCGAGCAGCACCTGCCGCGACGCCGCATCCAGTTGCCGCCCCAGGTCGGGTCGCTGCAGATACATGTTCCGATCCGCCGCCGCGCTGTGCAGCAGCAGCGGGCAGGGCGCAGCCGGCCAGGCCTGCGCCAAGGCTGCGCTTAATTCCATCGTATCGAGCGCCTGGTGCACAGCATCGCGCGCCCGCGCATGGCCCAGCTGGAAGTCGAGCTGGGCGCGGGTGGGCTGGCTGGTCCCGCTGTGCCCAAGCCCGATGCGGGCGGCGGTGAATCGGCGCAATGCCTGCCAGGGATCGAGTTCCGTCATCTCGGCTCTTTCAAGAAAGCTGCAACAGCGCACGCTGGAACAACGCCGGTAGCGCGCGCCCGAGCGTGGGCGTCGCATCGTCGGTAAAAATGCCCAGCTCGCGCAGCCAGGCGTAGAATTCGGGCGCCGGCAGCAGGCCGAGCGCACGGCGCGCATACAGGGCGTCGTGGAAGGAGGTGGTCTGGTAGTTCAGCATGATGTCGTCCGCGCCAGGCACGCCCATGATGAAGGTGCAGCCGGCCGTGCCGAGCATCGTCAGCAGCACGTCCATGTCGTCCTGGTCGGCTTCCGCATGGTTGGTGTAGCAGACGTCGACGCCCATCGGCAGGCCGAGCAGCTTGGCGCAGAAGTGGTCTTCCAGGCCGGCGCGGATGATCTGCTTGCCGTCGTACAGGTACTCCGGCCCGATGAAGCCGACGACGGAATTGACCAGCAGCGGGTCAAAAGCGCGTGCCACCGCATAGGCGCGCGCTTCGGCCGTCTGCTGGTCGAGGCCGTGGTTGGCGTTGGCGGACAAGGCACTGCCCTGGCCGGTCTCGAAGTACATGACGTTGCTGCCGAGGGTGCCGCGCGCAGGGAGAGGGCTGCCTCGCGCGCTTCGCGCAGCAGCGCCAGGTCGATGCCGAAGGCGGCGTTGGCCGCCTGGGTCCCGGCAATCGACTGGAACACGAGGTCGACCGGCGCGCCGCGTTCGATGGCGGCGATGGTGTTGGTCACGTGGGTCAGCACGCAGGACTGGGTGGGAATGGCGTAACGGCCGATGATCTCGTCGAGCATTTTGAGGAGCTTGACCACCTGCTGCACATTGTCGGTGGCCGGGTTGATGCCGATGACGGCGTCGCCGCTGCCGTACATCAGGCCGTCGAACAGGCTCGCCGCGATGCCGGATGCGTCGTCCAGCGGGTGGTTCGGCTGCAGCCGCGTCGACAGGGTGCCGGGCAGGCCGATCATGTTGCGAAAGCGCGTGACGACGCGGCACTTGCGGGCGACCAGCACCAGGTCCTGGATGCGCATGATCTTCGACACGGCGGCCGCCATCTCCGGCGTGATGCCCGGCGCGACCTGCGCCAGCCGCGCCTCGTCGGCCTCGTCGCCGAGCAGCCAGTCGCGAAAATCGCCGACCGTCAGGTGGCGGATCTGCGCAAAGGCGGCGGCGTCCACGCTGTCGACGATCAGGCGCGTCACCTCGTCCGTTTCGTACGGCACCACCGCCTCGTTCAGGAAGGTCGTGAGCGGCAGTTCGGCCAGGGCCATTTGCGCCGCCACGCGCTCTTCGCCGCTGCCTGCCGCCACGCCGGCCAGGTAGTCGCCGGAGCGCGCGGGCGAGGCCTTGGCCAGCAGCTCGCGCAGGTCGGCGAAGGCATAGGTCCGGCTACCGACTTGGTGGGTGATCCGACTCATCGCGCGCTCCGTGGTGCTTGCACAAGAAAGCTCCGGTACTGCCGCATTACCCGGCAGGACGGCTTATCCTGCCACATTTTCGCGCCGCGCGGACAGTGCGCCGCACCGGCTTTTCCGCTCCGTGCCCGGACCGCGCACACATTCTCCTTGCAAGTCGAATACTTCACCCTATAGTGAAGTAATGCACACGGTGAGCCTCGACACCATTTACCGCGCGCTGGGCGATCCATCCCGGCGCGCGATGCTGCAGCGGCTGGCGGACGGGCGCTCGCTCACGGTCAGCGAGCTGGCGGCGCCCCTGCCGCTGGCCATGCCGACCGTGCTCAAGCACCTGGACGTGCTGGAGCGGGCCGCGCTGGTGTCCCGGCACAAGACCGGCCGCACGGTCAGCGTGACCCTGCAGCCGGCCGCCCTGGCCGAAGCGCTGGCCTGGCTGCAGCGCACCGAGACGTTCTGGACGAGCCGCCTCGACCGGCTTGCCACCGTGGTTGGACCCGCGCGGCCCAACGAGCCGCCCGCATCCGAGGAGGAACCGCCATGACCAGCCTCACCATCGTCCGTGTCATCGAAGCGCCGCCCGCGGCCGTCTTCGCCGCCTTCGTCGAACCCGACAAGATCGCCCTGTGGTGGGGCCCCGACGACGGGCCCGTCACGCTTGCGGAAGTCGATGCCCGTGCCGGCGGCCGCTTCCATGTGCGCTTTCGCATGCTGGACGGCAGCGAGCACGGCTGCTTCGGCAACTTCGAAGTCTTCGAGCCGCCGCACCGCCTGGCCATGAGCTGGTCGTGGGAGGGCGAGGACACACCGGCCTCCTACGTGCAGGCGACGTTCAAGCCATCGGGCGCGCAGCACACCGAGCTCACCTTCGTGCATGACAAGCTGCAGGACGACGCCACGCGCAGCAGCCACGAACAAGGCTGGAACGGCGCCCTCGACAAGCTGCAGCGCAAGGCAGGGAGGCTGGCATGATCACGGTCACCGCCATGAAATGGGCGCCGCCCTTTGCCGCCGGCCAGGTGCGCGACCACCGCGTGCGCTGGATACTCAACGAAGTGGGCTGGCCCTACGAGATCAAGCTGGTCGATGCGCCCACCATGAAATCAAGCAGTTACAGCCAAGAGTTGCAGCCCTTCGGCCAGCTGCCGGTGCTGGAGGAGGAGGGCCGGCCGCCGGTCTTCGAGAGCGGCGCCATCGTGCTCGACATCGCCATGCGCGCCGGCCGCTGCATCGCCGCCGACGGCACCCCCGAGCGTGCCGCCGCGCTGCAATGGGTGATTGCCGGCCTGAACTCGATCGAACCCATGCTGTTCAACGTGGCTGAGGTCGAGTACTTCATGGACGACGAAGCGGCCAGGAACACCAGGCGTCCGGTCGTCGTGAAATTGGCAAAGGAGCGGCTGGCGATGTTGGAGCAGGCGCGCGCCGGGCGCGACTGGTTCGTGGGCGACGGCTTTACGGTTGCCGACCTGATGCTCGCCTCCATCCTCAAGATTGCCGACCGGCTGGCACTGCTCGACGAACTGCCGGACCTGGCAGCGTGGCAGTGGACCATCCTTGCGCGCCCCGCGCATGTGCGGGCCGAGCAGGACTAGCGCGCCGATATCGCCCGCCACACGGTTGACGACATGCGCTACGACGCGCTGCCGGGCGAGAACGACGACACCCCGACATCAACCACTGCAAGGACAGGAGCCTGATATGACGATCGACAACGCATTGGCCAGCATGGCCGTGAAGGACCTCGACAAGTCCGCCGCGTGGTACGCCGAACTTCTGGGTTGCACGGGCCGCCGGCCCATGCCCGAAGTCGCGGAGTGGATGTTCCCCCGTGGCGGAGGGCTGCAGGTGTATCTCGGCCCCGAGCGTGCCGGCAATTGCTCGTTCACGCTGGTGGTCAGCGACATCGACACGGTTGCGCGCCAGCTGGAAGCGCTGGGCGTGCAGACCGGCGCCCGGACCGACAGCGAGCGCGTCAGGACGCTGATGATCAAAGACCCGGATGGCAACAGCATTGCCATTGCCGAGGCGCTCGATCCAGGGCTGGCGCGCTAGGCGCCCGGCCATGCATTCATAGGCGGCCCGGGTAGTCTCGTTCTGGAACGTCCTCAGCCCCGAAACGGGCAGGGTAGGGATCTTCCAGCACAGACTTGGCCATGGGCTGCCGCAGGAAATCCTGCCAGCCAGGCCGCGTCAAACGTACTTCCCTGTCGAAGCTGCCTTGAACGCAACGGTCCATTTTTTCCTCGACCGCGTGCTTGCGCTCGATGAATGAACCGACCTGGTCCTCGTCGAAGCTGTTCTTCAGGTAGGGATAGTTAATCTCCAGCGTATTCATGCCCGCGGCAGCTGCCGGCTCCTTCAGGAGCTGGTTGACCTTGCCGAACAGCCGGTCGATGCGTCCGACCCGTTGCTCGTTGTCGCCCGGTGTCCATGCAATGCCGTAGTGGTGCACCTTCCTGCACTGGAGATGAAGGTTGATGCCTTCCTGGAAGACCGATGTCGCTACCAGCGTATTCGGATAGAACGGGCTGTTAAAACCGAGGATCAAATGCTGTCGATGGCTGGACTCGCCGCTGGCAAACCAGGCAGGGCTGGATAGCGTCGTCAGCGTTCGCCAGCCCTTTTGCCAGTCGTCGGCCTTGTGCTTGACGATCTTGCGGCAGAGTTGTTCAAAGGTGTCGAGCGCTGCGCCGAAATACTTCAGGAGCAGGGAGCCGGCGATCCGTTCGCGCACGTAGGCGACGAAATCCTGGTAGCGCTGGTGGACATTCGCATGCTGCTTCCTGGGCGGCAGCGCGCGCTGGAAGCGCGTATGCCAGCAGTAAAGCTCGACGATGACGGGACTGGCGAAGAGGAACCCGGCCTGGATATAGTTGCCGAAGTTCTCCGCGATCTTCGGTTCGCTGGCCGCCCAATGCCGCAAGATTGCCTGCTGCTTAGGGTGCAGGTGCGGGAAGACCAGCGACCACAGCGTCTCGATCTCAGCCCCGCCATCGTAGCAGTGCGTCTCGGCATTGGCCGGCCGCATCTTCGCCAGTTCCTTGTCTGTGAGCAGGCCATGTGCGGCGAGGCGCTGCGCCCGCGCCGCCTTGATGTAGTCGGCACGCGGCTTGTCGCCCTGGTGGACTTCATAGTATTCGGTATAGCCGCCCGTCAAATAGTCGGACGCAGGCTCCACGAACATGGCGTGGATGCTGGTCGATCGGCGCAGCGAGAGACTGAAGCGGGAACAATCCGTTGGCGGTGGCGGCGGCGCCTGCTTGTCCTTGGCTTTTTTCGTGACGAACAAGTCGGCGATCCTCGAACTCAGGTAAGCATCCTGTTCAAGATCCTCCTTATCCTTGCCCTCGTCCTCGGTATCGCCGTTACCTTCGCCGTCACCAGCATCTTCCGGCACGGCAGCGCCCGTATTGGCCCCGGCGTCCTCGACCAGTTCATTGAAGCCGTCGCGCGACCAGCGCTGGGTCTTGCTCCAGCGCCGGACCCGCGGATCGTCCTCGTCCAGGCCCCACGCCTGGCAAAGCTGGCGCGCGAATACCTCGTCGTAATGTTCATTGATGCGTTTGGTCAGCTCGCGCACGGACGGGATACGCCGTACGAAGACGAGGTGCTTGTCTTCGTGCAGAGGGTGCTGCCGGTCCGCGGCAAACAGACCCCGGGGCGCACATTGCTCGATCAGCCTGTCATATTTTGGATGCCCCGGGGCACGGCCGAACATGCCGTAGTATTCCTTGCCCATGTCACGCAGCAGCTGTGTGTCGGGAGCGACGGAAAAATCGTCCGTGCCATCCTTGTCGGACGGCTGGGTATGGCCAGTGGTTTCCGCATGCTCGAACTTGTCAGGCCCGGACGACTCGAATGCCTCGAGGAAGCCGTAGAGCATGCGACGATTCTCCTTCACGCCCTCGGGTTTGTGCACGAGCCTGTGCTGGTACAGCGCGAAGAACATTTCGGCTTCCGGACGGTCCGTGAAATCGCAGGGCGTGGCGATTTCATTGCGGTACTGGTGCTTCGTATACCCGGCATCGGCGCCGGCCATGATGCGGAAGCGGCGCAGCGCGTACTTCTGCATCAGTTCCTCGGCAGGCGGCCGTTGCTCTGCGCTACCGAGATCGGTGAAATAGCTCAGGATATTGCCGATGTCGGCCAGCTGGGTATGGCTGGGGGTGGCGGTAAGAACCAGCGTGCGCTGGCCGATGCGGCTGTCCGGTCCACCGAAAAACGCGCGTGCCGCGGCGGCACGTTGCGAGCCGCCGTCCTTGTTACGGAAGTAGTGCGCCTCGTCGACGATGACAAGGTCGAAGCCGGCACCGCCGAGTGCGGCCTGGATCTGCTCGTGCACCTCGCCGGCGGCCCTGTGTGCGGCGTCCTGCTTGTCCTTCTCGCCGTTATCGCCAACAAGTCCGCTGAGCGAATGTATCGTGGTCAGATACAGCTGCGCGGGTTGCTCTTCTGCCGAGCGCTGCGCGATTGCCTTGGCCAGCTCGCGCAGCTGGAAGTGGAGTGCTTCCCGCGGCACCGGTTTGCCGTCGGCGCTGGACTTGACACGGTCGTCGGCGTGGCGGTAGTGCCGGTCAATAAAGGCATCCCGTTCGATGAGCCAGTGGTCGCAGATATCGCGGTTTGGCGCCATCACGAGGATTTTCGCGTCGGGTTTCATGCGCCACAGCAGGGTGGCGACGCCGAGCGCCTGGAAAGTCTTGCCCATGCCGACTTCATCGGCAAGAAGGGCAACGCGCTGCGTCGACAACAGGTTCCAGAGACGCGCGACCCCTTCGGCCTGGAGCGAAGCCATGCTGGGCACGGCGTGTGCATCATAGTCCCATGCGGCATCCTCCTCATCGAAGTTGATGAGTTTCGCTACCTGACCCGGCTGCAAGCCTCCCCACTGCTCACTCATAATGGCACTGACCTCTAACAAGATTGACATAGTCGCCGCGCACTGCGGCGGGAGCGGCAGGCACCTCGATGCGAAGGCTGCGCCATCGCGACGGGGGCACTGGCGTGTAGCCTTTCGCACGCTTGGGCGCGCTGTGCAACAGCGAGGCGTGCCGCGCCTGTACGCATTCGCACAGCGAGCGCACTTCGTTCGCCAGGAACCAGTTGAACACCTCACGTCCGGTTTTCTTGATTTCGTCCCGCATCTTGTCGACCAGCTCCAGCAGGCACCCGGGCCATGAAAACACGTGATTCTCAAGATCATCGAGTTTCTCCAGTTGCAGCAGCCGCTGGCGGTACAGATGCATCGCATGGAACAGCCGGAAGTAGCTCACCCCGACCCGATCCGGTGCATCGCTGTCGGGAGCGGCATCCGGCTCCGGGAGCGCGTCACCGGGCAAGGACAGGGGATCGTTGTCGAGCGGCGTGCGCAAGGGCAGGTCGTGGAGCGACTGTGGATCGTCCCCTTGCACGACGGCTTCCAGCAGGTCCTGCAGCGTGTCGAAGGCCTGGGCACGGCGCGATCGCAGGTTCGTTTCCTGCACCAGCGCGCGATGGATTTCCACATCGCCGCGATACACGATAAACACACGGTCCCGCAACAATGCGCGATCGTCCACCGCCAGGTCGCCCGGATTCCTGGGCTGGCACGGCGCGTCCCATTCGAGCCTGACCGGCTCGCTTACCCCGGGCAGCCGGACCGAAAAGCCGTCCCCGGATTCAGTTCCGAGCCATTGTCCATCGAACATGTACGCGTGCGCGTGCCAGTCGAAGCGCACGTGCAGGTCGAAAGGCGGCAGCAGGTCGACCGTGAGGCTTTCCTCATCGAGCTGTTCGGATGAAGCAAAATCGGTGGCGCCCAGCGCGAGTCGCTTGCCGTGGGCCTTCTGCCAGCCATGGTCGTCCTTGACGATGAATCCGGCCTCGACATTGTTGTCGGGACTCCATTCGCCGTGCTCGTCGCGCACGCTGTTCGAGCCCGGGCCCGTAAAGTTCCAGGATCCGATGGCGAGCTTCCCCGGCAGCTTCCAGAGCTTGGCGTGACACAGCTTGGTTCTCTCGTGGCGCGGGGCAGGATTGTCGTAGGCGGCCAGCTGGCCTTGCGCCAGCATCCGTTCCAGCGCGTCGCTCCACTCGGTGCGCAGGTACTTTCCTTCGAGGCGGTCCGGTACCAGGTGAATGCGCAGATCCTCGATGCCGGCGGCGGCCTGCAGCTTGCCGACGAAGCCGGCAAGGTCGCGCGGCAGGTAAGGGGACCAGACGGCCAGGTCGCTGCCGGCCGCACCGGCGAGCAGCTGTTCCGGGAAAGTCTTGTCCTGGTAGCTGTGTACGAAGGACCAGTTCTCGGTTTCGTCGGTCAAGCCTCGACCGTCGCGCAGCGTGCAGGGAATGTCGGCAGCCCGGCACAGGTGCTTGAAGAAGTCGCGGATTTCGTGATGGTTTTTCCGGGTCGTGACCTCGTAGAACTGGAAGGCTTCGAGATTGCGTCCCCACCCGGACAGCGTGAGGTTGGCGCTGCCGGCGCCGATGACCCGCTTGCCATTGTCGTCTTCCAGATAGATCACCTTCGGATGAAACAGGCTGGTGTCGGAAAAGTAGTCCGCCGTGCGCGTGGGCCGCACCCCGTGCACCGGTATGCAGGTGCGCTTTACATGCCGGGTCTCGAGGAAACGTGGGTCGCAGAATATCCGGAAATCGGTGCCGCTGGATGTCAGTTCCTGCTGCAGCTGCTCGTACTCCAGCCGGCTGCGCGGTGGATTTGCGCCTAGCGCCATGGGCAGCACATAGGTTTCCACGAACTCGATATCGGCGTTGAAGCTGGTGAACCAGGCATGGCGCAGCTTGCCCATGCCGCTGACCTGTTTCTGGAGTTCTGCAAGAAGCTTCATGCGGCAGCGCCTTTCAAACCGTTCACGAAATTCCTGAACTGCGGCAGGTAATATTCGTTGTACCAGGCGCCTGGCGGCCAGGCTGCCGGGTCGGGGCGGGGCAAGGTGCGGGCATTGACCTTGATCGTGCCGTCCTGCTGGACCGACAGCCACGGCGCCTGGCCGCGCGCCTGCATGACGCGCGCGTGGTAGTCGGACAGCAGGCGGATCTGCTGGCCCAGGTCCCCGGTATTCGCCACATGCTGCAGTTGCGTGAGGCGTTGCGCAGCCGCGCTGCCCCGCACAGCCTGCAGGCCGGCATGGTTCTTTACGCCCTCGGCGAGCCCGCCCAGGCGTGCGTTGTCCCTTCCGAACCGTTGCCAGTGCCCGGCAACGTCGGCAACGGTGTGCGTCCGCTGGGACGCCATCAGGGTGAACAGCAAGGCGCAGTCGGAAAGGAAGGGTTCCAGCTGCGTGATGTGCTGCAGCTTGGCTTGGTCTTCAGGGGCCAGGCCTGCGTGCAAGGCTTGCTCCAGCGTGGCCTGCGGGGCCAGCTCGTCCGCCTGCCCGGCTTCGAGCACACCCAGCAGTGCGCCCGCCGCGCCGCTATCGAGTTCCGTTTGCGACAGCCAGAAATCGCGGGCGTAGGCGCCCACCACGGTTGGCGAAGCAAAGGCGCGGGCATACGCATGCGAGAGTTCGTCCGGCACCTTGTCCGCGAAATCCAATGTGCCCTCGTGGTGCAGCGTTCTCACGCATTCCTTGAGGTAGGGATGGAGCTGGCTCGCGAGCTCGTTGAGCAGCGTGTTCTTTTCCCCGGTGATGAACTGTTCGGCAGCGGTCCAGCGCGGCTGGGACGCGGGCTTGTTGTAGTTGTAGCTGCCGTCAAAGAAACCGATGTTCATCAGCGGCGACTTGTAGCGGCCGCTGACACCCAGGCCCAGCTGGCGCACCAGGATGTGTCCCGCGGGTCCATGGGTGAAGATGAGCGTCGGGTTGCGGTTGTCTTTTTCCGAGCTAGCGCGCGCCTTCGATATGCCGAGGATGCCGCCCGTGGCCAGCGTGCCGGTCTGTTCATGTCGGAGCATGGAATAGACGAACAGGTTCTCGAGGAACACCAGGCAGGCTTGCTTGAAATGCAGCGAGTCCTTGTCCTGGTATTTCTTTTGCAGAGACGTGCTGAGCAGGGCCGCGTCGTCGTTGACCAGTTTCCGGATGAGGAAATGATGAAACAGGTTCAGGGTGTAATTTCGAACGTCGTTCGATACGGAATTGATCCGGTTGCTGAATACCTGACGGCCAAAGGCCGACCAGATGATCAGGGTGCCGATCGGGTCGATATACGAGTCGCCCGACAGGCTCTCATCGAATTCGGTGAGATACTGCTCTAAAAACAAGCTCATGCTGGTGGCTCGAAAGATGGTCTGGATGTGAAACGCCTGCTTATTCGCTGACGGCCAGGTAGACCTCGTCCACCGACAGGCCTTTCATGATCAGCTTGACCATCGCTTCCTACTGGTACAGATCGACCTTGTATTTGCCGGAATTGGCCTTGTCCGCTTTGTAGAGCATGTCGCGTGCTTCCGTCTCGGACACGGTTCTTGCCAGCTTCTTCTCCGCGCGCTGCGCAGCGTCCCTTGCCTCGATATCGAAGGCGTTGGCAATGCCTGCGCTGACGTCGTCCCAGTCGTAGGCCAGCACCGCCGCCTTGTCGTGTTACCAGTCCCTGGCCTCTTGATAGGCGATGCCAGGCTCGCCGGTGGCGTTGACACCCAGGCAGGCCAGGTTGGGCAAGCCCAGTTTTTCGCAGATCAGCTGCACGACCAGGAGTCGGGTACCGATATTCGTGGGAATCGCCGCCTCGATGTACGGCGCCCTGGCGTGGGCCTTCCTAGTCTGCTCGATGAGTTTTCCGTAGCGGATCGTGATGTCGCGTTCCGCCTCCGGTTTCCTGAGCTCTTCCTTCAGATGCGCGAGCAAGACGGCAAAATAGAGGGGCGCGCAAGCGCAACGCTGATTACGGTAATGTTAGTGGATGGCATCTGAAATATCGTTATAGAATTTATTGCAATCTCGCAATAATACCCGAAGCGGGCGTGCGCCGGAGGCAAAGACCAAGGCACCGGCAATCAGCGCCGCCGTGGCGTTGCGACCGCCTTTAGCCCCCGGCCCTGGCGTCATCCCCCACCTCGCCGAGCCAGGCAATGAACTCCTCGGCCGACATCGGTTCGCTCATCTCCTGCCCGGACGCCAGGATGCGCGCGAGCAGCTCGCCGTTCTGCAGGATGCGCCGCTCAAGATCGCAGGCTCCCTCCCGCCCCGAGAAGAACGCCCACAGCCGCACCATGGCCAGCGTATCGAGGTGGCAGTAGTCGAGCAGCTGGCCTTCGATCTGGCGCTTGCGTTCAAGTGCGGTATCCGGCGCGATCGCTTCCAGAAAGGCGTGCATCGCCGCGCCGCCGTCCTGTACCCCTTCGAGCCGGTCGTAGCGCAGGTCGGGTGCGATGGCCGGCAGCACGCGCTTGATGCTCCAGCTGCCTTCCTGCGCGGGATGGTAGTAGCGCTGGCGCGCCACCGGCAGCAGGTCCACCACGCGCGCGTTGATCGCCAGCAGGGCCGGGGCCAGGTCGGGGAAGCGCGCCGCCAGTTCGGCGATGCGCGCGGTCTCGAACCCGGCGTTGTAGACGAAGACCGGACCCGCGCCGCGGCAGGCGTCGACCAGCGCTTCGGCAAAGGCGCGCGAGGGATCGTTCCCGGACAAATCGAGGAAGGCGCGGTGCTCCAGTTCCCCGGTCTCGTCCAGACTGTGCACGCTGAACTGGAACGGAATCATCTGGAACGGACGGGTGCCGGCCCAGACCGGCACCGCGAAGGCGATGGTCTCGAAGTCGATGAACCAGGCCGGCGGCGGGTAGGGAGCCAGGTCGGCGGCGGCGCCCTGGGCGTCGACGTAGGCCGTGCCGGCCAGGGTATGCTGCTTGACGCGCAGCTGCATGGCGTTCAGGAGGGCGTCCGGCACTTCGCGCATGTCGGCGGCGCCCTCGTCGATGTGCTGCTTCAGGGCGCGGCTGGCGATGCGCGGCAGCCAGCGTACCGGATAGTCGGCCTGCAGCATGCCGGCAGTGCAGTGCGCGGTGAAGCCGCATGCATGCGGGCTGGCGCAGTGGTCCCCGGGGCGGACGGCCGGCTCCTGCTCCTGCGCCGCCACCTCCTGGGCGCGGGCCACCCAGGCCGCGACCTCGGCGCTGCGCCCAAATGCTTGCGCGCTCAGGTCTTCCTCGACCAGCAGGCCGCGGTAGTCGCCGTTCCCGGGATATACCCAGCTGCTGTCGATGCGGGCCAGCGCGATGCCGTCGAGCGCGACGCCGGCCGCGCGCGCCACGAAAGCCTGGATGGCCGCATCGTCGCGGTGGTAGTCCTTGAGTTTGGTGGCGGACTTGACTTCGACCATGCGCCAGCGCCCTGCATTGGGATCGAGCGGTAGCAGGATGTCGGCAAAGGCGAGGGCGCCATCAGCCTCGAAGCCTGCTTCGAAGACCGGTTGCGCGCCGGCGAGCAGGTCGCGGCTGCGTGCCAGCGCCGCGTCGATGCCGTCGCCCATGGGATCGAGCAGCACGCCCTGGCGCTCGGGGTCGTACAGCCGGCGCGCCAGCTCGCCAACCCGGTGCCCGTTTGCGAACACGGCCTGGCTGGCGTCGTCGTCCTGGCGCAGACCGGGGCGGTGCAGTTCGAGCCAGAGGCGGCGTTCGCACTGGCGGAAGGCCAGTAGCTTGGACTTGGACAGGCGCGGCATGGACGTACCTTCATGGTGAAAGATTATGTCAATATTATTGCTTATTTGAAATAAAATGTCATGGCGCCGATTGCTTGCTCCCAGTGATGCCGGAGGTGGAGGTGGAGGCAGCGCAGCGCAACAGGAAGGCGCCGAACAGTTCGCACAGCAGGGGAATCTGGGTGTCGAGGCGATGGCCGCCCGGCACCAGGTGCAGGGTGCAGCCGCGCAGCCGCGCAAATGTAACCGAGTTCTCGCAGGGGATGACCTCGTCGTCCCAGCCGTGCACGATCTCCGCCTGGGTGGCCAGGATGGCGGGAGCCGCGACCGGGTAGTCCGGCATGTAGAGCGCGGGGGGCGAGCAGGAACACGCCGTCGGCGTCGACCCACACCGAGGCTTCGGCGGCAACCCAGCCGCCCATGCTCGACCCCACCAGCAGCAGCGGCTGGTCCACGCCCTTGCAGGCATCCCGCAGCTGGTCCAGGCGTACGCGCGGATCGGTGGTATGCGCGTAGTCGAGACTCAGCACGTCCCAACCGTGCTGCCGCGCGACGCCGGCCAGCGCGACGATCTTGCTGCCGTTCGGGCCGCTTTCTTTTCCGTGCACGAAATGCACCAGTCCCTTGCTCATTGTGGTTCTCCGTTGACATGACCGGTCGCCAGCGGCGCCGGTGGTGTCCAGTGCCGGCAAGTATACGGGCGAGGGCGACAGGCGCCGTCGCAGCGCTGTCGCAGTCCCTGCGGCCTGGGGCAATACCACGATCGCGAGCGGGCCTGTCGACATTTCTTATTGACAATATCTTTGCTAAGATGGGATGGTGAACCACTACCCGTGGCCGCCACTTGGCTGCCCCTTGCACATGCCTGCGCTGATCGAACACATCGACGCCATCGCGCGCAAGACGGGCCGCGCGGTCCTCTACCTCGAATTCCATCCGCAACCGTATCGGGAATGGCGCGCCTACCGTTTCGAGGACGATCCGATGCGCGCCGAGGTGCTGGCCTGGCTCGACGCGCACGGCGTGGAATGGGCTCCCTGCGGCCCGATCGCGGACCCCGCAATGCTGGCGCCCTGGCTCGGCCAGGTCTGGCTCGACGTTCCCTACGACGAGGCGCTGCCCGCCTACTGCGCGCTGCGCGACTACCTGGAACACCCGGACGGGACGATGCGCCATGCCGGGGTGCGCTTCTACGTCATGCCGCTCGATCTGGCGATGCAGAATGCCGCGCATGACGAACCGGGTTTCTGGGAACGCCAGGCGGAGGAATTCTGATGGCGACCAACCAGCAATCGCTGCTGCGCCAGTGGCACATGCTGCGCATGGTGCCGCGCGCGCCATTGAAGGTATCGGCGCGCGAGCTGTGCGAGCGCCTGTGCGCGGCCGGCTTCGCGGTGGTCAAGCGCACCGTCGAGCGCGACCTGAAGGAACTGTCCGATGTGTTCCCGATCGTGGCCGACAGCCGCGACAAGCCGTATGGCTGGAGCTGGCTGCGCGAGGCGTCGAGCTTCGACCTGCCCGGACTGACCCTGCCCGAGGCCCTGACCCTGTCCCTGGTCGAGCAGCATTTGCAGCACCAGCTGCCGCCGAACGCGGTCGATGCGCTGCGCCCGCACTTCCAGTCGGCGGCGCGCACCCTGGCGGCGGTGGACGACGCCGCGGCGCCGCGCGCCTGGCTGGGCAAGGTGCGCAGCGTGCCGCCCCAGCAACCATTGCTGCCGCCGCGCATGGACGACGACTGCCAGCGTGTCGTCTACATGGCGCTGATGCAGGACCGCCAGCTCCGGCTGCACTACCGCAAGCGCGACGCCGACGCCACGATCGTGTATCCCGCGGTGCATCCGCTGGCCGTGGTGCAGCGCGGCGGCCTGGTCTACCTGGTGTGCACCTTCGGCAGCTACGACGACGTCCGCACCATCGCCCTGCACCGGCTGCAGCAGGCCGAGGCGCTGTACGAACCGGCGCGGCGCCAGCCCGGCTTCGACGTCGATGCCTTTATCGCGTCCGGCGAGTTCGGCGTGATCGCCGGTGCGCCAATCACCCTGCGCGCCGTGTTCACGCGCGCCGCCGGCGAACACCTGTTCGAAACGCCGCTCAGCGCCGACCAGGTGCTGGCGCCCGACGCGGCGGGAGGCCTGCAATTGTCGGCCACCGTGCCGCATACCCGTGCGCTGGTGTGGTGGCTGCTCGGGTTCGGCGACGGGGTGGTGATCCAGGAGCCGGCCGGGCTGCGCGCGGAGCTGGCCGGCATCGCGCGGCGCATGGCGGCGGCGTATGGGACCGCGGCGTCCCTCCCGGCTTAGGCCAGCAGCGCGGCACCGTCGTAACACTATTCCGGCAGCGCCACGCGTGCGCCACGGCCGCGTCCCCCTGACTACCATGACAGCATCGAAACAACAGGAGAACATGATGCCGCGAGGAGCCAGCCCGAAACGCGAACGCGAAGCCAAGAAACTGGAACGCAAGTTCAAGAAGGAAAAACGCTACAAGGGACGCGAGGATGAAGTCGCGGCCCGCATCGTCAACAAGCAGCGCGCAGCCGCCGGCGAAACCAAGACGCGGCACAAGCCGAAGCGCCGCACGGCATCGCGCCGCAAGAGCCGCAGCAGCCATTCGCGCACGCGGCGCAGCACGGCGAAGAAGTCCTCCAGCTGATCTTGGACCAAGCCGGGGGGGGGGGCCCCGGGCAGACCGCCCGCCCNCCAAGACGCGGCACAAGCCGAAGCGCCGCACGGCATCGCGCCGCAAGAGCCGCAGCAGCCATTCGCGCACGCGGCGCAGCACGGCGAAGAAGTCCTCCAGCTGATCTTGGACCAAGCCGGGCGCGCGGCAGCCGTCACTGCCGCGCGCCCGCTCCATGCCTGCGGTGATTCTGACTGCATGCGTTGTCAAGTTGCAACGAACCCATGCGCAAACGCGCAGTCAATACCGCGTTCAATTGAATACTGAACAGCAATATCGTTCTATCCTGCTATTCTAGTTTCCTCTTGGAAATTTCCATTTAGTACCGCAATCCCAGCACGCATCGTACGAGGCCTGCCGGTCGGATCACGCACATCCGTCCCGCAGCATGCATGGCTGCGCCTTTTCATCGACCACCTACAAACAGAATAAGCATGCTCACTTCCGCTACCCTCGCCACTGCCGACAGCCGGCTCGACATGGCCCATGCCGCCCTCGACGCCATCCAGCGCACCCAGGCCGTCGTCGAATTCGACATGCAGGGCCATGTCCTGCACGCCAACCAGAACTTCCTTGATGCGATGGGCTACACGCTGGGCGAGATCGTGGGCCGCCACCACCGCATGTTCTGCGCCGCCGACTACGTGGCCTCCGAAGCCTATGGCGCGTTCTGGAACACGCTCGGCAGCGGCCAGCCGAGCCAGGGCGAATACATGCGCCTGGGGTGCGACGGGGTGCCGGTGTGGCTGCAGGCCTCGTACAACCCGGTGTTCGACGGCGAGGGCCGCCCGGCCAAGGTGATCAAGTTCGCCACCAACATCACCGCATCCAGGCTGCAGCAGGCCGAGAATGCGGCCAAGATCGACGCCATCGACCGGGTCCAGGCCGTCATCGAATTCGGCCTCGACGGCAGCATCCTGCACGCCAACGCCAGCTTCCTGGACACGCTCGGCTATACCCTCGACGAGCTGAAAGGCCAGCACCACCGCCTGTTCTGCGAGCCGGCCTACGCGGCGTCGCCTGAATACGCGCTGTTCTGGGCGCACCTGGGCAAGGGCGAAGTCCACGCCGGCCAGTTCAAGCGCCGCCACAAGGCCGGGCGCGATGTCTGGATCAGCGCCTCGTACAACCCGGTGTTCGGCGCCGACGGCAAGCCCGTCAAGGTGATCAAGTACGCCACCGACATCACTGCCCAGACCTTGCGCAACGCCGACTACGAAGGCAAGAGCCAGGCCATCGACCGGGTCCAGGCCGTGATCGAGTTCGACTTGCAGGGCAGGGTGCTGACCGCGAACGCCAACTTCCTCGATGCCATGGGCTATGCGCTGGACGAGATCCGCGGCCAGCACCACCGCATGTTCTGCGACCCGGCCCTGGCCGGTTCGCCCGAGTACCTGGCGTTCTGGGACCGCCTCGGGCGCGGCGAGTTCAACGCCGGCGAATACCGCCGCGTCACGCGCGCCGGCAAGGAAGTCTGGCTGCTGGCTTCCTACAACCCGATCTTCGACGCCGACGGCACGCCGATCAAGATCGTCAAGTTCGCCACCGACATCACGCAGCAGAAGCGCCAGGACACCGAGGTCAAGGGCAAGCTGGAGTCGATCGGCCGTTCGCAGGCCGTGATCGAATTCGATTTGCGCGGCAATGTGCTGAGCGCGAACGATAACTTCCTGCGCACCATGGGCTATACAAGCGACGAAGTCGCCGGCGCCCACCACAGCATGTTCTGCGACCCGGCGCTGGTAAAAAGCGCCACCTACCGCCATTTCTGGGCCAACCTGGCGCAGGGCCAGTTCCAGTCCGGGCGCTTCCAGCGGCGCGGCAAGCACGACGCCGACATCTGGATCGTCGCCACCTACAACCCCATCCTCGACGTCAACGGCAAGCCCTACAAGGTGGTGAAGTTCGCGATAGACGTCACCGAGCAGGTGCACCGCGAGGAGCTGGTCAGCGCCAAGGTCAAGGCGATTGGCGGCGTGCTGAACGAACTGACCCAGTCGATCGCGGCGATTGCCCAGGGTTCGCAGCAGTCGAGCGAACTGGCCACGCGCACCCAGCGCGACGCCGCCGAAGGCAGCAAGCTGCTGGACCGTTCGCGCCAGTCGATCGGCGCGATCCAGCAGGCCTCGGGCGACGTACGCGAGATCATCGACACCATCAGCGACATCGCCGGCCAGACCCACCTGCTGGCGTTCAACGCGGCAATCGAGGCGGCGCGCGCGGGCGAGCACGGCAAGGGCTTCTCGGTGGTCGCCAACGAGGTGCGCAAGCTGGCCGAGAAATCGGCGCTGGCCGCACGCGAGATCGCCAAGCTGATCAACGAAACCGTGACCCGCGTCGGCGAAGGCACGCGCCTGTCCGGCGAGGTCGAGGATGCGTTCGGGCGCATCGTCGACTCGGTGGAAAAGACCAGCGCATCGATCGGCGGCATCCATGCCTCGACCAGCGCCCAGGCCAGCGCCACGCGCAACGCCTCGGTGCTGCTGGGCGAACTGGAACGCATCGCGACGGAGCGCTGAGCGATGCCGTCGGCAACATTCCTGCACCTGGCCGAGGCCGGGATCGGCTCGGTATGGGTCGGTATTCCGGCGCACAGCGTGCTGCAGGCGCTCACGCTGCCGCCGGCGCTGGCACTGCTTCCGCGCCGCCATGGCGCCCTGCTTGGGGTGGTGGAGCACGAAGGGCGGCTGGTGCCGGTGGTCGACCTGGCGCGCTGGGTCGACGTCGGCACGGCGCCGGCGGAAGAACGGTCCGGTACGGCGGCAGCGGCGCGCGTGCTGATCCTGCACGCCGGCGGGCGCACGATCGGCCTGCAGGTCGACCGCGTCGGCGGCCTGGCCGAGGTGGCGGCGCACGAAGTCACGCGCCTGCACCACGACGATTCCGAGGACGAAGTCTTTCACTGCGTGGTGCGCGCGCCCGCCAGCGGCCGCATCCTGAGCCTGCTCGACGTCGACCGCCTGGCGCGGCTGGCCGCGGCCTGGCATCAGGACGCCGGCGCGTTGCACGATACGGATGCGGATGCCGCGATGCCGCCCGCCACGGCGGACGGGCCGTCGCCTGTTGCGCGTTCGTATGCGGTGCTGCAGGCGGGCGCCGCGCGGCTGGCGCTGGCGGCCGATGCGCTGACCGAAGTGCTGCCGATGCCGGCGCTGGAACCGCTGGGCGCCGGCATGGCCTACTGCAGCTGGCGCGGACGGCACGTGCCGGTGCTGGCGCATGCGGCGCTGGGGCTGGAGGCAATGGCGGACGGCGCCGCGCCCGCGTTGCTGGCGATCGTCGAGCACGGCGGGCTGGCGCTGGGCTTGCCGGTGCACGCGGCCCTGAGCCTGCAAACCTTCGATACGGCGGGGCTGGCGCCGGCGGACGGCTGGCTGTTTGCATTGTTCGAGCCCGATGGCTCGCCGCTGCGCCTGCTCGACGAAGCGCGCCTGTTCGCGCGCTTCCCGGAGGCGGAGCTCAGCCGCGATGCGGGCACGGGCGCCAGGCGCGGGATGGAGCAGGATCGCCGTGCGGCCAACGCCACCGCCTACATCGTGTTCGAAGGCGACGGCGTCTATGCCACCGCCATCAACACGGTGGAGCGCATCGTCAGCCTGCGCGAGGTGGCGAGCGATGGCAAGGGCGCCATGGCCTGGGAAGGCCGGCCGATCCCGATGCGCGATTTGCGTAGCGGCGTGGGCGATGCTGCCGAGGGAGCCGATGCCGTACGCGGCGACGTGATGGTGGTGCGCAGCGGGACAGGCTGCGTCGGCTACGTCGTCGCGCGCGTGCACCTGCTGCTGCCGCCCGGCAGCGGGCGGATCTACCGCATGGGCGGCGCGGGGGCAGGATGGGAGTTCATCGCAACAAGCGGTGACGACGCCGAGCAGGCCAGTTATCGGATCGTCGACCTGGGCGCGCTGGCGGCTTGAGTCGGCAACGAGGAGTTGCCGCTTCCCCGCAGGCGCCCACTCGCGCGAGCGCTTCGGTGATCGGGGCTGGAGTGGAGCGGAGCGTGGTCTTGTTAAGTATATAATTACTTATGACCAATATCTTCCGCCCCCATTCCCTACGCGCGCTGTTGTTGCGATGCCTGCTGCTGGCGTTCTGCCTGTCGGCCCATGCGGCCAAGGCCGAGGAAATCCAGTCGCCGAACCGCAACCTGACGCTCCACTTTGCGCTCGGCGCGGCTGGCGCGCCCACCTACAGCCTGAGCTACAAGGGCCGTCCGGTCATCAAGACCAGCCGCCTCGGCCTGGACCTGAAGGAGGGCCCCGGCCTGACGGATGGCTTTGCCGTGGCGTCCACCAGCACCAGCGCCGTCGACGAGCGCTGGAACCCGGTGTGGGGCGAGGTCAAGACCATCCGCAACCATTACACCCAACTCACCGTCACGCTGACCCAGGCAGCCACCAGGCGCACGATGCTGCTGCACTTCCGCCTGTTCGACGACGGCCTGGGCTTGCGCTACGATTTCCCGAAGCAGCCGAACCTCGACTATGTCGTGATCAAGGAAGAGCGCACGCAGTTTGCGCTGGCCGGCGACCACAAGGCCTTCTGGCTGCCGGGCGACTACGACACCCAGGAATACCACACCACGACCTCGAAGCTGTCGGAAGTGCGCGGCCTGATGAACAAGGCGGTCACGCCGAACGCCTCGCAGACCACCTTCTCGCCGACCGGCGTGCAGACGCCGCTGATGCTCAGGAGCCAGGACGGCCTGTACATCAACCTGCATGAAGCGGCGCTGGTCGACTATGCGGCGATGTCGCTCGACCTCGACGACAGGAACATGGTGCTCGAATCGCACCTGACGCCCGACGCGCGTGGCGACAAGGGCTACCTGCAGACGCCAGCGGTGACGCCATGGCGCACGGTCATCGTCAGCGACCGGGCCGGGGACATCCTCGAATCGAAGCTGGTGCTGAACCTGAACGAGCCGACCCGGTACAAGGACGTTTCGTGGATCAAGCCGATCAAGTACGTGGGCGTGTGGTGGGAGATGATTACCGGGCGCAGTTCCTGGTCGTATACCGACGAAGGCAACATCAAGCTCGGCAGCTTCGACTATGCCAGGGCCAAGCCGAACGGCACCCATGCCGCGAATACCGCGAATGTGAAGCGCTATATCGATTTCGCCGCCAAGCACAAGCTCGATGCGGTGCTGGTCGAGGGCTGGAACGTGGGCTGGGAAGACTGGTTCGGCAAGCACAAGGACGAGGTGTTCGACTTCGTCACGCCGTATCCGGACTTCGACGTGCAGGAGCTGCACCGCTATGCGGCCAGCAAAGGCATCAAGATGATGATGCACCACGAAACCAGCGGTTCGATCCGCAACTACGAGCGCCACATGGACGCGGCCTACCGTTTCATGGCCGAGAATGGCTACAGCGCGGTGAAGAGCGGCTACGTCGGCAACATCCTGCCGCGCGGCGAATACCATTATGGGCAGTGGATGAACAACCATTACCTGTATGCGGTGACCGAGGCGGCCAAGTACAAGATCATGGTGAATGCCCATGAAGCGGTGCGCCCGACCGGCCTGTCGCGCACCTATCCGAATTTGATCGGCAACGAGTCGGCGCGCGGCACCGAGTACGAATCGTTCGGCGGCAACAACGCGGACCACACGACCATCTTGCCGTTCACCCGGCTGATTGGCGGACCGATGGACTATACGCCCGGGATTTTCGAGACGCGGATCAGCGCGTACAACCCGAAAAATAAATCGTTCGTGCACAGCACGCTTGCGCGCCAGCTGGCCCTGTACGTGACCATGTACTCGCCGCTGCAGATGGCGGCCGATCTGCCGGAGACTTACGAGAAATACCTGGATGCCTTCCAGTTCATCGAGGATGTGGCTGTCGACTGGGACGACACCAGGGTGCTGGAAGCCGAGCCGGGCGACTACATCACGATTGCACGCAAGGCCAAGGGCAAGAGCAGCTGGTTCGTGGGGAGCACGTGCGACGAGCAGGGGCGGACGTCTTCGATCGACCTGGGCTTCCTCGATCCTGGTAAAAGCTACGCTGCCACGATCTATGCTGACCGCAAGGATGCGCACTATGAAAAGAATCCGCAGGCGTATGCCATTCGCAAGATGAAGGTGAGCAGTGCGACGAAGCTGAGCCTGTATTGTGCGCCAGGTGGTGGTTACGCGATCAGCATCGTGGCGCAGTGAGGCATCCGGCAGGCTCCGCCTTTGAACGCAGCCTGCCGGTGTGCTGACCGGCCCGAAAAACCGTCGCGGTCCGCCTGTCGTTCAGCGCTTCGCTGCGCGGCGGCGCAGCGTGCCGGCCAGGCCCAGGCCGGCCAGCATCAGCGCCAGCGAGCCGGGTTCCGGCACCTGCATGGCATTCTCGAAACTCAGGTCGTCCATCACGTACGAGGCCGGAAAGTCGCTGGCCACGACGATCGTGTCGATCGCTCCCGTCCAGCCGCCGCCGAGGTAGGAAGGCACTTCCGACAACTGCAGTGTCGCCGAGCTGCCAACCAGCTCGCCGCCGAAGTACAGGTCGAAGCGCACGCTGCTGTCGCCATATCCCGAGAACCACGCACCCCCGAAGATTGTTGGCGACAGGAAGCGGATGGTGCTGGCCACGGGCCAGTTGTCCGTCCAGTCGGTGGTGACGCGGCCCTGGCCGGAGTGGGCCGTGAACGGCGCCTGCTCCCAGGTGAAGACGGACATGCCCGCCTTCGACCAGTCCAGGTCACCATAGTTCACCGGCATGGCGGCGTTGCCGTCGGGGCCGACGATGTCGTCGAAGCTCAGCACGGTCGCCGAGGCGAACGGAGTGCACAACGCAAGGGTGGCGCTGACGGCGAGATTGCGGATGATGGGATGCATACGATTCCTTTCGATGTAGTGCGGAAAAGCGGGAAACAGCCGGCTGCACACCGGCTGCGTGGTCAGACGCGAACGCTATCGGTCAGCCGCGGCCGAGGGCCGGGTCGCTGACCGTATGGCGGCCGGTCTCGACGCGGCCGGCGAAGCGCCGTACATAGTCGGTCTGTCCCGACACCGTGGCGCTGAGGTCGTACCAGTAGCCATTGCTCGCCACCGGAATGCGCACCACAAGCTCGCTGCGTGGCGCCACCGTGTGCAGTTGCCTCAGCGTGGCATACGCATTCGCGTTCAGGTTGAAGGTGCATGGCGCCGCGCCGGTGTTCACCAGGCGCAGCACCAGTTCGCCGCTGGCGCCATCGCAGCGCACCTGCACGTCGGGGCGTGGCTGGCCCGCGGCGACGGCGCGCAGCGCGCTGCCCGTGAAGTGCCGGTGGTAGCCATTCGGCCCCAGCACCCACAGGTCGTAGGGGCCGCCGACTGCGGGCGTCCACGCGTCCGACAGCGACTTGCCCGGCTCGACGGTGTAGCGGCGCGGGACGGCGGCGAGATTCTTGCGGTCGTACACATGGAACACGGCGCCCTGGCGGCCGCTGTTGACGAAGGTGAGCGCCACCTGCGCGGCGTTCATCGTGGCGCCCGGCAGCACTTCGCAGAGGGTTGCCAGCTCATACGGCAGCGCACGCGATGGGCGGGTGCCGATGGCCTGCACCGGCAACTGGGGCGAGACGGGCGGCGTGATCTGCGCCAGCTGCCCCTGGGCGGCGCGCAGGGCGTCGGCCTGGCTCCTGCTCTTGCGGCCTCCCAGCGCCGGCAAGGCCTCGCTGTTCGGCGTCTCGAAATTGAAGGCGCTGATCAGGTCGCCGCACACGGCGCGCCGGAACGGGCTGATGTTCGGCTCCTGGACGCCGAAGCGCGTTTCCAGGAAGCGCAGCACCGAGGTGTGGTCGAACACTTGCGAGTTGACCCAGCCGCCGCGGCTCCAGGGCGAGATCACGTACATCGGCACGCGCGGGCCGGGCCCATAGACGCGCCCGTCCGGCGCCGGCTGGCGGGTGCTGCCTTCGGGCCGGCCGTGCGTGTAGTATTCGGCGCCGAGGGCGCCGGGCGCCAGCGTGGTCTTGCCCGCGTAGCCGCCCTTGCCGTCGGGCGAAGGGGCGGACGGCGAAGGCACGTGGTCGAAGTAGCCGTCGTTCTCGTCGAAGTTCACGATCAATACCGTCTTGCTCCAGACCTCGGGGTTGGCGGTCAGGGCGTCCAGCACCTCCTGCAGGAACCATGATCCCTGCACCGGGCTCGATGGGCCGGGGTGTTCGCAGTAGATCGATGGCGCGTTCATCCACGATACCTGCGGCAGCCTGCCCTCGCGTATGTCGCGCTTGAACGCGTCCAGGTATTGCTCGGGCCGGGTACCGGGCAGGGTGTTGGCGATGCCCTTGTAGAGCGGGTTGCGGGTGTTGTCGGTCGCGGCGTCGTACGCGTGGTAGGGCAGGGCCTGGCCGGTGTTGGTGTACGGCTGGTTCGGTGCTCCGCCGCTCGACACCGGGTAGCCCGAGGCAAGGTTGGCGCGCTTGAACTGGCGGAAGGCGCCGAGCATGTTGTCGCCCCATTCGTCGGGCATGTTCTGGTAGCTGATCCAGCTGACGCCGGCCGCTTCCAGCCGTTCGGCGTAGGTGGTCCAGGTGTAGCCGGTGTTCACGCCGGCCACGGTGCCGTCGATCGCGTCCCACTCGTTGGTGACAAAGGCCTTGCCGGTGGGGACGGCGCCGTTGGTGCCGGTCAGGAAGAACGAGCGGTTCGCGTCGGTGCCGGTGTGCATCGCGCAGTGGTAGGCGTCGCATAAGGTAAAAGCATTCGCCAGGGCGAAGGCGAACGGGATCTCTTTTTCCTTGAAATAACCCATCGAGATCGCGTTCTTGTAGCGCGGCCACCCGTCCATGCGGCCGTTGTCCCAGGCCAGCTGGCTGTCGAGCCAGTCGTGCGGCGTGCCGTTGGCGCGCTGGGCGTTGCCGCGGCTGGAGTCGAGGTGGAAAGGCATCATCAGGTTGCCGTTCGCCATGCGCTGCTGCCACACATTGCGGCCATCGGGCAATGGGATCGGGAAGCGGTCGCCGAAGCCGCGCACGCCGGAGAGGGTGCCGAAGTAATGGTCGAAGGCGCGGTTTTCCTGCATCAGGATCACCACGTGTTCGACGTCCTTGATGCTGCGCGTGGCGTTGTTGGCCGGAATGGCCAGCGCGCGCTGGATGGCTGGGGGAAAGGCTGCGTAGGCAGCAGCGGCGATGCCCGCCTGGGCACTGCCGCGCAGGAATCTGCGTCGTGAGGTCATGGCTGTTCCGAGAAGTTGTGTTTGCTCGAAAGCAACTTACGTTGCTCAATGTTGTCATGCCGATACGAAGCAGGACGAAGAGAATGTAAGCGGCGTGCATGACGGTGCGATGACACGCGAACCGGAAGCGCGGACAGGAAGTGCTCGTGGAAGACGCCGATGGAAACTGCGCGGATGCGGGAAGAGAGGGCGGCTGCAGGGCATGGCCCTGCGCCGGGTTGCAACGGAGTGGAACGTGACCGGCGACTCGGCGGTGCATGCCGCATGCGCCGGTCTTGACGCCTTTTACTGCTTGGCCGCCTCGTAGCGGCGGTTTACCTCATCCCAATTGATGATGTTGAAGAACGCCGCAATATAATCCGGCCGGCGGTTCTGGTAGTTCAGGTAGTACGCATGCTCCCACACGTCCAGCCCCAGGATCGGCGTACCGCCCGACAATCCCGCGAAGCTGCCCATCTGCGGGTGATCCTGGTTGGCGCTGCTTTCCACCAGCAGCTTGCCCTCCGATCCCACAGTCAGCCAGGCCCAGCCGCTGCCGAAGCGCGTCTGGGCGGCCTTGGTGAAGGCCTCCTTGAACTTGTCGTAGCCGCCGAGATCACGTTCGATGGCTTCGGCAACCGCGCCCGTCGGTTGGCCGCCGCCGCCGGCCTTCAGCACCGTCCAGAACAGCGAGTGGTTGGCGTGGCCGCCGCCGTTGTTGCGCACGGCGGTCTGGATTTGCTGGGGCAGCGTATCGATGCGGGTCACCAGCTCTTCGACCGGCGCGCTGTCGTCGACGCCGGCTTCCTTCAGCGCATTGTTCAGGTTGGTAACGTAGGCCTGGTGGTGCTTGGTATGGTGGATTTCCATCGTGCGCGCATCGAAGTGCGGCTCGAGTGCATCGTATGCGTAAGGCAGAGGTGGCAGTTCATAAGCCATGATCGTTCTCCTATTTCGGTCGATGGGACGCCGGACGGTCGACAGGCCGGACCGGAATCAGGCTGCCTGTGCAGCAAGCGTGCTGCCTGCCCTGGACGTCCGCAGTTGGACATGAGGTCAAGCGATTTGCTTGCCCCGACCCTGTTAGCGTAAACAAGAGATCGAGACCGGGGCGCGCGGCTGACTGGGATCATGCTTTCCGATGGCGAATGCAGCGAGGAGCATGGCGAGGATGACGATGTAATACCCGCGCGAATGTAGCACCTAGCTTTACAGGCACGTGATCATTTTTGTTGTTAATATGACATATTTGTGGCGCAACACCCGCTGTTCAAGCTCTACAATGGCTCTGGCGCCACCTTCGTGTCGCTCGTCATGGCGACGCGCTGATACGCCGGAGGCCCGGGCTTGCAGGACGATGCCATGCCGGGCCACCTGCCAAGCCGCGGCTTATTGTCCAGCTACTGCGTGCGGCTTCGGTTTGACCGGTCTGGCAAGGATCCGGACAGCGGTGCGGTTTGCGGGATCCACCGTGCTGCCAGTCGGGGCAACAATGCCAACGGGCGTGATGCGGGCAGCATAGCCGATTGAATTGGCCAGCACAAAGCCTGAGTCGATCGCCTGCTGCGGTGCGATGATCGCAAAATACCGGCCTGGCTCCAGGATGACGTTGCCAAGGCTTGCCGTCTCGAACCTCACCGTGAGCGGATCGCGATCGTGCGTCAGCGGGGCTGCCGCAACCACGAAACGGGGATCGGGCGCGCCATCCACCGAGCGACGTATCTGGAACACGAATGGCAGGGTATTCGGGCATTGCGGAACACCCGCAACGATCTGTGCGCAGTTGTTGACGAAGGCGCCGACCTGGGTAAGCACCGCACGGCGTGTCAGTGTAAATGGCGGTCCTACAAATGCCTCGGAGAACACGGCATAGCCTCCGGAACCGAAGACGCTGAACGTCGTGCTGGGCGTGGCGCTGCCCAATGTGTTGAGCACGGTGAATTCCTGCCCGAGGCCCGGGTTCGCCTGCGCCGACGACATGCCGGCGACTGTCTGCGCCCCGCTCACGCCCGGCAGCGCGGATGCGATTGCCAGGAGCAGCACTGCAGTCATCCCGATCTTCGGCTTTGACCTGCCGGGGCGATGCGTTGGCGTTCCCATGCTGTTCATATTGTCCACGAATGCCTCCTTGCTAAACGCTACCGTGACGAAACGGCATGCCACCCTGGTGTACGCGCTGACGGCAACGCCCACCAAGGCTTCGAAATGCTCAGGTTTGAGCCCGAATCCCGCTGATAGGTTGCAGTCGCATTTTTGAGGAATCTCAACATCGTCAAAGAAGCGAATAGCCCAGGCCAGGCGGGGGGCTGTCATCGGCTGGCACCAAATTCAACGCAGTAATCAGGGAACCCGGCGACGCCAAACGCGATCTACATTCCTGGACGCTGACGCTATGCCGTCGTGCTGTGCAACCGCACTGAAAGGATCATCATGTCCAGGCTTTCGCATCCATCTTCCATCGAGACCCTTGCGCCGTTTCGCCGCTCGCGCGAGTGCCACACGGCCGTTCCTGCCGACATCGAGGGCGAGGTTCCCGGCTGGCTGCGCGGCGAGGTCGTGCGCACCTGCCCGGCGGTGTTCGACGCGGCAGGCTGGCACGCCCAACACTGGTTCGACGGCCTCGGCATGGTCTACGCGTTTCGCATCGGCGAGGCGGGCGTCCACTTCCAGTCGCGCCTGCTGGAGTCGGAAGCGGCGCGCGACGCCTGGCAGGGCAAGGCCAGGCTGGGCAGCTTCGGTACGCCGACCGCGCGCCCCTTGTGGCAGCGGCTGGTCGAGCCGGTGCCGCGCATTACCGACAACAACAATGTCAACATCACGCGCATCGGCCCCGACCTGGTGGCCATGACCGAAGGCAATCGCCAGCTCATCATCGACGACGCCACGCTCGCCGCCGAGGGCCCGCTGCGCTATGCGAACGACGCGCTGCATGGCGCGATCATGACCGCGCACCCGCATCTCGACACCCCGCGCAACACGGTGGTGAACGTCGCCACCTCGTTCGGCATGCACGGCACGATCTCGGTGTACGAGCATGCGCCGTCCGCGCGCCGGCGCGAGGTCATCGGTGCCTGGCAAACCGCGCACGTGCCGTATGTCCACACCTTCGGGCTGACACCGGATAGCGCGATCCTGGTCGCCCATCCGTACGCCGTCAAGACCGCGAAGATGCTGTGGTCGAGCAAAGGCTATATCGACCACTTCGACTGGCATCCGGAACAGGGCACGCGCCTGGTCGTCATCGACCGCGCCACGGGTGCGGTGCGCGAACACGTGACCGACCCCTTCTTTGCTTTCCATACGGTGAATGCCTTCGAACGCGGCGACGAAACCGTGCTCGACCTGCTGGCCTACCCGGACGCCGGCATCGTGGCCGACCTGCGCGTGGAGCGCATGCTGGCCAGGCTGCCCGACCTGCGGCCCGCACTGCTGCGCATCACGATGCGCCAGGGCGTGGAACGGGCAAGCAGCGAAAAGCTGGGCGACCTGGGCTTCGAGTTCCCGTCGACGAACTACAGGCGCGTGAATGGCCGCCCTTACCGCTATGCCTATGGCGCCGCAAACTGGCCCGAGGCCGACCACACCTACAATTCAGCCCTGGTCAAGGTCGATCTCGAGACCGGCAAGTCAAGCGCCTTCCGCGATGAGCCCTACGTGTTTGGCGAGCCGCTGTTCGTTGCGCGTCCGCACGGCGAAGGCGAGGACGACGGAGTGCTGCTGTCGGTCGGCTCGGCGCGCGATGACGAGTCATCGGTGCTGGCCGTGGTCGATGCCGCGAGCATGACGGCGCTCGCGCGTGCAACCGTGCCCAGTGCCATTCCACTTGGTTTCCATGGCTCGTTCGTTCATTGACTGGCCGGTTGACGCTGGCGGCAAACCTGCCTAAGCTGGACCTTCGTCAAAGCGGGCGAGTGACCATGATCTTGCGGGAATGGCGGGCCGAAATCCGCCGCAGCGAGCGCGATGCCTATGTCGACTACGTGCGCGCAACCGGACTGGCAGGCTATGCCGGCACGCCCGGCAACCTCGGTTCGGCGATTGCCGTGCGCGACCTGGATGCCGAGCGCAGCGAAATCGTCACCTTCAGCTACTGGTCGTCGATGGAAGCGATTGCCGCCTTCGCCGGCGAACCGGTCGACCGTGCGCGCTACTATCCCGAGGACGACAAGTATTTGCTGACCCGGCCGGACAAGGTGACGCATTACGAGGTGTTGGGAGACTGGTCGCCGAGGGCGATCGCACAGGACGGATGAAGGCAGTTCGGGTGTTGCAGAGTGTTCAACAATCGGCCATCATGAGCCGACCGCGACTTCTGCGAACACAGCCATGAACGATTGTCATCCGGCCGCCGTCCCTGGCAGCGGCATCGCCATCTACGACCGAACGCAGACCGCGGCCTTGCTCGACTTTGCCGAACTGGTCGAGGCAGTCGCCGTGGCCGCCGCGGAACTCGACGCCGGCGTCATCCGCAGCCCGGAACGGCTGGTGGTGCCGCTGGGCGCGGGCGCCGTCATGCTCAGCATGCCCGCTGCTGCGCAGGACATCGCCATCCACAAGCTGGTCAACGTCCACCCCGATAACAAACGGCGCGGCCTGCCCGCCATCCACGGCGCCGTCACCGTGTGCGACACGGCCACCGGCCAGGTGCGCTGTATGCTCGACGACCCCGAAGTCACGGGACGCCGCACCGCCGCCGTCAGCCTGCTGGCGATCCGCCAGCTGCTGCCGCAGCCGCCGCAACACATCCTGCTGATCGGTACCGGCACCCAGGCGCGCTACCACGTTCAGGCCCTGCATGCGCTGTATCCTCAGGCGCAGGTCTGGGTGCAGGCGCGCACGCCGGATGCCGCCGCGCGCTTCTGCGCCAGCCACCGCAGCCTGCACGGTGGCCTGCAGCCACGCGGGGGCGCCGCTCCCGCCATGGACGTGGTGATCACGCTCACCACCAGCACCGAGCCGGTGTACGACGAAGCCCCGCGGCTGACTGCCTGGTGATTGGTGTCGGCGCCTTCCGTCCGGAGATGGCGGAGCTGGGCGCCACGACCATGCATGGCAGCGACCTGTATGCCGACGATCCTGCCGGGGCGCGTCACGAAGCGGGCGACCTGCTGCGGGCCGGCGTCGACTGGTCGCGCGTGGCGTCGCTTGGCGCCCTGATGCGCGGTGCGCTCGATCCGGCGCGGCCTGCGGTGTTCAAGAGCGTCGGCACCGCGGCCTGGGACCTGGCTGCCGCACGCGTGGGCCTGCGCCGCGCCGGCCTGGCGGAGGCAGCGTCCGGCAATGATTCGCATCCTTTGGCAGAATAGGTAACCTGCCATCTCCAAGGAATGCTCACGTGCGTGACGATTACCACTTCTACGAACCGGCGTGCGGCCACGGCCTGCCGCACGATCCCTTCAACGCCATCATCGGCCCGCGCCCGATCGGCTGGATCTCCAGCCGCAGCGCGGACGGTGTCCTGAACCTGGCGCCATACAGCTTTTTCAACGCCTTCAATTATGTACCGCCGATCATCGGCTTCTCCAGCCAGGGCCGCAAGGATACGCTCAACAACATCGAGGCCACCGGCGAGTTCGTGTGGAATTTGGCCACGCGTCCGCTGGCCGAAGCGATGAACGTCAGTTGCGCGCCGGCGCCGCCCGAGGTCGATGAGTTCGAACTGGCCGGGCTGACGCCGGCGCCGGCACGGGTGGTCAAGACGCCGCGCGTGGCGGAGTCGCCGGTCGCCTTCGAGTGCCGCGTCACCCAGGTCATCCCGCTGCAGACCACGGCCGGCAGCGATACCGGTAACCGGCTGGTGCTGGGCGAGGTGGTGGGCGTGCACATCGCCCGGCATTTGCTCATGGATGGCATCTACGACACCGCCGGCGCGGGGCACATCCTGCGCGGCGGCGGGCCGGCGGATTATTTCGAGATCACGGAGGAGCAGCTGTTCCGGATGCGGCGGCCGGGCTATCCGCTCGAGCGCTGAGCAATCGGGCTACGTGGGAATACGGGGTCCCGTACGGTGGGCACTCCGTGCCCACGCGGTTACGTGCGTATCCTGTGGCCGCTGGCCGAGCCGCAGATTCCCGTGGCTAATGCAGCATGGCGCAGTATGCTGATACGGTGTTCGTCCGGGGCAGGTGTTTCGAGCGACACCTTGGCGCACGTATCCGGGTGCTACGTGCGTAACCGCGTGGGCACGGAGTGCCCACCGTACGGTTAGCCGGTGCGTTCGACGGCCGCGTGTGTGCTTTGCACCGGCAGCACCAGCGTCGCGCGCAGCCCCGGCGCGTTGTCTTCGAGCCGCAGGCTCCCGCCATGCAGCCGCGCCACGGCCGACACCACGCTCAGGCCCAGGCCCACGCCCGGCGTGCCGCGGCTGCCGTCCACGCGGTAGAAACGCTCGACCATCTTCGGCCGCTCGTCCTCGGCAATGCCCGGCCCATTATCGGCCACGGACAAGGCGGGCACCCCACCGGGTTCCGCCCAGGCCGACACCGCAATCGCCCCGTGCTCGGGCGCATACTTGAGCGCATTCTCGACCAGGTTGCCGAGCGCCTGCGCAATCAGCAGCGGGTCGCCCACCACCGTCAACGCGCCGCCGGACGTGAAGCTCAGGTCGATCTCCTTCAGCTCCGCCACCGGCAGATAAAACTCGGCCACCTCCGCCCCCAGGCGCGCCAGGTCGACCTCGACAAAGCCGTTGCGCCGGCTGCCGCTGTCGATTTCGGCCAGGCGCAGCAGGGCCTGGAAAATGCGCATCACACGGTCGATGTCGGCGATTGCGGCATCGATCTCGGCAAAGGTCTCTTCGGTATCCGGGCGCGTGATCGCGAGCTCTTCAAGCCGCGCGCGCAGTTCGCTCAGCGGCGTGCGCAAATCGTGGGCAATCGAGTTCGACACGTCCTGCACGCCGGTCACCAGTTGTTCGATCTGGTCGAGCATGCGGTTCACGGTCTGCGTCAACAGGCGCAGTTCCTCGCCGTCGTGCGGCTCGGGCAGGCGGCGCGAGAGCTTGCCTTCGATGATGGCGGCGGTGGTCTGGCTGATGCCCCCGATGCGCTCCAGCAGCGCGCGCCGGATCAGCATGCCGCCGAGGATGGCGCCCACCAGCACCGTCGCCGCGCAGGCCAGCAGGCCATACACGAACAGGCGTTCGAGTTCGTCGAAGCGGTTCAGGTTACTCGCCACCAGCAGCCGGTAGCCGCCCGGCAGGGTGACGCGCATGGCCTCGATGCGGCGCGCCTTGCCGTCGACGTGGATGGTGCGCGAGCACAGGCCGTCGCGGTCGGGCAGGCCCTGCGGCCAGGCGCTCAGGTTGCCGGCGATGCGGCTGCCGTCCGGCGCGGCCAGCAGCATGATCTTGCGTACGCCGTCGTTGGTGCCGACCACCTGGCTGTCGATGGCGTTGGCCAGCGCCTGCTCGCCGCTGCGCGTGAACAGGTTGGCCAGGCGCTGGGCGTCGGAGCGCAGCAGTTCGGTGCGCACCTGTTCGACGTTCGTATGCCAGGCGTACCACAGCGGCCCGGCGAACATGGCCAGCACCAGCAGGCTGACCACGCCATAGCCGACGGCGATGGTGCGCGCAGAGAAGGTCGGCACCCGGAGCAGGGAGGGCAGGCGCTTGTTCAGGGGAAGGCGGTTCACGGCCGGTCGGTCAGCATGTAGCCGGCGTTGCGCACGGTTTTCAGCAGCGGCGTGGCGAAGGGGGCGTCGATCTTCTGGCGCAGCTTGCTGATGTGGACGTCGATCACATTCGTCTGCGGGTCGAAGTGGTAGTCCCACACGTTCTCGAGCAGCATGGTGCGCGTGACCACCTGGTTGGCGTGGCGCAGCAGGTATTCGAGCAGCTTGAATTCGCGCGGCTGCAGGGCGATGACGGTGCCGGCACGGCTCACCTTGTGCGCCAGCAGGTCGACGCTCAGGTCGCCCAGGGCCAGCGTGGTGTCGGCCGCCTGCACCTGCGAGCGGCGCATCAGGGCGTCCAGGCGCGCCAGCAGTTCGCCAAAGGCGAAGGGTTTCACCAGGTAGTCGTCGCCGCCGCGCTTCAGGCCGAGGATGCGGTCGTCCACGCCGTCGAGCGCGCTCAGGACCAGGATCGGCACCTGGTTGCCCTGCTGGCGCAGGGCTTCCACGATGGCCAGGCCGTCGATGCCGCCGGGGAGCATGCGGTCCATGACGATGGCGTCGTACGGCTCGCTGAGGGCGTGGTACATGCCGTCGCGGCCATTGTCCGCGTGATCCACGGTGTGGCCGGCTTCGGCCAGGCCCTTGCAGACAAAGCGCGCGACCCGTTCGTTGTCTTCGACTAGCAGCAGTTTCACAGCGTTTCCTTCATGTTCCCGCACAGGGCGGGCGCGATACCGTCATTGTAGCGGCCCGCATGTCAGTGTGCGCCATGGCTGGCCGCCACCTTGTGCTCATCGGCTGCTGCGGGCATGACCGAAGCAGGAACCGTTTTGCGCCGCTTGATCGGCCGCGCAATCAGCACGAAGAACAGCGGAATCAGGTACGTCGCCAGGAAGGTCGCCGTCAGCATTCCGCCGATGACGCCGATGCCGAGCGCGTTCTGGCTGGCGGCGCCGGCGCCGGTGGCGATTGCCAGCGGCAGCACGCCCAGCACGAACGCCATCGAGGTCATGATGATCGGGCGCAGGCGCAGCTTGGCCGATTCCAGCGCTGCCTCCAGCGGGCTGTAGCCCTGCTGCTGCAGCTCGCGCGCGAATTCGACGATCAGGATCGCGTTCTTGGCCGACAGGCCGATGGTGGTCAGCAGCCCCACCTGGAAGAAGACGTCGTTCTGCAGCCCGAAGGCGGTGGCCGCACCCAGCGCGCCGAGCACGCCGATCGGCACCACCATGATCACCGACACCGGCACGCTCCAGCTTTCGTACAGCGCGGCCAGGCTGAGGAAGACCACCAGGATCGACAGCGCGTACAGCAGGGGCGCCTGGGCGCCGGCCTGCGATTCCTGCAGCGAGATGCCGCTCCACTCGTAGCCGATACCGGCCGGCAGCTGCTGCACCAGGCGGTCCATGATCTTCATCGCCTCGCCGCTGCTGGTGCCGGGAGCGGCCTGGCCCAGGATCTCGGCCGACTCGATGCCGTTATAGCGCTGCATCGCCGGCGCGCCCCACGACCACTCGGCTTTCGCAAACGAGGAGAAGGGCACCATCCGGCCGTCGGCATTCCTCACGTGGAGCAGGCGGATATCGTCCGGGTTCATGCGAAAGCGCGCATCGGCCTGCACGTAGACGCGCTTGATGCGGTTGTCGGTGTCGAAGAAGTTGTTCACGTACTTCGCGCCCCAGGCGGTCGAGAAGATCTGGTCGACGCTGGAGAGGCTGACGCCGAGCGCCGCCGCCTTTTCGTGGTCGATCGAGATTTTATAGGTCGAGCTGTCGGCCTGGCCGGTAAAACGAACCCGCACCAGGTCCGGTTCCTTGGCGGCGAGTGCCAGCAGCTGGTCGCGCGCCTTGCCCAGCGCCTCGTGGCCGAGGTTGCCGCGGTCCTGCAGCTGCAGCGAGAAGCCGGCGGCCGAGCCCAGGCCGCGGATCGGCGGCGGCTCCACCGGCGTGATGCGTGCACCCTGGAAGTCGCCATAGCGCGCCGCAATGCGGCTGCTCAGGGCCGCCACGCTGAGTTCCGCGTCCTCCCGCTCGTCCCAGGATTTCAGGCGCACGAACAGGCGGCCCTGGTTCTGGCCGCGCGCCGGATTGTTGGCGCCGATGGTCATGAAGGTGGCGTCGACCATCGCCTTTTCGTCGTTCAGCAGGTAGTGGTCGATCTGTTCCAGCACCTTGCCGGTGGTCTCGACCGTGCTGCCGGCCGCGGTTTCCACCTGCACGAACATGTAGCCCTGGTCTTCCTTCGGCAGGAAGCCTCCCGGCAGGCGCATGAACAAGGCGAGCACCAGGCCGATCATGAGCGCGTAGACCAGCATCCACAGGCCGCGCCGGCCGAGGATGGCGCTGACGCTGCCCAGGTAGCGGTCGCGCTCGCGCTCGAAGCTGCGGTTGAACCAGCCGAAGAAGCCGCGCTTCTCGTGATGATTCGGGTCAGGACGCTTCAGCAGCATCGCGCACAGCGCCGGCGTCAGCGTCAGCGCAACGAACACCGACAGCAGCATCGAGGCCACCACCGTCAGCGAGAACTCGCGGTAGATCGCGCCCACCGTGCCGCTGGAAAAGGCCACCGGCACGAACACGGCCGACAGCACCAGGGCCACGCCGATCAGGGCGCTGGTGATCTGGCCCATCGCCTTTTGCGTCGCTTCATACGGTTCCAGCCCATCCTCGTGCATCACGCGCTCGACGTTCTCGACCACGACAATCGCATCGTCGACCAGCAGGCCGATCGCCAGCACCAGGCCGAACATCGACAGGGTGTTGATGGTAAAGCCGAGGGCCGACATGATGCCGAAGGTCCCGAGCAGCACCACCGGCACCGTGATCGACGGGATCAGCGTGGCCCTGAAATTCTGCAGGAACAGATACATCACCAGAAACACCAGGACGATGCCCTCGATGAGGGTCTTCACCACCTCGTGGATCGACACTTCGATGAAGGGCGTGATGTCGTTCGGGTAGACCACGCGCAGGCCTTCGGGGAAGAACGCGCTCAACTCCTTGAGGCGTGCGCGTACGGCGTCAGCGGTGTCCAGTGCATTCGCGTCCGGGCCGAGCTGGATGCCGAGGCCGGAGGCCGGCTTGCCGTTGTAGCGCACGTCGACGTTGTAGTTTTCCGGGCCGAGCGCCACGCGCGCCACGTCGCCAATGCGCACGCTGGAGCCGTCCGGACGGACCTTCAGCAGGATGCGCTCGAACTGTTCGGGCGTGCGCAGCAGGCTGGCCTGGTTGATGGTGGCGCTCAGGGTCTGGCCGGGCACGGCCGGCAGGCCGCCCAGCTGGCCGCCCGAGACCTGCACGTTCTGGGCCTCGATGGCGGTGTTCACGTCCAGCGGCGTGAGCGCGTAGCTGGTGAGTTTCACCGGGTCGAGCCAGATGCGCATCGCGTACTGGGTGCCGAACAGGTTCATGCTGCCCACGCCGGGGATGCGGCTCAAGGGGTCCTGCACGTTCGAGGCCACGTAGTTGGCGATGTCGAATTTCGACATGCTGTCGTTATCCGACACGAAGGCGGCCACCATCAGGAAATCGCTGGTGGACTTGCTCACGCGCAGGCCGGCATTCTGCACGTCGCGCGGCAGGCGCGGCACCGCCGCCTGCAGCTGGTTCTGCACCTGCACCTGGGCGATGTCCGGGTCGGTGCCGGGGGCGAAGGTGAGGGTGGTGGTCGACTGGCCGGTCTCGTCGCTGCTCGACGACATGTACAGCATGTTGTCGATCCCGGTCATCTGCTGCTCGATCACCTGGACCACGGTGTTCTGCATGGTCTCGGCCGAGGCGCCCGGGAAGCTGGCGCGGATCTGCACGGCCGGCGGCGACACCGGCGGATACTGCTCGACCGGCATGTTGTGCAGCGTGATGCCGCCGACCAGCATGATGAGTAGCGAAATGACGATCGCGAAGATCGGCCGCTCGATGAAGAATTTAGGCATCGTCGGTTGTCCTCAGCTTGCCGCAGGAGCAGGCGCAGCGGCAGGAACAGCCGTGCGTACCTTCACCGCCATGTCCGCCTTGAGCTTCTGGGTGCCGCTCACGATCACGCGTTCGCCTTCCTTCAGCCCGTCCTCGACCAGCCACTGGCCATTCGCCAGGGCCCCGGTGCGCACCGGCCGCAACACCGTCTTGCCGTTCTCGCCGACCAGCATCACGCTGGCCTCGCCCTTCGGGTTGCGCGTGACTGCCGGCGCCGGCACCTGGACCACGTTCGGGCGCATGCCCTGGTTCACCGAGGCGCGCACGAACATTCCCGGCAGCAGCAAATGGTCCGGGTTCGGGAAGCGCGCGCGCAGCGTCACCGCGCCGGTGGCCGGGTCGACGGTCACGCCACTGACTTCCAGCGTGCCCGCGTGCGCATAGGTGCTGCCGTCCTCGAGCAGCAGCTTGACCTTGGCCTGCTTGTCGCCGGCGGTCAGCTTGCCGGCGGCGAGGTCGCGGCGCAGGGCCAGGCCTTCCACGCTCGACTGCTGCAAATCGACGTACATCGGGTCGAGCTGCTGGATGGTGGTCATCAGGGTGGCCGAGCCGCCCTGCACGTAGGCGCCTTTCGTCACCTGCGAGATGCTGCTGCGTCCGGCAATCGGCGCGGTGACGCTGGTGTAGCCCAGGTTGATGCGGGCGTTGCTCGCGGCTGCTTCGGCCGCGGCGACGTCGGCGGCGGCCTGCAGCTGCGCGGCTTCGGCATCGTCGAATTCCTGCTTGCTGATGGCATTACTGACGATGAGCACCTGGTAGCGCTTCAGTTGGGCCGTGCTGCTGGCCAGGTTCGCCTGCGCGCGCTTGCGCTGTGCCTCGGCGCTGGCCAGGGCGGTGCGGTAGGGGGCGGGGTCGATGCGGTACAGCGGCTGCCCGGCGCGCACGTCGCTGCCTTCCGTGAAGCTGCGTTCCTGCACGATGCCGTCGACCCGCGCCCGCACCTCGGCCAGCAGCGACGGCGAGGTGCGCCCCGGCAGCTCGACGTCCAGGCGCACGGCGCTGCGCTGCACGGGGATCACGGTGACTTCGGGCACGGCCGGGGCGGGCGGTTTGGCGTCCTTGCCGCAGGCGGCAAGCAGGCAGGCAAGAAGGAGGGCGCTGCCGGCGAGCGGCAGTCCCTTGCGGCATTCGGGGAGGTGGAAGGACATGGAAGAGTGGGTAGTCGGGGTTGGCGAACATCGCGTAGCGGAGCACTATGCCACTAGCGAACTAAACTGTGGATGGCTGGGACATTAAGGATTGTTAATGTTTGTCCGCAGACAGACTGGAACGCTGGAGCGGAGGGGCATTCGCGCGCCGTGGCCATACGCACGCCGCCGGCGCCGATTGCCATGCTAGTATGGCCGCAGGCACTACACGCATCATCCAGGACCATGCATTCCAGCACTGCCATGGAGATCCAGCGCCGGCTCGATGACTTGCTCGATCATTTGCCGGCAGGCGTCGTCGTGCATGGCGCCGATGGCCGCATCGTCAGCGCCAACAAGCTGGCCTGCGAACTGCTGGGGCAGAGTCCCCAGCAGCTGAAGGGCGTCGAAGCCAGCGCCGCCGCCTGGGACCTGTTGCGTGCCGACGGCAGTGCCATGCCGACCGAGCAGTTCCCCGTCAACGTCGTACTGCGCACCGGCATCAAGATCGCACACCTGATCGTCGGCGTCCGGGGGGCGCCGGGCACGCTGCCACGCTGGCTGATCTGCAACGCCTACCCCGAATTCGACGCGGCCGGCCAGTTGCGCCAGGCCGTGGTGTGCTTCACCGATTGCACCCTGCTCAAGCGCGCCAAGCAGCGCCTGCAAAAGTCCGAACAGCGCCTGCGCCTGGTGCTGCGGCCCGACCGACGCCCCCTGGGACAACGACCTGGAGAGCGGCGAATTCTATTATTCCGAGCGCTGGTGGCATATGCTGGGCTACCAGCCGGGCGAGCTGGCGCCGCATGCCGGGCTCTGGCTCGACCTGGTGCACCCGGACGAGCGGCCCGGCGTCGATGCCTTCATGGCGGCGCTGGCCGCGGAGCGCCGCGAGAGCTATGCCATCGAATTCCGGCTGCGCCACCGCGACGGCCACTACGTGCCGGTGCTGTCGCGCGGCTTCGTACGGCGCAATGCGCAAGGCAAACCCCTGCGCATTTCCGGCACCAACACCGACCTCACCGAGCGCAAGCGCGCCGAGCGCCATATCTACGAGCTGGCGTATTTCGACCAGCTGACGGGCTTGCCAAACCGGCGCCTGCTCATCGAGGAACTCGACAAGACCCTGGCGCGCAGCCATCGTTCGGGACGCTTCGGGGCCCTGGTCTTCCTCGATCTGGACAACTTCAAGCTGATCAACGACACGATGGGCCACGCCGCCGGCGACGCGCTGCTGCGCCAGGTGGCCGAGCGCCTGCGCCAGACGCTGCGCCACAGCGACCACCTGGCGCGCCTGGGCGGCGACGAGTTCGTGCTGGTGCTGGAAGAGCTGGGCGCGTCGGTCGAGGACGCGGTGCGGGAAGCCAATATCGTGGTCGACAAGCTCAAGCTGGCGCTGAACCAGCCTTACCACCTGGACGACAGCCCCTTCGTGAGTACCCAGAGCATGGGGCTGGTGCTATTCGATGGTGTCCCGAGCGACGTCGAGATCCTGCTCAAGCAGGCCGACCTCGCCATGTACCAGGCCAAGGCACACGGGCGCAATACCGCGCGCTTCTTCGATCCGGGCATGCAGGCGTCGGCGGAGCGCCAGGCCGCGCTCGAACGCGCGCTGCGCGAGGGTTTGTCGGCGCACGAGTTCGTGCTGTATTGCCAGCCGCAGTTCAGCAGCGGCGGCGCGCTGCTCGGGGCCGAGGTGCTGGTGCGCTGGCACCGCGCCGACGGCGTGCTGCTCGGGCCGGACCAGTTCATCGGCCTGGCCGAAGCCTCGGGCCTGATCGTGCCTCTCGGTCACCACGTGCTCGAAGAGAGCTGCCGCGCACTGGCGCGGTGGCAGGACGATGCGGCGCTGGATAAACTGAAGCTGGCCGTCAACGTCAGCGTGCAGCAGCTGCGCAGCGCGGCGTTTCCGGAACAGGTGGCGCGCATCCTGCAGGACACCGGCGCGCCGCCCGCCCAGCTGTGCCTGGAACTGACCGAAAGCGTGTTCGCCGAAAACGTCGCCGAGATCATCGCGCACATGCACACGCTGTGCGGCATCGGGGTGCAGTTTTCGCTCGACGACTTCGGTACCGGCTATTCCTCGCTCGCCTACCTGCGCCGCTTTCCACTGGCCGCCCTGAAGATCGACCGCTCGTTCGTGCACGACGTGCACCTCGACCCGGCCGCCGCGCCGATCGTCGAGGCCATCATCGCCCTGGCGCACGGGCTCCGGCTCGACATCGTTGCCGAGGGCGTCGAGTACGAGGAGCAGCGCAGCTTCCTGGTCGACGGCGGCTGCGGCGCGCTGCAGGGATATCTGCTGGGGCGGCCGGTGCCGATTGCGGAGTTCGAGCGCCTGTATCGCCGCGCCTGAAACCTGTGCGCCACCTGCAGCAGCGCGCATGCAGCGCAGCGCCGCATCCCGTTTTGCAGCGTGACATAGATCCCTGTTTTTACAGGGGTTTTCGCATTCTTGCCTTTCGCGCGCGACAGAAACCACGGATAATGCGCGCATCTTTTCGCGTAAAAATCTGGAATTCCCATGGAAATCAAAGTCAACTTCCTCGACAAGCTGCGCCTGGAAGCCAAGTTCGACGACTTCACCGTCATCGCCGACCAGCCGATCCGCTACAAGGGCGACGGCTCGGCCCCCGGTCCCTTCGACTACTTCCTGGCCTCGTCGGCCCTGTGCGCGGCCTATTTCGTGAAGCTGTACTGCGACACCCGCAACATCCCGACCGAAAACATCCGCCTTTCGCAGAACAACATCGTCGACCCGGAAAACCGCTACGCCCAGATCTTCAAGATCCAGGTCGAGCTGCCGGCCGACATCTCCGACAAGGACCGCCAGGGCATCCTGCGCTCGATCGACCGCTGCACGGTGAAGAAGGTGGTCCAGCAAGGCCCGGAATTCGTGATCGAGGAAGTCGAGAGCCTGGACGCCGACGCCCAGGCGCTGCTGACCCTGCAGCCCGACGCCAGCGTCGCCACCTACATCCCCGGCAAGGACCTGCCGCTGGAGCAGACCATCGCCAACATGTCGGGCCTGCTGGCAAGCCTGGGCATCAAGATCGAGATCGCATCCTGGCGCAACATCGTGCCGAACGTCTGGTCGCTGCACATCCGCGACGCGCACTCGCCGATGTGCTTCACCAACGGCAAGGGCGCGACCAAGGAAAGCGCGCTGGCTTCGGCCCTGGGCGAGTACCTCGAACGCATCAGCAACAACCATTTCTATGCCGGTTCCTACTGGGGCGAGGAATTCGCCAACGCCGACTTCGTGCACTATCCGAACGAGCGCTGGTTCAAGCCCGGCCACCGCGACGCGCTGCCGAAGGAGATCCTCGACGAGTACTCGCTGGAGATCTACGACCCCGAAGGCGAACTGCGCGGCGCGCACCTGGTCGACACCAACTCCGGCAACGTCAAGCGCGGCATCGTGTCGCTGCCGTTCACCCGTCACTCGGACGGCGAAACCGTCTACTTCCCGGTCAGCCTGATCGAGAACCTGTACGCCAGTAACGGCATGAGCGCCGGTAACACCCTGGCCGAAGCCCAGGTGCAGTGCCTGTCCGAGATTTTCGAGCGGGCCGTGAAACGCGCAATCCTGGAAGGCGAATTCGCCCTGCCGGACGTGCCGCAGGACGTACTGAATAAATACCCTGGCATCGTGGCCGGCATCAAGGGCCTGGAAGAGCAGGGCTTTCCGGTGCTGGTGAAGGATGCCTCGCTCGGCGGCCAGTACCCGGTGATGTGCGTGACCCTGATGAACCCGAAGACCGGCGGCGTGTTCGCTTCCTTCGGCGCGCACCCGAGCTTCGAGGTGGCGCTGGAGCGCAGCCTGACCGAACTGCTGCAGGGCCGCAGCTTCGAAGGCCTGAACGATTTGCCGCGGCCGACCTTTGCCAGCGAAGCGGTCACCGAGCCGTACAACTTCGTCGAGCACTTCATCGACTCCAGCGGCGTGGTGTCGTGGCGCTTCTTCAGCGCGAAATCCGACTACGATTTCGTCGAGTGGGATTTCTCCGGCCACGGCGAGAACTCGAATGCCGACGAAGCGGCGACCCTGCTCGGCATCCTGCAAGAGATGGGCAAGGAAGTCTATATCGCGGTCCATGACGGCCTGGGCGCCACCGCCTGCCGCATCCTGGTGCCGGGCTATTCGGAAGTCTATCCGGTCGAAGACCTGGTCTGGGACAACACCAACAAGGCCCTGCTGTTCCGCGAAGACATCCTGAATTTGCACCGCCTCGACGACGATCAGCTGGCCGATCTGCTGGAGCGCCTGGAGACCAATGAGCTGGACGAATACGGCGACATCGCCAGCCTGATCGGCATCGAGTTCGACGAGAACACCGACTGGGGCCAGCTGACCGTGCTCGAACTGCGCCTCCTGATCAACCTCGCGCTGAAGCAGTTCGAACAAGCGCACGAGCTGGTCGGTGCGTTCTTGCAGTACAACGACAACAGCGCCGAACGCCGCCTGTTCTACGCGGCGCTGAACGTGGTGCTGGAAGTGATGCTCGACGACGAGCTGGAACTTGGCGACTACGTGCACAACTTCCGCCGCATGTTCGGCGACGCGCGCATGGATGCGGCGCTGGGCTCGGTGGACGGACATGTCCGCTTCTTCGGACTCACGCCAACTGGCATGGGCCTCGAAGGACTCGACCGTCATCACCGCCTGATGGACAGCTACCGCAAGCTGCACAAGGCGCGTGCCGAGGCGGCGAAGCGCAGCTGAAGGTCGATGGGACGCGAGACGCCGGGTCGTCCCGGCGCCGCGTCCTGGAATGCCTGGCCAGCTAGTCGAGGCTGATACGCAGCACGGTCCCCCCTGCGGCAAACTGGCCTCCGGGGATAGGGCCTGGCACGACACCGTTGTTCGTCACATAGGCCGCACCGTCCCCGCCTATCGCCAGGCCGCCGGGATAGAACAGCTGGTCGTAGATCACCGTCCTGCTTCCGTCAGGATTCACGCGTAGCAGGCGGCCGGGCGGATTCAATGGAGGATCGCCGAACGAGGCGCCCCTGCCGATTTCCAGCACATACAGGCGCTGCCAGCTGTCGAATGCAAGCGCGACGATGTTGGTAAAACCGCTCGCATACGTTTGCAGCAGGGTGCCATCCGGCGCCATCCGGTACACGTTGGCGCCGCCGACCGGGAAGGGAAAGCCGGTCAGCTCGCCGACATACAGCCAGCCATCCTTGCCATCGACGATCGTGGTCGGGACCGACTGCATGGGAATGGTCGCGCCGGGTGGCAGCGACAGTTCCGGCGGCGCGAGCACCATTCTTGGAGGGAAGGCGGCCAGGGTGGTGATGGTGCGATTCGGCGCAATACCGAAGATCGCATTGGCGCCGGCATCGGCAACGACGCTCTGCCCGGAAGCGATGGCGATGCCGTTCGGGTTGCTGTCGACGCCGCCGGGTACCGGATCGTGGGTGAACTCGTAGCTGGCGATATCGGCGGCTGATGCACTAAACCTGCCAAACAGGTTTACCTGCAGCACTTTGCCGAACAGCCAGGCCTTGCGTCCGACACCGTTTCGTGCTGGCGCTGTGGCGCCGAGTCCCATCGCAAGCGCGGCGCGTCCATCACGGGAAAAGGCGATATGTTGCGGCCCGGTTCCGCCAAAACCACCCGGCTGCGCGGCGACCGAGGGCAGTCCGGTGATGATGCGCTTGGGCGGGGCGACCCCGCGCGGGTCGACGCGGGTGATTGCCCCGGTTTCGCCATAACAGGCGCTGCGCCCGTCGCCCAGGACAAGGCAGCGTCCGTTTCCGCCACTGCCGGCCTCGGTAACAAACAGCTGGCCGTTCGGTGCAAATGCCAGACCACGCGGATTGTTCAGGCCGGTGGCAATGACATCGACCTGCGGCGCGGCGTGCAATGCGGAGGTGGCCACCAGCATGGCCAGCATGAAAAGAAGGCGTGTCATGAGAGACTCCCGAGACAGGTGTGCGCAGACAGCATACGGTTCATCGGGCGGCAAAATATGCTGGATGGGTGCCGTTTGATACCTGTCAATGATCATCATCGCGCGGTCTCCATTCACCGGGACGCATGGTCCAGAAGTACATTCCGTGCGCCCATTGCTTGCATTAATCGCAAAAAAATCTGGGAGCGGCTCTTCCCGGCGGCGCACCGACGCGCTAATCTAGCCCGTTCATGCACGTTTCACCGTCCAGCAAGGATCAGCCGGACCCAGCATTTCGGAAGCACGCAGCACTGCAACACCCTTGCGCAGCCACACCCCCTGTCGAAAGGATGTCCGCCATGCCAACGATGAGCATCAACGGTGCCGAGCACCCCCTGCCGCCCGATCCGCGCGTGTCCCTGCTGGATTTCCTGCGCGAACACCTGCACCTGAGCGGTACCAAGATCGGCTGCAACCAGGGCGCCTGCGGCGCCTGCACCGTCCTCGCCGACGGCGAGCGCATCCTGTCTTGCCTGGCGCTGGCCGTGCAATACGAAGGCCGCGCCATTACCACGGTCGAGGGCCTGGCGCTCGACGGCCAGTTGCACCCGCTGCAGCAAGCCTTCATCGAGCACGATGGCTTCCAGTGCGGCTATTGCACGCCAGGCCAGCTCTGTTCCGCCATCGGCATGGCGGCCGAACTGAAGCGCGGCGTGCCCAGCCACGTCACCGCGGACCTGGCCGCGGGCGGCATCGCCCCCAGCCACGACGAAATCCGTGAGCGCATGAGCGGCAATCTGTGCCGCTGCGGCGCTCACAACGGCATCGTGGCCGCCATCAACGAACAGCTGGCCGCGGCCGGACAGGAGGCACCATGACGCCGTTTGCCTATGCCCGCGCCCAGGACGCAAGCGATGCCGTCCGGCTGGCTGCGCTTGCGAATGCCAGCTACCTCGGCGGCGGCACCAACCTGGTCGATTTGATGCGCGAGACGGTGGCGCAGCCGGCGGCACTGGTCGACGTCAGCGGCCTGCCGGGCGCCATCGAGGTGCGCCTCGATGGCAGTATCCTGATCGGCGCTGCCGCGAAGAACACGGCCGTGGCCGAGCACCAGGTGGTGCGCCAGCGCTTTCCGCTACTCAGCCGCGCCATTGTGGCCGGCGCCTCGGCCCAGATCCGCAACATGGCGACCGTTGGCGGCAACATCCTGCAGCGTACCCGCTGCACCTATTTCTACGACAACGAAGGCTCACGCTGCAACAAGCGGTCGCCGGGGCAGGGCTGCGATGCGGTGGATGGTTTCAACCGCATGCACGCGGTGCTGGGGGCGTCCGACGCCTGCATCGCCACCCATCCGTCCGACATGTGCGTGGCGCTGGCCGCGCTCGGCGCCATCGTCCACCTGCACGGGCCGCAGGGACAGCGCACGCTGGCCCTCACCGACCTGCATCGCCTGCCCGGGGAACATCCGGAACAGGAGACCGAGCTGGCACCGGGCGAACTGATCACCGCGGTCGAACTGCCGGCGCTGCCTTTTGCTGCCCGCTCGGCCTATCGCAAGGTGCGCGACCGTTCCAGCTATGCGTTTGCGCTGGTGTCGGTTGCCGCCGCCATCGACGTACAGGACGGCATCGTGCGCGAGGTGCGCCTGGCCCTGGGCGGCGTGGCCCACAAGCCCTGGCGCGCCTGGAAGGCCGAGGGGATGCTGGCGGGGCAGCCGGCAACGGTCGACAACTTCCGCGCCGCCGCCGCGGCCGAGCTGGCGGACGCGACGCCGCAAAGCGGCAACGGTTTCAAGATCGGGCTGGCCCGGCGCACGGTCGTCGCCGTTTTGGACGGCCTGGCCGGCAAGGAGGATCAGCCATGAACATCGTCAAGGAAAAAGCGCAGCAGCTGATGAAGAAGGCGGTCGAACTGGCGCCCGACAAGTGGATCGCGGGCGGGCAGCCTGATCCGCTGGGCGACAGCCGCGAGGGCTACATCGGCATGCCGGTGTCGCGTATCGATGGACCGGCCAAGGTGCAGGGCCAGGCCCAATTTGCCGCCGAATTCGCGCTGGACGGCATGCTGTACGCCGCGCCCGTCTACAGCACGGTGGCCAGGGGCCGCATCGCCGGCCTCGACACCGCCGCAGCCGAAGCGGCGCCCGGCGTCGCGCTGGTGCTGACCCACAAGAATGCGCCGAAGATGCAGCCCATGCCGGGCTTCCTGAGCGCGCAAAAGGCGGCGGCCGGCGAGAACGTGGCGGTGCTGCAGGACGACCGGGTCCATTACAACGCCCAGCCGGTGGCGCTGGTGCTGGCCGATACCCAGGAGCAGGCCGACCATGCTGCTACGCTGGTGCGGGCCGCGTACCAGGCCGAGCCGGCGGTGACGACCCTGGAAGCCGCGCGTGCCAGGGGCAGCGAGCCGGGCGCCTTTCTCGGCGAGCCGCTCAGGAAAGAGGTGGGCGACGCGGAGGAGCGGCTGGCGCAGGCCGAGCACAAGATCGACGCTGTCTACCGCACGCCGCGTCACAACCACAATGCGATCGAGCTGCACGGGGTCACCGTGGCCTGGGAAGGTGAAACCCTGCGTGTGCACGACGCCACCCAGGCCGTCGCCCATGCAGCCTGGTCGCTGGCCCAGGTGTTCGGATTGAAGGAAGAGCAGGTGCGCGTGACGTCGCCGTTCGTGGGCGGTGGCTTTGGCGGCAAGACCCTGTGGCGGCATCAGGTGCTGGCGGCGGCTGCGGCCCGGGTGGCCGGGCGGCCGGTGCGCCTGGTCTTGTCGCGCGCGGGCGTGTACCGCGTGGTGGGCGGGCGCGCGCCGACCGAGCAGCGGGTTGCCATCGGCGCCGCTGCGGACGGCAGGTTCGAGGCCATCGTCCATACCGGGCTAACGGCTATGTCCCCGAACAACAATTTCCCGGAACCGTTCATCCTGGCCACCCAAACTATGTACGCGGCCGACAGCTTCCAGCTCGACGTCGAAGCGGTACGGGTCGACATGCTGGCGAATACTTTCATGCGCGCGCCGGGCGAGGCGGTCGGCACCTTTGCCCTCGAATGCGCGGTCGACGAACTGGCCGAGCGCCTGGACATCGACCCCATCGAACTGCGCATCCGCAACGAGCCCGAGAAGGACCCGCTGCGCGGCACACCGTTCTCGTCGCGCCATCTGGTGGCAGCCTGGCGCATGGGCGCCGAGCGCTTCGGCTGGAGTGCGCGCCAGGACAGGCCGCGCATGCGCCAGGAAGGCGAGTGGCTGGTGGGGCTGGGCTGCGCCGCCGCCACCTATCCCTACCATCGGATGCCGGGCGGGGCGGCGCGCATCACCCTGCGCCGCGACGGCGGCGCGCACGTGGAATTCGCGGCCCACGAAATGGGCATGGGCACGGCCACCACGCATGCGATGGTGGCGGCCGAGCGCCTCGGCCTGCCGCTCGAGCGCGTGACGGTGGCCTACGGCGACTCGGCGCTGCCGGGCACGATCCTGGCCGGCGGCTCGCAGCAGACGGCGTCGGTCGGGCATGCCGTCATCGAAGCCCAGCGTGCGCTGGTGACGAAACTGCTGGAGCTGGCGCCGACCGACTCTGCGCTGCACGGACTGGAGCCGGATGCGCTGGCCGCGCGCGACGGCGGCCTGTGCAAGCGCGACGAGCCGCAGCGCTTCGACAGCTATGCCGACCTGCTGGGCCGGGCCGGCCTGGACGAGATCAGCGCAGAAGGCGAGGCCCCGGCGCCGCTCGAGACGATGCACTGGGCCATGCATTCCTACGGCGCCATCTTCTGCGAGGCGCGCGTGAACGTGGTCACGGGCGAGACCCGCGTCACGCGCCTGCTCGGCGCCTACGACTGCGGGCGCGTGGTCAACCCGAAGACGGCCAGCAGCCAGTTCCGCGGCGGCATGATCATGGGAATGGGCATGGCCCTGATCGAAGAAACCCAGTTCGACGAGCGCAATGGCCGCATCATGAACCCGAGCCTGGCCGAATACCACGTGCCGGTGCACTTGGACGTGCCCGAGATCGAGGTACTCTGGACCGACATTGCCGATCCGCATGCACCGATGGGCGCGCGCGGCATCGGCGAGATCGGCATCACGGGCACGAGCGCGGCGATCGTGAATGCGATCTACAACGCCTGCGGCAGGCGGGTGCGCGACTTGCCGGTGACGCTGGACAAGCTGGTGGACTGAGCGACACGCTGGGTGCGGTCAGAGCGGCCGCACCCAGATATTCCGGAAGCTGACCGCGTCGCCATGGTCCTGCAGCTTGATCGGCGCAGGGCCATGGGCGCGGTAGAACGGTTTGCCGGCGTACACCGTTTCGCCCTGCAGGGCGGCGTGGTTTTGCACCAGCACGCCGTTGTGCAGCGCGGTGACGTAGGCGGGGGCCAGCAGGGCGCCGTCGGCGCCGAAGCGCGGCGCGGTCCAGATGACGTCGTAGGTCTGCCATTCGCCGGCGGCGGCGCAGGCGTTGGCCAGCGGGGCAAATTGTTTGTAGAGGCTGGCGGCTTGCCCGTTCACATAGGTCTTGTTGGTGGCGCAGTCGAGGATTTGCAGCTCGTAGCCGCGGCCGGCGCCGGTGGCGGCCAGGAACAGGCCGCTGTTGCCGCGCGCCTGGCCGGTTCCGCTGAGGGTGGCAGGCACGCGCCACTCGAGGTGCAGCTGGTAGTCGCCGAACAGGCGCCGGGTCTGGATATCGCCGCTGCCGCCGCGCACGGTGAGCACGCCGTCCTTCACTGTCCAGCCGGCGGGCGTGTCGGGCGAGGCTGCCGCCACCCATTCGCGCAGGTCCTTGCCGCCGAACAGCACGACCGCATCCGATGGCGCCGTGGAAGCAGAAGCAGGAACGACGCGGACGGGTTCGGGCGCCCAGACTTCGGTGTCTTTTGGATCAGGTTGCGGTTGCTGGGCAGTCGATGGGAGCGCGATCGAGAGACCGATCAGGGCGACGATAATTCTTGTTGTCATGCCTGGCTTTCCGCTTGAAAAGACAAAAAGCATAGCATGTGCCGGCGGATTACTTTCCGCTGCAATTCGGGCAAGTGCCCTTGATCAGGAAATCGACTTCCTGGCTGGTGAACCCCTCGGGCATCTTCAGCCGGCGCGGCAAGGGCGTATCGTTGAAGCAGGTCACCGAATCGCAACTGGTGCACTGGAAGTGCGCGTGGTCGTGGTCCTGCCCGCCGGCGGCAGCGCCGGTACCGAAGCGCCAGACCTGGTCGGCGCCGGCAATCTTGTGCACCATGCCGTGTTCCGCCAGCCAGTCGAGTACGCGGTAGAGGGTCACGGCGTCGAGCGCCTCGCCCGGCAACTGGGCCAGGATGTCGTGGTGGGTGAGGGGCTGGCTGTGCCCGAGCAAAAAACTCAGGACCCGGGTGCGTGGGCGGGTCAGGCGCGCACCTGTGGCCCTGATCAGTTCTTGCGCGCGCTGTTCGGTTGTCGATTCCATGGTTCCATCCTCTGCACGCGGATTCTAGCATGGCCTCCCGAAGCCATCCGGGAGGGGCACGCCGGCCAGCGTCAGAAGAAGTAGCGCAAGGACGCCCCCGCCTGGCGCTGCGGCACGGTCGATACCAGCAGCCCGGCGGCGGTGCCGTAGGCGATGTCGCTGGCAAATGCGTGCGGCTGCAGCGTGGCCCACAGCGAACCCTGGAGCTTGCCCAGGTCATAGGTCGCCTTCAGGTCGTAGCGCACATAGGTCGGCATGCCGCGCTCGCGCAGCGGCGTGCCCATGTAGTAGGGATTGCCGGCGGTGACATACACGTCGCCGTTCAGCGCCAGGCTGCCCGCGCCCAGGACGGTGCGGTATTGGGCGCCGGCCTTCCAGGTATGTTCCGGCACCGACAGCCGCGCACCCGCACCGGGCGCCGGGTTGTCGAGCCGGGCGCGCAGGATGCGGCCATAGCTCAGGTAGGCGCCGAGGGCGCGGCTGGCCTGCCAGCGCGCGTCGAGTTCGAATCCGCGGCGCGTGGTCTGGCCGGAGGAAACGAACACGTCGGGCGCGGTGTTGACGATCTCGTCGTCGTTGCGAATGGTGTACACGGCGCCCGACACGGCCAGCCCTGCGGCCGGCCGCACATTGAAGCCGAGGTCGTGCGAGCGCACCTTGCTCGGGTCGATGCCGGCGTTGATGCGCCCACCCGGCGCGCCGAGCGGACCCAGGCTGCCGCTCGTGCTGATCTGCTCGGCGGCCGGCGAACGGAAGCCTTCGGCCACGTTGGCGAACACTTCCAGTTGGCGCAGCGCCTGCCAGCTGGCCCCGATCTTCGGCGTCACGGCCGAGCCGGTGTAGTCGGTTGATGCGGCCGGCAGCTTGCGGTTCACCAGGGTGTAGTCAAAGCGGTCGTAGCGCGCGCCGCCATGCAGCTTCAGGTTCGGCAGGATGCGGTACTGGCCCTGCACGAAGACGCCATAGGTCAGCAAATCGAGGTCCTGGTTGTTGATGTAGTTGGCGCTCGGCTGCAGGCGCAGGTACTGGCGCCGGTAGGCGTCGCCGCTGTCCTTGCGCGCCTCGAACCCGGCCGTCAGCACGGCATCGTCGCCAAAGGCCCAGGTGTTCCCGGCGCGCGCGCCGTAGATGGCGCGGTCGTCGTAGCCGTAGGTGTGGGCGCTGGTGCTGGTGGTGATCGCGCGGCTGCGCTCGAAGTCCTCGGCATACACGGTGGCGAACGGGCCGGCATCGCCGGAAACCGGGCGGCGGTTGAACACCAGGCTGGCGCGGCGCGCATCGCCGAAGCCGGGCAGGTCGAACTGGGTGGCGTGCGGGTCGAGGCCTGCTTCCAGCGCGGGCAGCAGCAGGTAGCCGGCGCCAGAATACTCGGAACGATACCAGCTGGCGCGCAGGCTGTAGACGCCGTCGCCGAGGGTGCGCGAGAGCTTCCAGAACAGGTTGCCGCGGTCGTTGCCGGCGCCGTGGCGGAAGCCGTCCACGCGGTAGCGGTCGGCCACCAGCAGCGAGCGCACGTCGCCGAAGTCGTTCGAGAGCGTCAGCGAGGCGCGCCGGCCGCCGTAGCTTTCCAGGGTGAGGGCGGCGCTGGAGGGCGTGGCCGCGCCGCCTTCGCGGGTGTCGATCACTACGGAGCCGGCGCGGTTCTGGTCGCCGTACAGGGCCGAGACCGGGCCCTTGATCACGTCGACGTTCGCGATCATGTCCGGCGTCATCCATTCCAGAAAGGCCGGGCCGTGGCCGGCGCCGCCCTGGCTCGACGGGATGTTCTGCGGCACGCCGTCGATAGTGATGGCGGTGTCGGCGCCGTGCGTGCCCTGGGTGGCGAAGCCGCGCATGCGGAAACCGTTGCCGGTGTCGCCCTGGTCGATGTTGTTGACCACCACGCCCGGCACGCGGCGGAAGATGTTCGAGATGTCGCGGCCGACGTTGATGCTGGCGATGTCGGCAGCCGTGACGGTCGTTACCGAGCCGGGCAGGGCGCGGGCATCGCTGCCGGGCGCCAGGCGGGCGTCGTCTTCCCTGTTGCCCTTCACCTCGACCACCTGGACCGGCGCCTCCTCATTCACCAGTCCGGCGTCAACCATACCGGCAACGGGCAATGCGGCGCCGGCGACGGCATGGCCGGCCAGCGCACAAGTGAGCAGGACGGCGTGCGAAATGGCACGAACAGGCAATGCGTCGGGGACCGAGAAACGAGGCGGGTACAAGATGGGAACTCCAGGCTGAGGTGATTGGGGAGGCGGCAATCGCGAAGCCGCTCAATGAGAAACAGGCGTGCGCAAGGGGGCTGGAAAGCCGCCCCTTGTTGCAAGCGGCTTGCATCATATTCGTGACTTTTCGTAAACGCAAGTAAGTTGCAATAAGTTTTTGGCTTTTGCATTTTTCAGCAATCAACCGTTCCAATCTGCCATTAAATGAGATAGCATTCTCATTAGTGCTGCAATTGTATTGCATTAAATCCGATCCCGTCCACACCAGGAGTAGCGTTTGACCACCGATCCACAAGCAGCCACCCCCGGCGAACCCCTCGTGCTCGAAGCGCGTGCGGCCGTTGCGGGCTATGGCGGCAAGACCATCCTGCACCAGCTCGACCTGGCGATCCGCCCCGGCGAGCTCTATGCGCTGCTCGGCGCCAACGGCGCCGGCAAGACCACCACCCTCAGCCTCTTCCTCGGCTTCGTCGCGCCGACGGCGGGCCAGGTACGGGTAAACGGCGTCGACCCGAGCGCGCAGCCGGCCGAGGCGCGCCGCCACCTGGCCTACATCCCGGAAAACGTGGCCCTGTACGAGCACCTGACGGCGCGCGAGAACGTGGCCTACCTGCTCGACCTGGCCGGCCAGCGCGAATCCCATGCGGCGATTGGCGCCGCACTGGCCAACGGCGGCCTCGACCCGGCGGCGCACGACCGGCGCGTGGCCGGCTTCTCGAAAGGCATGCGCCAGAAGGTGGCGATTGCCCTGGCCTCGATGCGCCGGGTGCCGGCGCTGCTGCTCGACGAACCGACCTCCGGCCTCGACCCGCAGGCGACCGTCGAATTCAACCGCCTGCTGGCGCAGCTGCGCGCGCAAGGCACCGGCATCCTGATGGTGACCCACGATTTGCTCAGCGCCGCCGACGTTGCCGACCGCATCGGCTTCCTCGATGGCGGCCGCCTGCGCGAGGAGGTGGCGGCCAGCGGCGCCGAGCGCTTCGACGTGCGCGCGCTGCACCGCCGCTACGGAGGGCAGGCGGCATGAGCGCGCAAGCTTCCATCGTCGCCAGGATCGCGCGCGAAGAATGGCGCGCGCTGCTGCGCGACCGCGCCGCCGTCCTTGGCCTGGTGCTGCTCACCGTGCTGACTTTGCTGGCCGCGCTGAACGCCCACGAATACCGCCGGAATGCCGACGCCGAGCGCGCCCGCTACCAGGAGCGCGCCAACCACGAGTTCCAGGCCCAGCCCGACCGCCACCCGCACCGCGTGGTCCATTTCGGCCACTTCCTGTTCCGGCCCCTGAATCCGCTGGCCGCCTTTGACCCCGGCATCGACGGCTACACCGGCCACGCCCTGTTCCTCGAAGGCCACCGCCAGAACAGCGCCAACTTCGGCGACGTGCGCCAGAATTCGCTGCTGCTGCGCTTCGGCCAGCTGTCGCCAGCGTTCGTGCTGCAGGTGCTGGCGCCGCTGCTGCTGGTGTTCTTTGGTCACGCCGGCGTGGCGCGCGAGCGCGAGCGCGGCACCTTGCGCATCCTGCTGGCGCAAGGCGTGCGCAGCCGCCAGCTGGTGCTCGGCAAGCTGCTGGCGCTGGGCGGCTTTGCCGGCCTGGCGCTGCTGCCGGCGCTGGCGGCGCTGGCCTGGTTTGCCCTGGACGGCGGCACGCCCTGGCCGCTGGCGCTGCTGCTCGGCGCCGGCTATGCCGGCTGGCTGCTGCTGTGGGCTCTGATCGTGGTGCTGGCGTCGACGCTGGCCGCACGCGGACGCGACGCGCTGCTGGCGCTGCTCGCCGTGTGGGCGCTGGCCGTGATCCTGCTACCGCGCTGGGCGCCGGACCTGGCGAATACCGCGGTGGCACTCAGCACCCGCTTCGAGGACGCCATCCACGTGCAGCGCGACTATCTGGCCCTGGGCGACGCCCACAACCCGAACGACCCCAAGTTCTCGGCCTTCCGCGCCAATTTGCTGAAGCAGTACGGCGTAACGCGCGTGGAAGACCTGCCGGTGAACTACAAGGGCCTGGTCGGCATGGAAGGCGAGCGCCTGTCCACCGAACTGTTCAACGGCTATGCCGAAGCCGCCTTCGATCGCCAGGAATGCCAGAACGCCATCGTCGACGGCTTCGGCTGGCTCAGTCCCACGCTGGCGCTGCGCCGCCTGTCGATGGCGGCGGCAGGCACCGACCTGGCCAGCTACCGCCGCTTCCTCGACCAGGGCGAGCGCTACCGCTACGAACTGGTGCAGGGCCTGAACCGCCTGCAGGCCGAAGCCTTGACCTATACCGACGATACCACCCCGAACAAGGAGAACCGCGTGTCCCGTGCGCACTGGGAAGCCTTCCCTGAATTTCACTACCAGGCCGCGCCGGCCGGCGAAACGCTGGTCCGCGCCGCCCCGGCCGGCCTGGTGCTGCTGGCCTGGATAGGCGCGCTGGCGCTGCTGGCCTGGCACCTGGCCGGCCGCCTCGGAAGGAGCGTGCGATGACCTCTCTTGCCTTCGAACTGACACTGATCCTGCGCGCGCGCCTGACGCTGGCGGCGCTGCTGCTCTTGCTGGCGCTGTCGGCGCTTGCCGTCTGGTCCGGCCTGCACGAAGTGGAACGCCAGCACCAGGCCATCGCGCGCGTCCAGCCGCTGGGCGAGCAGGACGTGGCCTCGGTCGCCCGGCGCTATCCGCACAGTCCCGACGGCGGCCAGCCCGCCTACTACACCTTCTACACGACCTGGGACGCGCCCTCGGACGCCGCCTTCATGGCCATCGGCCTGCGCGATGTGGCGCCCTATGTACTGCGGGTACGCGCGCTGGGCCTGCAGGCCCAGCTCTACGAAGGCGAGACCTTCAACCCCGAGCTGGCGCTGGCCGGGCGCTTCGACTACGCCTTTGTGCTGATCTACCTGGCGCCGCTGTTCGTGATCGCGCTGCTGCACGACCTGGTGTCCGGCGAGCGCCAGTCCGGCAGGCTGCGCCTGCTGCTGTCGCTGCCCGGCGGTGCGCGCCTGTGGCGGCGCCGCGTCGGCCTGCGCGCGGGGCTGGTGTTCGCCTGCCTGGGCTTGCCGCTGCTGCTGGCCGCGCCGGTGGCCGGCATGCCTGCCGCCGGGCTGGCGCTGGCACTCAGCGTGAGCGCCGCCTACCTCGCGTTCTGGACCGGCCTGTGCCTGCTGGTGGGCACGCGCGGCTGGCAGTCGGTGACGAATGCGACGGCGCTGATGGGCAGCTGGGCGGTCCTGACCCTGGTGCTGCCGGCGCTGGCCAACGTGGCGCTGACGCGCGCGATTCCCGTGCACCAGGGCGTCGACCTGATGCTGGCCCAGCGCCAGGCGGTGCACGGCGCCTGGGAAATCCCGCGCGAGGACACCATGCGCCGCTTCCTTGCCGGCCACCCCGAATGGCAGGGCACGGCGCCGCTGCCGGCGGGCTTCCACTACAAATGGTACTTCGCCTTCCACCAGCTGGGCGATGAAAGCGTGGCGGCGCAGGTGCGCGACTACCGCGCCGGCTTGATGGCGCGCCAGGCGTGGACCGGGCGCCTGGGCTGGATCCTGCCGGGCGTGGGTGCGCAAGCCATCCTGCACCGCCTGGCCGATACCGACCTGCCGGCCCAGCTGGCCTACCAGGACAGGATCGCCGATTTTCATCGCGAGATCCGGACCTTCTATTACGGCTACCTGTTCAACGACCGTCCCTTCGGCCAGGCGGATTACGCGAAGCGGCCGGTGTTTGCGCCGCGCGTGCCGGAGCCGGCGCCGCCCTGGGGCGGGGTGGCGGCCATGGCCGTGCTGAGCCTGGCGGTGCTGGGGCTGGGACTGGCCCGGCTGCGGCGCCTGCGGCTGCTGGCGCGCGGCTAGGGCCGGATGCTGTCGCCGGTCCGCACCCGTTTCTGCAAAAGGCGGCTCACCCGGCGGGAATGGGGGCATGCGGACAGGGCGGTCCTGAACGCCGCACTGCAGGGACGATGACAGATATTTGTATCGTAAGTTTTCCGCCTAGCGTTTAGTGTTGCTAGGGAAATATTTCTATGGCAATGTTTGTCATCACGCGTGAGGTTTCCTCCAGTTCGTGTTCCACATATTCGACAAAGCGGAGAATGTTTATGCAGCGAAAATCCTTGTTGTGCGGTCTGGTGGGCGCCACGCTCACTCTCGGCATGACCTCCGTCTCGATGGCGGCGCCGGCGGCCACCCCGGCCGGCGCACCGGCCACGAGCGCCTACAACCAGCCGCCGAAGGAAATCCTCGACGTGATGCGCGCCCCGGCCTCGCCGTCGCCTTCGCTGAGCCCGAAGCGCGACAAGCTGATGCTGGTGACGATGGACGACTACCCGTCCATCGCCAAGGTCGCCACCCCTTTCCTGCGCCTGGCCGGCGTGCGCATCGAGCCGGGCAACCATAGCCAGCACGACACCCCGGGCGGCTACGGCATCCCGCCCTGCCTGAGCGCGATCGACCTGGTGCAGGTGGCCGACGGCGCCACCACCGCCGTCAAGCTGCCGGCCGACGCCTGCCCGCGCCGCCCGATGTGGAGCGCAGATGGCCAGCGCTTCGCCTTCGAGAACATTACCGCGACGGCAGTCGAGCTGTGGGTCGGCGATGCGAAGACCGGCGCCGTGCGCCGCCTGCCCGGCGTGCGCCTGAACCAGATGTTCGGCGACCAGGTGCAGTGGATGCCCGACCAGAAGACGCTGCTGGTAAAACTGGTGCACGCGCAAAAGGCGCCGCCACCGGCGCCGCCCGGCTCGGACGGGCCCGGCATCCAGGAGTCCCTGGGCGCCACCGGCCAGAGCAGCACCTACGAGAACCGCGACACCTTGCGCAACCGCCACGACGAAGCCCTGTTCGAACACTACGGCAAGTCGCAGCTGGCGCTGGTCGACGCCGCCAGCGGCAAGATCACCCCGATCGGCAAGCCCGGCCTGTACGAAGAACTCGACGTCGCGCCGGATGGCCGCCATGCGGTGGTCACCGAAATCCGTCCGCCGTATTCCTACGTCACCACCTTCGACCGCTTCCCGAAACAGATTGATTTGTGGGACCTGGCGGCAAGCAAGGGCAAGACTGCCAACCCGGTGCTGCGCGAGATCGCTGCGCTGCCGCTGGCCGACCGCGTGCCGAACCGCGGCGTGCCGACCGGTCCACGCAACTTCACCTGGCGTCCGACCGATGCGGCAACCCTGGTCTGGGCCGAAGCGCTCGACGGCGGCGACCCGAAAGTGCAGGCCGCCCAGCGCGACAGGCTGGTCATGCTGAAGGCGCCGTTCAAGGGCGAGCCGGTGGAAATCGCCCGCACCGAGCAGCGCTACGCCGGCCTGGCCTGGAGCGAACAGCCGGAAGTGGCCCTGCTGACCGACTATGACGTCAACCGCAAATGGCGCCGCACCTGGCAGATCGACGTCGACAACGCAGGCGCCGCGCGGCGCCTGGTCTGGGACATGTCGACCGACGAGAAGTACGCCGACCCCGGTTCGCCGGTGCGCCGCACCCTGGCCAACGGCTTCTCGGTGATCCGCCAGGACGGCGACACGATCTACCTGTCGGGCGCCGGTTCCTCGCCAGACGGCGACCGTCCCTTCCTCGATAAATTCGACCTGAAGGCGCAGAAGGCCGAGCGCCTGTACCGCAGCAGCGCCAGCTCCTACGAGCAGTTCCTCGGCTTCGCCAACGACAATACCGGCCGCCTGCTGACCTGGTATCAGTCCGCCGCCGAAACGCCGAACGCCTTTGTGCGCACCGTGGGCCAGGGCACGGCTGCTGCCGCCGGCGAGCCGTCGTATGCGTCCACCAGCGTGGCGCTGACCCGCCTGGCCGATCCGGTGCCGCAGGTACGCGAGATCAAGAAGCGCCTGGTGAAGTACAAGCGCGCCGACGGCGTCGACCTCTCGTTCACGCTGTACACGCCGCCCGGCTACAAGGAAGGCACGCGCCTGCCGACCATCCTGAACGCTTATCCGCTCGACTACGCGGATGCGTCCAAGGCCGGCCAGACCACCGGCTCGCAAGCGACCTTCACGCGCCTGCGCCAGTACCGCCTGCTGCTGCTGTCGGGCTACGCCATCATCGACAGCGCCGCCTTCCCGATCGTGGGCGACCCGCGCAAGGCCTACGACACCTACACCGAGCAGCTGGTGGCGAACGCCAAGGCAGCGGTGGACGAAGCCGTGCGCCTGGGCGTGACCGATCCGAACCGCGTGGGCGTGACCGGCCATAGCCACGGCGCGCTGATGACGGCCAACCTGCTGGCGCACTCGACTCTGTTCAAGGCCGGCGCGGCGACCAGCGGCTCGTACAACAAGTCGCTCACGCCTTTCGGTTTCCAGAACGAGCGCCGCTCGGTATGGGAAGCGCCGGACGTCTACACCAAGGCCTCGACCTTCTTCTACGCCGACAAGCTCAAGACGCCGCTCCTGATCGTGCACGGCGGCGACGATGCGAACCCGGGCACCACGCCGCTGCAATCGACCAAGCTGTACGAGGCGATCCGCGGCAACGGCGGCACCACGCGCCTGGTGATGCTGCCGTACGAGCCGCACTGGTACGCGGCGCGCGAGTCGAACGAACAGCTGATCTATGAAATGCTGCGCTGGTTCGACAAGTATGTGAAGGATGCGCCGGCAGGCGCGGCGGCAGGAACGACCACCGCCAAGCCGTAAGCGGGCAGGGCGGCGCCGGCCGGTAAGGGAAACCCTTACGCGCGACCCGGATGCCACCGGCGCCGCCCTCGTCCATACTCCCTCCTGTCGGCCAGCAGGCCGTCCACACAGGAGGGAATCGCAGTGAAACCAATTAACCACCCACCCGACGCCGCCGTCCATGCCAGGCTGCGCATGGAAGGGCGCGGCAAGCGCCGTATCGCCAAGGACATCGTTGCGCGCGGCCAGCGCCAGCGCCGCGGCCTGGCCGGCGTCGTCCTGTCAGGCGGCGCGATTGCCGCCGCCGCTACCGTCGCCACCCTGTTCGAAGCCGCGCTCTGGTAGCGCAGGCTGCCGGCATCGAAGGCAGTGCGCGCTAGCCGCTGCCGTATTGCAGGTGCTGGCGCACCAGGTCGGCCACGCTGGCGGCCTGCAGCTTTTCCATCATGCGCGCCTTGTGGACCTCCACCGTGCGCACGCTGATCCCCAGGTCGCGTGCGATCTCGCGGTTATGGCGCCCGGCCACCACCAGCGTCATGACTTCGCCTTCGCGCGGGGTCAGGCTGGCGTGGCGCCGCGCATAGTCCGCCTGGGCCGGGCTGGCGCGTACGTCGCTGGCCTGGCGCTTGAGGGCTTCTTCGATGGCGCGCACCAGTTGCGCTTCCTGCAGCGGCTTTTCAAGGAAATCGACGGCCTGGGCGCGAAACGCCTCGCGCGCCGAATCGACGTCGCCATGGCCGGTGATCACCAGGACCGGCAGGCGGCAGCCGCGGTCGCGCAAAATCTTCTGCAGGGTCAGGCCATCCATGCCCGGCATGCGGATGTCGAGCAGCACGCAGCCGCGCAGCGCCGGACTCCAGCCTTGCAGGAAGGCTTCGGCATTGGCGAAGAACGCCGTCCTGTATCCGTTCAGGCTCAATAGCAAGCCCAGCGCGTCGCGCACGGCCGCATCGTCGTCGACGATGTAGACGGTGTTGTCAGTGCTCATCCCGTTTTTTCCTTTCGCGCCGCGCACCTTGCGCGGGCAATGTCATGGTGAAGACCGCATGCCGCCCGGGCGCGGCCGTGAGCGTGCCGCCGTGGGCCTCGACGATGGCGCGGCTGATGGCCAGGCCGAGTCCCAGGCCGCTCGACTTCAGCGAAACGAAAGGCTGGAACAGCCGGCTGCGGATCGTGTCGGCGATGCCGGGTCCATTGTCGGCGATCCTGACCCAGACCGACAGCCCCTCCACACCCGCATCGACCGTGATGCGGCGCGGCGTGGCGGACGGCGTGCTGCCGGGCCCCTCGGCCAGCGCCTGCACCGCATTCGCCAGCAAGTTGCGCAGCACGATGTCGAGCTGGATGCGGTCGCCCAGCAGCGTCGCGGCGGGCACCGGGTGCACCTGCAGCGCCACCTGCGCCGCGGCGGCCTGCTCCGCGAACGCGGCCACGCTGTCCTGCACCAGTTCGGCCAGCGTCAGGGTGTCGAGGGCGATGGCGCCGCTGCGGAAGAATTCGCGCAGGCGCCGGAGCACGTTCGATGCGCGCTGCGCCTCGGCCGCCATGGCGTCGACGGTCCTGGTCAGCAGCGGATCGCCGCCATCGCGCAGCACCAGGCGCTGGCAGGCGCTCCCGTAGGCCGAGAGCGCCGTCAGCGGCTGGTTCAGCTCGTGCGCCACCGCGGCCGCCATTTCCCCGGCGGCGGCCAGGCGCAGCGACTGGCGCAGGTCGTCGCTGGCGCGGCGCGCGATATCGACCGCGATGCCGATCAGGAAGCCGGACAGGATCAGGCTCAGGACCAGCATCTGCAAATTCGGCATGCGTTCGAGATGGAGCACCGGCCACAGCGCCGCGACCGTTACCCCGGCTTCGAGCACGATGGCGGCGGTGATGGCGCCCGCCATGCCCTGGCGCGAGGCGGCCCAGGCCAGCGGCAGCATCAGCAGGTAATAGGCCAGCGAGGCCGGCGCGGGACTTTGCAGCGCAAAGGCCAGCAACAGGGCGATCGCCGCGGTGTAGGCGGCGGTGTCGCCATTGCGGACCCGCGCCAGGCAGTCGGCGCGCAGGGCTGGGTCGAACAGGCAGCAGGCGGCCGGCACGATGGCCAGCATGCCGGCGGTCTCGGCGATGGCGTAGCGGCTCAGGACATCGACCCAGGACAGGCCGGCCGCGGTGCCTGGACCGCGCACGACAAAGGCATACAGCAGGGCGCCGAGCAGGCTGGCCAGCGCCGCCAGGCCGGCCCAGAGCAGCATGCCGCGGTGGCTGGCAAAGAACGCGCCACCGGGCAGGCGGCGGCGCGTGAACAGCGCCAGCGCCAGGTACAGCGGCACCGGCAACAGGCCCGCCAGCAGCGACAGCAGCGGCTGCGCCGGCAATGCGGGCGTGATGCTGGCCGCCAGCAGGGCCGCCAGCACCAATGGCAGCAGGGCGCGCCGGCCATGCCGGATCGCCGCGTACACCGCCAGCCCGGCCGCGGGATGCCAGACCGGGGCGATGGCCTGGTAGCGCGCTTCCGGGCCGCTCAGCACGTCGCAGGCGACATACGCCGCCACGAAAACGCAGCCGCGCCAGATCGGACGGGCAGGGGAAGTGCCGTGCATAAGGCCTTTCGTCGAGGGTGGAGGTGGCATTATCGCCGCATCGACGGGAACTCGCGCCGCGTAAGGGGAACCCTTACGGGAAAGGGCGAATGGTCAAGCGCGGCCGGATGGGCGAGACTGGAGCCGGGCCACGGATGTGGTCCCGCCATCTCAACGACGACAGGAGCCTGCCATGAAAGTCCATCTGCTTGCAAAACAGTTCCCCCTCACGCCGGCCCTGCGCGGCTATGCCGAACGGCGCCTGCGCACCGGCCTGTCGTTCGCCCGCGACCGGATCGGCGACGTCGTGGTGCGCCTCGGCGACATCAACGGACCACGGGGCGGGAACGACAAGCAATGCCACATCCTGATCGCGGTGCCGGGGCAGCCGGCGCTGGTGGTGCGCGACGTCCAGGCCGACCTGTACAGCGCCATCGACCGCGCCGTCAAGCGCGCCGCCCACACCTTGCGCCAGGCGGTGATGCAGCGCCGCTACCTCGAGCGCTGGGGCCACCGCAACCCGGCCCGGCCGCGCCATGCCGCGGCCGAGGCGCTGGCCGTGGCCGACGCGTCCTGATGCCGGCGCAGTCCCGGCAAGCTGACGCCTGAGAACGCCGGCAAAGGAGAAACGTGTGGCGGCGCGGACAATCGTCATGTCCGCGCCGCCGGCAGTGGTGCTACACTCCCGCCCTTATCACGAGGCTCCACACCATGACGAACAAAAAACAGCAATCGGCGGGCGCGCCGGGCGGCCGGCCAGAGAACCCCTTCATCGACGGCGCTTTCTACGACCGCGTGCGCGACTACACCGAGCGCGACGCCACCTTTTCGAAGGAAATCAAGGCCATCGCCGACCGCGGCGCCGGCAAGGAAAGCACCGATGCCCGTTTCGCGCCGTCGCTGGAACTGCTGCGTGGCGTGGTCAAGAAAGGCGTGTCGCTGAACGATATGTTCGAGCGCATCGTGATGGGCACCGAGTCCGGCTTGTGGGAGTCCTGGCTGGCCGCCTTCGGCATCGAACTGCGCGGCGTCAGCTACGGCAAGGCCGAACCACGCAACGCCCGCCTGGCCCTCGACATCAGCCTTGGCGCCAAGGCCAACCCCCTGTTCGCCAACGCCGGCATCCGCAACTGGCGCAGCCTGGTCGCCGAAGACTGCGCTCAGTTGCAGATCGAGAAGCCGACCGAACATGCCCCCGCGAAAGCCTACGCCATCTTCTTCCTCGAAACCGGGGACTGAACCAACAGCCAGGGTCAGGTCTGACATTCAGACACGGCCTCGGCTGTCGTGCAAGCGGCCGTTGGTGTTTGCCGCATCACCTCGTCGCGCATCACCTCGTCAATGTAAGAGGTGAATCCTGCCGGCCGCTGGCGCATAATGTCCGGATTCTCTCGGGAGGAACCGGATGCGCGACGCCATCATCATCGGAGCCGGCCACAATGGCCTGGTCTGCGCCTTCTACCTGGCCCGCGCCGGGTTGAAGGTCACCGTACTCGAACAGCGCCAGGTCGTCGGCGGCGCCGCCGTGACCGAGGAATTCCACCCGGGTTTTCGCAACTCGGTGGCTGCCTACACTGTCTCCCTGCTCAACCCCAAGGTCATCGCCGACATGGACCTGGCCCGGCACGGGCTGCGCGTCGTCGAGCGTCCCCTGTCCAACTTCCTCCCGCTCGACGACCACAACTACCTGAAGCTCGGCGCCGGCAAGACCGCGAGCGAAGTCGCGAAATTCTCGCAGCGCGACGCCGCCCGCCTCGATGACTACGCCAGGCAGCTCGACACCGCCGCCGACCTGCTGCGCGAACTGGTCCTGCAAACGCCGCCGAACCGCGTGCAAGGCGGCTGGCTCGCCGCGCTGCCGGAACTGATCAAGGCGGGCAGGCTCGGCAACCGCATGCGCACGCTGACAATCGGCGCCCTGCGCGAACTGCTCGACCTGTTCACCAAGTCCGCCGGCGACTACCTGGACGGGTGGTTCGAGAGCGCGCCGATCAAGGCGGCCTATGGTTTCGACAGCGTGGTCGGGAACTACGCCAGTCCCTACACGCCCGGCTCGGCCTATGTCCTGCTGCACCACGTCTTCGGCGAAGTCAACGGCAAGAAGGGCGCCTGGGGCCACGCCATCGGCGGCATGGGCGCGATCACGCAGGCCATGGCCAGGGCGGCACAGGCGCACGGCGTCGAGATCCGGCTGAATGACGGCGTGCGCGAGGTGCTGATGGAGAAGGGGCGGGCCACCGGCGTCGTCACCGCCAGGGGCGAGCGCCTCGATGCGCGCGTGGTCGTCTCGAACCTGAACCCGCGCCTGCTGTACACGAAGCTGGTAGACCAGGCCGTGCTGCCCGGCGACTTCCTGCGCCGCATGCAGGCCTGGCGCTGCGGCTCGGGCACCTTCCGCATGAACGTGGCGCTGTCGGAGCTGCCCAGCTTCACATGCCTGCCCACGACCGCGGCCGCCGAGCACCACGGCAGCGGCATCATCATCGCCCCCAGCCTGCACTACATGGAACGCGCCTACATGGATGCCCGCCTGGATGGCTGGTCGCGCGAGCCGATCGTCGAGATGCTGATCCCGTCCACGCTCGACCCCGGCCTGGCGCCGCCCGGCCAGCACGTGGCCAGCCTGTTCTGCCAGCACGTGGCGCCCACGCTGCCCGACGGTTCAAGCTGGGACGATCACCGCGAGCGCGTGGCCGACCTGATGATCGCCACCGTCGACCGCTGGGCGCCGAATTTCAAGCGCGCGGTGCTGGGCCGCCAGATCATGAGCCCGCTCGACCTGGAACGCAGCTTCGGCCTGGTCGGCGGCGACATCTTCCACGGCGCCCTGGGCCTGGACCAGCTGTTCGCGGCGCGGCCGATGCTCGGGCATGCCGATTACCGCGGGCCGGTGGCCGGCCTGTACACCTGCGGCGCCGGCACCCACCCGGGCGGCGGCGTCACCGGGGCCCCGGGGCACAACGCGGCGCGCGAAGTCCTGCGCGACCTGCGCCGGCGGCGCGCATGATGCGCCGCCTCCTTGCCGCCGTCTTCCTGCTGGCTGCTGCCTGCGCGCGGGCGTCCGGCCCCGCCGCCGACCTGGTCTACCGCAACGGCGTCGTCTACACCGTCGACGGCAAGGACAGCGTACACCGGGCATTGGCCGTGCGCGCCGGGCGCATCGCCCATGTCGGCAGCGATGCCGGCGCCATGGCCCTGGCCGGCAAGCGCACTCGCGTCATCGACCTGCATGGCCGCATGCTGATGCCCGGCCTGGTCGACGCCCACATGCATCCGCAATCCGGCGGCAGCCGCCTGCTCAACTGCAGCCTCGATTACCAGCGCCTGACCGTGCCGCAGTTCCAGGCGCGTATCCAGGCCTGCATCGACCGCGACAAGGCCCAGCCGCCGGACCGGCCGCTATTGGTGGTCAACTGGTTCCAGCAAGGGATGGAGCCAGCCGGCGCCGGCACCACGGCGGCCACCCTCGACGCGCTGGAAACGGACCGCCCGCTCATCGTGCGTTCTTCGTTCGGCCATTCGGTGCAGCTCAATTCGCGCGCCATCGCCCTGGCCGGCATCGGCCGCGATACCCCCGACCCGGTGGGCGGCAAGATCGTGCGCGACGCCGGAGGCGACGCCACCGGCCTGCTGGAAGACGCGGCCCAGGACCTGGCGATGCGCTTCGTGCCCGTGCTGAACGCACAGGAAAACCTGGCTGCATCCGGTGCGGCGTTGAAGGCGATGCGGCGCCAGGGCATCACCAGCTTCCTCGATGCCTGGACCGACCCGGAAACCATGAGCGCCTTTGCGGCGCTGCAGCGCCGGGGCAAGCTGACCGCGCGCGCCCACTTCGCGGTACTGGTCGACCTCGACCAAGGCGCCACGCCGCAGCGCGCCGTCGCCGACCTGCTGCGCCAGCAGGGGCAGTTCGATCAAGGGGCAACGCGGGCGGCGCCGTCGATGCAGGTGCGCCACGCCAAGCTGTTCATGGACGGTGTGATCGCCGCGCCCGCGTTCACCGGCGCCATGCTCGAACCCTACCTCGGGAACCGGGGCAGCGCGCAGCAGCCGGACTGGCAGCCCGGTGCGAGCAAGGGGCCGCCGAGCTACTTTTCGGCGCCGGCCCTGCGCAGCACGCTGGCGGAACTGGCACGGGCGCGCATCGATCCGCATATCCACGCCGACGGCGACCGCGCGGTACGCGAATCGCTGGACGCCATCGCAGCCCTGCGCGCGCGCCCGGAAGGGAAGGACGTGCGGCCGGCGCTGGCGCATGCCGAGATCGTCGACCCTGCCGACTACCCGCGCTTCGCCCAGCTCGGCGTTGCGCCGGTACTTTCCTTCCAGTGGGCCAAGCCGGCGCCGGACACGGTCGGCGCACTGCGCGACTATCTCGGCCCGGCGCGTTACGCCAGGGTCGAACCGCAGGCCGTGCTGCAGCAGGCAGGGGCGCGGGTTGCCTACGGCAGCGACTGGCCGGTCGATCCGCTCGACGCCTGGTTCGCGCTGAAGGTGGCGGTGACCCGCAGCGCCGCGCCGGATGCCGGCCCGGAGTACGCCGGGCGCCTGACGGCCCAGCCGGGCATGACGCGCGCCGCCGTGCTGCGCGCCGCCACCGTCGACGCGGCCTGGACGCTGCGCCAGGAAGCGCTGACCGGCTCGCTGGAACCCGGCAAGCTGGCCGACCTGGTCGTCCTCGACCGCAACGTCCTGACCGTCCTGGAAGACGATATCGCCAGGGTCAAGGTCTTGCAGACCGTCGTCGGCGGCAAGGTGGTGTACGAGGCCCGAGACCTGGGGCGCAAACCGGCGCAGTCCGGCAACGGTGCGGGGGGCTGTGTGATCGGATGCTAGACTTCGCGTTCAGCTCACTCGCATCCAAGGAGCCGTTTTGCGCTTTCGTCTTTCCTTCTCTTTCCTCTTCCTGTTCATTCTTGCCCTGGCGGGCCCGGTCCATGCCCTGCCTGCCGCGCCCGACACCGAGGCGCCCGCAGCCGAAACAGTCCACCCCGACCCGCTGCGCCGCGAAACGCCGCGTTCGATGGTGTCGGGCCTGATCGAAGCCCTGGCCGAACTCGACTACGACCGCGCCGCCCAGTACTTCGATATGCCGGCCGCCACCAGCAACCGCCAGCGCATGAACGCGGTCAGCCAGGCGCGCGCCTTCCATGCGCTGCTCGACAATGGCGGCTCGCTGAAACCCTTTGCCACGCTGTCGAACCAGGCCAGCGGGCGCGTCGACGACGACCTGCCGCTGGACCAGGAAAACATCGGCGAAGTCACGGTGCAGGACAAGAAGACCCCGGTCCTGATCACCCGCTCCGAGGTCGACGGCCAGCAGGTCTGGCGCATCTCGTCGGCCACGCTCGGCCAGATCGCCGCCGCCACACGCCGCGTCCCCGCCGGCGCAACGGGCGAAACAGCGCCGCAGGACGAATATTTGGTGGCCGGCGCGCCGGTGAAGGACTGGGGCATGCTGCTCGGCCTGGGCGTGATGGTCTTCGGCGGCCTGTGGCTGGTGTCGGCGCTGGTGGTGGCCGCCATGCGCCGCCTGGTGACCGACTCCGCGGCCAGCGGCATCTACCGCTTCTTCGAGGCGGCGCTGCCGCCGGCCAGCCTGCTGCTGGCGGTGGCCGTCTTCTACACCTGGGCCGAGCGCCTGCCGGTGGCCATCGTCGCGCGCCAGACCCTGCTGCGCTATACCGGCATCGTCACCGTCATCGCCCTGGTCTGGTTCGGGCTGCGCCTGGTCGACGCCATATCGGAACTGGTGATCGCGCGCATGCAGCGGCGCCAGCGGCGTCAGATCGTCTCGGTGGTCACGCTGCTGCGCCGCACCGTGAAGATCCTGCTGCTGGTGTTCTCCGGTATCGGTATCCTCGACACCTTCGGCATCGACGTCACCACCGGCATCGCGGCCCTCGGTATCGGCGGTATCGCGCTGGCGCTGGGCGCCCAGAAGACCGTGGAAAACCTGGTCGGCAGCGTGACCGTGATCGCCGACCGGCCGCTGCAGGTGGGCGACTTCATCAAGGTGGGCGACGTGGTCGGCACCGTGGAAGACGTCGGCATCCGCTCGACCCGCATCCGCACCCTGGAGCGCACCATCGTCACCATCCCGAACGGCGATTTGTCGGCGCGCCAGATCGAGAACTTCGCCGCGCGCGACCGCTTCCTGTTCAATCCGACCATCGCCGTGACGTATGCCACTTCGTCGGCCCAGTTGCAGGAAGCGCTCGCCATCGTGCGCGGCGTGCTGGCGGACGAAGAAAAGATCGCCGAAAGCTGGCGCGCGCGCCTGGGCGGGATTACCGACCGCGCCTTCAACATCGACGTGTTTTCGTACATCGACACGGCCGAGTTCGACGTCCAGGTGGCGGTGCGCGAGAACCTGCTGTTCACGATCTACCAGCGGCTGGAGGCGGCGGGCATCCGGCTGGCCCATCCGAGCCAGACCGTCGTGTTCCAGGGCGACGGCCAGGGGAAGACCGAGGACGGGCAGGGTGCGCGCGCCGAGCACGATGCGGGCAGCGCGCGGCCGCGTCTGGAGAAGGAAGAGCGGCCGGGCCGCTAGCACGGGCGTCTGCACGCCGCGCGCGGAGCGGTTATCATGTTTGTCTCAACCACCACAGGATTGACATGCCATGACCACGTCCAGCTATCCCGATACCCGCCTCCTCATCGCCAACGAATGGGTCGACGCCACTGGCGGCAAGACCATCCCGGTGCTCAACCCGGCTACCGGGCAGGAAATCGGCACCGTGGCGCATGCAGCGATCGCCGACCTGGACCGCGCCCTGGCCGCCGCCCAGAAGGGTTTTGAAACCTGGCGCGACGTGCCGGCCGCCGAGCGCGCCGCCGCCATGCGCCGCGCCGCCAACCTGCTGCGCGAACGCGCCGGCGACATCGCCCGCCTTCTTACCCAGGAGCAGGGCAAGCCCCTGGCCGAAGCCAAAGGCGAGGCCCTGGCCGGCGCCGAGATCATCGACTGGTTCGCCGCCGAAGGCATGCGCGTGTATGGCCGCATCGTCCCGTCGCGCAACCCGAAGGCCCAGCAGCTGGTGCTGAAGGAACCGGTCGGCCCTGTCGCCGCCTTCACCCCATGGAACTTCCCGATCAACCAGATCGTGCGCAAGCTGTCGGCGGCGCTGGCCACCGGCTGCTCGTTCCTGTGCAAGGCGCCGGAAGAGACCCCGGCCTCGCCGGCCGCGTTGCTGCAGTGCTTCGTCGACGCCGGCGTGCCGCCGGGCGTGGTCGGCCTGGTGTTCGGCGACCCCGCTGAAATCTCGGGCTACCTGATCCCGCACCCGGTCATCCGCAAGGTCACCTTCACCGGCTCGACCCCGGTCGGCAAGCAACTGGCTGCCCTGGCCGGCGCCCACATGAAGCGCGCCACCATGGAACTGGGCGGCCACGCACCGGTGATCATCGCCGAGGATGCCGACGTCGCCCTGGCCGTGAAAGCCGCCGGCGCCGCCAAGTTCCGGAATGCCGGCCAGGTCTGCATCTCGCCGACCCGCTTCCTGGTGCATAACGCGATCAAGGAAGAATTCACGCGCGCCTTCGTGCAGCATGCCGAAGGCCTGAAGATGGGCGACGGCCTGCAAGAAGGCACGACCCTGGGGCCGCTCGCCAATGCGCGCCGCCTGACGGCCATGGCCAAGGTGGTCGAGGATGCGCAAGCCAAGGGCGCCACCGTGGCGCTGGGCGGCAAGCGCTTCGGCGAGACCGGCAACTTCTTCTCGCCGACCATCCTGTCCGACGTGCCTTTGGAGGCGAGCGTGTTCAACGACGAGCCGTTTGGCCCGGTGGCGGCGATCCGCGGCTTCGACAGCCTGGAAGACGCGATCCTTGAAGCCAACCGCCTGCCGTATGGCCTGGCCGGTTATGCCTTTACGCGCTCGATCAAGAATGCCCAGCTGTTGATGAACCGCGTCGAAGTCGGCATGCTGTGGATTAACCAGCCGGCCACGCCGAGCGCCGAGCTGCCCTTCGGCGGCATCAAGGATTCGGGCTACGGTTCGGAAGGCGGCCCGGAGGCGCTGGAGTCCTACCTGAACACCAAGGCGGTGTCGATGGTCGGCGTCTAAGCCGTTCGTCACGAAGGCCGGTGCGAACCGGCCTTTTTCAATTGGAGAGAAAGAACATGGTACGCGAGAGTGCGGCGCTGCCGATTGAAGCCGGTAGGGTGGACTCCTGAGTCCACGCGGTAGCACCGTAGCATATCGAAACGCGTACCCTGGCCCTGGGATGCATTCTGCAACGATGTTCGCAAGCACCGCAGTGTGCCGAGGCACGACCGCGTGGACTCAGGAGTCCACCCTACGGACCACTGTATTTAACTGAACGGCATGACGGCGCGAACCGGCCTTTTTTCTAGAAAGAGATATATATGGTAATCGAGAGTGCGGAGCTGTTGATCAAGGAAGGCATGGAAGCCGAATTCGAAGCCGGCGTGCGCCAGGCGACGCCGCTGTTCCAGCGTGCGCGCGGCTGCCATGGCATGTGGCTGGAACGCGGCGTGGAAAACCCGCGCGCCTACCGCCTGCTGGTGCGCTGGGAGACGGTGGAGGACCATAATGTCCACTTCCGCGGCAGCGATGATTTCCAGGAATGGCGCCGCCTGGTCGGCGATTGCTTCGACGGCGCCCCCAGCGTCAGCCACCTGGAAACGGTGCTCGAAGGTTTTTGAGGTGTAACCCGTCATGTGCGTCAACTACCGTCCGCCCACGCCCGAGGAATTCGGCAAGCTGGGCGCTTTCAGCGAGCTGCCTGCCGACTGGCGCTGGCCGGAAGAAACCTGGAAGGATTACGTCGCGCCCATCGTGCGCCGGGGTGAGCATGGCCGGCCGCAGGCTTGCCTGGCCAGCTACGGCATGGTCCCGCGGCGCCAGATTCCGCCGGATATCAAACCCTTCGACACCATGAATGCGCGCGCCGAGTCGCTGGTCGAGCGCCGTTCGTTTGCGCCGGCCTGGCGCCGCCTGCAGTTGTGCGCGGTGCCGATGGCCTGGTTCTACGAACCCTGCTACGAGAGCGGGCGCGCGGTGCGCCATGCGATCGGCATGGCGGACGAATCGCTGTTCTACGTGGCCGGATTGTGGCGCGACTGGCCGGAGGCGGAAGGCAGCGTTGCGTCCTCGTTCACCCAGATCACCATCAACGCCGACGACCATCCGCTGATGAACCGCATGCACAAGCCGGGCGACGAAAAGCGTTCGCTGGTGATCCTGCCGCACGAGGACGTCGAGGACTGGCTGATGTGCCGCAGCATGGACATGGCCCACACTTTCCTGCGCCATTATCCCGCCGAGCGCATGCGCGACTGGCCGGCGGCGCCGGCGCCGGTGCGCCGCAAACCGCCCGAGCCCTCGCCGAATCTCGAACTGTTCTGAACGAGAACGGCCGGCCTACTGGTTCGCCATCTGCACCACCACCAGCCTGCCGCCCGGCTCGCGCGACATCAGCAGCTGCTTGCCGTCCTCGAGCGCGACCTTGCCGCCGACCGGCACCGGGGTCTTGGCGGGCAGTTCCATCAAGTCCGGCATGCCCTCGTTCACCAGGAACCAGGCGCCCTGGTGCAGGACGAAATAACCGACCCGCTTTTTCTGGGCCTCGGTGATCTTTTCGTTCGGGACGATGTTGCGGTTGGTATGCCACTGGAACAGCGACTGGCCGGAGTACACCATCAGGCGGTGGTTGTCGGGCCGGAAGCTGCCTTCGCGCTGCGACGAATACAGATTCAGGACCGGCAGCGGGCCGGAAAACGCGGTGCCGCAGAACGGGCAGCGCGGCTTGGCCTTGTTGTCGAACACGTACCAGCCCTGTTCGCAGGCCGTGTTCGGGCAGGGCTGGAGCAAATCGACGGTTTTCACCAGGGCGGTTTCCCAGTCGTCGGCGCTGGGCCGCAGGCTGGGGTTGTGCAGGCCGTCGATGAAGGCCTTGGTAAAGAGTTCGCCCAGGTAGGGGCCGACGATCCCGAACGGCATCTTCGCCGTGTCCTTCCAAGGCAGTTCCGCCGGCTTGACGTTGGCCAGCTTGATGCGGTTCGAGGCGTCGGTCGGGTGCTCGACGAACAGCGCGCGCTCGCCCATCGACAGTTCCTCGTCGCGCTGCGGGTCGTTCAGGTCGTGGACCTTGTCGCCGCGCAGCGGATGGCGCAGCAGCAGGTACATGTAGACCAGCACCGCCAGCGCGTGGCGGTCGGTGGCGATCGATGGCAGCTTGCGCTGCGGGTCGTCGCGCTTCAGGTGCGCGGTGGCCACGCATTCCGGCGCGATGAAGTCCGGCGTGCCGACCACGTCGGGCGGATACTTGCCCGGCACGACCAGGCCGTCGATGTCGATCAGGCAGGCGCGCCCGGTGGACGGGTCGATCAGCACGTTGCGGTAGCTGAGGTCCGAGTGCGCCAGGCCGGCCGAGTGCATGCGGCGCACGGCGCGCGCGATCTGCAGGCACAGTTTAATCTGCAGCATCCAGTTGCCGAGCTCGCGCTGGTCGATGAACTTGTTGCGGTTCGACGGCGAGGCGAACCACTTGCCTTCCTTTTCGCGCCCTTTAATGGCCAGCATGTCGTTGTTGCGCGAGCCATGCTTGAAGAAGAATTCCGGGGCATAGAAGGGCACGACCACGCCCAGCCGCCCGTTGTGCTCGACCATCGCCGTCGGCCAGCAGAACAGGTTCTTCCAGTAGTCGCCGCCGATCTGGTTGAAGATGCGGTCGCGGTAGACGGTGGTGATGACCGACAGGCGCTCGCGCGTTGCGGCGTCGGCGCTGCCGCGGAAGAAGGCTACGACGTAGTCCCTGTTCGGCGAAAAGTAGACGTCCTTCATGCCGCCGGACGCCTTGATTTCGTCGATGAACTGGACGGTGCTGCCGTCGGCTGCGGTCAAGGTGACAGTGTTTGCCATGGGTCTTGTCTCGATCAGTAGATGACGGCGATGGTGCGGTCGTCGTGGTTACCCTGGGACCAGAAGTCGAGCCAGCCGAGCAGCTTGCGCTCCGTGTCGGGCTGGCGCGCGCCGAAGCCGGCGGCACGGTCGAGTTCTTCCCAGAAGGCGTGCCAGTCGGCGTCGCGCCCGAGACGGGCTTCGGTGTCGAACTTGGCGTCCGACACGCCGTCGGTCATCAGGACCAGCGCCGTCATGTCCTCGGCCAGCGCGAAGCGGGTGCGCTTGCGCAGCATGGCGTGGTCGACCGCCGCGTTGTCGAGGAAGCGCGTCTGGCCGGAGAATTCGCCGCTGTCCACCTCACCCAGCAGGGTGATGCCGTCGCGCCGGCTGTAGACGCCGACCGCGCCATCGCCCACCCAGTAGGCGGCGCACAGGGTGCCGAACGCGTAGCGCTTGCAGATCGCGATCAGCGCCGTGCTCGAATAATCCTTGAAGACGCCGCCCAGTTCCGGGCGCGCGGCGACTTCGCCGTGGATCGCCAGGGCCGCGTAGTAGGCGGCGTTCCCGACCACGCGCGACAGGTGGGTGTGCAGTTCGTCGGCGACGGTCGCGCGCTGCTCGGGCGGCAGCGTGCCGGATGCGGCATAGGCCTGGGCGGCGGCGTCGATCTGGGCGCTGGTGCTGTCGTTCAGGCTGGCGAGGATGCGATTGCGCGCTTCTTCGCACACGATCTCGGCGCCGCGCCGCGAGTAGCGCGCGCTGCCGGCGCCGTCGGCCACGGCGGCAATGGACCAGCCGTTGGCGGCCTGGCAGTCGATGCGGAAGTCGTCGTCGCGGAAGCTTCCCACGTGCGCATGCGAACGCCCGCGCTTGCTGGCGGCGGCGATGGTGAAGTCCGTGCCGGCGATGCTGGCGCAGGCTTCGTCTTCCTTGTAGTAGGGGTCCGCCCGGTCCGAGGGCAGGTTCTTCCACATCGAGCGCGGGTCGGGAATCACGGCGAGCGGCACCAGCGCCTGCCGCGTGCGCGCCGGCTGGCAGGCGTAGTGGTAGCGCACCGTGAGCGTGTAGTCGCCGGCCGCGGCCGGCGTGCCGCTGACGGCGCCGCTGGCCAGGTCGGCGCTGCAGTCCAGGCCCTCGGGCGCCAGCACGGATTCGAAGACGATCGCCTCGCCATCGGCCGGCGCGAGCCGCCCCTGGTAGCTGCTGCCGGCGCGCGCGTTGGGCAGGCGGAAGACGGCGTCGGGCAGCTCGGGCTGCGGTGCAGCGGCAGCGGCAGCGGGAGCAGGAGCGGGCGCAGAGGCGGAAGCAGATGCAGGCCCGGCCGGCGGAGCAGGGGGCATGGGTGGAGTCGGCGGCATTGGTGGTGTGGACGGCATCGGAGGCATTGGCGGCAGCGCCGGCATGGGAGGCTTGGGCGGCAAAATCGGCGCCATGGCGGCTGGCGCCGGCTTCGGCGTCAGTTCGGTAAACGGCATTTTCTTCGCCGCCTGCGCCGTGGGCGGGTTCGCACCCGCGCGCGCCTGTGGTTCAGGCGCCGTTCGCGGCGGCGCCGCACCGAGATAGGCATTCAGCGACAGGTCGATCTTCTCGGCGAACTTGTTCGCCAGGTTCCTGAACGCCTCGCTCGCCACGTATTCGTCGACCCGTCCCGGATCGAGCTCGGTACGTGCGCGCAAAATGTAGGCGCGCGCATAGGACTGCAAACTGTGGTCCATCGTGATGATTCTCCTAGCCGCGCGAACGGGCGACGTCGAAACCGTCGCCGCCGCATTCGCCGAAATCGCATTCGCGGTCGCAGCTCGGGCACAGTGCCGGGCCGCTGCCGCGGATGCACATCAGGGCGCCGCAGCTGCACATGGCAAAGGCGGTGGGGTTGCCGCAGTGGGGGCAGCCCGGCGAGCCGATCAGGGCGTCGGTGCTGACGGTGCGCACCAGGGCGCGGTCGTCGGACAGGGCGTCGTAGTCGGCTTCCAGCGCGAACACGCCGGCCAGCTGGTAGAGGTCGAGCTCCATCCCGAACTGGCGGGTGCGCGCGGCAGCCGGCACCCGCTCGTAGCGCATCAGGTAAGGCAGGCGGTTGTTCTGGCAGCGGCCGGTGAGGACCACCAGGTCTTCGTCGACGTTCAGGCCGTTCTCGATGTCGCCGATCTTCTTCAGGATCGACTCGTCGATCTTGGCCAGGTTGACGCCGGCACGCGGCTCGGCCACGCTGCGGCTCTGGGCCACCACCGACATCGTCACCCAGTCGACGAAGCGCCGGAAGTCCTGCTCGGCCTGGGCGTCCAGGCGCAGCACGGTCTCCGTGAAGCGCTGCAGCACGTCGATGGCGGCAAACTTGCCGACCGCGATGGCCACCAGGGTGGCGCGCGCCGCGTAGCGCTCGCGCCAGCGCTTCAATGCCGGCTCGATGTCGTCGGTCGGCTTACCGTCGGTCATGAGGTAGATCACCGGACGCCAGTCGCCCTTGCGCTCAGGCGTGTTCGGCTGGATGCTGCGGTCGAGTTCATCCATCAGGTGCTGCATGCCGCGCCCGAGCGAGGTGCCCGAGCCCAGCGGCAGCCGCGGCGGATAGAAATGCGCCAGCTCGGTCAGCGGCGCCAGCGTGCGCGCCTGGCCGGCAAAGACGATGGTCGACAGGTGCACCGTCTCGAGTGCATGCGGGTCGGTGCGCAGGCCGGCCACCAGCCGCTCCAGGCCGTGCTGGAGCTGGCGCAGGTTGTCGCCGGCCATCGATTCCGAGACGTCCAGCAGCATGAAAATGGGTAAACGCCGCATCAGCATCTCCTCTTGGCCAGGGTATTCAGAGCACGACCTGTACTTCGGGCGGCGGTGGCGGCAGGTCCGGTGCGCCGACCGCGCCAACGCTGGCGCTGCCCGCCGTGACCGCCGAGCTGACCCACTGGAAGAAGCCGGCAAAGCTGGCGCTGTCCAGGGTGTCGAGGCTGACCACGCGGTCGGTGAGCGGGCGCAGCTGGGCCGGGTCGCTCTTCGGGCCGGCGGCGCAGGCGACCACGGTCGCAAAGTTCGCCTGCTTCACGCGCAGGATCGCTTCCTGGTAGTCCTGGGTGTCCGAGGGTTTACCGTCGGTCATCACGAACAGCAGGGGGCGCCAGTCGCCTTTCTGCTCAGGCGTCGAGGTGCGGATGTCGCGCGGGAGCATGTCGCAGATGGCGTGCAGCGCCGCGCCCAGGAAGGTCGGGCCGGAATTCGGGCAGACCACTTCCGGCAGCACGATGTCCTCCAATGGCGTCATCGGCAGGATGGTGGTGACGCGCGCATCGAAGGTGACGATGCACAGGCTGGCGCTTTCCAGCGCAAACGGGTTCTGGCGCAGCGAGGCGAGCAGGGCTTGCAGGCCGACGTTCACGGCCTGGATCGGCTCGCCCCGCATCGAGCCCGAGGTGTCCAGCGCCAGGTAGACCGGCAGGCGGCGTACGCTCATGACATGTAGGGACGCATGACGTCGACGAAGCGGTCGGTCTCGTGCGGGGTGCCGATGGCATTGAACTTCCAGCCGCCGCCGTCGCGCACCACTTCGGCAAAGGTCAGCGAGCAGCGCCCGGCCATCGAGGCGTCGCCGCTGATGTCGAAGCGGACCATTTCCTTGTTCCTGTTGTCGACCGCGCGGATAAAGGCGTTCGCCACCTTGCCCAGGTCCTGGCGCTTGCTCTTGCCTTCGTAGATCGACACCACGAACAGGATGCGTTCGTACTTGCCCGGCAGCTGGTCGAGGCGGACGATGATCTGCTCGTCGTCGCCATCGCCGGCGCCGGTGCGGTTGTCGCCGGTCAGCCAGAGCGCGCCGCTGGCGTGGCGCTGGGCGTTGTAGAACACCACGTCTTCCGGGCCGGGCAGCTTGCCGTCCGCGCCGAGCAAAAAGGCGATCGCGTCCAGGTCGTACTCTTCCTGCCTGGCGCCGAACAGCGAGCCGAGGAAGCCGCGCTTTTCCTCGGCCACGTCCCAGCCCAGCCCGATGGTGACCTGGGACAGGTCGTTTTCTTCCTTGCGCAGGCTGACGCCTTGCCCTTTACGCAGACTGACTGCCATGTGCGGTTCTCCTTCGTGTGGATGAGGGTGGGCTTACAGGACCACGTTGACTTCGGGCGGCGGCGGCGGCAAATCGGCCAGGCCGTTCGCGTCCTTCTTGGTGAGGTCGATCTTCTGGCTGGTGGTCGCGATCGAGGCGCTGACCCACTTGAAGAAGGCGCGGATGGTGTTGCTGTCGGCCGTATCCAGGCGCACCACCGACTCGGTGATGCGCTGCAGTTCGCGCACGTTGGCGTTCGGTCCGGCGGCGCAGGCGATCACGGTGCCCAGGCGGGCGGCCTTGATGGCGGCGATGCCGGCGGCCAGGTCGTCGGTCGGGTCGCCGTCGGTCATCATGAAGACGATCGGCTTCCAGTCGCCTTTCTGGTCGGCGGTGGTCTTGGTCACTTCGTGGCCCACGCGCTCGGCCAGCAGCGACAGCGCGGCGCCCATCGAGGTGGTGCCCGAGGCGCTAATCGCCGGCATCTGGAACTGGCCGAGTTCGGTCAGCGGCGTGAGCTGTTTCGCGCTGTCGGAGAAGGTGATGACCGACAGCCAGGCCGATTCGATCGCGTGCGGATCCTGGCGCAGCGCCGACAGCAGCGTTTGCATGCCATTGCGCACCGATTCGATCGGCTCGCCGTTCATCGATCCCGAGGTGTCGAGCAGCAGGTAGACGGGAAGTTTTCGCATTGTTCTTTTGTACCAAATAAACGGGTTGGGGAATGGATTCAGGCGTCGGGAACAAATGCCGGGTGCTCGCGCGGGCATCTTCAATATCCAAAACGATTAATGTATATTACACAGCACCTTGAAATTTGGAAATAGATCTGTCGATATCCCGGAATATCCGATCGCGCAATGCGAAATGACGGAGGATGTGAATATTCACATGCAGATCGGCAGGGATGGCAATACATGAGCGTGAATATTCACGATTGCGTGAATTTGAATACGTGCCTGTGAAACATGCCGTATCCCTATCGCGCGAGGCGACTTATTCCGAATGAATGACATGCGGTGCAGCCGAATAAAACAGTGCGCGCACTTATTAACCGAAACGGAAAAACAATATGGCAATCAGTCTGCAAAAAGGCGGCAATCTCAGTTTATCGAAAACCGACCCGAGCCTGCGCGAGGTGCTGGTCGGGCTGGGCTGGGAAGCGCGTTCGACCACCGGCGCCGACTTCGACCTCGACGCCAGCCTGTTCATGGTGCAGGAAAACGGCAAGGTGCGCGGCGACCACGACTTCATTTTCTATAACCAGCTGACCTCGACCTGCGGCGCGGTCGAGCACACCGGCGACAACAAGACCGGCGCCGGCGCCGGCGACGACGAAGCCCTGAAAATCCGCCTTGCCGACGTGCCGGCCGAGATCAGGCGCCTGGTGATTGCGGTCACGATCCACGATGCCGAGGCGCGGCGCCAGAGTTTCGGCATGGTGCAGGATGCCTTCGTGCGTGTGGTGAACATCGACAACGACGCCGAGATCGTGCGGTTCGATTTGTCGGAAGACTATTCGACCGAGACCGCGATGATCTTTGCCGAGATCTACCGCCACAACGGCGAGTGGAAATTCCGCGCGGTCGGCCAGGGCTATGCCGGCGGCCTGGCGGCGCTGGCCACTGAGCACGGCGTCGACATCGCCTGAATAAGCAGCTTTAAATAAGCAGGCCAGGAAACAACCGCAGACACGAGGTACAACATGAAACAACTGTCCCGAGGCGAGCGCCTGGCGCTGGCATCCTACGCACCGGATGGCGCCGTCCAGGCCGGCCTGTCCGCCCAGGGCCTGGCGCTCGACTTCGCCTGCTTCGCCCTCGATGCCGGCGGCAAGCTGGTCGAGGAACGCTACATGACCTTCTTCAACCAGCCGCAAACCCCGTGCGGCGGCGTGCGCGTGGGGGCGGTCGGCGCCGACCGCGACGGCTTCGTGTTCCAGTTCGGCCGCCTGCCGGCATCCGTCGAGCGCGTGACCATCACCGCCAGCATCGACGGTGGCGGCACCATGGCCCAGCTGCAGGCCGGGTCGCTGCGCCTGGTGAGCGCGCAGGGCGAGTTCGCCCGCTTCGATTTCAGCGGACGCGATTTCGCCGCCGAGCAGGCCGTGATGCTGGGCGAGTTCTACCGCAAGGACGGCGGCTGGCGCTTCATGGCGGTCGGCCAGGGTTTCAATGGCGGGCTGGCCGCGTTGGTCACCCACTTCGGCGCCGATGTCGCCGATACGCCCGCGCCCGTGCCTGCACCGGCGCCGCCGCCGCCGCCTTTGCCCAAGCCGGCCACGATCAACCTGGAAAAGCGCGTCGAGCAGGCCGCGCCCCAGCTGGTCAGCCTGGTCAAGTCGGCCGGGGTGTCGCTGGCCAAGGTGGGCCTGGCCGAGCACCGCGCCCGCGTCTGCCTGGTGCTGGACATCTCGGGCTCGATGAGCGCGCTGTATAAAAAGGGCCTGGTGCAGCGCTTTGCCGAACGCATCCTGGCGCTGGGCTGCCGCTTCGACGACGACGGCGCGATCGACGTCTTCCTCTTTGGCCGCAACGTGCACCGCGGCGAGCCGATGGGCCTGGATAACTTCTCGAACTACGTGCGCGAGATCATCGAGCGCCATCCGCTGGAAGGCGACACCCGCTATGGCGCGGCCATGGAAGCGGTACGCCGTTACTACTTCCCCGACGCCGGCGGCGGCGAGCGCAAGGCGACATGCCAGGCCGCGCTGCCGGTGTACGTGATGTTCGTCACCGACGGCAGCACCTCGGACAAGCCGCTCACCGAGCGCCAGCTGCGCTGGGCGAGCCGCGAGCCGATCTTCTGGCAGTTCATGGGCATCGGCAAGGGCAAGAAGTCGAAGAGCAAACGCCTCATCAACTTCGCCGATTCCGATTTCCCCTTCCTGGAAAAGCTGGACGAGCTCGACGGCCGCCTGCTCGACAACGCCGGCTTCTTCTCGGTCGAACGCCCCGACGAGCATGCGGACGCAGCCCTGTACGACCTGCTGATGGACGAGTATCCGGACTGGGTGAAGCAGGCAAAGGGCAAGGGCCTCATTTTCTGATAAACAACATTTTGCCCGGATCACATTGACGCCCGGCCCGCGCATGCCGTAAGATTTCTTAACAAAAATTTCACAAAGCGGCATGCGCGATTCATCGTCCACCAGGTTCATCCGCTTTCACCTCAAGACGCGCCACCTGGTGCTGCTGGTCGAACTGGGCCGCCATGCCTCGATCCTGCACGCGGCCGAAGCAGCCGGGCTGACCCAGCCCGGGGCCTCGAAACTCATCGGCGAGCTCGAACACGCGCTCGGCGTACCGCTGTTCGAGCGCATGCCGCGCGGCGTGGTGCCGACCTGGTATGGCCAGGTGCTGATCCGGCGCGCCGGCGCCGCCCTGGCCGAGATGGATGCGGCGCACCAGGAAATCATGCAGGGCCAGGCCGGCTTCGGCGGGCGGGTGGCCGTGGGCAGCGTGCGCGCGGCGGCGGCCACCTTGCTGCCGCAGGCGATCCGGCTGCTGAAGGAACGCAATCCGCGCGTGCAGGTGGCGGTGGCCAGCGACACCAGCCAGGCCATGATCGAAGCCTTGCGCGCCGGCGAACTCGACATCGTGATCGGCCGCATCCTCGACCCCGGCGCCGTTGCCGAACTCGACTTCGAACCGCTGGCCGACGAGCCGCACAGCCTGATCGTGCGCGCCGGCCACCCCTGGCTCGGACGCACCGACCTCGGTTTCGGGGACCTGGCGCAGGCGCCCTGGATCCTGCCGCTGGCCGGGCGCTTGCGCGACCAGCTGATGGCGCTGTTCATTGCCAGGGGCTTGCCCCAGCCTGTCGACGTGGTCGAAACCATCTCGCTGCCGCTGGTGATGCGCCTGCTGGCCGACAGCGACCGCGTGGTGGCGCTACCGCTCGAACTGGTACAGGCCGGCCTGGACGCCGGCACGCTGGCGGTGCTGCCGCTCGACGCCGACCTGCGCGCCGGCGTCTACGGCATCGTCACCCGCAAGCGCCATCACCTGCTGCCCTCGGCCGAGGCGATGCTGGCGGCCCTGCGCGAAGCGGCCGGGCTGACGCCGCCGGTCCACACCTGACGTACCTACCCGACGAATACGGATTTGGCATACATCGCGCGTGTTTCGTTATGGAGGGCAGGGGTTGCGCGCCGTATGATCTCAGCAATGACAAGACGAGGAGGGGACGATGGCGGTTTTTATCCGGACTGTAAACTTGAACCGAGGCGGAGCGTAATGCGCTGGGCAGGACTGCCTGTGGCCTTGTCCGCGGCCATACTGGCGGGATGCGCAACAACGCGCCCTGTAACCAGTTCGATCGGCAACTTCCCCGACCCCTTCGTGCTGCCCGATGCCGGCGGCTACTATGCCTACGCCACCAACGGCGACGGCAAGAATCTGCCGACCCTGCATTCGAGCGATCTGCAATCCTGGCGCGCGCTGCCGGACGCCATGCCTAGCTTGGCGGGCTGGGTGCGCAAGGAAGTGCCGCATGTCTGGGCGCCGGAAGTCATCAAGCTGGGCGAGCGCTACGTGCTGTACTACACGGCGCACGATTTGGCCTCGGACCGCCAGTGCGTGGGCGCGGCGGTCTCGAACTCGCCGGCCGGCCCCTTCGTCGACAAGGCCAGCAAGCCGCTGATTTGCCAGGCCGAGCTGGGCGGCACCATCGACGCCAGCCCCTTCCTCGAAGGCGGGCGTCTCTACCTGTACTTCAAGAGCGACGGCAACTGCTGCAACCAGCCGACCCACATCTTCGTGCAGGAACTGCAGCCCGACGGCCTGGCCGTCACCGGCCAGCCAACCCGGCTGCTGACCAACGGCCGCAGCTGGGAAGGTAAAGTGATCGAAGCGCCGACCATGGTGCAGCGCGGCGGCAAGTACACCCTGTTCTACTCGGCCAACGACTTCGGCAACGGCACCTATGCGGTGGGCTATGCCAGCTGCGCCGGCCCGGTCGGGCCTTGCCAGCCGGCCGGCGATTCGCCTTTCCTGAAGAGCCGCGCCGAGCGCAACCTCTACGGCCCTGGCCACCAGGTGGTGTTCCGTGTGGGCGAACAGGATTTCATCGCCTATCATGCGTGGGAACTGAAGGCGGACGGCACCCGCGCCGAGCGGCGCTTCCTCTACATCGACAAACTCGACTGGGTGGACGGCAAGCCGGTGGTGAAGGGCACGACCCTGGTCAGGTAACAGACATGGCGACCCGGCCGGCACAGGCCGGGCGCAAGAAAAAAACGGAGACAACGTGGCGCAACGCAGACGGTTTATCGCGGCTTCCCTGCTGTTAGGCGCAGGTTCGACACTCGGCACGCCGATGCTGGCGCGGGCACAGCGGCCCACCGAGGTCAGGCTGTGGACCCTGCTCAGCGGCGGCGACGGCGCACGCATGCGCGCCCTGGTCGAGGACTTCAACGCCAGCCAGCGCGCCGTGCGCGTGGTCAGCACCACGCTGAAATGGGGCGAGCCTTTCTACACCAAGCTGATCACCTCGTCGGTGGTCGGCGCCGGGCCCGACGTCGCCACCGTGCACCTGTCGCGCCTGCCCAACCTGGCCGGCGGCGGCGTACTGCGCGCCATCAGCGACGCCGAACTGGCGGCGGCCGGCCTGCGCGGCAGCGACTACTTCCCGCGCCAGTGGGACAAGTCGCGCTACGAAGGCCGCAACTACGCCATCCCGCTCGACATGCACCCGATGGTCATGTACTACAACAAGACCCTGGCCGGCAAGGCCGGGCTGCTCGACGGTGCCGGTGTGCTCAAACCCATCGTCGGCTACGAGGCCTTGACCGCCGCTTTCGCCGGCGTGAAGGCGCGCAGCGGCAAGGCCGGCCTGGCGATGGAAGCGAGCCAGGGCTCCTACGCCATCTGGCGCCTGTGGCTGTCGCTGCTGAACCAGCGCAAGGCCACCCTCATCGAGAACGGCCGCTTTGCCTACGGCCGCGCCGGCGTCGAGGAACTGGCCAAGGTCAGCGCCTGGTTCACGCGCGGCTATGGCCCGGCCGGCCTGGATTATCCGGCCTCGACCAGCCAGTTCATGGGCGGCGGCGCCGGCTTCATGCTCAACGGCGTGTGGGAAGTGCCGGAACTGGTGCGCGCCACGCGCCAGCGCACGCTCGGCTTCGAGTACGGCATCGTGCCGCTGCCGCGCCTGTACCAGGACGCCAGCGTCTGGACCGACTCGCACGCCTTCGCCATTCCCTCCAACGAAGACAAAGCCATGGACCCGGCGAAACTGCGCGGCGTGCTCGCCTTCATGGCCTACGTCAGCCGCCATTCGATGGGCTGGGCCGAGGGCGGCCACGTGCCGGCCTACCGTCCGGTGGCCGAATCGGCGGCGGCCAAGGCGCTGATGCCGAACGCCCTGTATGCCGAAGCCGCGCAGAACGTGGTCTACGACCCGGACGGCTGGTACATGGGCGCGGCCGGGCCGGTCGAAGCGATGGCATCGAAATTCATGCCCGGCGCGCTGTCCGGCCAGCTGACCCCGGCCGAGGCGCTGGACATGTTCGAAAAAGAAGCCTCGCGCCTGCTGCGCAAACGCCCGCCGCGCTACTGACCGCATCCCATGGAGACCACGACCTTGACATCCGCCGCCGCGCAGGCGCGCACCAGGAAACGCGCCGACGGCCGCCCGGAAAGCATCCCCGCCGCGCTGCTGCTGGCGCCGTTCGCCGCCGCCTTCCTGCTGTTCTTCCTGCTGCCGGCGCTGCATACCTTCTACATGAGCCTGACGGAGAGCAGCCTGACGCGCACCAGCGCCTTTGTCGGCCTGGCCAACTACGCGACCCTGGTGCAGGACCCCTCGTTCTGGTCCTCGCTCTGGAACACCTTCTACTTCGCCTTGCTGACCGTGATTCCGCTCACCGTCCTCGGCCTGGTGATGGCGCTGCTGGTGAATCGGTTTGTCCGCATCCAGTCCTGGCTGCAGGGCGCCTTCTTCCTGCCCTACGTGCTGCCGATCTCGGTGATGACCCTGATCGCCGACTGGATGCTGCAGCCTTCGTCGGGCGTGATCAACCACCTGGTCGGCGGCCAGAATGCCTGGCTGTCCGACGTGCACTGGGCGCTGCCGGCGGTGGCCATCGGCACCATCTGGTGGACGGTCGGCTTCAACATGCTGATGCTGCTGGCCGGGCTGCGCAACATCCCCGGCGAGCTGTACGAGGCCGCAGCACTCGACGGCGCCAGCGGCTTCACCCTGTTCCGCGCCATCACCTGGCCGTCCTTAAGGCCGGTGGTCGGCACCGCGCTGCTGATCCAGCTGATCGCCTCGCTGAAGGTGTTCGGCCAGACCTATATCCTCACCAGCGGCGGGCCCTACAACACCAGCCGCGTCACCCTTCACTACATGTACGAAACCGCCTTTACCCAAAGCGACGCCGGCTACGCGGCTGCCGTGGCCATGGCCTTCATGTTCGTGGTCATCGCGCTGTCGCTGCTGGCGCGCATGGTGGCAAGGAGGGCGGCATGAGCGTGCGCTTCCATATCATGCGCTCCCAGGTCGGCTGGACTGTCGCCGCCGTGCTGGCCAGCGTGGTGCTGATGGCCCTCTGGCTGTTTCCGCTGCTGTGGGCCTTGTCGACGGCGCTGCGGCCCGAGCACGAAACCGTGTCCGCCGTATTCCACTGGCTGCCGCAGACCTGGACCCTGGACGCCTTTGCCAAGACCCTCAGCGCCGGCAACATGCCGCGCTGGCTGTTCAACAGCGCGCTGGTGGCTTTCCTGGTAACGGTGGTGACGATGGCGATCAGCCTGATGGCCGCCTACGCCTTTTCGCAGCTGCGCTTCCGTGGCCGCTCGCTGCTGTTCGGGCTGGCGATGCTGGCCTTTTTGCTGCCGTTCGAGGCGCTGCTGGTGCCGCTGTTCCGCACCATGCACGGGTTGGGCATGATCAACAGCTACGCCGGGCTGGTGCTGCCGCAGGTGGTGTCGCCGGTCGTCATCTACGTGTTCAAGCAGTTCTTCGACGCGATTCCGGCGGACTTTCGCGAAGCGGCGGTGATGGACGGCGCGCATCCCTTGCGCGTGCTGTGGAGCGTGTACCTGCCGATTTCCGGCAACATCGTCTGGGCGATGGCGATCGTCACCTTCATCGGCGCCTGGAACAACTTCCTCTGGCCCTTCATCATCGTCACCTCGAACGACATGATGACCATCCCGCTCGGCCTGACCCAGACCTACGACGCCTTTGGCGTGCGCTATGCGCAGCTGATGGCGGCGGCGCTGCTGGGCGCCTTGCCGGTGGCGCTGGCCTACGTGGTGTTCCAGCGCCGGGTTACCCAGGGCTTCCTCGCCGCGAGCGGGCTCAAAGGATAAGAACATACAGGAGCAAAGCATGGCATCGGTCAGCCTTCGCGGCATCAAGAAACAGTACGAAAAGAACAGCGTCATCAAGGGCGTGGACCTCGAGATTGCGGACGGCGAATTCGTGGTCTTCGTCGGGCCTTCGGGCTGCGGCAAGTCGACCCTGCTGCGCATCATCGCCGGCCTGGAAGACATCACCGAAGGCACGCTGGAGATCGGCGGACGCGTCGCCAACGACATCGAACCGGCGCGGCGCGGCATCGCCATGGTGTTCCAGAGCTATGCGCTGTACCCGCACATGAGCGTGGCCGAGAACATGGGTTTCGCGCTGAAGCTGGCCAAGGTGCCGAAAGCCGAAATCGCCGAGCGGGTAGGGCGCGCCGCCGAGATCCTGCAGATCGGGCATCTGCTGGAGCGTAAGCCCAAGGCCTTGTCGGGAGGGCAGCGCCAGCGCGTGGCGATCGGGCGCGCCATCGTGCGCAAACCCGAGGTCTTCCTGTTCGACGAACCGCTGTCGAACCTGGACGCGGCCCTGCGCGGCCAGACCCGCGTCGAGCTGGCGCGCCTGCACCGCGAACTGAAAAGCACCATGGTCTATGTGACCCACGACCAGGTCGAGGCCATGACCCTGGGCCAGAAGATCGTGGTGCTGAATGGCGGGCGCATCGAGCAGGTGGGCACGCCGTCGGATTTGTACGAGCGGCCGGCGAACAGGTTCGTGGCCGGCTTCCTCGGTTCGCCGCGCATGAATTTTTTCGAGGCCACGCTGGCCGGGCAGGGCGCGCGCAGCGCGAGCGTGCAGCTGGCGAGCGGCGAGCGGGTGGAGGTGGCGGCCGACGTCGCGCGAGCCCAGGCCGGCGCCCGCGTCACGCTCGGTGTGCGTCCCGAGCACCTGCAACTGGCGCGCCCCGGACTGGAAGGCGGCGGCATTGCGGCAACCGTGGCGCTGGTCGAGTACCTGGGCGACGTCACGCTGGTGTATGCGCAGGTGGGCGAGAGTGGCGACATGGTGGCGGTGAAGACGGATGCGGATAGTGCGCCGCCGGCCTTGGGCAGCCGGGTCGAACTGGTGTTCCCGGCCACGCGCGCCTTTTTGTTCGATGCCGACGGCAAGGTATTCGCGCCGGGTTGGGTGGCCAGCACGGCCGAACCGCTGGCACAGATCCCGTAATCCATCTGGATCTGTGTCATTCGTGCGTCAGCCATGACGATTTCAGATAGCTCTTGCGTGTTTCGTTATTGGTGGCGCCCTGCTTGCTCTTTTAGTATTTGATGAGGCCTGAGGCCGGCAACGACCGGCGGGGCGAGTGGTTTCTCATAATAAATTCAGGAGACATGCATGACACGATTCGAAGTCAAGCCGATCTGCGCAGCGATCATGTTGTTGACGGCCTACAGCGCTTCGGCGCTGGCGCAAACAGCTACCGATAACCCGCCTGCTGCCACCAGCACCAGCGCCAGCGCCAATGTTGGCGCAACCACGAGCAGCGGCGCCAGCGCGGCCGGCAGCACCGGCGCGGGCGCTGAGTCCTCACAAGCCCAGCAGGCCGGGCAGTCCGTGCCCGCCACCGCCCAGCCCGCACCCGAGGTTCCACAGGCGGCGCCGGCCGTGGTCCAGGTAACGGGCCTGCGCGGCAGCCTGCGCTCGGCCGAAGCCATCAAGCGCGATTCGCTGCAGGTGGTCGACGCGATCAATGCCGAAGACATCGGCAAGTTCCCCGACCGCCAGGCCGGCGACGCCCTGCAGCGCGTGGCCGGCGTGCAGGTCGGGCGCGACCGCGGCCAGACCAGCACCGTGATCATCCGCGGTTTGCCGGATGTCGTGACCACGATCGACGGCAACGAGATCTTCACCGCAGCGGCGCGCCGCCTGTCCTACGAGGACTTGCCGGTGCAGTCGATCGGCGGCCTGGAAGTGTACAAATCGGCCAGCCCGAACCAGCTCGAGGGCGGGATTGCCGGCGCCGTCAACGTGCGCCTGCGCGCGCCGTTCGATTCGAAAGGCTACAGCTTCACCGGCTACGTCGAAGACCGCATGAACCAGAGCAACGGCAGCGACGCCAGCAAGGATACCCACAACCCGGGCGGCGGCTTCTCGGTCAGCAACCGCTGGGATACCGGCGTGGGCGAAATGGGCGCGCTGTTCGACGTCGCTGTGAACCGCGAGAACTGGACCTTCCCGGTGCAGTGGGTCGACCGGCCGGAAAACGTGTTCGCCGTGGGCCAGGACGGCAGCGCGCGGCGGCTAGGGAATACCGGACCGTTCGCACTGAACCCCGGCGAGACGCTGGGCCAGCTGCCGAACATCGGCGGCATCTACAACAGCGGCAAGCGCGAACGCCAGAGCATCCACGGCGCCTTCCAGTGGAAGATCAGCCCGCGCCTGCAGGCCACCGCGCAATACCTGGGCACCGGCTACCAGGGCCGCAACGCGGTCAACTACATCCTCGACATCGTCACCTGGGCGCCGCGCCTGAACAACGTGGTGCTGGCGCCGCAGGGCGAGCATTGCAACACGCCGCGCGGCGTGATCTGCCCGATCATGTCGGCCAATGCGCCGGCCGCCCAGTTCAGCCCCAGCCCCTACGACTGGGACCCGTACATGGCGACCAGTACCTGGGGCCAGAAGGAACGCACCTACACCCACTTCCTGGACCTCGCCCTGCGCTACAACGACGGTCCGCTGACGGTGAACACCCACGTGGCCTACACCAAGTCGAAATTCGTCAACGACACGCTCATCGTCGACCAGCAGGTGCCGGGCGCCAGCTCCAGCGTGTATGCCTATGGACGCGACGGCCATGGCGGCTACAACACGGTCACCACGCCAGGCAGCGCGAATGCCCTGCGCGACCCGAACCAGTTCGTGTTGCGCGGCATGGTGCAAAACTGGAGCGAACAGGCCGGCAAGCAGGCCCAGTGGCGTTCCGACGGCACCTACCGGCTCGGCGGCGACGGCTTCTTCCGCGCCGTGCTGGCGGGCGTGCGCCTGTCCGAGCGCAAGGTCAGCAACCACAGCGCCGAACGCGCGTCCGACTTCAGCTCGGCCGTCCGTCCGACCCCGATCGGCCTGTTCGGGCCATCCTTCGAAGAACTGGTACCAGGCCTGGACCGCCTGGGCGGCCCCTGGTACACGCCTTCGGCGAACTACCTGATCGAAAATGCCGACACCGTGCGCAATGCCTACGGCCAGCCAAGCGGCCGGGTGCCGGACGACCCGACCCGCCTGTTCGACCAGCGCGAGCGCAACGCCACCTTCTACCTGTCCGGGCGCTGGGAAACGACCCTCGGCGGCATCAAGGTCAGCGGCGAAGCCGGTGCGCGCGTGCTGAAGGACAAGCGCAAGCTGCGCGGCCAGAACCGCATCGGCGACGTGGTGACCGACGTCGATCTGTCGACCTCGGAAACCAATGTGCTGCCGAGCGCCACGGCCATCGTCAACTGGAACGACCAGTGGCAGTCGCACCTTTCGGCTGGCAAGACCCTGACCCGCCCCGGCTTCCGCGAGCTGAATCCGGCGCTGTCGCTGGTGCCGCCTACCGTCAACGCGCCGGGCACCGGCGGCGCCGGCAACCCCGACCTGGCGCCGACCAAGTCGAAGAACATCGACGCCACGCTCGAATACTATTTCGCCAAGAACGGCTATGCCCAGGTGGCGCTGTTCCACCGCGATATCGACGGCTACCTGCAGAACTTTACCCAGGACGAAAGCATCAACGGCGTGACCTACCGCGTGAACCGGCCGCAGAACTCCGGCAAGGGCACGCTGCGCGGCGCCGAACTCAGTGCGCAGAAGTTCTTCGACTTCCTGCCGGGTTTCTGGCGCGACTTCGGTGTGCAGGCCAACTACACCTGGATCGACGGCGACAACGAAACCAGGACGTCGCTGAACAGCGGCGCATTCACCAAGACGGCGCTGGTCGGCGTGGCGAAGCAGAACTACAACGTCGCCCTGCTGTACGAGGGTAACGGCATCACCGGCCGCCTGGCCGCGACCCGCCGCGGCGACTACGTCGAGCAGATCTTCGAAGAGCCCTACCTGCAGGACCGGGTGGTCAAGGCTACGACCTTCGTCGACCTGAGCATCGGCTACGAGCTGACGCCGAACGTGTCGCTGCACTTCGACGCGATCAACCTGACCAAGGCCAAGTTCGAGAGCGAGCTCGGCCCTTACCAGCCGCGCGACATCCGCTACAACATGACCACCTACGGCTTGAGCCTGCGCTACAAGATGTAAGAGGAACTTGATAAACCTACTGCGCGTCGAATTCTTGGCCTGCGCCGCCAAGGCGATAGCTCGCTGTACATCCGTACAGCTGCGCTTCTCGGCCAGGACTTCTTCCGCTCGCTACGGTTTCTCAAGCTCCTTGTAATTCAACACCCTCAGTTTCAGGAGACACGCTGTGCCCCGCACTTACCAGAACCCGGTCTACCCCGACACCATGGCCGACCCCTTCGTCCTGAAACACGAGGGCTTCTACTACGCCTACGGCACCGCACCCGGTGGCGCCGACGGACGCCAGATTCCCGTGCTGCGCTCAGCCGACCTGGTCGACTGGGAGCCGCTTGGCCATGCGCTGGAGCCGACCGGCGCCGCGCACTACTGGGCGCCCGAGGTGGCCTTCCATGAGGGCCGCTTCTACATGTACTACTCGTCGGGTTCCGCCGACGAGGGCACCGACCAGAAGCTGCGCGTGGCCGTGGCGGACGATCCGGCCGGGCCGTTCGTCGACACCGGCAAGATCCTGGTGCCGGACCAGGCGTTCTCGATCGACGCCCATCCTTATCGCCACAGCGACGGCGAATGGTACCTGTTCTACTGCGTCGACTTCCTGCACGTGGCGGACGACCACCGGGTCGGCACCGGCATCGTGGTCGATCGTTTGATTGACATGGAAACCCTGGCCGGCGAGCCGCAGATGGTGGTGCGCCCGCACCAGGACTGGCACATCTTCCGCAAGGACCGCACGATGTACGGCAGCGTGTACGACTGGCACACGGTGGAGGGTGCGTCGGTGCAGGAGCACAAGGGACAGCTGTACTGCTTCTACAGCGGCGGCGCGTGGGAAAAGGACAACTATGGTGTCAGCTATGTCGTGGCCGAGCATCCGCTCGGGCCGTGGCACCGGCCCGAAGGTGGGGAAGAAGCGCTGCTGATGCGCAGCGTGCCGGGCGCGGTGATCGGGCCGGGGCATAATTCCTTCACTACCTCACCCGACGGCAGCGAGACCTGGATCGTGTACCACGCCTGGGATGTGGCGCAGACCACGCGCCGCATGTGCATCGACCGTCTCGATTGGAACGATGCGCGTCCCCTGACTGCAGGGCCCAGCCACGGACCACAAGAGGCGCCAGCGGTGTAAGCCACGGCACGCGATAACAAAGCCTGCTGACACCAGCATAGCGGCACTCGCCCATGAAAAAAGCCCGCGCGAACGCGGGCTCCAAGGAACTGCAAGAGACAATCAGAACTTGTAGCGCAGCCCCGCCAGGTACTCGCGCCCCGTCACGTTGTTCACCACCACGCTGTTACGCGCGCGGCTGATGAACTGGTCGTTTGGCTCGTTGGTCAGGTTCACGCCTTCCAGGGTGAATTCCAGCTTGTCGTTCCATTTGTAGGTCAGCGACAAATCGACGTTGAAGGTGCCGTTCTTGCCCTCGACGTCGTTGTTGTTCTGGCCCGGCACGCGGGTCAGGAAGCCGGAACGCTTGGCGCCGGACACGCGCGCGCTGAACTTGCCGTCGTCGTAGTACAAGGTCGCGTTCCACGACTTCGGCGACAAATTCAGCAAGTCGTCGACGATGCGGTCGCTGCTGGTCGGCGAAATCGCGTACTCGATGGTCGAGCTGACCTTGGTGTAGTTCAGCACCGTGCCGAAGTTCTTGCCCCAGCCGGGCAGGAAGGTGAACGGCTGCTGGTAGTTCAGCTCGAAGCCTTTCAGCTTGCCGCCGTCGGTGTTGATCGGCGCCGTCACTGCGAACACTTCCTCGCCGGTGAAGTTCGACGGCAGCAGGTTCAGCGGCAGGCCGGTCTCGCGGAATGCCACGTTGGTGCGCAGCGACTGGATGTAGGTGTCGATGTTCTTCTGGAACAAACCCAGGCCGACAAAGGCGTTCTTGCCGAAGTAGTACTCGAAGCTGGAATCGAAGGTCTTGGCGCGGAAGGGTTTCAGCAACGGGTTGCCGGTGTTGATGGTCAGCGTGCCCGTGGTCGAAATGGTGCCGCCTGGCGACAGGAAGCCCAGCTGCGGACGCGTCATCACCTTCGCCGTGCCGAAGCGCACGATGAAGTTGTCGGTCAGGTTGGCCGCGATGTTCAGCGAAGGCAGGGTGTCCTTGTAGTCGTGGTTCACCTGCACCGCGGTGCCGCCGCCGGCCGTCTGGTAGCCGATCGCTTCGAGTTCGGTCTTCACGTGGCGCACGCCCACGTTCCCGCGCATCGAGATATTCCACAAATCGTATTTGAACTCGCCCATCAGGTAGAAGCCGTCGTCGCGCTCCTTCACCGTGCGGTTGTTGCCACGCGCATTGCCGTTGGTGATCGAGGACAGGGTGAAGTCGCCCGGGCCGCCGGCCGGACCGGCCTTGATGCAGTTGCAGTAGATGTCGTAGGCGGCCGAGATGGCTTTCAGGTTCGGGATCACCCAGCTCGTCACGTTCCCGCCAGGCATATCCAGGCCCTTGCCGAAGCCGGTGATGGTACTCGTCAGGCCGGTGGCGCCCGCCGGCGGCGCGAAGATCGTGTCGTTCTGGTTCACGCGGCGGAACTCGTAGGTGTCCGACTCGTATTTCTTGCGGTTGATGCCGCCCTTGATGGTGAAGCCGTCGACCGCTTCCCAGGCCAGGTCGAACTGGCCGACGTCGTTGACGTTGGTCGCGCCTTGCGGGCGGATGCGGATTTCGCTGGTGGTGGTGTTGGTCACCGTGGTCGGCTGGGTGCCGGTGGCCACCTGCGGCACGCCGATGATGCCGAGCGCGCCATTCGGCGCGGCCGGGTCGAACGGGTAGCCGATGATGGCGGCGCGGTCGTCCTGGCGGAAGTCGAGCGAATAGCCGTTCACGTTCAGCGCGTCGAGCGTGACCGTGGTCTGCACCGGATTGCGGAATTTCGAATTCGCGCGGCCGATCTTCGCACTCATGCTCAGGGTATCGGTGAACTTGTGCTCGAGCGTCAGGGTCGGCTGGGTGAAGGTGGTGGTCAGTTCATCGAAGCGCGACTCGGAGCGGATGTCGACGCCGTTGTACTTGCCGTAGAGCAGGGCGCCGTTCGGTGCGTACTCGGCCTCGACCACGCTGATCTGCGGCTTGCCGCCCTGGCTGGCGCTGCGGCTGAACGAGATCGCTTCCAGGAAGTCTTCCTGGCGCGTGGCGTCGAGCTTCGAATACAGCAGGTCGAAGGTCAGCAGCGTGCCCTTCTGCGGGCGCCACTGGGCCGAGGCGGTCAGGCCCAGGCGGTCCTGGTCGTGGGTCAGGCGGCCGTAGCGCGGCAGGCGCGGGTGGAAGTTGTTCGGGTTGCTGGCGGCGTTGTAGGCGGCGATATTGGCCGGCGTGTTCGGCAGGCGCGCCACGCCCTGGGCCGCCGGGCCGCAGGTGGTGGCGGTGGAGTTCGATGGATTCGCGGTCACGCCCTGTGGCGCGCACCAGCCGCCAGAGGAGGGGCCGTTATCCCAGCGCACAGTGGAGAAGCCATCTTCCAGCACGCGCCGTTTGGAAAAGGCTCCCGAGACCAGCACCCCGAACTTGCGGTCGAAGAAGGTGTCCGAGATCATGAAGGCGACGCGCGGGTCGATCTTCTCGGAGCCGTCGTTGTACTTGCCCTTGGCTGCGACGGTGGCATTGAAGCCGCGCAGATCAAAAGGGCGCAGGGTCTGCAAATCGACGGTGGCGCCGAGCGAGCCTTCGTCGACGTCGGCCGAGGAGCTCTTGCGCACCGTGAGCGAGGAGAACAGTTCAGACGCGAACACGTTGAAGTCGAAGCCGCGGCCGCGGTTGGTGCCGCCCGAGCTGTCGGTGCCGCCGGTGGTGGCCAGGCCCTCGATGCCGTTGATGCGCACGCGGGTAAAGTCCTGGCCCAGGCCGCGCACGGTGATGTTGCGGCCTTCGCCGGCATCGCGGTCGATCACCACACCCGGTACGCGCTGCAGCGATTCGGCCAGGTTCGTGTCGGGGAACTTGCCCATGTCTTCGGACTTGATCACATCGACGATGCCGTTGTCCTGGCGCTTGGCGTTCAGTGCGCTTTCCAGGGAGGCGCGCAGGCCGGAGACCTGCACGGTCTGCATTTGCTGGGGCGCTTCGGCCTGGGTGGCGGTTTGCGCCGCGGGCTGCTCTGCCGTCTGGGCATACGCCATACCGATCGACATCGCCGACACGGAAGCCGTGCCGAGCAGGCAGAGGGTGAGTTTGCGCAAGGCTGCACTATGCTGGTTGTTGGTCATGCTGTCTCCATACGTTTTTATTGAGGCAGGTGCCAGGCTGCGCGCCCACCGCTACGGCAATATTAGATTTGGTCAGGCCGGTTTTGGAATTTTAAGGCAATATTTACGATTTTGGTCGGTCCAATGCAAATAAATACATTAATTGGTCTGGCCTGTGTCGGGAGGGGTGTAACGAGGGGTAAGGCGGAGGCGGAGTGCACGGTGCGGCGTGCATGCATGGCGCATACTGTGCGTATGCGCCAATTACAACGGTGGGTTCAAGAACCCACCCTACGGCTTGCGTCCGAGCGTGACCCGCACCGGACTGGCGTCGCGCGCCGCCGTGTCCTGCGTCAGGCGCTCCCATTGTTCGAGCGAGGTGATCTCGCCCGCACGGCTCCAGGCCCCGCCCGCGTAGTAGCGCAACGGCTTGCCGGACGTGGCCTTGGCCAGCACCAGCTCGTTCAGCGCATCCTGGACAAAGCCCTCCGCACCCGGAAGCACCACCGCCGTGCCGAAGGCGTCATTGCTGGCCTGCTGCACCCACTGCAGCAGCACCGCGTCTTCCTTCCTGGTGGCGATCTGCGGATTCTGCCCCTTGTCGCTCGGCGTACGGTTCAGGCCCACGGCCACCATGATCGGCTCGGCGCCGGCATACACAAACGTGCTGTCGATGCGGTCGAGGTAATGCCCCGCATCCACCGTGAAGCGCTTGATTTCGGAAACCTGCTTGCCGCCTGCGTCCCATCCCGCGTAGTGCAACTCGAACACCGCGCGCACCGGACCGTTCGCCAGCACCTTCCACGACGCGTAGTTCACGCCCGTGTATAACTGCTTGCCGTCCCAGACGCCGGTGCCGCCGGCGCCGCGCGACTTGCCGACGTTGTACATGTCCATGCCTTCGCCTTCGTCATGGTGGTAGTGGTCGTGGCCCTTGTTGTACCAGCGGTCGACGATCGGATAGTCGACGCGCTTGAACCACAAGTCCAGGCCGCTGGTGACCAGCACTTCCTTCTTCACGTCCGGCGGACTCGGTGCGGCCAGCGCCGGGCCGTAGGTGCGGTGCGCTACCTTGTCGTTCTCCCAGGCGAAGTCGTCGAGCCGCTCCGGCACGTAGCGCGCAAAGGCCTTTACCGGGAACGCCGGCGCCACCGTGTCGATCTTCTCGACCGTGAAGGCGGCGCGCTTTTCTCCCGGCGCAAAGCTGTGCTGGAACAGCAGCTCGCCATACGCGATGCCGACGTTCTTCGGGTCCTTGGCCAGCGGCGCCACGTTCGTCACCTGGTAGGGCAGCACCCGGCCCTGCGCATCCTTCACCGCGATCTTCTGGATCAGGGCGCCGGGCAGCACGGCATTCACGTCGCTCCACGGGATCGAGATGGTTTCGGACGGGCGGGCGATCGCCAGGTCGTGCTCGACGGTGATGGCCAGGCGCTCGGCGGCATGGGCCGACAGTGCCGGAATTGCAGCAGCCACGAGGGCGGCAACTAGGGATCGTGTCAATCTGGCCTCCTCAATGATGTTCGCGGTAGTCGGTGGCCCCGCCCTTGGGCAGGTAGTGGTAGGTGCGCACCTTGTGCTGGACCTCGAAGGCGGGATTGCTCACCAGCTTGATGATCTCGGCGCCGGCCAGCAGTGCCGGGCCATAGCCGTGCAGGGCGTCGGCGCTGGTCGGGCGGTGGTAGTAATAGACCATGTCGCTCGCCAGCGTGGTGCCGACGCAGGTGCCTTCGACCTGGCCTTGCGCGGTAATGCGGGTCGACAGCCCGGCCCAGCCGGCCTGCGCGATCGAGCCGTAGGTGGTGGCCGGAATCCAGCCCTGGTTCACCGCGTGGGCGATCACATAGGTGAAGATGGCGCTGGCCGAGGTTTCGAGGTAGGAGTCGTTGCGGTCGATCATCTGGTGCCACAGGCCGCTGCCCGACTGCAGCTCGGCGATGCCTTTAATGGACGCGCGCAGCTGGGCCTGCACTTTCGGGTAGCCCGGATGGTCCTTCGGCAGCACGTCGAGCAGGTCGGACATCGCCAGCACCGCCCAGCCATTCGCGCGCGCCCAGTAGAAGCGCGGCGCGTCCGGGTGGTTCGCGTGCCAGCCGTGGGTGTACAGGCCCAGCTGCGGATTGAACATGCGGCTCGACATGCCGATCACATTGTTCACGGCGTCGTCGAAGTGCTGGCGCTTGCCGGTCAGGCGGCCCATCTCGGCCAGCGCCGGGATGCTCATGTACATGTCGTCGGCCCACAGCGACACTTCCTGCGGACGCTTGCGCGCCATGGTGCCGTCTTCGAGCCGGAACTGTTTATTGGCGACCCAATCGCTGCAGGTGTCGATCATGGGCTTCAGGTCCGGGCCGACCTTGGCCAGGCGCGCGCGGATCAGGGCGGCGCACATCGAGCCGGCGTCGTCGAGCGAGCGCGGGTCGAGGAAGCGCGAGAAGCTGTTGCCGCGCTCAAGGTGGAAGGCTTGTTCCTGCGCGCGGAAGTAGGGCAGCGTCTGGGAGAAGAACTGGAAGTGGCGCCCGCTCATCGCCGTGAAGCCGGCGTCGCCGGTGACCTCGGCCGCTTTCAGCAGGCCCGAATGCACCACGCCCATCTCGTACACCTGGATGCCGTAGTCGCCGGCGCTGGGCTGGAAGATGGCGTCGCGGTTCGGCTTCGACAAATCCGTGATCGGCGCGCCGCTGCGCTTGTCGACGATGCGGGTGGGCGTGGCATTGTCCATGAAGGCGCGGATTGCCTTCAGCTGCGCCGTCACCTCGCTTACCACCGGCTTCTTGTAAGGGACTGGATAGGTGCCTTCGCCCGGGTCTTTCAGGTTCTTGTTGTCGGGATTGCGGTAGGGGCCGTCGGCCAGGGCAGGGCTGCAGGCGAGTGCGCAGCCGAGGAAAGCGGCAGCGGATGCTGCCAGCAGGGTCTTCTTCATGTGTCTCCAGTCCTCTATCGTTTTTTCAATGCGGGGAACTGCTTATTTGGTCAGGCCATTCTAATTTGGTCAGGCCAAAATCGCAAGGTGGACTAGCCACCTTTCAGGTTTGTATGGCATACTGCGTTCGAACCTCCCAACCAGGCATCACATCAGGCATCACACCAGGTAATGCACAAGGCGACGCATATGAGCACCCAAGTTCCACGCACCATCCGCATGCAGGCCAGCGACAACGTCGCCATCGTCGTCAACGACGGCGGCCTGCCGGCGGGTACCGTCTTCCCGGACGGGCTGACCCTGGTCGAAGGCGTTCCGCAAGGGCACAAGGTGGCCTTGCAGGACCTGGCGGACGGCGAGCCAGTGGTCCGCTACGGCGTGGTCATCGGCTATGCGAACGGCGCCATCGCCCGCGGCAGCTGGGTCTCGGAACGCGTGCTGACCATGCCCGCGGCGCGCTCGCTCGACGACCTGCCGATCGGTACCCGCGCCCTGCGCGAGGTCGAGCCGCTGGCAGGCTACACCTTCCAGGGCTACCGCAACAAGGACGGCTCGGTCGGCACGCGCAACATGATGGCGATCACCAGCACCGTGCAGTGCGTGTCGGGCGTGATCGACTACGCCGTCAAGCGCATCCGAGAGGAACTGCTGCCGCGCTACCCGAACGTCGAGGATGTGGTCGCGCTCGAACACGTGTACGGCTGCGGCGTGGCCATCGATGCGCCCGGCGCCGAGATCCCGATCAAGACCATCCGCAACCTCTCGCGCAACCCGAACTTCGGCGACAGCGTGATGGTGGTCAGCCTGGGCTGCGAAAAGCTGCCGCCGGCGCGCCTGTTTCCGGCCGGCGCGATCCCGATCGGGAATGCGGAGCCATCGGTCGTCACGCTGCAGGACGCGCAGCACGTCGGCTTCATGTCGATGATCGATTCGCTGATGCAGACTGCCGAAAAACACCTGCAGGAACTGAACGCGCGCCAGCGCGTGACCTGCCCGGCATCCGACCTGGTGGTCGGCGTGCAGTGCGGCGGCAGCGACGCGTTTAGCGGCGTGACGGCGAACCCCGCCGTCGGTTACGCCACCGACTTGCTGGTGCGCGCCGGCGCCGCCGTGATGTTCTCCGAAGTGACGGAAGTACGCGACGGCATCGACCAGCTGACGGCGCGCGCCGCCACGCCGGAAGTGGCCGCGGCCATGGTGCGCGAGATGCAGTGGTACGACGATTACCTGGTGCGCGGCGGCGTCGACCGCAGCGCCAACACCACGCCCGGCAACAAGAAGGGCGGTTTGTCGAACATCGTGGAAAAGGCCATGGGCTCGATCGTCAAGTCAGGCACGACGGCGATCACCGGCGTCCTGTCGCCGGGCGAGAAGCTGCAGCAAAAAGGGCTGATCTATGCCGCTACTCCGGCCAGCGATTTCATTTGCGGCACGCTGCAGATGGCGGCCGGCATGAACGTGCACATCTTCACCACCGGCCGCGGCACGCCGTATGGCCTGGCCGCCGTCCCGGTGATCAAGGTGGCCACGCGCACCGAGCTGGCGAACCGCTGGCACGATTTGATGGACGTGAACGCCGGGCGCATCGCCAGCGGCGAAGCGAGCATCGAGGACGTGGGCTTCGAGCTGTTCCAGCTGATCCTGGACGTGGCAAGCGGGCGCAAGACCTGGGCCGAACACTGGAAACTGCATAATGCGCTGGCGCTGTTCAATCCGGCGCCGGTGACCTGAACAAAAATAGGAGACGTCATGACCCAATCCGCACAGGGAAAACCCTTCAAACGCATCCTGCTGACCGGCGCCGCCGGCGGCCTCGGTAAAGTGCTGCGCGACCGCATCAAGCCCTGGACCGAGGTGGTGCGCCTGTCCGACATCGCCGATTTGGGCGAAGCGCGCGAAGGCGAAGAGCTGGTCCAGTGCGACCTGGCCGACAAGGACGCGGTACTGAAATTGCTCGACGGCGTGGACGCGGTGCTGCACTTCGGCGGCATCTCCACCGAAAAGGCCTTCGAGCCGATCATGCAGGCGAATATCCTGGGCGTGGCGAACCTGTACGAGGCGCTGCACAAGGCCGGCACGCGCCGCGTGATCTTCGCCAGCTCGAACCACGCCATCGGTTACCACCCGGTGACCACGGTGCTGGACGCGAATTCGCCGACCCGCCCGGACAGCTACTACGGCCTGTCGAAGGTGTTCGGCGAGCAGATGTCGCGCTACTACTACGACCGCTTCGGCATCGAGACCGTGTGCATCCGCATCGGCTCCAGCTTCCCCGAGCCGGCCAACAAGCGCATGATGAGCACCTGGTTCTCGTACGACGATCTGACCGAGCTGCTGCGCTGCGCGCTGTTTGCGCCACGCGTTGGCCATACCATCGTCTACGGCATGTCGGACAACGACAGCGTCTGGTGGGACAACCGCCTGGCCTCGCACCTGGGCTACAAGGCGAAGGACAGCTCGTCGAAGTTCGCGCACCTGTTCCCGGACACCTCGGCCTTCCCGGCCCAGGACGACGTGACGACGATGTACCAGGGCGGCAAGTTCCTGCTCGACGGTCCGCAATATACCTGACCCGATGCTGCATCGGCTCACGCTGCAGAACGACCGCCTGCTGGCGCAGGTCGTTCCCGACATCGGTGGCGGCCTGGCGCGGCTGGACTGGCTCGGCGGCGCTGGGCCGGTGCCGCTGCTGCGCGCACTACCGGATGACTTTGCGGGCACGCCGCTGCCGGGCCAGTTGGCCTGTTTCCCTTTGCTGCCGTGGTCGAACCGCATGGCCCCTTCAGGCTTCGAGTTCGAGGGCGTGCGCCACGTGCCGGCGCCGAACCGGGCAGGGGAACCGTGCCCGATCCATGGCGATGGCTGGCAGCAGGCCTGGACGCTGGCGGCGCATGACGGCTCCGCGCTGACACTCACGCTCGACCGCACCGACGCCCGGCCGTTTTCGTACAGCGTCACCTTGCGCTATACGCTGGCCGGCGAGTCGCTGATCGTCGAGCTGGCGGTGCGCAATGCGGGAGCGGTTGCCCTGCCGTTCGGGATCGGCTTGCACCCGTGGATGCCCGATCCGCAGGGCGCCTTCCTGCAGGCCGGCGCCACCGGCGTGTGGCGGTCCGGCTCCGACAAGCTGCCCCTGGGCCGTGAGCCGATCCCCGACTACTGGCGCTTCGAGCGCCTGCGTTCGCTGCCCTGGGACGGCGTCGACCACGCCTTCGAGGGCTGGAACGGCGCGGCGCGCATCGCCTGGCCGCGGCGCGGCGTCTCGCTGCAGGTGCAGGCCGACATGGATTACTTCATCCTGTACGTGCCGCCCGGGCGCGACTTCTTCTGCTTCGAGCCGGTCGACCATCCGGTAAATGCGCACAACCTGCCGGGCTATCCTGGCCTGACGGTACTCGCGCCGGGCGCGGTGCTTGAGCGGCGCTGCGTGTTCCGGGGCTCGGCGCTGTGAGGCGCCTGCGCAGTCTTGTTCGTGGCGTTGCAAGTGGCCTGCTGCTGGCCCTGGCCGCGGCGTCCGTCTCCGCCCAAACGCCCTATAACGCCGAGACCACCTACCGCACGCTGGTGCGCGACTATCCTTTCATTCGCATCGCCAGCCTTGAAGCGCCGGCGCCGGTCCAGGTGCGCAAGGACCTGGTCTACGCCCGGCGCGGCGCGCTGGCGCTGGGACTCGACCTCTACTCACCCGGCCCTACCGGGAAGCCGGCGCCGCTGGTGCTGCTGGTACACGGCGGCGGCTGGGGCAACGGCGACCGCACCGAGATGGCGCCGCTGGCCGCACGGCTGGCGGCACGCGGCTATGCGGCGGCCACGGTCAGCTATCGCCTGTCCGGGCAGGCCCTTTATCCGGCCGCCATCGACGACGTGAAGGAAGCGCTGCGCTGGCTGCGCACGCATGCCGGCAGCTTCGGCGTCGATCCGGCGCGTGTGGCCATCGCCGGCGGCTCGGCCGGCGGGCAGATCGCGGCACTGGTCGGGATGACCAGCCTCGATGCGGTGCGCGCCGTGGTGAACATCGACGGCCTGTCCGACTTCACCTCGCCGGAAGCGCTGCGCCATGAAGACGACCCGGCCAAGAAGCCGTCGGCGGCCGGCGCCTGGTTCGGTGGGCGCTATGCGGAGATGCCAGCGCTGTGGCGCGACGCGTCTCCCATCACCCATGCCGGCAAGGGCAGCCCGCCAACCCTGTTCATCGTCAGCGGCGTGCCGCGGTTCTCAGTGGGTCGCGAGGCGATGATCGACAAGCTTGCGCGGCATGGCGTTGTCACCGATACCGTGGCGCTGCCCGGCACACCGCATTCGTTCTGGCTGTTCGATCCCTGGCTGGCGCCGACGGTGGACGCGATGAGCGCCTTTTTCGAGCGCGTGCTGGGCCCGATGCCGGCGCGTGCACCATGGTCGCCGGACCTGGGCGACGGCCGCTACCGCAATCCCATCCTGCACGCCGACTATTCGGACCCGGACGTGATCCGCGTCGGCGACACCTATTACATGGTGTCCTCGAGCTTCGCCAATGCGCCGGGCCTGCCGCTGCTGGCATCGAAGGACATGGTCAACTGGGAGCTGAAGGGCCATGCCCTGCCACGGCTGGTGCCGGAAGCGACTTTCCCCACGCCCCAGCATGGCAAGGGCGTGTGGGCGCCGAGCCTGCGCCACCACGACGGCCGCTTCTGGATCTTCTATCCCGATCCGGACCAGGGCGTGTACGTCACCACCGCCACCAGCTTCGCCGGGCCCTGGACCACGCCGCACCTGCTGTTGCCGGGCAAGGGCATCATCGACCCGGCGCCGCTGTGGGACGACGACGGCAAGGCCTGGCTGATCCACGCCTGGGCCAAGAGCCGCGCCGGCATCAACAACGTGCTGACGCTGCGCCGCATGGCGCCGGACGGCCGCAGCCTGCTCGACCAGGAAGGCCAGATCGTCATCGACGGCAATGCCTTGCCCGGCTACCGCACGCTGGAAGGACCGAAGCTGTACCAGCACGCAGGCTGGTACTACGTGTTCGCGCCGGCGGGCGGTGTCGAGCATGGCTGGCAATCGGTGTTCCGTGCGCGCCGCATCGAGGGGCCGTACGAAGCGCGCATCGTGATGGCCCAGGGCGACACCGGCATCAACGGCCCGCACCAGGGCGCCTGGGTGCGCACGGCGCAGGACAGCGACTGGTTCTTCCATTTCCAGGACCGGCGCGCCTATGGCCGCGTGGTGCACCTGCAGCCGATGCGCTGGCAGGACGGCTGGCCGCTGATCGGCGAACCGTCGGCCACGCCCGGCGTCGGCCAGCCGGTGTGGGAACATGTCAAGCCGGTGGCAGGCAGCTTCCCGCAGCGCGTGCCGGCGGCGAGCGACGAATTCGGTGGCCCGGTCCTCGGTCCGCAATGGCAGTGGGCCGCCAACCCACGGCCTGGCTGGTATGCGCTCGACGCCCGTCGCGGCCACCTGCGCCTGTTTGCCCAACCCGAGGCGCCGGTGCGCGGCCTGGCATCGGTGCTGACCCAGAAATTCCCGGCGCCGGCGTTCACGGTCACGCTTGCTGCTGACCTGCACGCAACGCGCGATGGGGATGCGGTCGGCCTCGGGGTGATGGGCTTGTCGAGCAGCTGGTTCGGCATGCGCCGCGTCGACGGCCAGGCACGCATGGTGAGCGTGCGTTGCGGCGCGGACGGCGCGTGTACCGAGGAGCTGGGCGAGGCGCTGCCGCAGGGCGCGGCCCACCTGCGCATGCACGTGACGCATGGCGCCATGGTGGCGTTCTCGTACAGTGCCGACGGCCTGCGCTACACCCGCCTCGGCTTGCCGTTCGACGCGGCCATGGGGCGCTGGGTCGGCGCGCAGGTCGGCATGTTCGCCACCGGCGCGCCTGGCGCCTGGGCCGACATCGACTACGTCCGGATCACGCCCTGAGCGTGCACGGTTGTCACATGATCGACTGCCATGTATGCTGCTCCGGCGCCCGGTACGGGCATCCTTTACGAGAGAATACATTGAACAAACTGCTTTCCTGCTGCGTCATCGGCGCGACCCTCACCCTGGCGCTGGCCGGCTGCAAGCGCGCCGAGACGCCTGCCTCCACCGAGGCTGCCGCTCCCGCTCCCGCCGTCGCTTTCCAGAAAATCGACACCGTCGCCGGCACCGGCAAGGAAGCCATCAAGGGCGCTACCGCGGTCGTCAACTACACCGGCTGGCTGTACGAGCCGAACGCTCCGCAGCAGCGTGGCGTGCAGTTCGATTCCTCGGTCGGCCGTTCCCCCTTCAGCTTCAACGTCGGCGGCGGCCAGGTCATCACCGGCTGGGACGAAGGCGTGCCCGGCATGAAAGTCGGCGGCAAGCGCACCCTGATCGTCCCGGCCAGCATGGGCTACGGCGAAGGCGGCGCAGGCCCGATCCCGCCGAATGCCACCCTGGTGTTCGAAGTCGAACTGCTCGACGTGCAATAAAACAACGGGGGTCAAGTCTGCCATCTGGACACGGCCTCAGCCTTTGCCGGTGAAACCAGAACCGCACCTTCAATATGGCGCTACCCATGGCGCCTGATAACAACGCCATCGCTTCGGCCTACGATGCGATTGCGGAGCGCTGGCTGGATGGCTGCTTCAGTCCCGACAACGGTGTGCGCCAGCACGAGCAGGCCCTGGCCTTCCTCGCGCCCGCCGCCGATGGCTGGGCCTTGAACGTCGGTTGCGGGTGCAGCACGCGCTTGAATGCTCCCCTGCGCGCGCAGGGCTTGCGCATCGAAGGCGTCGATATTTCCGCGCGCATGATCGCATTGGCGGCACAGGCCGACCCGGACGCCATCCTGCATCATGCGGATTTCTGCAGCTGGCAGCCCGAGCGCCGCTACCAGTTCATATCGGCCTGGGACAGTATCTGGCACGTCGGCCTGGAACAGCAACGGCCGTTGATGCTCAAGCTCATGGTCGCGCTGCAGCCCGGAGGCGTGTTCATATTCAGCGCAGGCGGACTGGATGCGGCCGATGCCCATATCGACTCGACGATGGGACCGCCGGTCTATTACAGCACGCTCGGGATACCAGGCCTGCTCGACGCGGTAAACGAGGGCGGCTGCGTGTGCCGGCATCTCGAATTCGACCAGCTACCTCACAAGCATCTGTTCATGGTGGTGCAACGCAAGGCTGCGTCTACAGCTTCCGACGCTGGTCAGATTTAACACTTCCCCTGCTTCTCTTGTTCAGTTTCCCGGTCTGAAACTGTGATAAGCCTTTGATACCCCGAGAAAATTTATTTGAAGAAAAGTTGAACTAAGGAAGTTTCCTCCCCTCAAAGGTTACGTATTCGCGATTTACTCGCTTCGATTTTCACCTTTGACGTTAGGAACTTCTCGCATGAAAAAGCAAGCCACCATCGCCCTGAACGCTGTCGCTACCGCCGTCGTGTTCGCATTCTCCGCTTCCGCCCACGCCGCCCCGACCAGCTTCGCGCTCTCCGGCTATGATGCTTCGTCGAACCTGACGGTCAACACCGCCAGCAACGCCACCACCCCGACGACTGCCAACAACTACTATGTCTCGCCGACCGGTTCCGACACCGCCGCCGGCACCAAGGCAGCCCCGTTCAAGACCCTGGCCCGCGCCGCCAAGGCCGTGACCAAGGCCGGCACCACCGTCTTCGTTGCGCCGGGCACCTACGACGGCGGCTTCAAGACCACCGCCAACGGCACCGCAGCCGCCCGTATCTACTGGGTGTCAACCACCAAGTGGGGCGCAAAGATTGTTCCTCCTGCAAACTCGACCAACAAGAACGCCTGGGATAACCGCGGCAACTACGTCAGCATCATCGGCTTCGAAGTCGACGGCTCGAACGTGCGCAGCGGCACCAAGTGGACCCTGGGCATCTACACCGGCGGTTCCTACAACGTCATCGAAGGCAACCACGTCCACCACACTGCCACCACCATTCCTTGCAACAGCGCGGGCGGCTCGGCGATCGGCGTCGACAGCTACTACAAGGGCGTGATGACCGACGTGGTCGGCAACGTCGTCCATGATATCGGCCCGGCGGGCTGCACCTACGTGCAGGGTATCTACGTCAGCACCTCGGGCACGATCAAGAACAACGTGGTCTATCGCGTAGGTTCCGCTGCGATCCACCTCTGGCACGATGCAACGAATGTCCAGATCACCAACAACACGGTGAGCTCGTCGGTGTTCGGCATCATTGTCGGCGGTGGTGACTTCTACTTCACGAGTGCCGGCGCCAACAACGTTGCCGTGTACAACAACATCGTCTATGACAACAAGTACGGCATCTCGGAGCAGGGCAAGACCGGCGCCGCCAACTCGTACAAGAACAACCTGGTGTTCAAGAACACCACCTACGATTGGCAGCTGCGCAATGGCCTGAAGCACACCGGCACGATTTCGTCGGACCCGCTGCTGGCCGGTTACTCGCGCACCGCCGCCATGCCGAACTTCAAGCCGAGCGCGAGCTCGCCGGTGATCGGCCGCGGTATCGCGACCTACGCACTGCCGACCGACATCGACGGCAAGGCGCGTAACGCGTCGACCGGCTACGACATCGGCGCTTACCAGCACTAAAACCCAGCACTAAAACCCAGCGCTAAGCAAACACCACGCCTGAGCAGACGATTGCATCAGTCGTAAAAAAGCCCGCCACCGTCAGGTGAGCGGGCTTTTTTTTAAGCCGATTTCCGGATTACGCCGACAGCGTCGTGTTGTGCACCTTCCCCGCTATCGTCACATTGGTCAGCTTCACATTGCGCACGTTATACAGGAACCACGGCTGCGCCGCGTTCACTGGCGTGCCGAAATCGCAATCGGTGATCGTGACGTCGCGGATCGGTAAAATCTCCGCCGGCTTGTCGCCGTTGTAGTCAAAGGCGACCGGCCCCAGCAGCAACAGCGCCTGGTAGCACGAACGCGGGCCATCCTTCGTTTCCACATTCCCCACCTTCACCCCCGAGATATGGATGTTCTCGACGATCGGCGGCCGGGTGCGCACGTTGTCGGCGGTCGGCGCGTAATCGCAGTCGATGGTCACCACCGCACCGGCCGACGAGCCCACCGCATTCGGCGGAATCGGCGAACCGGGCAGCGGCTTGTACACCAGCGGTTTGAGCGAGACGCCGTTCGGCATGGTCACGTTGCGCACGTAGAAGTGGCGCAGGAAACCGCCGCGGTTCATGTTGGTCTTCATGCGGATCGCGGTATTGAGCGGGTCGGTGGCCCAGTGCGCGTTGCGGAACTCGATGTTCTGCGCATACACGTGCTGGATCCCGCCCGACATCTCGCTGCCCAGGGTCACGCCGCCATGGCCGCTGTTCATGATGCAGTTCTGGATCACCACGTTCTGTGTCGGCCCGAACTGGGTATCGAGGTTCTTGCCGGCCTTGATGGCGATGCAGTCGTCGCCACTGTTGAAGGTGCAGCCGTCCACCAGCACGGTATTGCAGGCTTCCGGGTCGAAGCCGTCGCTGTTCGGCCCCAGGCTTTCCATCAGCACCTTGCGGATCTCGAGCTTGCTGCAGTTGACCGGATGATGCTGCCAGAACGGCGACTGGTTCAGCTGGTAACCCTGCAGCAGCACGTTCGAGCAGCCGATGAATTCGACCATGCACGGACGCAGCCAGTGCCCGCGCCCGAAGATGCGCTTCGCCGCTGGCACGCCGGCTTCCGACAGCGTCGGCAGATAGGCTTCGTCGGTGCGCCACTTGTCGTCCTTGCCCTCCATGAGCGCGACCTGGGCGTCATTCAATTGAGGCGCCACTTCGCGGATCGACTTCGGATTCTTCGGATTGACCAGGTTCTGCGCCTGCTGCTGGTTCGGGCCGGGCTTGCGCTTGCCTTTCCAGTCCCACCAGGCGTCGCCGTTCGCCTGCGGCACGCCGCCCTGGCCGTCGATGATGCTGGTCCAGTCCTCGCCGGTGAGGGCGATGTTGGTCTGGCCATAGGCGTAGACCATCGGCGAATAGTTCAGGCAATCGTTGCTCTGCCAGCGCGAGATCACCAGCTTGCCGGCGGCGCCGCAGTCGTAGTCGCCGTACTTGGCGAAGTCGTCGGGGTCGTTGCTGAAGTAGACGTGCGCGCCCTTGGCCAGGTGCACGTTGACGTTCGACTTCAATACGATCGGCCCCTTCACCAGCCAGCTGCCGGCCGGGACCAGTACGCGTCCACCGCCGGCGGCGCTGCAGGCGGCAATCGCGGCTGCAATCGCCGCATAGCAGTCCGGGGCGCCGGGCGCCGGCGTGCTGACCTGGCCAATTTCATGGTGGGCGATGTAGCCGCTGACCATGATCGTCTTGCACGGCGCCGCACCATACGACGTGATGACGAAGTCGCGCTTCGGGAAGACCAGTGGTTTGCTGAACGAGTCGACGATGCCCTGGGCGCGGCCCCAGGCTTCCTCGATGGCGCTGGCCTGTTTCGAAGCGGCGAGGGCCGGCGCGCCGACGGTGAGACCGGCGAGGGAGGCCGATGCGGCGCGCAGCAGCGAGCGGCGCTGCGGATTGATAATGGTGTTGGTCATGGCGTCTCCATTGTATGTCGGGGTATCAGTTCGCGGCCGGTTTCCCGGCGCCGGCGTTGGCCCGCACGTGGGCAGGCACGGCGGCCGCCGGAAGCGGCGCAAAGGCATAGGGCACGGTCCAGGCCGGGTCGCCGATGGCGCTGCAGGCGCCGAGCGGTGCACCGTTCAGCAGCGAACCCTGGTCGAGAAAGGCGCCAGCATCCGTCTCCGATGCAAACACGCCGATCGCATGCTTGCAGTCGCGCGCGCCAAGGATCTCGTAGGCGTTCGCGTGCGACACGATGCGCGCCGCCTTGGCCACGCCCACGCTGTAGCCATGGCGGTAGACCGGATGCTTGCGGTCGCCCACATGGTAGTTATTGAAAAGGTGGACCTGGCCGAAACGCACGCGCGGCGCGCGGCTGGCGACGTGCTCGAACAGGTTGTTGCTGATGGTGATGCGCAGATGGCCGGCATCGCCGCTCGCCTTGTCGCTGGCGCCGACCAGCATGGTCTTGGCATGCAGGGCGAAGTGGTTGTACGAGACGGTGACGTAGTCGCTGGCGTCGCGGATGTCCAGCGCGCCGTCGTGGCATTGCCTGAGCTTGCCGTGTTCGACCGGCAGCGTGTCGTCGGTCGCCGGTGCGTCCGTAAAGCTGTTGTGGTCGACCCAGACGTGCCGGGCGCCGACGATGGAAATGGCGTCGAACTCGGCATTCCAGCCGCCTTCGGGGCCATCGTCGGGCACCCATTTCGGCGCCACGTCGCAGGGGTTGCTCAGGTTCAGGTTGCGGATGATGACCTGCGATACCCGCGACACCATCAGGTGCGCGTTGACGAAGCCGGCATCCGCACCGATGCCCACCAGCGTCGTATGCGAGGGAACGCGCACTTCGCCGCGCCGCGCCTGGTCGGCCGTGCTGGCAAAAGCGCGGCCTTCGCTCATGTCGATCACGCCCTGGACCTGGATGATGCGGCTGCCGGGCAGGGCAGGATCGAGCGCGCGGCGCAGTCCGGCTGCATCCGTGACGGTGAGAATGGCGGCGGCATCTGCGCCGCCCCGTGTGCCGCCGTCCATGGCGGCCCAGCCATCCGGCGGCGCCGCCTGGCGCAGCTGCACCGGCGCCGCGGCTGCCGGCCCGGCCAGCACGGCCGCCAGCGAGAATACGAGGAAATGCTTGTTCATTGGGTGGCTGCCTGCGTGAAGGAGATAAAACGAACAAGGTCACGCAAGCGAACAGCCTGCATGACCTTGTTCTCCACGAACGGCGCCGCTTAGAAGGTGTAGTCCGCGCGCAGGGTGTAGACGCGGCCGATCGGCTTGGCCACGTTACGTGCGAACACCACGCGCGAGCTCAGGCGCTGGTTCGACAGCGGCGGATCTTCGTCGAACAGGTTGTTCACGCCGAAGCCGACCTTGACGTTCGGGCTGAACTTCCAGCTAGTCGACAGGTTGTACACGCGGTACGGGTCGATCACGTTGTAGAACGGCTGGCCCGGTTTCTGGGTGGCGAGGGCGTTGGTGTCTTCGTAGCTCGATGCGTACTGCTGCGTCAGCTGGGCGAAGAAGGGGCCGTAGGACCAGTTCACGCGCGCCTGGTGCTTCCACTTGAAGATGTAGGTGTTGGCCGAGGTGGCGGCGGTCGACAGCGCGCCGTTCTTGCCGACGCTGTCGTTCCAGGCGCCGCCGACTTCGTTCTGGCCTTCGTACTTGTCGGTGAAGGTGCCGTCCAGCGAGGCGCCGAAGCGGCCCCAGTTCGAGGTCGGATACACGTAGCTCAGGTTCAGGTCGATACCCTGGGTACGCAGGCCGCCCATGTTCAGGCGCGTCTTGGTGATGTACTGCAGGGTGCCGTCCGGGTTACGCACGAACAGGTCGTTGTACTGGTCGACGTTGCCGAAGATCGTGTCTTCCGAAATCTGGGCGATGGTGCCCTTCATGTCGATCTTCCAGAAGTCGACGCTGGCCACGAAGTTCTTGAACGGTTCCACCACCAGGCCGACGGTGATGGTCTTGGCTTTCTCCGGCTCCAGGTCGGGATTGGCGCCGGTCAGCGTGGTCAGGCGCGTGTTGCAGACGCGGGTGGCATCGAGGTTCAGGCTGGCGAAGCGCGGGTCGGTGGTGAGCGTGCCGGTGCCGGGCACGCCGGGCGTGGCGCTCGGGCAGAGCAGCGGATCGTCCCAGTTCGCGCTTGATGGCACCAGCTGGCGCGGGGTGCCGTACAGTTCCGGCAGGGTCGGCGCGCGGAAGCCGCGGCTGACGGTACCGCGCAGCATGACCTCTTTCATCGGCTGGTAGCGGAAGCTCGCCTTCGGGTTGAAGGTCGAGCCGAAGTCGCTGAAATGGTCGCCGCGAATCGCCACGTTCAGGTTCAGTTCCTTGGTCACCGGCGCATCGAGTTCGGCATACATGCCGGCCACGCGGCGCGAACCGCTCGGGTTGGCGCCCGGCGTTCCCGACACTTTATAGGTGACCTCGTTGGCCAGCATGTTCACGCTTTCCTCGAAGGTTTCGCGGTGCCAGTCGGCGCCCACGGCCAGGCCGAGCGCGCCGCCCTTCAGGTCCATCAGGGTGCGCGAGAAATTCACGTCGCCGCCGTAGTAGCGCACGTCGGCCTTGCGGTAGTCCTGGCCGTCGGCCGAGATGCTTTCCAGGTAGGCCAGGCCGGTCGCATCCTGCGGGCCGAAGGGGTTCAGGGTGCCGTTCGCCACGCCGGCGTACAGGCCCGGCGTGCGGACAAAATTGTCCTTGAAGCCGATGTTGCGCTGGCTGTAGGCGTACGAGACGCCGGCGCGGTAGTCCCAGCCGGCGACCATGCCTTCGTCGGCCACGACCACGCGGTGGTTCAGCTGCTCGTCGTGGTTGGTCACGGCGCCGAGTTCGTCCAGGCTCCAGGTCAGGGCCAGGTCTTCGCCGTTCAGGCCGGCCACGGCCGGCACGCCGCCGCTGCCGCCCGGGTACCACTTGCTGGCCCTGGTCATCATCAGCGGCTGGCGCGAGGCGGTCAGGCGGTCGTAGTCGGTGTTCGCGCCAAAGGGTTGCGGCGCGTCGGAGGCGTCGATGTAGGACTTGGCCAGCTGCAGTTCCACCGTCAGCACCTTGCCCTCGCCGTGGGCCAGGCTGCCCTTGGTGTACAGGGTGGCCTGCTGGGCTTCCGGCAGCAGCTCGGGATAATAGGCCGGGTCGGTGATGCAGGTCTTGCCGCCATTCGCATTGGTGCGGGTCGACGGCACCGTGGTCTGCACGGAGAACGGCGACACGCAGCCGGCTGCGAAGTAGGGGTTGCCGGTGATGTTGGCCGAGCGCCCGTTGCGGTAGATGGTGAAGTTGGCCGGCGAGGCCGAGCCGCCCGAGGTGTTCGAGGTGAACGGCGTGCCGCCCAGGGACAGCAGCTTGTCCGGATCGGTGATGTTCGGGCGGTCGCGCTGCAGCAGCGAATCGCGGCGCTGGATGTCGAAGGCGGTGTAGATGTTCCAGCCGTCGTCGGCCAGGCTGCCCTTGCCGGCCACGATGGCCAGGCGCTTCTGCGAGCCGCCGCCCGAGGCTTCCGGCTTGACGCCGTTGGCGCTGACGGTCACGCCGTTGACCGACTTCTTGGTGATGAAGTTGACCACGCCGGCAATCGCATCGGTGCCGTACAGGGCCGAGGCGCCGTCGCGCAGCACTTCCACGCGGTCGATGGCGGCCATCGGGATCACGTCGACGTTCACCGAGCTGGCGCCCAGCGCCTCGTTGGCCAGGCGGCGGCCGTTCAGCAGCACCAGGGTGCGGTTGGTGTTCAGGCCGCGCATGTTGATCATGGTGCCGCTGCCGCCGCCGCCCACCGGTTCATTGGTGGTGGCCACCGTCAGGGCCACGGCCACTTCCGACATCGTGGTCAGGCCGCGGTTGACCAGGTCTTCCGACTTGATGGTGGTGAGGGGCAGGGCGTTTTCGCTGGCGAGGCGCTTGATCGAGGAACCCGTGACTTCCACGCGCTGCATCGGCGCGTCCTGCGCAAAGGCGCCATTGGCCAGGGTGAGCACCGCGAGGGCGACTGCCGACAGAAGGAAGCGCGGTTCGATGAGATTGTTCTGGTGTTTCACTGCATGTCTCCTGCTTGTTATCGTCGAGTGCGTCCCGGTGTTTCCCGGGTTCGCGCGTAAGGACCGCTCCAATGCACGGCAGCACACCAGGCCGAGATTGGTATGCGAACGATTCTACTTTGGTCTGACCACTTTAGCAATCTGGATGAACCAGTTATTTTTTGGTCCATACAGATGCGCGCGTTTGCACCCGGCTACGTCAAGCGTGGCCATGTGCCCGGCATGCGGAGCCGGCAGGGAGGAGGCGATAGCGCCAGGCGGCTGCGGTCTGGCTGGGTGCTACGGCGCGGGGCGTTCAGCCGCGCGAGAAGGTGCGGGTCACGCGGTCGAGGTGGGCGCGCATCGCGGTGCGGGCGCCGGCGACGTCGTGCGAGGCGATGGCGGCAAAGATATTGCGGTGGTCGATCAGGGTCTGCTGGCGCAGTTCCTCGGTCTGGAAGTGTTCCTTCAGCTTGTGCCAGAGCGAGCCGCGCTGGCTCCACAGGTATTCGATCACGCCGACCATCGCGCTGTTGCCGGTGGCGCGGGCGATCGCCAGGTGGAAGTCGCGGTCGGCCGATTCGTTGCCGCTGCGGTCTTCGTGGTGCTGCTCCATCGCCATCACGGCGACGAGGATGGCATCGATGTTGGCGTCGCTGGCGTGCTTGGCCGCCATCGCCGCCACCTCGACCTCGATCAGGCGGCGCGCGGCCAGCACCTCGAAGGGGCCGGGGCCGGCGGTCGGCACCTCGGCCTGGGGCTTGGCCTGCTCGCTGACGTACACGCCGGAGCCGCCGCGCACCTCGACGGTGCCGCCCAGTTCCAGCGCGATCAGGGCTTCGCGCAGCGAGGTGCGGCTGACGCCGAGCTTGGTAGCCAGCTCGCGTTCGGCCGGCAGGCGCTCGCCGGGCCGGATGTTCTCGGCACTGATCAGCTCCTCGATCTTGCTCGATACGACACGGTAGAGCCGTGGCTCATTGGCGCCCGTTTCGTTCGGCGCGGCGGTTTTCTTCATCGATGGTTCGTCCTGGATTATGTGTGGCCGTTGCCAAACTAGCGAATCTTAGTTTGGTACGGTCAATGTTGCAAGTGGACCAACCAAATACGTGCGCCGCGCGCGGTCGTTCAAGGCTGTGGCGTGACCGTCATCGCCAGCGTAAACGCGTTGGCGCCTTCGCCGACCTTGACGGTCGCCTGTTCGCCGTGGCGGGCCAGCAGCGTCGGCGTCGCGACCAGTTCCTTGTTCCTGAACAGCCGGGTCGCCAGCCAGACGTCGTTCTTCGCAGTTCCCGGACGTACCGTGACTTCGGCGCGCCAGCCTTCCGACGCCACGCTGAACGGCTTGCCTGTCTCGGCCACCACGCGCGGAACGGCGAATTCGTCATCGCGCTTGCCAAACGCATCCGCCTCGATCCGGAACGGCGCCTCCGTATTGCTGCCGGCCTTGACGAACAGGGCGATCGAATACCTGCCCGCCGCCTGCGCCTGCCCTGCGTGCACGCTCAGCGTGGCGCCGAAGGTCCCTGCGGCCAGCAGGGCAAGGACGATGCGGCCGGCGCTGCGGCGAACTTTTCCAGGCGTGGTGTGCTGCAATTGCATGATGCGCTCCTTGGTTGGGTGGGGCGATTGCCAGTGGCAGTGGATGCCGGCGCCGACGTGTAACGGGCCGGTGTGGGACTTGAGCAGGGCCTCGGCATAGATTCGCCGTTGCCGGGAATGGCGCCGCGCGACCGCGGCATCGCAGGCCAGTTCCTGGTCCTGGCGCATGGCGCGCACACCCAGGTGGACCAGCGGATTGAACCAGAACAGGCACCCGAACAGCGCAGCGGCCAGGTTCGCGATGGCGTCGCGGCGCGCGATATGGACCTGCTCGTGCGCGATGACCAGGGCCTGCTCGGCTGGCGTGTAGCGCTCGGCGAAGTCGTGCGGTACAACGATCCTCGGACGCAGCAGGCCCATCGAAGCAGGACCCACGGCGGCGGCGCTGACATAAACGTTTCCTTTGCGCGTCAACGGTCCGGCGCGGCGCAGGAAGGCGTGGTGAGCGACGATCAGCCAAAGCAGCGAGACCAGCGTGCCGGCGGCCCACACGACCGCCAGATAGTCGGCCTGAGCGGGCAAGGCGGCCGGCGCGGCTTGCTGGACCAGGGCCTGGACCGCATACGGCGCCTGCACAAACAAGAGTTGCGGGCGTGCGTAAGCTGGCAGCAGCGCGGCCGCGGCGACCAGCGGCACGATCAGCCAGGCGGCGTAGGCCAGCGCGGCGCCGAACTGGCGCAGTAAGGGTTTGCGCACGAGGAGCAGCAGCGCGACCGCGGTGGACGTGATCAGCGCCACGCGCAGGAGCGGTGAGATCAGATCACTTCCCATCACGCTGGCCGTCGTCGAGTGTGTCGATCAGCTGGCGCAGCTCCTGCAAATCGGCCTGCGACAGCTTGCGCTGGCTGCCGAAGTGGGCGACCAGCGGCGCGATGCGTCCGCCGAACAGGCGCTGCACCAGGCTCTCGCTCTCGCGCGCCAGCCAGGCTTCGCGCGGCAGCACCGCGTGGTACAGGAAGCGCCGCCCATCCTTTTGCGCCGCGATGGCGCCTTTCTTGAGCAGGCGGTTCAGCAGGGTCTTGACGGTGGCGCTCTGCCAGTGCTGGCTCTCGGACAGGGCGACCACGACCTGCTCGGCCACGATCGGCCCCGGCGCGCGCCAGAGGACTTCCATCACGTGCGACTCGGCGTCGCTGATGTTCGCTACAGGATCGGTTGAAGGGGGATTCGACATGACAGCACCATTTACAGTTGTAATCTTGGAGTGATGATTACACCTGTAAACGATAGTGTCAAGCGTCTTGCAGGAGGATGGATACCTGGATATCGCGCGCTGCCGCGGTCGATCGGTCGCGTGGTTGGCAAGGGGTAAGGCAGCGTGCACAGGGGTGTCCACGCGGTAGGGTGGGTACTTGTACCCACCGATTCACCTCGGTCAACTCGTGCCTCGTGCAAGGGGTGACGGTGCGATGGTACCGCCAGGTGGGTACAAGTACCCACCCTACGATACTGCACATGCAAATGGTCCGCTCAAGATCGCGCGGACTAGGGCTGCGGATTCCAGTTGCGCCCTTTGAACACTTCAGCCCGGCTCGACAGGCGCGCCGCTTCTTCCCGGCTCAGCTGCGCACCGCCAAAGCTGCGCGACTGCCCATCCTCCATCTTGTTCCCATACTCGCGCCAGCCACCCTGCGCCGGATTCGGCACCGGCTTGCGCAGCCAGGCATCCGCCGCCATGTGCGGCCCGACCTTGCATTCGATAAAGGCGACGTTGTCCCAGGTATTCGCCGTACCCGGCGAGCGCGCCAGATAGGTCGCCCCAGGCGGCGGCATGTTCCCCGCCGGTCCCGGCCCGCGCGTCAGGCGCGAGCGCAGGAAAATGAAGCCCGGCTCGTCTGGCCCCACGGTGCGCGCCTGCACCAGATAGCCGCCGCTGTCCGGATTCGCGCTGTCGCCCACCGTGCGCAGTTCGCTCTCCTCGAACAGCGCGGCCCGGTTGTTCCCCCAGATGAAATCGACGTTGCCTTCGACGAGCGACCGGTAGAACCACGCATAGCCGGTCAGCTGCAGGGTGTCCTGCTCGCTGATGAAGTGGGCATTGCGCACCGCCAGCCGGCCAGCATCGCTGCTGAAGAACAGGGTTTCGGCCTGGGCCGAGTGGCCGTCGCTGCGCAGCGTGGTGTTATGCAGGGCGATGTCGCGGATCTCGAGCAGGTCGCTGTCCTGGGCCAGGAACAGCGCGCGCCCACCCAGCACGCCCGGCGCGCCCGGCAGCTGGCCGGTGCCCGAGCCAGGGTTGCGCGTGTCGCTGTTGGCGGCGCGGATGATGGTCGCTTCGCGGCTGGCCCCGCGCAGACTGAGCTTGTCCTTGTCGCGCAGGTAGAGCAATTCCGGGTACACGCCGTCACGCACGTTCACCGTCAGCGCCTGCTCGCGTGGCAGGCCCATGGCGTAGTCGAGCGCACCCTGCACGGTGCGGAAGTCGGCGCGGCCGTTGTCGTCGACCGTGATGCTGTCGCCCACCGGCTTATAGCGCGCCGTACGGAAGGACCAGCGCGCACCCGGGAAGCTGCCGGCCCGCAGCAGTTGGCTGTCGACCACGGCCTCGTACTTGGTATCGTAGTCGAGCAGTTGCGGCAGGCGCACGCGCAGCTCATTGTCCTGCACGGTGATCTGGTGCTGGCGCACCAGGCGCTGGCGCGGCGGCGGACCGATGGCAGCCACGGTTTCGCCAGGGCGAATCGTGGCCACGAGAAGGCGGTCGCGGCTGCGGTAGATGCGCACGCTGCCCTGGCCGGTGAGCTGGGGCGCCTGCGCAAACGCGAGGCGCAGGGGCGTGTCGGGCGGCACGCCGCGTTCGTTCTGTGCAGGCGACGCACTTGAACCTGCAGGTAGCGCGGACGAAGCTGGTGCGGCGAAGGGCGCGCCGACCTCCACACCGAATACCGTGTGCACCCAGAGATCGTCGACGCTGGTAACGGTGACACTGGTACGCCCCTGCGCATGCGGCGTTACGCGCAGGGCGCCGTCACGCACCTCGACCGAGGCGATGTGCGGATCTGCGGCCTGCGCCGCAAAGGCCGAGGTCGCGCCGACGCGCACCGGTTCGGGCGCATCGCCGGCCTGCAGCAGCAAGCGGTCGTCGCCCAGCTGCACGCTCACGCCTGCTGGCGCGCCGTCCCCGCCCGAACGCAGGCCGAGCAGCGTGTGCGGTCCGGCGTCTGCAGCGGGCGCCTGTGTGGCGGACAGGGCGGCTGCGAGCGCGCTGGTGACGCGTTCGCCGTTCACGAACGCGGCCAGCTGTCCATCGCCGGCGCCGAAGCGCAGCACCAGCGGCGCGCCGGCAGGCGGGGCGCGGCGGCGTATCTGTTTCAGGCGTTCGACGGCGCCGCCGCGCGCGGCCAGCAACTCGACCTGCAATACCTTGCCGCCATCGAGCAGGCGCAGGCTGGCGCCTTGCCAGTCGGCGCCGCTCTGGCGCGCGCGCAGCACAAACGGTGCGCCTTCGGCCGGCACCAGGCGCGCCTCGACGAAGCTGCTCGCAGCTTCCTCCAGCTTGCGCGGTCCGGCCTGCGCCTGTACATGGCGCGCCACCTCGCGTGCCGGCAGGGTGGTAAAGGCATACGGCACGCGCCATCCGGGATCGCCGCCGAATGGGCAGTCGAGCAGCGGCCGGCCGTTCAGCAGCGAGCCCTTGTCGGTGAAAATGCCCGGGCTGGACGCCGGGTCGTGCACGACCTGGCTGCACCGCTCGGCGCCGGCGATGTCGAACACGTTCGCATCGGACACGATGCGCGACGCGTGGGCTGCGCCGATGCTGTAGCCGTGGTGGTAGACAGGGTGCTTGCGGTCGCCCACGTAATAATTGTTCAGCAGGTGGACCTGGCCGTAGCGCACACGCGGCGCGCGCTCGGCCACGTGTTCGAACAGATTGCCCTTCAGGGTCACGCGCAGGTGTCCGGCGTCGCCACTGGCCCGGTCGCCGGCGCCGATCAGCATGTTCTTTTCGTGCAGGGCGAATCGGTTGTAGGTAACACTGACGAAGTCCGAGCCCTGCGTGATGTCGAGCGCGCCGTCGTGGCACTGCTTGCGCATGCCGTTCTCCACTGGCTGCCTGTCGTCGGTGTCCGGCGCATCGGTAAAGCTGTTATGGTCGATCCACACATGGTGCGAGCCGGCGACGGTGATGCCGTCGAACAGCGAGTTCCAGTTGCCTTTGGCGCCATCGTTTGGGTCCCAGCGCGGGCCGACGTCGCAGGGGTTGCGGATGGCCAGGTTGCGGATCACGACCTGCGACACATTCGCCACCGCCAGGCTGCCGTTGACGAAGCCGGCGCCTGGGGCCACGCCGACCAGGGTGGTATTCGGCGGGATGCGCACGGTGCCGCGCCGGGTCTGGTCGTCGCTGCTGATAAAGGCGCGGCCTTCGCTCATGTCGATGCTGGCAGCCACGCGCACGATGCGGGCCGGCGCAGGCGCTTCCAGCGCGGCGACCAACCCGGCGCGATCGCGCACCGTGTACACGTGGGCAGGATCGGCCAGGGCGCCGCCGCGTGTGCCGCCTTCCTGCGCAGCCCAGCCGTCGGGCGGTGCGTGCTGGCGTTCGGCCTGCGCGCCTGGCGTGGCGGCGGCGCTGGCGGAAGCGGAAGCGAACGACGAAACGGTGGCGGCGAGCGCCAATGCCGCGACGCGCGCGTTCAAGGCGCACTCCGCAAGGTGGGAGCCAGGGCCGGCACCTGGCGCGCCAGTTCCTGCGCCATGATCTGGGCAAAGCGCTCGGCGCCGAGCGGGCCGACGTGGGTATAGTCGAAGTTGGCGCCCGTGCGCGCGAGCTTGTCGGCCTCCTTCGGCCCCATGGCCTGGACCGCGGCCAGCGACAGCGCATTCAGGTCGACCAGCGGCGTGTGCGTGGCCCCGGCGATGCTGCGCACCGTGCCGGCCCAGGGCGCCAGGTCGTTGTGCACGTAGCCGGCCTTGAAGCTGCGCCGGGTCAGCGGCGTGACCAGCACCGGCGTGCCGCCGAGCGCGCGCGCCTCGCTCACGTAGCGCGTCATGTTGGCCGGGAATTCGGTGGCGAAGTCGGTCGAGCGGCCCGGCTTGCCCGGCTGGTCATTGTGGCCGAACTGGATCAGTACATAGGTGGTGCGAAAGCCGGCGCCGTCGCGCAGCAGGGCTTGCACTTCGTCCCAGCGGCCCTCGGCGCGGAAGCTGCCCGAGCTGCGTCCGCCACGCGCCATGTTGACGCAGGCCGTCTCCGGCGTGAAGCGCGCGCACAGGGCGTCGCCATAGCCGGTGGTGCTGGCCATGGTGGAGTCGCCGACCAGAATCACGCGGTCGGGCAGGGCGGCTGCATGGCTGGCGCCGGCGGCTGCCGCGAAGACAAAGGGTGCGAAGCGGGCGAAACGTGACATCGGCAGACTCCTGAAGTTTGCACGATTCTATTTTGGCCTGACCAATTTATCAAGCGGTCAGGCCGCGAGCGATCGCGCAGCGTCGGCCTTGCCGCGCAATCAAGACATCTTGTCATAAGATGTCAGACGACTTGTCATGCGATATAATCAGCGGACCTATTTATCTACCTCCATCTCATGATTCCTGCCCAGCGCAAGCCCCGCAACCTCGCCCAGGGCGTGGTCGAACACATCGGCAGCAGCATCCGCCAGGGCCTGCTCAAGCCGGGCGAAAAGCTGCCGACCGAGTCTTCGCTGATGTCGCATCACGGCGTCAGCCGCACCGTGGTGCGCGAGGCGATCTCGCATCTGCAGGCATCGGGCCTGGTGCAGACGAAGCACGGTATCGGCACCTTCGTGCTCGAGCCGCCGCAGGCCGGGCTGGGCTTCGACGCCGAGCGCATCCTGACCCTGCGCGACGTGCTCGCCATCCTCGAACTGCGCATCGCGGTGGAGAGCGAAACCGCCGGCCTGGCCGCCGTGCGCCGCAGCGACGAGCAGGTAGGGGAGCTGGGCGCGGCGCTGGCCGAGATGCAGGATGCGATGGCGGTCGGCCGCTCGGCGGTGGAGGCCGACAAGCGCTTCCACCTGCTGATTGCGCAGAGCACCGGCAACCGCTATTTCGTCGATATCCTGGGCCAGCTGGGCAATACCATCATCCCGCGTGCGCGCCTGAATACGGCCGAGCTGGAGCAGGACAAGCCGGCCGATTTCCTCGAGCGCGTCAGCCGCGAGCACGACGATATCTACCGCGCCATCGAACGGCGCGACCCGGAAGCGGCACGCGCCGCGATGCGCACCCATTTGTCGAACAGCCGTGAACGGCTGGTACAGGCACAGCGCCGCCTGGAATCACAAATCAATTAAAAAATCGAAACTTTTGCTTGCGAGGCCATCCTTTCAGTTGTACGATGACTTACAACCTGACGCGGTAGGCGTTTCTACTTATGCCCCTACCTGTCATTTATAACCAGTCCTGGAGACCCGCAATGCACCCACTCGAATTACAGAAAGTCTTGTCGCACGGCCTGCTGTCCTTCCCGATCACCGACTTCGACGCCAACGGCGATTTCAACGCGGCCGGCTACGCCAAGCGCCTCGAGTGGCTGGCCCCTTACGGCGCCACCGCGCTGTTCGCCGCCGGCGGCACCGGCGAATACTTCTCGCTGGCCGGCGAAGAGTACGGCCAGATCGTCAAGACCGCGGTCGACACCTGCGCCAACACGAACGTGGCCATCCTGGCCGGCGTCGGCGGCCCGACCCGCCAGGCCATCGCCCATGCACAGGAAGCCGAACGCCAGGGCGCGCAAGGCCTGCTGCTGCTGCCGCACTACCTGACCGAAGCCAGCCAGGACGGCCTGGTCGCCCACGTGGAAGCGGTGTGCCGCTCGGTGGACATCGGCGTGGTGGTCTACAACCGCGCCCAGTGCCGCCTGAGCCCCGACTCGCTGGCCAAGCTGGCCGAGCGCAACCCGAACCTGATCGGCTTCAAGGACGGCATCGGCGACATCGAACTGATGGTCGCGATCTGGCGCCGCATGGGCGACCGCTTCAGCTACCTGGGCGGCCTGCCGACCGCGGAAGTGTATGCCGGCGCCTATAAGGCCCTGGGTACCCCGGTGTACTCGTCGGCCGTGTTCAACTTCGTGCCGCAACTGGCGATGGACTTCTACCACGCCACCGCCGCCGGCGACACCGCCACCACCAACCGCCTGCTCGACGAATTCTTCCTGCCTTACCTGGAGATCCGCAACCGCAAGGCCGGCTACGCCGTCAGCATCATCAAGGCCGGCGCACGCCTGGTCGGCCATGGCGCCGGCCCGGTGCGTGCTCCGCTGACCGACCTGACCGCGGCGGAAGACGAGATGCTGCTGGCCCTGATCAACAAGCAGCAAAAGACCCTGTAAGCCATGGCGATCACTGGCGACATGATCATTGGCCGCGCGCTGGTGCGCGGCAGCGGCGGCGAGCAGCTGGCCTACAACCCGGCCACGCGCGCCGAGTTCGCACCCGGCTTCGGCCAGGCCACTGGCGAAGACGTGGAGCGCGCCTGCCAACTGGCCGCCGCAGCCTTCGACCCTTACCGCAACCTGCCGTTGGAGCAGCGCGCGCGCTTCCTGGAAGCGGTGGCGGAGCAGATCCTGGCCATCGGCCCGGAGCTGATCGAACGCGCCGGCCTGGAAACCGGCCTGCCTGCCGCGCGCCTGGAGGGCGAGCGCATGCGCACCGTGAACCAGCTGCGCCTGTTCGCCAAAGTCGTCCGCGACGGCCACTTCCTCGGCGCGACGATCGACAGCGCGCTGCCGGACCGCGCTCCGCCGCGCCCGAGCCTGCGCCTGGCGAAGATCGGCCTCGGCCCGGTCGCCGTCTTCGGCGCGAGTAACTTCCCGCTGGCGTTCTCGGTGGCGGGCGGCGATACCGCATCGGCACTGGCTGCAGGCTGCCCGGTGGTGGTGAAGGCGCACGGCGCCCACCTCGGCACCTCGGAACTGGTCGGCCGCGCCGTGCAGCGCGCCGCGCTCGACACCGGCATGCCGGAAGGCGTGTTCTCGATGCTGTTCGGCGATGGCCGCACCATCGGCCAGCAACTGGTGGCGCACCCGGCGATCAAGGCGGTCGGCTTCACCGGCTCGCGCGCCGGCGGCACCGCGCTGATGCGCACCGCTGCGGCGCGTGCGGAACCGATCCCGGTGTATGCCGAGATGAGCAGCGTGAACCCGGTGTTCCTGCTGCCCGCCGCGCTGGAAAACACCGCCGGCCTGGCCCAGGGCTTCGTCGATTCGCTGACACTGGGCGTCGGTCAGTTCTGCACCAACCCCGGCCTGGTATTCGCGGTCGACGGCCCGGCGCTGGACGCCTTCATGGCGTCCGCCAGGGAAGCATTGGCAGGCAAGGGCGCCGGCACCATGCTCACCGCCGGCATCCACGACGCCTATGGCAGCGGCACCGCGCGCCTGACGGGTAGCGCCGGCCTGCGCCTGGTGGCGCAAGGTTCCACGGAAGGCATCGGCTGCGCGGCCCAGGCGGCGCTGTACGAATGCGTGGCCGGCGACTTCCTGGCCAATCCGGAGCTGCAGGACGAGGTCTTCGGCCCTTGCGCGCTGGTGGTGCGCTTCGACAGCAACGAGCAGATGCTGGCGGCGGCCGAACAGCTGCATGGCCAGCTAACGGCCACCGTGCACGTGCAGGAAGCCGACTATCCGCTGGCCGCGCAGCTGCTGCCGATCCTGGAGCGCAAGGCGGGGCGCGTGCTGTTCAACGGCTTCCCGACCGGCGTCGAGGTGTCGCATGCGATGGTGCATGGCGGCCCGTTCCCGGCCACCAGCGACAGCCGCACGACCTCGGTCGGCGCCACCGCCATCGACCGTTTCCTGCGCCCGGTGTGCTACCAGAACCTGCCCGACGCCTTGCTGCCGCAGGCGCTGCGCGACGACAATCCGCTGCGTCTGGCGCGTGTGCACGATGGAGAGCTGAAAACCGCGAATTGATAGTGTAAGTCGATTGCTGCACCAGCCGGAGGAGACGCCGGCTGTCTCACTTGAAAAGAACTGATCCATGAATCAGCAAGTCATGAGCTTCACACCGGAGCGTACAACGGTGGTGGGCAGGTATCGCTGGACGATCTGCGCGCTGCTGTTCTTCGCCACCACCATCAACTATCTCGACCGCCAGGTCCTGAGCCTGCTCGCGCCGGTGCTGACCAGGGAATTCGGCTGGACGAATACCGACTACGCGAACATCACCGCGACCTTCCAGTTCGTGTACGCGATATCGATGCTGTTCGCCGGCCGCGTGATCGACCGCATGGGCACCAAGCGCGCCTATGTATTGGCGATCATCGTCTGGTCGCTGGGCGCCATCGGCCATGCCTACGCCATCGGCGTCGGCACCGCCGTCAACAGCCTGCTGACCACCCTCGGCCTGGCCGCCGTGCCGGTCTCGGTCGTCGGCTTCATGGTCGGGCGCGCGGTGCTGGCGCTGGGCGAGGCCGGCAACTTCCCGGCCGCGATCAAGGCCACCGCCGAATATTTTCCGAAGCGCGAGCGCTCGTTTGCCACCGGTATCTTCAACTCCGGCGCCAACGTCGGCGCCGTGCTGGCGCCGCTGTCGGTGCCGCTGATCGCGGAATACTGGGGCTGGCAAGCCGCCTTCATCGCCGTCGGTGCGATCGGCTTCATCTGGATGGGCCTGTGGATCTGGCTGTACGATACGCCGGAACGCCAGCGCCGCCTGGGTGCGGGCGAACTCGCCTACATCAACAGCGATACGCCTGTTGTTCCCGCCGCCGCGCCATCGGCCGACGCCCCGAAGGCCTCCTGGTTCAAGCTGCTCGGCTACCGCCAGACCTGGGCCTTCGCCTTCGGCAAGTTCATGACCGATGGCGTGTGGTGGTTCTTCCTGTTCTGGCTGCCCAAGTACATGTCGGCCCAGTACGGGTTGTCGGGGCCGGACATGGTCGTGCCGCTCGCGGTCCTGTACAGCATGACCATGATCGGCAGCGTCGGCGGCGGCTGGCTGCCGACCTGGTTCCTCAACCGCGGCTACAACATCTACCAGGGCCGCATGCGCGCCATGCTCCTGATCGCCCTGTTCCCGCTGGTGGTGCTGGCCGCGCAGCCGCTCGGCTATCTCGGCTACTGGGTGCCGGTGATCCTGATCGGCATCGGCGCGTCGGCGCACCAGGCCTGGTCGGCCAACCTGTTCACCACCGTTTCCGATATGTTCCCGAAACACAGCGTCGGCTCGGTGGTCGGCATCGGCGGCATGGCCGGCGGCCTGGGCGGCGTGCTGCTCACCAAGCTCGGTGGCGGCCTATTCGACCATTACGGCGCGCTGGGCCAGCTGCAGACCGGTTATATGATCATGTTCTCGATCTGCGCGCTGGCCTACCTGGTGGCCTGGTGCGTGATGAAGGCGCTGGTGCCGGCGCACCGCGAGATCACCGACCTGTAAGGAGCAGCATGGACATCGAACGCATCCCCGGCGTGCACTGCGCCACCGGCGAAAGCCCGCTGTGGCACGCCGGGGAAGAAGCCTGGTACTGGGTCGACATCCCGGCGCGGCGCATCTGGCGCATGGACCACGCCGGCGGCACGCTGCGCAGCTGGCTGGCGCCGGAAATGGTGGCCTGTATCGCGGCGGCCGAGGGCGGCGGGCTGGTGGCCGGCATGCAGACCGGGATCTTCCGCCTGCAGCTGGGCGAAGACGGCCTGGCGCAGGCGAGCCGGCTGGCTGCGCTTCCCGAGGCCGAACTGGGCGAGGGCATGCGCTTCAACGATGGCCGCTGCGACCGCCAGGGGCGCTTCTGGAGCGGCACCATGTTCATGGACATGGGCGCCGCGCGCGAAGTGGGTGGCTTGTACAGCTACGGCGGCGCGGACGGGCTGCGCGGGCCGTTCGTGTCGCAGATGCTGACCCAGAACGGGCTGGCCTGGTCGCCAGACGGGCGCACGATGTACCTGTCGGATTCGCATCCGCTCAGGCGCACCGTGTGGGCCTTCGACTACGACATCGACAGCGGCACGCCCCACGGCCAGCGCGTCTTCCTTGACCTGAGCGGCCAGAAGGGACGGCCCGACGGCGCGGCGGTCGACGCCGACGGCTGCTACTGGAGCTGCGCCAACGACGGCGGTGTGGTTCAGCGCTTCACGCCGGACGGCCGGCTGGACCGCGAGATCGCGCTGCCGATGGCCAAGCCCTCGATGTGCGCCTTCGGCGGTCCGCTGCTGGACACTCTGCTGGTGACTTCGATCGACCCGGGCACGGGCGGCGAGGCCGGGAGCGTGGTACTGTTGCGTCCTGGCGTAAAGGGCGTGGCGGAGACGCCGTTTGCCGGCTGACGGCGGCAGCATCGATTCGACAAGCCCGCTACGGCGGGCTTTTTTCATGCGCATGCGTTTTGTAATTTAACGATCGGTAAAGCGGGGATCACACGATGACGGCAACGAACATGACGGTAGAGCAGGGCATTCGGACTGCCGGTGTCGGCAAGTTCCAGTACCGGCTGTTCGTGATCTTCGGCCTGGTCTGGATGGCCGACGCCATGCAGGTGCTGTCGATCGGCTTCAGCGCGCCGTCGATCGCCAAGACCTTCGGCATCGCCATGCCCCAGGCGCTGGAAACGGGCACGGTCTTTTTCGTCGGGATGCTGATCGGCGCCTTTGCCTTCGGGCGCCTGGCGGACCGCATCGGGCGCCGGCCGGTACTGCTGGCCGCCGTGGTGCTGGACGCCTGCTTCGGCGTGGCATCGGCCTTTGCGCCGGACTTCACCTGGCTGCTGGTGCTGCGCTTCTTTACCGGCATCGGCGTCGGCGGCACGCTGCCAGTCGACTACACGATGATGGCCGAGTTCCTGCCCAGCGACCGCCGCGGGTGCTGGCTGGTACTGCTCGAATCCTTCTGGGCGGTCGGCACGATCTTGCTGGCGGTCCTGGCCCTGGTGGCGGTGCGCTGGGGCGACGATGCCTGGCGCGTGATCTTTTTCGTGACCGGCTTGCCGGCGCTGGTGGGCGTGGTGCTGCGCCTGTCGGTGCCCGAGTCGCCCATGTACCTGAACCGCAGCGGCATGGGCGAACAGGCGCGCGCGGTGCTGCAGCGGGTGGCCAAGGTGAACGGGCGCCAGGTGACGATCCCGCCGCTGCACGCGGAAACCCCGGTCAAGCATTCGATGGCGGCGCTGTTCTCGTCGCAGCTGCGGCGCCGCAGCGTGTCCTTGTTCCTGGCGTGGATGCTGATTTCGATTGCCTACTACGGCGTGTTCGTCTACCTGCCGGTGCGGCTCAGCGCAGAGGGCTTCGGCTTTATGCGCGGCCAGGAGTTCCTGATCCTGCTGGCGCTGGTGCAGCTGCCCGGCTTCGCGCTGTCGGCCTACGGCGTCGAGCGCTGGGGGCGCAAGCCGACGCTGGTCGGCTTCCTGGTGCTGAGCGCGATCGGCTGCATGTTCTACAGCTTCGGCAGCGCCACGGCCGTGGTGGTGGGCTCAACCCTCCTGATGAGTTTCGCGCTGCTCGGCACCTGGGGCGCGCTGTATGCCTTTACGCCCGAGGTGTATCCGACCGATTTGCGCGCGAGCGGCATGGGCCTGGCCGGCGCCGTGGCGCGCTTCGGCGGGCTGTTTGCGCCGGCGATCGTGGCCCCGGTGATGGCGACCCACTTCACGCTGGCGCTGGCGATGCTGGCCGGCTTCCTGGCGATTGGCGCCATCGCCATCCTGTGCGTAGACGTCGAGTCGCGCAACCTGGTCCTGGAATAAGGCGCTTGCTTATTCCAGCGACAGGCCGAGGCCCTCGATGGTTCCGCTCGCGCCCAAGGTCATCGAGACGATGAAGTTCTCGTCGCGGAAATTGAAGCGGTAGCGCAAGCGCTGGCCGCCGCTCTCGCTGCTGCGCGCCAGCAGTTCGACGCCGGCGAGCGGACCGGCATTCGCGATTTCGTCGGCCACGATGCCGATCCACTGCGGCGTGAAGCGCTGGCGCTGCGTGTCGGACAAACCGTCCGGCATGCGGCGGGCGGCGAGTTGCTGGACGACGGCGCGTACCCGTGCCGTCCCGGCAGGATCGGTATCGGCGATTGCCTGCGCACGCGTGACTGCCAGGGCGGGCACGTAGTGGGCCGCGATCATGTCGGCCAGCTTGCCCTGGCGCGCGTTGGCGGAGTTGGCCAGGACAATCACGGTCAGCCTGTCGTCGACGTAGCGATTGATGACGGTCTTGAAGCCTTGCCAGGCCCCGCCATGCAGGACGGTGCGGCGGCCATTCTGGGCGCCGACGTACCAGCCAAAGCCATACGGGCTGGTGCTGCCGTCAGCCAGGCGCGGCGGCGTGAAGCTGGCGGTGCGCAGGTCCTTGCCCAGGATTCGGTCGCCATCGAGCGCCTGGTCCCACAAGGCGAGGTCGCGGGCAGTCAGGTACAGCGCGCCGTCTGCAGTGCGGTTCAGGCTTGGCGACACCCAATCCTGGTTTTTCAGTTTGCCGTTCGCCCACTCATAGCCAGCCGCGCGATGCGGCACGATATCGGCCTCGCTGATCACGCGCGCACCCATGCCGAGCGGCGCGAAGATGCGCTCGCGCACCTGGTCGCCCCAGAACGTGCCGCCCACCTTCGTGCAGATGAAGCCGAGCAGGTGGTAGCCCAGGTTGCTGTAGTCGAAGCGCTCGCCGGGAGCGGACAGCAGGGGCAGCGTCGCTTCGAGGGCGATCAGTTCGTCGTCGCTATAGTCCTTGCGCAGGTCGATCTTCTGGTAAGGGTCGCCGAGTCCCGCGGTATGGGTGAGGAGGTGGCGGATGGTGATGCCCGCCCAGGCGGGTGGCGTGCCGTCGAGATGGCGCGACACCGGGTCGTCCAGTCTCAGTTTGCCGTCTTGCGCTAGCAGCAGGACCAGGGCCGCGGTAAAGGTCTTGCCGACCGAGCCGGACTGGAAAACGGTCTGCGGCGTGACCGGTACGCCGTGTTCGACGTTCGCCAGGCCATATCCTTTTTCGCGCACGATCCTGCCGTCCTTGATGACGGCGACCGCCACGCCGGGCAGGTGACGGCGCGCCATCTCGCGCGTGATCGCATCGTCGAGCGGATCGGCCGCAGCCGCAGCCGGAAGGGCAAGCGCACCCGCCAGTGCGATAGGGAGAAAGCTAAAACGCATGTCCTGTCCTGTTGAAGTTGTCCAGCATTTGAAAGCAGCCCGGCATTGTAGTGACCCATGGGTTCATGGAGATGCCAGCCATGGATGAATATCTGCCAACGACGCGTTTTGCCTGGGCGGTGCGCGGGATCTTGTTAAGATGCTTCCTTTATCGAGAGGTCTTTATGTCAGACAGCAGGGAGTCGGGTATCCCCTTCACGATCACCGACATCGATGTGGGTGCGCGGCTGGTCGAGGCTTTGGTGCAGCATGTGCGTTCGAACGGGCCGCTACCGATCGGCTATGCGGAGGTGCTGGAGCGCGGCCGCCTCATGTATCCGCATGACGAAACGCTGGGGCATGCGGTGCCTGTGGGGATTCGGCCGAAGCTGGCATTCGTCGCGCGCTTTTGCGAAGCGGCCGGGGTGCCCGACCTGGCGCGCCTGGTCGTGAAAGACGTGTCGGGCAGGGAGCCGAATAGTGATGATCGGGGAATCGCCGGCGCCGACTGGTCAGCCGCATTGGCCAAGCTGGGCGCGTATGTCGCCCAGGCCCGCGCGGCAGTGCCGAGAAACCTGAAGCCGCGCAAGGAGCGCCCGGCCGAAGTGTCCTGGTACGCTTATTTCTGTTCGCACCGCGAGGCCTGTGCCAAGGTGACGAGCGAGGACAAGAAGGAGATCGTGAACATGCTGATGGCGGGCCTGGACCCGGACACGGCGCTGCGCCGTTTCCTGGCCGCGAAGGCTGAATACGACAATGCGGTGTAAGCCCTTGCGCAAGCGCATACGGTTTGCTATAGTTCGCCTCCTCGCAAAAACGACAACGAAATCAAGTAGTTGAAGTAGCAACGAGAACCGCAGATTCTGCGGTGTAGCAAAAAAGAGGTTGACGAGTATCACGAAGCTGTTTATACTTCTGTCCCTCTGCTGCTGACAAACAAAACGATTTGTCGAAACGCAGCAAGCAGTGCCGAATAAGTTCTTTAACAATTAACAGTCGATAAGTGTGGG
>NZ_JAULSI010000040.1 GCF_030711405.1 Massilia brevitalea
TGATTTCGAGTCAGGTACATTCGACCACTCTGCCACCTCTCCTGATTCACTGCGGCGTGGTCGCTGCAAGAGACACGCATTATAGCCAGCCTCTACCGAAAACGGAAGAGCTAATTCGTTTCAACCGAATCGGCCCTTCCCCGCCACACGTCAAGCAGCGGTCAAGCGCTCCAGCCCGCCCATGTACGGACGCAGCACTTCCGGAATGATCACGCTGCCGTCGGCCTGCTGGAAGTTCTCCAGCACCGCCACCAGGGTACGGCCGACCGCCAGGCCCGAGCCATTGAGCGTATGCAGCAGCTCAGGCTTGTTCTGGGCATTGCGGAAGCGCGCGCCCATGCGGCGGGCCTGGAACGATTCCGTATTCGACAGCGAGGAAATCTCGCGGTAGGTGTTCTGTGCCGGCAGCCAGACTTCCAGGTCGTAGGTCTTGGCCGCACCAAAGCCCATGTCGCCGGTGCACAGCGCCATCACGCGGTAAGGCAGGCCCAGCGATTGCAGGATGAACTCGGCGTGGCCGACCATTTCTTCCAGCGCCGCGTACGACTGCTCAGGATGCACTACCTGCACCATCTCGACCTTGTCGAACTGGTGCTGGCGGATCATGCCGCGCGTGTCGCGGCCGTAGCTGCCCGCTTCCGAACGGAAGCATGGGGTATGCGCGGTCATGCGGATCGGCAGTTGGTCGAGCGGCACGATCTCGTCGCGCACGATGTTGGTCAGCGATACTTCCGAAGTCGGGATCAGGTAGAAGGTCTCGCCCTCGCCTTCCGCGCCGCCCTTTTTCACCGAGAACAGGTCTTCCTCGAACTTCGGTAACTGGCCGGTGCCGCGCAGCGAATCGGCATTCACCATGTACGGAGTGTAGCATTCAAGGTAGCCGTGCTTGTCGGTGTGGGTGTCCAGCATGAACTGGGCCAGCGCGCGGTGCAGGCGCGCGATGCCGCCCTTCATCACCGAGAAGCGCGAGCCGGTCAGCTTGGTGGCGGTGTCGAAGTCCAGGCCCAGCTTTTCGCCGATGTCGACGTGGTCCTTCACTTCGAAGTCGAAGCTCGGCGGCGTGCCGACCTTGCGCACTTCGACGTTGCCGGTTTCGTCAGTGCCGCTTGGGACCGATTCGTGCGGCAGGTTCGGAATCGCTTCCATGAACTCGGCCATCTTGCGCTGGACATCAGCCAGGGAGACCTCGTTCGCTTTCAGCTCGTCGCCCAGGCCGGCCACTTCGGCCATCACTGCGCTCGTGTCTTCGCCTTTGCCCTTGAGCATGCCGATCTGCTTGGACAGCGAGTTGCGCTTGCCCTGCAGCTCTTCGGTGCGGATCTGGATGGCCTTGCGTTCGGCTTCCAGGGCATTGAAGGCGCTCACGTCGAGCTGGAACTTGCGGGTCGCCAGGCGGGCGGCGACGTTGTCGATGTCTTTGCGGAGGAGTTGGATGTCTATCATTGTCGGCTTCTGCGAGGCGTATGTCGAAAACGCAATTGTACCAAGGGGGCAGGTTTTCCAAAGCCTGATTTACGCGTGTAACGGATGAGCTGTTCAGGGGCGCCTGGAGCACCCCTTTCCTTAACTCTCTTCGCCCTGCGCGTCGGCGTCGAGCTGGCGCAGGAAGGCCAGCTTGTCCGCCACCTTGGCCTCGATCCCGCGCAGCACCGGCTGGTACCAGCGCGGCTCCGGCATGCCATCGGGCAGGTAGGTTTCGCCGGCGGCATACGCGTTCGGCTCGTCGTGCGCGTAGCGGTATTCGTGGCCGTAGCCGAGCTCCTTCATGAGCTTGGTCGGCGCATTGCGCAGGTGCACCGGCACCTCGCGCGACTTGTCCTTGCGGACAAACGCCATGGCCGCATTGAAGGCGTTGTAGCCGGCATTGCTCTTGGCGGCAATGGCCAGATAGATGACGGCCTGCCCCAGCGCCAGTTCGCCCTCGGGCGAGCCGAGCCGCTCGTAGGTGGTGGCGGCGTCATTCGCGATCTGCAACGCGCGCGGGTCGGCCAGGCCAATGTCTTCCCAGGCCATGCGCACGATGCGGCGCGACAGGTACTTGGCGTCGGCGCCGCCGTCGAGCATGCGGCAGAGCCAGTACAGGGCCGCGTCGGGATGCGAGCCGCGCACCGACTTGTGCAGGGCCGAGATCTGGTCGTAGAAGTTGTCGCCGCCCTTGTCGAAGCGGCGCGAATTCAGGGTCAGGGCATTGTCGACGAACTCGCCGGTAATGGTGGTGATACCCGAGGTTTCGGCCGAGGTCTTGGTCTGCTCCAGCAGATTCAGGAAGCGGCGCGCGTCGCCGTCGGCATAGCCGACCAGGGTGTTAATGGCGACCTCATCGAAACTCAGGTGCTTCAATACCCGCTCCTGCGCACGCTTGAGCAGCTGGCGCATTTCGTCGTCGTTCAGCGCCTTCAGCACGTAGACCTGCGAGCGCGACAGCAGCGCCGAATTCACCTCGAACGAGGGGTTCTCGGTGGTGGCGCCGATCAGCGTCACCAGGCCGGATTCGACGAAGGGCAGCAAGGCATCCTGCTGGGATTTATTGAAGCGGTGGATCTCGTCGATGAACAAAATCGTGTGCTTGCCGCGCGCCAGGTACTGCTCGGCCTGCTCGACGGACGCGCGGATGTCCTTTACGCCCGACAGCACGGCGGACAAGGCGATGAATTCGCAGTCGAAGGCATAGGCCGTCAGGCGCGCCAGCGTGGTCTTGCCGACGCCGGGCGGGCCCCACAGGATCATCGAGTGCGGTTTGCCGGATTTAAAGACCAGGTTCAGCGGCTTGCCGGGGCCGAGCAGGTGACTCTGGCCGATCACTTCATCGATGGTGCGCGGGCGCAGGGCTTCGGCCAGTGGGGCCGCGGGTTCGTGCTTGAACAGGTCATCCATGGCGTGCCCCTGGCGTGCGGGGCGAATTCGGGTACATGGCGAAATGGTGCGAATGGTTGTGCATCCCGCTAGTTTAGCGTATGCCCGATCGCGCCGCCCCGCGCACGGCGTCCATGAGGGCGCGCACGCTTGATGCAGTCGCGGTGCTGCCTATTCGTGGCGCCGCCATCCACGGCGCCCGTAGGGTGGGCACCCCGTGCCCACGCGGAACGATGATCATTGTTAACGGCCCATCAACCACACGCTGGGAAACCGTCGACACGCATCCAAATGATCACCTGCGAACGCTAACTGAGCCTTTGCTTTGCAGTGCTAAAACGGCGAGCATCACGCATGCTTCCGCGTGGGCACAGAGTGCCTTGCGCGGCCCGGCCCACCCTACATGTGCTGTCACCACGCGTGCTTCCGCGTGGGCACAGAGTGCCCACCCTACGGCTCGCCACAGATCAGTTATTGATGACGTCTGCGCCCTTCGGAATCTCGAACTTGAACTGCTGGGCGCCCAACGACGGGTTGCGCTGGAAGTTGGTGAATTTCAATACCGAGGTCTGGCCGAAGGTGTCCTTCAGTTCCATTGCCTGCGGGATGCCGTCGCGCAGGCCGATGCTGATCTGCTCGAAGGTGGTGTCGCGCGCTTTCGGTACGGCGTTCAGCCATTCCAGGCCGTCGCGGGTGCCTGCTTCGGACAGGGTGAAGTTCTTTTCCAGGTCGTTGCTGCCGAACAGGATAGCGGCCGGCGAGGAGCCGAGCGCGTTGCCGAGCTTCCTGACCGTGACCTGGTTCAGGTCCTTGTCGTAGATGTAGAGCTGGTCGCCGTCGGCCTGCAGCAGTTGTTCGTAGGGTTTCTGGTAGTTCCAGATGAACTTGCCGGGGCGGGCGAAGACGAAGCTGCCGCTGGAGGCTGGCGTGGCCTTGCCGTTGGCGGATTTGCGTTGTTGTTGCTGGGTGAATTCGCCTTTGGCGGATTTGGTGTTGGCGACGAAGGTCTTGAACTGGTCGAGGGCGGCGGCGTGGGCGGAGCCGGCAATGGTCAGGGTTGCGATCAGCGTGGCGAGGTATTTATTTAAATTCTTGGTCATTGTGGTCCTTTTAGCGTTGGGGTGTGCATGCGCACGACCGCGTGGGCTCGAGAGCCCACCCTACAAAGGCGGTTTACATACCGCGCCGCAAGGGTGGGCGTCCATTGCCCGTTGGCAGACAGCTTACTCGGCGCTGGTGGCGGGCACGAGGATGTCGCGGTTGCCGTTCGATTGCATCGGACTGACCACACCGCTCTGCTCCATCTGTTCGAGCAGGCGCGCGGCGCGGTTGTAGCCGATGCGCAGGTGGCGCTGGACCAGCGAGATCGAGGCGCGGCGGTTCTTCAGCACGACTTGCACCGCCTGGTCGTACATGGCGTCGGACTCGCCGCCGCCTTCGCCGGCCACGGCATCGCCGCCGGCGCCGCCCTCTTCCAGCGTGCCGCCTTCCAGGATGCCTTCAATGTAATTCGGCGCGCCCATCGATTGAAGATGTTTTACAACTCGATGCACTTCCTCGTCCGAGACAAAGGCGCCGTGCACGCGGACCGGCAGGCCGGTGCCCGGCGGCATGTAGAGCATGTCGCCCATGCCGAGCAGGGTTTCGGCGCCCATCTGGTCGAGAATCGTGCGTGAGTCGATTTTTGACGATACCTGGAACGCGATCCGGGTCGGGATGTTGGCCTTGATCAGGCCGGTAATCACGTCGACCGACGGCCGCTGGGTTGCCAAAATCAAGTGGATGCCGGCGGCACGCGCCTTCTGGGCGATACGTGCGATCAGTTCTTCCACCTTCTTGCCGACCACCATCATCAGGTCGGCCAGCTCGTCGATGATGATGACGATCGTCGGCAGCTTGTCGAGCGGCTCGGGATTGTCGGGCATGATCGAGAACGGATTCGGGATGTGTTCCTCGCGCTTGGTGGCGTCGGCAATCTTGGTGTTGTAGCCGGCCAGGTTGCGCACGCCGAGCTTGGACATCAACTTGTAGCGGCGCTCCATTTCGTTCACGGCCCAGTTCAGGGCGTGGCCGGCCTGGCGCATGTCGGTCACCACCGGCGCCAGCAAGTGCGGAATGCCTTCGTAGACCGACATTTCCAGCATCTTCGGATCGATCAGGATCAGGCGCACGTCGGCCGGGTCGGATTTGTACAGCAGCGACAGGATGGTGGCGTTGATGCCGACCGATTTACCGGAACCGGTGGTACCCGCCACCAGCAGGTGCGGCATCTTGGCCAGGTCGGCCACCACCGGCTTGCCGGCAATATCTTTACCCAGGGCCACCGTCAGGTTCGAGGCGCTGTCGTTATACACCTTGGAGCCGACGATTTCCGTCAGGCGCACGATCTGGCGCTTCGGATTCGGCAGTTCCAGCGCCATGTAGTTCTTGCCCGGAATGGTCTCGACCACGCGGATCGAGGTCAGCGACAGCGAACGCGCCAGGTCGCGCGCCAGATTCACGATCTGGCTGCCCTTGACGCCGGTGGCCGGCTCGATTTCGTAGCGCGTGACGACCGGACCCGGATAGGCGGCCACGACCGCGGCTTCGACGCCGAAGTCCGACAATTTCTTTTCGATCAGGCGGCTCGTGAATTCCAGCACGTCGACGGCCACGGTTTCCTGGGCCGGCGGCGCTTCGTCGAGCAGGGCCAGCGGCGGCAGGGTCGAGTCGCCCGGCAAGTCGCGGAACAGCGGGGTCTGCTGCTCTTTCTGGGCACGCTCGCCTTTCGGCACCGACAACATCTGCGGCTCGATCTTGATCGGCGCCAGCACCGGCTCGGCTGCACCGGCAGCGGCCGGCGCGCGCGGCGGCTTCGCGGCCGCAGGCGGGGTGGTACTGAAGTCCTCGTCCAGGTCGATGTATTCGGGCACCTCGTCCGGCTCCAGGCGCGGCTCTTTCATGGCCGGGCGCACCGGGGCCGATGCGGCCGCCTTGCTCAGTTCCAGCTGGGGCTCGGCGCGCAGGGCCGGCGCCGGCTGCTTCTCCACGTGCCGGGCGCGTTCGGTGACCACGGCTTCGTCGCGCTTGACGGCGGCGGCTTCGCCCTGGCGGCGGTCTTCGCCAGCCTCCATGCGGCGGCGGAACCAGTCCAGCGTCATCTCGGCCGACTCGCCGATGCGCTCGGCCACGGCCAGCCAGGACACCTGGAAGAACAGCGAAAAGCCCAGGCCGAACAACAGCAGCAACAGCAGCGTGGCGCCGGTAAAGCCGAAAGCCACCTGCGAGGCATGGCCCAGCAATTGCCCAAGCACGCCGCCCGGGGCGCGCGGCAAATCGACATCCCAGGACCACATGCGCAGGTATTCCAGGCCGACGCTGCCGGCGAACATCAGGGCAAAGCCGATCCAGCGGATGATGAATTCGTCCTGGTGCTCGGGTTCGCGCGGCGCCGGGTCGGTGTCTTTCAGGCGCCGGTAGCCGCGCCAGACGGCGCGCAGGAACAGGCCGCCCCACCACCAGGCGGAAAACCCGAAGATAAACAGCAGCAAATCGGCCAGCCAGGCGCCGGCCTTGCCGCCGAGGTTGGCGATCTGCGGCACGGTGTTCGCGTGCGACCAGCCCGGGTCCGCCTTGTTGTAACTCAGCAGGATCAGGACAAAGTACAGGAAGGCGACCGCCATGGCGATCCAGCGCGCTTCCAGCAGGAGGCGCGCAATCCTGCCCGGCAGCGGAGCGCGGCCGGCCGTGTTGCGGGGGACATTCGAGGGAGGGGCGGAACTCTTCTTGCTCATGCTGCGTGGTGCATTCATCTTCGCGATTGCGGAATTCAGCCATTCTAAGGCATATAGTGCCAAGACGGCCTCATCATTCATGCTCGTGCGCATCATCGTCTATAATCTGCGTTGTATTCGACGACGAAATCGCTATCTTGATTCTGCGCGTCCCGCCCCCAGTTTCCATTTTTCCACATCAATTCCTCTGCTCTCATGACCACTAAGAAACACGCCAAAGTCCTGATCCTCGGTTCCGGTCCTGCCGGCTACAGCGCCGCCGTCTACGCCGCGCGCGCCAATCTGCAACCGATGCTGGTCACCGGTGTCGAACAAGGCGGTCAATTGATGACGACAACCGATGTGGAAAACTGGCCAGGCGACCCGCTGGGCGTGCAAGGCCCGGAACTGATGCAGCGCCTGCTGCAGCATGCCGAGCGCTTCAATACCGAGATCGTGTTCGACCACATCCACACGACCTATTTGAACGAAAAGCCGATCCGCCTGGTCGGCGACTCGCACGAATTCACCTGCGACGCCCTGATCATCGCCACCGGCGCCTCGGCCCAGTACCTGGGCCTGGAATCGGAACAGGCCTTCATGGGCCGCGGCGTGTCGGCCTGCGCCACCTGCGACGGCTTCTTCTACCGTAACCAGGAAGTGGCGGTCATCGGCGGCGGCAACACCGCGGTCGAGGAAGCCCTGTACCTGGCCGGCATCGCCTCCAAGGTGACGTTGATCCACCGCCGCGACAAGTTCCGCGCCGAGCCGATCCTGGTCGACCGCCTGATGGCCAAGGTTGCCGAGGGCAAGATTGCGCTGGAACTGAACCACACCCTGGACCAGGTGGTCGGCGACAACAGCGGCGTGACCGGCCTGAAACTGAAATCCACCGAAAACGGCGCCGACAAGGAACTGACCGTGCACGGCCTGTTCGTGGCGATCGGCCACAAGCCGAACACCATGATCTTCGAAGGCCAGCTCGACATGCACAACGGCTACATCAAGACCCGCAGCGGCACCGAGGGCATGGCCACGGCCACCAGCGTGCCGGGTGTGTTCGCCGCCGGTGACGTGCAGGACCACATCTACCGCCAGGCGATCACCAGCTCGGGCACCGGCTGCATGGCCGCGCTGGATGCCCAGCGCTATTTGGAAGCCCTGGGCGAATAAAGGGTTCGGAGGCTGACGATGGCGGGCATGAAGGACTTTGCCGACCTCAAATCCTTGCGCGACCAGCTCAAGGAAGAGGAACGCGTGCGCGCCATCGAACAGGCCGCGCGCGAACGGCGCGAGCGCATCGCGCGTGAACGCGCCGTGGAGTTTCGCGGCGCCATGGACGGCGTGACCAAACTGCCGGAATCGGACCGCTACGTGTATCGCCCGGTGCAGGAAGCCCTGCTGCGCGCCACGCCGGAACAGCGCCGCCTGAGCCAGGAAGAAGACGACGCCCTGGTGCTGCAGGAATCGCTGTCCGACCTGTTCGACGTCGACGGCCTGCTCGACGACGACCCCACCCTCAGCTATGCGCGGGAGGGCGTTGGTCCCGATGTTGTAAAAAAACTACGCAAGCGCCACTGGCCCATCCAGGACGAACTCGACCTGCACGGCATGACGCGCGACATCGCACGCGGCCAGGTGGGCGACTTCATCCGCCGCAGCATGCGCCGCGGGGTGCGCTGCGTGCGCCTCATCCACGGCATCGGCTACGGTTCGCCGAACGGCGAGCCGGTGCTGCGCTCGGTGGTGCACAGCTGGCTGGTGCAGAAGGACGAGATCGTGGCCTTTTGCGTGGCCAACCGTGCCGATGGCGGCCACGGCGCCCTGGTCGTGCTGCTTAAACCCGCCCTCGAACGCTGATCCGTATTTTGATACCTTGTTGAAACAACACCGTGCGCATACGTTTGCGTTGGCGTTGTAAAATGCGGTTTCCGCAAAATGTTTCCGTAGCCTCAACAAAGGACCCACATTGGAGTCGATTTCGGCTGTCCCGATGCCCGTACCACGCCAGGTCGACCTGGCTAACTGCGCAGAAGAACCCATCCACGTTCCGGGATCGATCCAGCCGCACGGCTTCCTCGTGTTCATGGATGCGCAGGGCCGTGTCGAAGGCTGGAGCGCGAACGTGCCGGCCGGGCTGCTGGCTGCCCTGCAACTGGGCCGCTCCTATACCGAACTCCCCTTGCCGGCCGCCTGTGCCGAACTAATCGCCGAATGCGCCGAGGCCCTGGCCGAGGGCGAATGCGCGCCGATGGTGGCGGCCGTGGTGGTCGAGGAGCGCGGCTACGACGCCATCGTGCATGGCGCACATGGCCGCATTGTGGCCGAGTTCGAGTCGCGCGACGTGCCGGCCGACGAGGTCGCGCTGTTCGCCGTGCGCGCGCACAGCTCGATCGAGCGCGTGCGGCGCCAGCGCAGCATCGAGGGCCTGATGGAAACGGCCGTGCGCCAGGTGCGCGACTTCACCGGCTTCGACCGCGTGATGGCCTACCGCTTCCGCGAAGACGAGAGCGGCGACGTGGTGGCCGAGGCGCGCCGCGACGACCTGGTGGCCTATCTCGGCCAGCGCTATCCCGCAGGCGATATTCCGGCCCAGGCGCGCCGCCTCTACGTGCTGAACACCCTGCGCATGATCGCCGACATCGGCTACCGGCCGGTGCCGCTGCTGGGCGCGCCGGATGCCGCGCCGCTCGACCTGAGCTTCGGCGTGCTGCGCAGCGTCTCGCCGATCCACGTGGAATACCTGCAGAACATGGGCATCCAGGCTTCGATGAGCGTGTCGATCGTCATCAACGGCCGCCTCTGGGGCCTGCTTGCCTGCCACCACATGACGCCGAAACAGGTGCCGCACGCGCTGCGCATGGCGGCCGACGTGCTGGCCCAGGTGCTGGCTTCGACCGTGCAAAGCATCGAGGCGCGCGCCGACGCCGAACTGGTGGAGCAATCGGCCACCGTGCGTACGGCCCTGGTCGAGTCGCTGCTGATCGACGAGGAGCCGCTCGACGCCCTGGCCCACCACGCCGACGCCCTGCTGGCCGCAACCCGCTCGCAGGCGCTGGTGGCGGTCCACAACGGCAAGGTGTTCAGCCATGGCCCGATCGAGCGCGAGACCGCCGAAGCCATCGTGCGCGCCCTGCCGGCGGACGCCAGCGACATCCTCACGCGCGATGCGCTGGACGAATGGCCGCAAGACGTGCAAGGCAGCCTGGGCAAGTGGGTCGGCATGCTGGCCCTGCCCTTCGACCCGCCCGGCGGCGGCTTGTGCCTGCTGCTGCGCACCGAACAGATCGAACACGTGTCCTGGGGCGGGCGTCCGGAAAAGACGGTGCAGCACGGCCCGCTCGGCGCGCGCCTGACCCCGCGCGGCTCCTTCGATGCCTGGCACGAAACCGTGCGCGGCCGCTCGCACCCGTGGGAGCTGGCAGTGCTGTCGAATGCGCGCCTGACGCAATCGGAACTGCTGCGCGCCTCGAACGCGCGGCGCGCCCAGACCGAATCCACGCGCGCCCAGCTGCTGGCCATGCTCGGGCACGACCTGCGCGACCCGCTGCACTCGATCAACATGGCCGGCACCCTGCTCGAACGCGGCAGCACCCAGCCGACGCTGGCGCGGCGCATCCAGTCGTCCAGCAACCGCATGCAGCGCCTGATCGGGCAAGTGCTCGACATGAGCCGCATCGACGGCGGCATGGGCCTGGGCATGGTGCTGGCGCCGCTCGACCTCGCCGCGCTGGCCGAAGACGTGATCGACGAATCGCGCCTGGCCTACCCGACCATCGACTATGCGTTCGCCAGCCCGGGGCCGGTGTTCGTGCGCGCCGACGGCGGGCGCCTGGCCCAGGTGCTGACCAATTTGCTGAGCAATGCGCGCCACCATGGCGAAGTCGGGCGACCGATCGTGGCCAGCCTGGCCATCGACCACGCCTGGGCCGAGCTGACCGTGGCGAATGCCGGCGCGCCGATTGCGCAGGAAGTGGTGGCCTCGATGTTCAAGCCCTTCAAGCGCACCTCGCTGCACAACCCGCGCAACCGCACCGGCATGGGCCTGGGTCTGTACATCGCGGCCCAGATCGTGCGCGAGCACGAAGGCGAGATTTCGTATCGCCACGAAGGCGGCCAGGTGATGTTCAGCGTGCGCCTGCCGCTGGCGGAGATGGAGCGGGCCGGCCCGACCTGAGCCCCGGTCTTGCCTTTGTAGGGTGGACACCTGTGTCCACCCTACTCCGACCGACGTCCCCGTCCCCATACGCGCGCTCCTACCGCAGGAGCCCGCTGGCATGTTAGGCTAGCAACAACCCTACAGCCCAGTCACTGCATGACCCTCATCAAGTTCATCGAAATCGTGGCAATCCTGGTCGGCGCCTTTTCCGGATTCATCGAAGCACGGCGCAAGCGCATGGACCTGGTGGGGGTGTTCACCGTCGCTTTCATCGCCGCTTTCGGCGGCGGCACCCTGCGCGACATCCTGCTCGACCGCCGTCCGCTGTTCTGGGTCACGCACCAGGAATACGCGATCGCCATCTTCGTACTGGCCCTGATCGCCTCGCCGCTGATCCGCACCCTGCGCCACATCGTCTCGGAACGCCTGATCGTGATCGCCGATGCCGTGGGACTGGGCCTGTTCTCGATCGCCGGCACCTCGGCCGCGCTGGACGCGAACATGCCGATCTTCATCGCGTCGATGATGGGCGTGATCACGGGGATTTTCGGCGGCGTGCTGCGCGACATCGTCTGCAACGAAGTGCCGATGGTGTTCAGGGACGGCAAACCCTACGCCCTGTGCGCCTTCCTCGGCAACTGGATGTTCCTGATGATGGGGATCTACACCGACGTCTCGCACGACTTCGCGCTGTGGACCAGCGCACTGTTCATCAGCGCGCTGCGCTTGATTACCTGGAAGTTCGATATCCAGATGGGGCGCTGACCGCGAATCCGGTTTTGTATAACTTGACCTTGCGGGCGGCGTTTCGATACCGCGCCTTTGTAGGGTGGGCACTTGTGCCCACGCGGTACGGCATCAATGTGTCGAAACCCGATCTGGTAGACCACATCATGCGGCGTACCGGTCGACGTCGCACGGTGTTCGCCGATGACACCGCGTGGGCACAAGTGCCCACCCTACCAAAATCAGAATAATGCGCCGATTGATCTTACACCGCGTCCGGCCCGGTCTCGCCGGTGCGGATGCGAATCACCTGCTGCACATCCTGCACGAAGATCTTGCCGTCACCGATCTTGCCCGTGCGCGCGGCCTTGATGATGGCGTCGACCACCTGGTCGACAATCGCATCGTCCACCACCACTTCGATCTTCACCTTCGGCAAAAAGTCGACCACATACTCCGCGCCGCGATACAGCTCGGTGTGCCCCTTCTGGCGCCCGAAGCCCTTTACTTCGGTGACGGTCAGGCCGGTGACGTTCACGTCCGCCAGCGCCTCGCGCACTTCGTCGAGTTTGAAGGGTTTGATCACGCAGGTGATCTGTTTCATGTCTGCTCCTTGTTCAACAAATGGGTATTCAGTCGGGAATCTTCGCCAAGTCGTCGAGCCACACCGTGGCCTCGGAATCGCTCGGCGCACGCCAGTCGCCGCGTGGCGACAGCGAGCCGCCGTTGCCGACCTTCGGCCCGTTCGGCACGCAGCTGCGCTTGAACTGGCTGGTCTTGAAGAAACGCCACAGGAAGATGCCGAGGTTGCGCTTGATCGCGGCAAGATCGTATTCGTTACGAGAACCGTGTTCGTCCGGCCAGCGGCCTTCGTCCCGCGCGCGCCAGGCCGAATACGCCAGGAAGGCCACCTTGGTCGGCGCGAAGCCATAGCGCAGGATGTAGTACAAATTGAAGTCCTGCAGCTCGTACGGTCCGATCACGTTCTCGGTTACCTGGGCCGGCTGGTCTTCTCCCTCCTTGCCCGGCACCAGCTCGGGGCTGATCTCGGTGCCGAGGATGTTCAGCAGCACCTCGGTGCCGCCGGCCACTACCGATTCGGTCTCGGCCACCCAGCGCACCAGGTGCGAGATCAGGGTCTTGGGCACGCTGGCGTTCACGTTGTAGTGCGACATGTGGTCGCCCACGCCATAGGTGCACCAGCCCAGCGCCAGCTCGGACAAGTCGCCGGTGCCGATCACGATCGCGCCCAGGTGGTTCGCGAGCCGGAACAGGTGATTCGTGCGCTCGCCCGCCTGCACGTTCTCGAAAGTGACGTCGTACTGCTCCTTCCCTTCCGCGAACGGGTGGTTCAAATCCTTCAGCATCTGGATGCAGCTCGGGCGGATGTCGATTTCCTGGGCCGAGCAGCCGACCACGCGCATCAAATCGTGCGCCTGCCTCAGGGTGCGCCCGCTGGTGGCGAAGCCCGGCATCGTGTACGCCAGGATGTTCGTGCGCGGCAGGCCGAGACGGTCCATGGCGGCGGCGCAGACCAGCAGCGCGTGCGTCGAATCGAGCCCGCCCGAGACGCCGATCACCACCTTCTGGATGCCGCTCGAGGACAGGCGCTGGATCAGGGCCTGCACCTGGATGTTGTAGACCTCGGTGCAGCGCTCGTCGCGCAGGGCGCGGTCGGCCGGCACGTAAGGGAAGCGCTCGATCTCGCGCTCCAGTGGCAGGGTGCGTTCCAGCGGCAGCGCCAGTTCGAAGCGCTGCACGCGGAATTTACTGACCTCGTCGCCATGGCGGCGCGCCGACTGGGCAAAGGTGGTGGCGCGCATGCGCTCCTGCGACAGGCGCTCCAAATCAACGTCGGCAAAAATGATGTGCGACTCGTCGAGGAAGCGTTTCGACTCTGCCAGCAGCTCGCCTTTTTCGTAGATCAGCGACTGGCCATCCCAGGCCATGTCGGTGGTCGATTCGCCGCGGCCGGCCGAGGTGTACAGGTAGGCCGCCATGCAGCGCGCCGATTGCTGGCTGACCAGCTGATGGCGGTAGGTGCTCTTGCCCACCAAAACGTTCGATGCAGACAAATTCACCAGCACCGTGGCGCCGGCCATCGCCGCGAACGAGGACGGCGGCACCGGCACCCAGACGTCTTCGCAGATCTCGACGTGGAAGCGCAGCAGCGGCAAGTTCTCGACCTCGAACACCTGGTTCGCACCAAAGGGGATCATCTCGCCGAACAGTTCGACGCAATCGACATTCGCGCTGTCGGCGTTCGAGAACTGGCGCGATTCGTAGAACTCGCCGTAGTTCGGCAGGAAGCTTTTCGGCACCAGGCCGAGCACGCGTCCGTTCGCCACCACGGCCGCACAATTGAACAGCTGGTGATTGACCCGCAGCGGCAGGCCCACTACCATCGCCAGCGGCAGAGAGCTGGATGCCTCGACCACGGCGGCCAGCGCCGCTTCGCAGGCGTCGAGCAGCGCGCGCTGGTGGAACAGATCTTCGCAGCTGTAGGCCGACAGGCCCAGCTCGGGGAAAGCGACCAGCGCCGCGCCTTCGCTTGCTGCCTGGCGCGCCAGCGCGAGGGTCTGCTCGACGTTGTAGGCCGGGTCGGCGATGCGGCAACGCGGGATGGCAACCGCCACGCGGGCGAACTGGTGCGAGTAGAGGTTATAGAATGGCTTGTTCATCTCGTAGTCTTCCCCTCTCTCGGTTATGGAAACAGTCTGGACGTCATCTTGAACGCCACTTTTAATTATCGCACGCATATCGTTTCATCCTTGTCCGAAATCGGCCAGGCCGCCTGGGATGGCTTGCTGGCCTTGCAGGGCGAAGCCAACCCCTTCCTGTCGTACGCCTTCCTGCACGCGCTGCACGAATCCGGCAGCGCCTGTCCCGAGACCGGCTGGCAGCCGCAGTACATCGCGCTGTACGACGGCGACGAGCTGGCCGCCGCCCTGCCCCTGTACGTGAAGGGCCATTCCTACGGCGAATACGAACAGCTATGTCGCCGCCCGGCCGGCGTGTGACTGACCGACCGGTCAAAAAACGCATATCTTGATTGGCCTCTGATATTTGGGAAGCCACGTTCCCTATCCGGACACGTCCGGATAGCGGAGTCAAATACGCGACCATAGCTTTTCAACGATATAGTTCACGAATGTCTTTGCAATCTCATCCTAAAATTTAAGCTAAAAGAATCTAGCTACGGTATTCGTGATTACCAGAACTAGGAAATAGCGTACTTTCCGCACCTATGTACTTTTACCCAACTCTTCGTGCAGAATCCCTGTATTGCGAAAACAGAGATAGGGTGCACCGTGAAGTTAGACTCAACTGGTAATCACAACATTGCCCATCAGTGGACAGACGCACGGGTTCACTTGGTCGCACAGTACAAACGCGGCAAAAAATACACTTTCCGCCACCCCGAGCTCGACCTTCATTCATTGGGGATAAAGCGCCACGGCTTACTGGAAGCAAGCATCAATGACGCAGAGTGCCCCCTTCCGGTCTCGGTTGCATATTCTTTCGTCGCTGCAATCCGCAGCATCTCCACAAATCGCGAAAACGCGCGTATTTTGAGCACGCCGCCAGCCGACCTCGCCCGAGCAGATGTTTTAGTTTTATTCGCCAGAATAGATGAGTACTTCCGCTTAAAAAATATAAAGTCGGCCGCGCCTATAGCCGAGAAGGTACGCAATATATTTCGAGACTGTCAATCCAACATACGAAACGGCATAGCAGTCTCGCAAGTTGGATATATAACCGCCCTGAAATCGCCAAAGCGCCAGGCAAGGAAAGATATTAGCGACCGAGTGGATGCAAATGCCGAAACGAAAGAGCTCAAGTTGCCGGTCTCTGCCGATACCACCGATAACATCTTTGAGTTCCCGGGGAATACCGAAGAACACTATCGGAGGCGCCTCGAACGCATCCTCGCAACTTGCGAATCTATACTTGACGAACATGAATCCATTCAAAAAGTAATCGAAGCAGCGCGCCGCATGCCCATCCCTCCTTCATTAAGCAAAAGTACAGTCCAAAAGCTTATACATTCCGGGCGGATTGACGAAAAGGTGGCCAATCGAAGAACACCTGAGGAAAAGCTAATAATAGCTCTCAAAATTATCGACCATTGGAAACTGTATTCTAGCGCACCAGGCAAGGCAAGAGTATATATCGATGGTATTCCAGCCCTAGAAATTCTCAGTGGAGATGGTGGGTCACGGACCCGATTTGGTGTATTACTAAGCAGTCACTACCTATCCAGATTCGCACTAACGGCTTGCTTCATTATTCTTTTACGTTATACGCAATGGAACAGTGACACGTTGCAGGCACTGACTGTAGCCGGGATTAAGCAAACACCATTCGGATACCAGTTGGATTCATTCAAGGCGAAAACGGAGCAATTCCAAACAGACGAGGTTTTGTCGGACGACTCGACTATTCATATCGAAGAGAAAGCAGCTGTAAGAGCAATCGAAATGCTTCTGTGGCACAACTCTGCAGTCGACAAATATGCGTTACGGCGAAACGAATCCGCTTTCGTTTCGATGAAGCTTTCGTACAGACAGAAATTGGAGTTCGACGTCTTTTTGCATGGCAAACATTTCCACGAGTTCACCTCGACTTGGAATCTACCCAAATTTACGGCTAGCGACATACGTCCCCAAGCAACACGTTACGAATATCTGAAGAGCGGGGGCGACATAGCCTCACAACAAGCTAAGCTTCACCATGCGAGTGCTGCAACCACAGCGCATTACATAGGCGGAGTAGAAATCGCTCGCAACGAATCGAATATAAAAAGATACAGTGAGATGCTCGCGAAAGCCATTCTCTACATCACAAAACGCAAGGATATTGACGCCACGACAGATGACCAGGACGCGAAGACCATTCGCGCAATGCTAGCTCCTCCATCACGCTTCTCATCGAACGAAGACTCGTATTTAATCGATACCTGGTTGCAAAATCCTACTGAAAACAGAATTCCAATCGGACCTGCTGAGGTAGAACTCTGCGTCTATCAGCGTGCATATTACATGAAAAATATGCGCAATCTCCGTCTTGCGAACCCTGAGCGATTTAGAAAATCCGAGCTTCCCCGCATTTTAGTTTGCATTGCACTTTACAGGCTTATCAACGAGGGGCCCTTTCGGCGAACTGTGCAAGTTCTCGAGGAGAAAATAAATGCGTAGGAACAAATTGGGCGAAATTTTTTCCGCAGGAGGAGCGAACGGCCCTATTCGCACCGACGGCGAAGGGCCGCTGGACGCAGATAGGCATCCTCGCTATCTAAGCGAATGGGAAAGCAATGTGGTAGAAATTGATATTTCACACCAGAATGCTACCGAAGTTACGGTGCGCTTATTCGACTTAAGCAACATTCATATTACGCGGGCAGGAGCATCTAGCCAAGAGAGCCGCAGTCATCTATCGTTGAACTTCCTGCCAGAGTTCCAAAACTCACTCAAAGCCGGAATTAACGCCACCCTGTACGTCAGAACGGATTCAATAGCAGACTCAGTTTCGGGCTTCATCAATACTTGCCGGCGGTTCTTTGCATGGCTTATTCACCGTGGCATATATCGTTTGTCGCAGGTTACCCACCAGGACACACGTGAACTCGGCGAGTCGTGGCCGAAAGATGGATGGTGGGGACTTCTTGATTATGACGGCGCACTTAGAAGAGTACTCGACGCCGCAAAATCCGATAACGCTTTGGCTATGCGACTGCAGGGCTACTCTAACACCGCAAATATTACACTGAACGCTGTCACGCTATCAGAAATAATTGGACTGCCCCTGTCTGCAAATCAGATTCCATTGTGGTTTATTGAAGAACTTGGGACACTGCTGAATTTTCCGAGCGCTGTGCAAAACCGTAGCCCGCGGCCCTGGGAGACCACAAGAGCGACCTATTCACGCCTTATGGTAGAGGTCAACAGGCTCTCGTTCCTGCCTACCGGATTCGACATGATTCCATTTTTACCGTATCCAAACAGTAATGCGGACGCCACTACTCGCTTTCCTAACACGATTGGAAGAACAAAAAATATATCGATTTCGGACGCTGTAAAGATACTAACCGAGGCTTTAAAGTGGATTTACGATTACAAATCATTAATTATGGAGGTAGCAAACGCTACTCGCGACGCGGTAGAGTATGTAAGCGATAAAGGATTTGAGAACGAAGAATACGTACGGAAAGCTACAGCTGCCGCGTTCAAATCGGCGATTGCCCGCACAGGCATATCACTACCGCTTGAAAATCCCCAACATAGCGACCTAAAAACATTGATTACCGCTCTGCAAACGGCGGCTTTCTGCATCGTAACAATCAATCTAGGCCGCCGCCAAAGGGAAATAACTGGTCAACACAAACCTTACGGCCTATATTTCGGATGTTTGAACACAGTCTCGAATATAGCTACGGAAACGAGGATTGACATTTATGTCGCGAAATCCGTTCGTCAGTATGTTTCTTTTTGGTGCAATCCGCTCGTTATCGATGCTGTTCGCTGCCTTGAGGAACTGTCACAAGTTTTCCGTCCGCTCAAAACATCTCTGAAGCAATATCCGGGTGAACAAGCGATGGGGAGAAGCGATAAATTATTTTATCGCCGTCATTTTACGGTTAATGGATTTAAGGTGGAGCCTACGCAATTCGACTTCGCTCGAACCTCCGCTTGGTTCTTCCAGTTAGCGGGCGTTAGTCCGGAGTATGTGTATTCGCGAGCGCATCCGTTTCGGCGAATTTTTGGACTTTTGTACAAATACCGCTACGACCGTTTTAAACTGGGCGCGTTAAGCGAACATTACCGCCACGATTCATTTTCGACAACGGAAATATATCTTACTGATGCACCTGGGGTATCGCCGGCCGATGGCGTCGAATTTCTCTACGCGCCCGCTCTTGCAAATGAGGTATCTGACCTTAGAAAAACTCTGGACGAAATTGAAAAAGAGTATGTGACCGACCTTATTGAACGTTTGCTAAATGGCGAACTGATGGGAGGCATTTTCCCGAAGCTTATTCTCTCGCTGATGAAACGTCTATCTGCAAGCGTTGAATATCGCGAACAAAGTGATGAAATTAAATCGAACATCTTACAAACGCACTTGATTCGGCGGGGATATGTTGCATCGGAAAAGGAGCATGGTGTGTGCTGTTGCACTCAGACTTCTCGCACGAAAGCTCGTTCCAACTGCTATTCCGATGGGGAAATTCATCCGGAAAATGCTAGCCCCAACAAATGTGGTGGGTGCCTTCACCTCCTTACGACGCCAGGATACCGAAAACATCTAGCATTAGAAGCTCAGGAGCTACAGGCACAACAAGAAGATTATTCGCTTCCGCCAGCGGTCCGCTTAGAAGCTCGGAAGAATGCAACGCTAATAAATGACTACATAAGAGCAGATGAGCAGACGGCTATCGAGACGCAATGGTCATTTAACAATATCGTTGACCGCTGGGAACCTATCTTTTTTTGCAAAAATTGAGCGCTAACATGATGTTATCTGAAAAACATGTCTCAAGGGTCGGACGACTACAGGTAGAAGAGTCAATTAAGCTTAAGATATCATGGTTACGAATATGGGTTGAGTCTGGAATTCCATGGCTCTCAAGTTCACAAGGAGAAAAAATTCGTGACAAACATGGCGAGCTTCAACTCGATTATTTTCCTGTTAACGTAGCGGAATTTTGTGAATGGGACGGAAGCCAGAACTGCGAGCATGTCCGCGCCGCATTACCAAAAATAGCACGCACGAATCGCTCTGGGCTTAGCAGCACACACATCAAACTCAAAGCAGAGATAGAGCGGCTTGGCAAGGATTTAGCAAGAAAAGCTAAACAGCAGTTGATTGAGGAAAATAAAGGCGACCGAATTACTGCGTTGGAAAATGAAGTAACTTTTCTCCGGCTGGTGCTCGAGCGGCAAGAGACTGAGATTACTCAAATGCGTTTAAAAGAGATTAGCTTAGACGAAAAATTAACTCAGACAGAGAGAGCGCTTGCAAACGGAGCGGCACATTATGATAGAACCGTGGCATTGCTTGAAAAACAGGTTTCTGAACTAACCGCCTCGCTACGAAAAGTTGTTCCTTTGAAAATGAGTCTTTGACCATGAGCAGCCATAATTTTTCCCCATCGCAGACAATAGGGGTAGAAAACGCCAAGAGACTAAGAAATTGGATAAAGTTGACCCCACTTCACAAGGTTCCACTGAACAGCCGTGGCGTAAGCGCTAAACGTAACGTCTGCCGGTTGCTGCAGATATCTCCGTCGACTATTGGAACGAACGCAGCAATTAAAGCGCTGTTTGATGAGCTCGATGACAAATTATTGAAACGTGCAACAACGTTAGCGCCCCCTGCTCCGGCTCAAGAATCCACGGATTCTATCCAAGCTGATATTGCGTTGCTCCATCTCCTCGACGAATTGGAACAATTGCGCGCGTCAAACGCCAGGCTCCGCCATCTTGATGTCACCGGCCAATTTATCCCGGAGAAGTAAGTGGAACAAATAAATGGGGCGGTAGTACGAATCGTAAATGTTTCGCCTACTGGCGGTGCTATTTTTCGGATTTTGCTTGAAAATACTGCGCGCACGGTGCGCGTTGTCGCTCCAAGCAAAGCCACACAGCAAGCGCCGACAATTGGCGAAAGCTGGACAATCTTTGGAAGCTACGCACATGACCGGCAGTATGGGCTTCAATTCGTTGCTGCTAATGCGGTTCGACAGGTGTCGTCTGGGCCCGAGATTGTTAGCCTCTTGGCACGCCACCCGTCGTTTGCCGAGTTCGGCGTCGTGGTCGGCAAGCGACTGTGGCGATTGTTGGGCAGGCAAGTATACAGTGCGCTCAACGCGGGCGACTACATCGCCATCGCGCGCGCAACCGGAACTGGCCCAGCCGCGGCGGTTCGACTAATACAGGCTTGGCGCGCCCATTGCGAGCAGATAGAGGTCTCAACGTACTTCGCTGCACAAGGCCTTCCTCCGCGCTTGGCCGCGAAAGCGATTGAGTTGTGGGGGCCGCCAACAGTAGAGGTGATTTCAACGAATCCTTATCTATTGGCGCCATTTATGCCGTGGAAACAGCTAGACGCTATCGCGATGGCAAGGTTCGCTATCACACACGATTCTCCGTTACGACTAATTGCCGCGTGCGCGCTTTCGATAGACAGATACTGTTTGCAACACCTGAGCCAGTTAGTTCAGCTTAGTGAGCTCCGAGTTAGCTTGAAGGCGAAGGTCGGCAGTAGCGCACTCACAACACGAGCAATCGAGCTTTCGGTAGCATCGGGAGCGATGTTCCTCAAGGGGACGGGCAAAGGGACGTTCGCTCAATCTCGCGGTCAGCACATCGTTACCGATGCGCTGCTACGTCGCCTTTCTGAGCTTGCATATCGCCCGTCACAGCAGACAGATGGAGCCCTTGACGAGTCGCCTGTATTAGACCGAAATTCGCTGCAGCACAGCCCACCAGAACCAACCATAACTAGAGCGTCGGTTACCGTCCTATCTGCGTCTGCAAAAGAGGCTTCGGGCTTGCTCAACAAGCCATGTTTCGCTCGCGCCACGCATATTTACTCCTCGAGCTCGCAAAAGGAGGCGATTGGCCTGCCGGCAGGCTCAAACAATAGCTATCTGCTCGGAAAAGTTTTGCTCGACGATTCGGCTCGTCTTGCTGCTGACGAATGTTATGTTATCCATGGTGCCGATGACATTGATGTCGTTACGGCTTGCAAACTCGTCCATGCCCTTCCTGAGCTGCCAACGCTTTTTATCGTAACGGCCGCAAGCGAACGTGACGGTCCTCCGAGTCCATTTATAAATATTGCTTACGCAATTCCAAATGTAGCACGGATTAGGTCAGCATTTGCGCGTACTGCAGTGTTGCCGCTCACGCGCAACGATGGAGTAAAAGGCATTGAGTTACACGAAAAACTCCTTGTTCCTGAGCTGCGACCGAGCATTACAGTTACGGCGTTCGAGCCTACAGTTAATATGGACACGAGAATTCTTTCGGCATATCGCAGAGCTGCGGTCACGTCGACCGCCATCATTGTGACGACGACCGTGCAAGCTGCCAAAGTTTACAACGATACACTTCATAAAGAACAGATAGAAGTTCGTGAATTTGAACGCTTGGCGACGCCACTGGTGCAGTTAGCGGGAAGCTATGTTGCAACTATCGGCGATACTATCGTTTGTTACCGGAGCGATTACAAAAAAGGGTTTCTTGCTGGCTCAACAGGAAAAATAATCGACGTCGTGCTGCCGAACATTCTACTAGAAGGTAATCCGACTGACGTCATTGTTGCCTACGCTTTTGTCGATACTGTTGGACAGGTCTCGCTCTCACTATCCGATTGTCTGAATTTTCACCTAGGCTACGCCGTTCCGATTGCGTTAGATAAATGGTCTTGTCAAGCGGTACGTATCGTTTGCGTCGATAATAACGCGCCGCCAACAACTGGTCAGCTGCAGAAGTGGATGTCCCGAACAACGGTGGGGTTGTTCTTTGCCGGCCTCGAAACAGTTACCTTAAACGCCCTCCTTTTAAAACTTCAACCAATGCAGTTTAAAGTCGAGAATTCGCCATGATGCCAACACTCAAGTCAATAAATGCGCTTGGCGCTCCCCTTAGCTTTCCGGTTACATTATGGTGGAGCGAGTACAAGCCAAATTTGAAAATACCCTCACTTCGCGGAGCGGACTTAGCTCTACACGTTGAATTTCATCGTTATGCTTTGTCGGTCGCCAAAATGACAAATGAAGATATTCAAGCTTTTAATTCGACTATGCAACCACTAGCGTATGCACTGTTGGACTTCGAAAAGTATTTAAGCACTAAGAAATTAAGCTGGGAAGACGTTGATGACGAAATTCTAAAAGCTTTTCGAGACGTTGCGTTAAAGTCGACACAAGGCAACACCGCTTCGAGGTGCGAAGCAACCGCTAAGGTAACAACGAACGTGAAGCTTCGCATTATCTATGAATTCTTCGCGTGGACTCATCTGGAGGGACTTTGTCGTCAACCGATTATTGGTTGGGGTAAGGAATTTCCGATTAAGTCCTCGCTTACACTTTTTTCCGAGAAGCAAACCAAATGGAATGAACGAGCCACCCGGCGATTCCCACTTTGTTACCGTGGCATTGGAGAGAACTCTAGCAGCGTTGGAGCGCAATATTGGGCTACCAATGCCGACCTAAATGATATCGAAGACTTCTTCCACCTTTCGCAACCAGCAAAAACTGCCGCGCGCAACGTCCTTTTTATGCGAACTGCAGACCAAACTGGCTTTCGGAGGGGTAGCATTAATTCATTGGTGGTCAGCCAGTTCACCGAAAAAGAAATTGAAAAATCAATAGCATCAGGCCTGAAAGCGCACTCTATCCAGCCCAAGAAGCAAAAACTAGGGCGAAATTTTTACTTCGACATACCTTATGCGCTTGCGTGGGAAATAAATCGTTACTTACGAACTCTATATGGAGATGATGTCGTAAACACAGCATCTACCGATGACCGCCTGAAGAATCTTCCTGTATTCACATCCATGATTACCGGCAAACGAATGACTGATAAAACTTGGTCGAGCATTTTCACCGAAGCGTTCCAGGCGATTGGAGCGCCCGTAGGGTCGGGGCTGCACTCAATACGCCGAAAGTTCGCAGAGGAGTGGTTCAGGACAGAGATTCATGAGCTTAGAAAATCTAGCAAACCGACCGATTTAAAATCAGTTTCGGCCGGTCTTGCGCGCGTACTTGGACACAATTCAAAGCTTAGCCAAGAAGCGTATCGTCGAGCCTCGGCTACTATCAGAGGAGCAACTCCCGTCGAAGTATTGACAGAACAGAACTCCGAGCAAGCGGCAAAAATTATGAATCTTACTGCTCAGTTAGAGGTGCAGCGATTGATGCTCGAAAATTTTCATCGACTGGGTACCTCACGTCGGAAAATTTGAACACTAGCAACGCGAACACAGCTATATCGAGCCTTTTTTGAAAGGTATTCTATCTTTCAATTCGTCTAAGTAATCGTCCATGTGCATTGTCTCCTGCGCTAGGAATTTGCCAATGGCTTCGTAGAAGCGGTCGTCCGCGACCCAATGTGCCGACCAGGTAGGCTGAGCCTGGAGTCCACGCGCGAGCTTGTGTTCTCCTTGTGCGCCGCCTTCGAACGCGGCCAACGAATGATTGATGCAATATTCTATCGCCTGCATATAACACGTTTCAAAGTGCAGACCCGACAAGAACTGCGTCGTCCCCCAGTACCGCCCATACAGCGTGTTGTTACCGACGAAATTAAGTGCGCTTGCAATTCTCTTCCCTTCTTTCTCTGCAACGATGAGCAACAGATTTTCGCCCATTTCGTCTCGAATCCTTCGGAAGAATTGCAGCGTTAGATACGGTGAAGAATAGTGGAGTTTGTACGTCTGCGTGTAGCAGTGATAGAAGAACTCCAGGTCGGCATCACTTATCTCTGCCCCAGGCACCGTGCGGAAAACGACACCCTCGTGACTTACTTTCCTGCGGTCTTGTTTGATTTTCTTTCGCTTCTCGCGAGTCAGGGAAGCGAGGAAATCGTCGAATGTTTGATACCCGTCGTTCAACCAATGAAACTGGACGCCCTCTCGCAGGAGGAAGCCTGCCTCCTTGTACGCATCAACTTCGTCGAAATTCGGGAACAGCACGTGAATGGATGAAATGTCCGCCGCTCGGGCGAGCTGAACGGCAGCCTGAATGAGCACGACGCGGTCTGCTGTGGTTCGCGCGAGTATCCGCGGGCCAGTCACAGGCGTGAATGGAACTGCTGATGTCAGTTTCGGGTAGTAAGGAACCCCGTTTCGTTCGTACGCATGTGCCCAGGACTGGTCGAAAACGTATTCACCTCGAGAGTGGGTCTTTGCGTAGAGCAACATTGCCCCCGTAAGGACGCCGCCGCGACGAAGGATGAGATAGCGAGGCGCCCATCCCGTTCGTGGCGAAGCGCAGCCTGTCGTATGTAACGCATGCAAGTATTGATGGCTAACGAACACGTTTCCGTCCGTGAGGGCATTCCAAGCTTCTACTGGCACGCTAACTAGCGTGTCTACAACCTCAATCAAATCGTCCAAGCAGCACTCCAAGATTCATTTGCCAGCTCAGCAACCTCCGTAGAAGAGGAGCGTAACCGATTAGGTTGGTCAGGGCCTATGGTTCTGCGGCGATAGGCCACGGGCAGTTGGAGAAGAATCTGCGGCTACTCCCTTTTTCCATCAAGACCACTCCGCGTCCCATGACTACCGACTAAGTTGCGGGGTGACGTCCGAGGACTGCCCTCTTTAAAGAGGCGTACGCGACACTTCGCAAGAATAATAGCGCACTCCCGCGATTCCTCAGGTCGGCTAAGGTCGAAGTTCCCTGCCAAAGCACCTTGAGGCACGCTGCGGTGTCAGAGGCCGCAGAGAGACTGGCGCCTTGGCCAGCAAACCTTCCCCGCTGTGGTTCCTCTCACGCCATATTTCTATCCATGAGGTCCCTTGTCATCGCAGGCAAAGTCGTGCAGACCTTAGTAGCCCTCCTCGAGGACTACTAAGGTTGGGCGAAAGCTCGGGATGCGCGCAAAACCTGTTAAGTGAGTGCAAGAACGTCGTCGCTGCAGCTCAGCTGGAGTTGCAGCTACTATTCGTCCACATAACGTTAACGTAGCGTAAACGCGACGCAACTAGTTAGAGTGGTAAGCATACGGGCCAACCGCGTGCGTTTTCGCGAGAAGTGGACTCTAGTTAGAACGAGCCGTCCGTTTGTGCAATAGCCTGTTGCACAATATATCCCAGTTGAGAGCGAACAGGTGCCGAGCTCCTGACGCTCATCTACTACGCCTTTTCCCAAGGTCCGAAACGGCGCCCTTCTCGCTGATTGGGATTCCTCATGCTTTCGTATCAACCTGCAGCGAAATACACATTAGAGCTTTTCCGGTTTTTTGCCAAGTGGTGCCGGGGGCGTCTGTTGCCGCAAATCTGCGTCGTAATTGATGCGCTCGATGTCAGCATTTACAGAGGGAAGTTTAAGGTAGTCGTTCAATGCTTTTTTTTCAATCGGGTCCGTTACCTGCTCTTTTATTTGGCTAATAATTGTAACCACAGCCTCAGCAGTTTCCTTTTTTCTCTTCCTATCTGCATTTCTGTAAAGTCCAGTTATTCCGTTAATGATTCGAATTGCTTCACTTGCTTTCATAAGTTCCCGAAAATGTCAGTTTGAGTCATACTTAGGATAAAAATTAGCAGTGTACTACGCCCACAACGCACGCAATCCTTAACCAGTACAGCGCATTCTGTGAGCATGTCCGACGCTGCCGCCAGCAGTTGATGCTGTCGACGCGGCAAACTCATACGCCAGACGAGCGGCCGCTCATCGACTACGCTGGCCAAACCGTCGGCGAAATCTGCCTTCCCATGCGGCATGCGCGGGTCGACGTGCGAATGACCCGCACAGCCGTCGAGGTGCCCCAGCCTGGCCAGCGCAATTGCAGCTGCGCCCAGTAAATCTGCAAAGGGGCACCGCGACGGTCGCCGGGTATGTGCCGCCGGGTGAAATGTGTGAATCTCACCGCCCGGGCCGAAGCTGTGAGGCCGTGCCTTGCCGTGTTGGTGGCAACTGCCAGGCCGGAGGCAGCATCCAAACGAAGTGTCCCTGCGACTTTAATTCTTGTCTCGGCCGAGGCACTCGCCTTGACGCGCTTATCATTTACGCAACATATCGTGTGAATCGCACGTCGCGATTCCGCTGGGAAAGAGTCACGATTGGACCGCCTAACAAATTCTATGAGCGGCAAGACCAAATTCCAAGCTAGAAGGCAATATGATGTAGCTGCAGACAACTTGTAGTGAACATAAAAGCACAAACCTGCTGGGCTATCATTACTCAGTCTGTCGGCAGGGTCATGGCGGAGCTAGCTGTACAAAAACACAGTTACTTAGTTGCATAGAATGAAGATACCGGTATAATATAACCACTATATGTGGCAGGCACGCGTCTTTTGGCACTACATGTAGTAACTTCCGTCAAATCGCTTGGAGGATTTATGGCTACGAAAAAAAGTAATGAGAATACATCTGCCGCTGTTGCATCAAAAGCAAGTAAAATTCTGAAAAATCCGAAGTCTACGGCTGCGCAGAAGAGTGTTGCTGCCTCTGCATTGACCCAAGCAAAGAATAAGGGCAAAAAGTAAGCGGGGCCAGGTCAATGACCTGGCTTTTTTCAAATCCGAGACAAAGAGTTGCATGAAAATTAATCTTGCTCATATCCGGGCTCGCGCCACTAACGGTGGACATATCGATTTTGTCGTATTTGAAGCTAAGTCTAGTAGTGGAGGCGACACTGCAAATAGCCAGCTGTTAGCGCAGCTTACCGCTCGAGCGCAGGCGTCGGGCCTCAAAGTCGACCAGAGCGCGCTGGCCTACAGTGAAAACGGACGAATCCGTTTTTTTGGCTCCAGGAATTTGGTGGACCATCTTTCAAAAATCGGCTTGCCAAGTTGGACTCACTCAATCAACGTGTGATTTCCCCCACTCTCTCCCCTCGCCACCTCAGCGGTGCGGCTACCGCTTACGTAAATGGAAGGGATTCCTCCTGTAAGGCGCGCATGCCTGCGCGCCCGAATGAGTTTTGCCATCGTGCTGGGGCGGGATGCTGGCGTCTGACAAATTCATTCTCGTAGTCCAAGACCCAGGAACGTGTCTCACGGCACCGTGACGCTCGTGCCGCCACCGCATCCAATGCATTTTTGTGCTTCGTCTGATTGCTCAACAGTCAACATCTACCTCACTTCGAAACTATCGTCTGACCCGTGTTGTCTGGTATCCTTCGAGCAATATTAAAGTGGGACACCAGGATGAGTAAGTTGCTTCAAACAGAATACATGACGTTTCCGAAGAGTTTTAGCATGCCCATGTCGAACGAAGGATTCGTTCTCAGCTCCCAACCTGCGGGGCGAGTTGATGAGGCGTTCGTCACGGAATCTGGAGCAAATTTTCTAAACGAGAGCAGTATCGATGGTGTCGTTTTGCTTCGAGCGTCGGCTACGCAGAAGGCTGAGTTGGAAAGCAATTCTGGATTAAAGTTGTTTGAGAATCGTGAATACGAGCTGCCGCAGCTCTATCCGCTCGATATGCTCGCTTGTGAAACAGCGGATGAGCCTTTCGACGGGAGTCATGAGTTCAGGTTCCTTGTGGTGGATGAATCGGACAAACCGCTGCCAGGGGTGGCGTTCGTGATTGAGCACGGTCTCATGTTTTCGAAAGCGGTATTCTCGAACGATTTGGGCGAGGTAAGTATTCAATTTGGTCTCCCAGTTCTGCGTGTTCTTCATGTGCGCCCTCCTGAAAACTATTGGCCTCTTGTGTTGCGCGGGCGGAGCCACTCGAATGACCCAGTTGTGATTCGGCTGACAGCAATCGACCTGTCGAAACACGAGCGATATGCCGAACTTTTAGGGATTCCTTTGCCCGACGACGGCTTGGGCGTCAAGATTGCCGTAATCGATACTGGGGTATCACGTCACATTCACCTTACTGCTGTGAAGAAACGATACGCTGTTTCGAAGGGCGTGGTGGAGGATGACAATCTACGGGAGCCCGATTGGCACGGAACGCATGTTGCCGGCATCATTGGTTGTAGCCACAACGAGGTGTTGGGGCACGCGTCTGCAGCAGACATCGTTAGCTATCGAGTTTGCCCGGCAGGAAAGCGGTCAATGTCTACGGCCGATGTTGTCGTCGCTATTTTGGACGCTGTCAGCCGGAACGTGGATATCATCAACCTGAGTCTTGGATTCAACGCTTCGGATGAAGCCATAGCAGAGGCCATCAGCTACGCACACTCATCCGGTGTCCTGGTTGTCGCCGCAGTTGGCAACGATGCGAAGGAAAAATGCAGTTTTCCAGCAAGTGTCTCTGACGTTGTAGCTGTCACCGCGCTTGGACGTGTAGAGGCGTATCCGTTTGGGTCCAGCGCCGCTCTGCAAATGGTTCGCGCTTCGAGTGGTGATTTTTTTACTCCGTACTTCGCAAATTTTGGAGAGGCGCACGTCGGATGTGCGGCACCAGGTGTTGGCATTGTGAGCACGGTCAATGAGAGTGGATATCAGGCAGAGTCTGGTACCTCCATGGCCGCGCCTATTGTCTCCGCACTTTCAGCAACTCTACTGTCGCGGAATTTGAGCAGTCTCGGGGCAAGAACACCAGAGCGACTAAGTACGCTAAGGGATATGCTCTATACTAGCTGCACACGCGCCGGATTTCATGCGGAAAGCGTCGGGCATGGCGTACCTTTTGTGAGGTGATGATATGGACGTACTTTTCATGAAATATACCGGGGCGGGTGACAAGCCCTCTTCCGATGTGACTCAAATTAGGCGAGTCGCAGGCGTAACTATTGTCAATGCGAACCTTGCAAAAACGCTCATAGTGCAGGTGAAAGATGACGTTGCAAGGTGCAGGTTGATGGGTCTACCTAACTGGCGCTTAGTCACGCCGCAAACTACTTCGTTAGAGTCAAACGTACCTAGCACGCCTTCAGGAGGAAGCGGCGTTACAGCCAGCAGACACTTGCGGTCCGTGCATAAATAGTTCAGCTAGACGCTGCTCTTTGGCCGACAGATGGGTTTGTAGGCGCATAGTGCGTTTACGAATTCAGCTTATCAGCTTGTCAGCGTCTCACCGTGTGCCGCGATGACCGTCGTCAATGCGCACGTATTTCGGATGTGGAACACCGAGACCCTGGCTGTAGCCGCAAGCATGCGGAGGACATCTGTTTTGCCGAGGACTCGAAAAAGCTAATGCTCCTACATCGGCCCCCAAGGCACCCCTTCGTACCGGGCGACAGCCGGCATTTCAGCAGCACCGGGCAGGCCGTGCCCGAGGCCATCACGCCACAGGTCCGGGTCCTCTACCTGTATGGACTCCTCTGCTCGCTCATCACCTCTCGTTCTGAGAAATTATGGATAGGCGGCCGGTAGCACGACTCAGGGCCCGTTCGATTGCTTGAGCGGCTGCGTAAACTGCGGCACCGCCGTTCGTCGGGTCGACTTCCTTGCTGCCAGGCTGGAGCCGGAAGATGTACATGGAGAGTTGTTCTAGCCCATCACTTGCCTTCAATCGGCGCACTAGGTTCTAGACCACGGGATATGCTGTTAAGGCGAACGCAGCACAGCTTGCCGTGCGCAGTTGTTCCAGCGTTGCCTTGCCCTCAGTTTGCTTGTTTGCTGATAGCGGGAGGACTTCGTACCTGAGGTCGATGCCGAGTCCTGCATCGAACGTCGATACAGAGACGTTCTCAGGTGTTCACATTTGGTTGACGGGAGCGCTCTTGTTGTACTTGTAAGAGACGACTCGGACTGGAACCACCGGCCGCCCAAGGTCGCGAGCCGTGCGTATTGTTGAAGGCATTCCGCTTGGCGCCAGCCAACACTCAACGAGTTCGGTTTCTACCAGTATGAGGCTAGTGAGGTCGGCACTGACGCCGGGTCAGTAATTTCAGTCTGGCCAAACCACACAACGTTATCGTGTCCGTTGGCATCGTGTTCCTTGTCCGACAACGCACGTCGAGTGTTCGCTGCGCCAAATTGGCCTCGACGATGCATCAGACGCCTGGACTTCCGACGGAGAACGGCCGTACTTTCAACGTACTGTCAGAACATCCCTGCGTTAGTTGTCTGAAGAGCGTTGAAATGGAGAGAGAACGCACTTGCGCTGCAACGAACCTAAGTACGCCAATCTAACGTTTCGACAGTGAGCTTTTTACGCCCTGGAGTAGACGCAGTTGTACGTTTAGCTCGCGGTGCATAAAACAGGAAGGCTTGGTCACCTTCTACACTCCACACTGTCCTTTCGAGACCCCAGAAGAGGTTATGTTGTCGCGCGTCCCAAGTGGTTCTACTGAGGTATGGCATGCCGCTTCTTGTCCAAACCATCACGTAGTCGCCCTTCTTGACTAGACAAGGAGGAAAGAAGAAGACATGTCCAAGCATGGTTGTTGGGGCCTCGTCCGAACCATACCTGCTATCCGTCAAAAGATAGTCCCCAGCATCACAATCGGTTTCCACTAATAAAAATATGTGTTCGCTCTCCAACGACTCGCCGTTGCCGATTGATATGATTTTCAACATCTATTGTTAGCCAAGCAATTTATATGTTGCTAGGATAACATATGAGCTTGCTTATCATGGCGTTAAGTTTAAATATGGTAACCTTTCGCCGCTCGCTCTTATGGGACGGGGACGTACTTCGACAGTTTCCTTCAATAGGCGAGCTTGTGGTCCCTTGGAGATGGCGCAACGCGAAGACCGAACGGTTCGGACATTGGTTGCTTGCGTGCAGATAGACTCTCGCCGCTGGCGGAGGAGTCGACCTGCGAACGGCACCGCCAGAGGTAACATGGATTCAACTACGCCCAGAATCTGCTGACGTCCAACGAATTGAAGCGGCCAGGACAGCTGCCCCCCACCTGCGATGGCAATGTTCTCGTGATTGGAGACAGCCAAAACGTGTCGGGGCGACGTCGAATGGCAAGTCAAACGCCTGGGGCAATAAATGTCGAGCCCGCTGACCTGCGCGACCTGACTGATTTCGGACGACAGTTCGACTTAGCTGCACCTGATGTAGAAGCGCGACTGGTGGCGTTCGCTGCGGATTCGATGACCAATGTCGGAGCCGCTGAGCTACAACGAAGAGTTGCTAGCCCACGGCAGGGAACGGCCCGCAATCCGCCCAGTCAGGCTGAGCAAGCCCTTTTGAGCTTTGCCAAAGCGCCAAGCTTAACCCGTGCGTTGGGAGCGCTCACTCAATTGCGGCAGAGTCCAAGTCTAAGGGTTTATAGACCGGAGGTTCTCCGCAGCTGTATCTCGACGATGCAGTATGCGGTTCAGGACAACTGCAGTTTTCACGAGGCGACGGAACGCAAGTGAGAGCGTCGCCGGCACATCGGCCGTTCCGTTACCAGACGCGCCGTAGGAAGCATCCTTCTCTTGAAAGGCCTCGAAGCCGACGTCGCGGTCATAATTCATCCAGAGTTAATGGATGCGAGACATCTCTATGTTGCCCTTACGAGAGGTGCTCGACGAGTTGTAGTGTGCTCTGCGGCCGCTGCTTTGACACCGGTGCGCTAGCGCGCCACCGAAGGTTCGCCACTCAGCATGAGCGTGCTGGACAGGAATGCGCCTTGCCTCCTAATCAACTCAACTGAAAAGGTTCCGCATTGATAGTGCGCCTTGCAGGTTGACAACCCACGAATATGTCGCTGACGTAATTAGAGGCGGCACATCGTCTGCAGTAGAGCTGAGTATCGTCCCTAAAGAGTGCCATCAAGCGAGGCACATCCGACCGATGTAACGTTCACAATTTGCTAAGTCATGAGGATATGGTTTCACGCAGCACGTATGACACAACCAAAGCCGCCTGACAAACAGAATTCAACGCTATTCGGTCGAAGCGAAAAATCGGTTAAGCATGCCGATAAGCACCCCATAACCCGTGGGTTTTGTTAGGTAAGCGTCAAAACGGGCTCCGTCTACAGGATAGGCTGCCGGAACAACGGGCGCGGATAATGACACGAGATAGACCTCCTGGAGGCACTGCATTGCCCGCAGTCTAGCCGCTATCTCATACGTATCCATCGTGTCGCTACCAAGGTCGAGAATGACTACTTGAGGGCGGTGGAATTTAGCGACTCTTAGGCCGTTGGAGCAATCACATTCAACTCTGACATCGTAACCGTGTGCCCTCAGAAGAAGACCAAATATTTGGGCTGTTTCTGTATCGCGGTCAACGATTAGCACGCGGGCCAGCCTCCTACGACTTCCAAGGACCCTACAATGGCCAGGACGTCGGACGTATTCGCTCATGAAATATGATATCCCCAGGTGTCTTCACAATGAACCTCTTGCTCGGCGGGAAGTCGGGACGTCCAAACCTGCTTTTAGCTGACGCCGCTTAAACCTAGAAGTCGCTCAATCATCCTAACTACTGCGTCTTGCGTCTTGGCATCACTGAGTCCGGAAGGGCCCAACGTTTTGATAAGCTGTTCTCTCGTGCCCTCCGGCCATCCAGATTCGTCATCGTCAACCGCAAACCAACGCTTGAGCCGACGGCTTCGAGCATCATCACATACTTGCTTGCCCCTTGGCCAAGAATCGATGTAACGCAAGTTCGCAGCCGTGTAGGTAGCTCCGATAACACGTCGCTGCAAAGCTGGCGGAAGAAATGAGCGAGCCTCCTCAAAGGAAGTCATCCCCACCCAGTTAGTAGATAGGACAATTCTCAAATTTGGATAGGGTGCGAAAAGTTCCTCAGCAATTGGCGCCCATTCGAACAATCTGCGCACGGGCGACCGAACATCGACCCTTCCGTCATGGCTTTTGTGCACGTCATCTGTATGAAGTACGCCGTCGTAATCTAAGAAACACACCACGATATGGTGTTCGACGTTTCTACCCATTTACCCGTCCAAAATTGACGTTTTTCTCAGGCAATGCGCCCGACGATATCGACACCAAAGGCGTCATTCCTTGCTGCGCCGCCACGAGGCCGAATTGTAACCCCATTCCAACGCCTTAAGCGCGAATTGCGCTCCAACGCTTCTAAAATTTTCAGCCGTGTACCTGAGACGGCAACGTGAAGTCTACCGCTGAGCAGGTAGGGGCTGATGAGTAAGCGCGGTCGAATTTTACAAAAATTGAGCTATACTCAATAACTATAAAGCATGGAACAAGATTTCATTTCCTATTGGAAACAACCATTGCAATCTTACTCTACCATTAGGCTCCGAAATGAATCCTAGCGATGCGGCGCCGAGCGCAGCTGAGTTAAACAAAATTTCCCGCTCTTTTTCATCAATAAGAGATTCTGTATTTTCCGAGTGGATGGAGCGCGTTGCTAAAAAAATCCCTGAAGCCGCGCTCTTGGACAGCCCAATTATTCTAAATACCTTTCCCGCACTTTTCGACAACCTGGTAGAGTCACTCACCCCAAACTATCCTAGGGGATTAGCAACCGCTGGAACAAACCTCGGCGCAGCGCACGGGCGTGAACGCGCGAACATGACCGGTTACTCACCAGCCGACCTTATACTAGAATTCCAAATTTTTCGACAAGTCATATTCGATATCGCAAACACGGAAGATATAGCACTTAGCGCTAAGGACTGCAATATAATCAGTCAATCCGTCGAAGCTGCAATTGTTGACGCTATTAAATCGTTCACCATTTCACATAACGAAATCAGCGAAACTTTCATTGCATGCTTGTCACATGACCTAAGAAACCCTTTGAACATAGCGAGAGTTTCGTCGCAGATGATTCAACATAAATCATCGGAAGAGAAAGTTGTGACACTTGCTCATCGCATTTGCACAAAACTCTCTGAAGTAGATGTAATGATTCAGTCACTTCTCGATGCAGCAGCACTAAACGGGCGAAAAAAACTTAGACTACATATTATCTCATTCGATATGACAGAATTAGTACGAGAAGTATGTGCGGACATGTCGTTTTCCGTACCCCCTACAATACCAAATCAGGAGCCCGTTATCGGATTCTGGTGTAGGGTCTCTATGAAGCGCGTACTCGAAAATTTGCTTGCAAACGCGCAAAAGTATGGTGACCAAAATAAAACAGTCAGCATTCACATAAATAGAGTCGACGACAGATTGCTATTATCAGTGCATAACGAAGGTCGCCCCATCCCTGAGGACCAATTTGAGAGCGTGTTTCGCTCATACCATCGCTTGGAAAACTTTGATATCAAAGGCTGGGGCCTAGGATTGCCATTTGTACAAATTGTAGCGGAATGTCATGGCGGCGTAGTGGTAGTAGACAGCGCAGAGGGGCGCGGCACAACGTTCACGATTAGCATTCCCATAGACTGTCGAGAATATGGCTCTAATTAGCATATCAAAGTTTTTCGCTCAGATATCTTCTGCGAGTTCGTAAAGCGAGGTGCTTAGATATGAGCCGACGATTTCGCTATAATTGAGGCGAAAAAAATTCACGGCCGACATTTAGCTATCGGATTCACTCAACATGTCCAAGCAACAACTTCGATAGGTGTCAACGAGGCCTACTTCGCAGTATTCTGAGTGCTGCAGTGTCTGCAGTCCAATGGAATGCTTATCGTAAAGGTAGTTCCTCGACCGGGAGCACTATCCACGACAACGGTGCCGTAGTGGCTTTCAGCCACGTGTTGCACAAACGGTAGACCAAGCCCCCATCCTGTGACATCTGTCGACTCCAGGCCCCGTTCAAATGCCTTGAACAACCGCGGGATATCCTCCTCGGGAATCGGCTTCCCAACGTTGTGCACAGCAAGGAGCATCCTTCCATCTATAGAAGAGACGCGAACGGTCACGATAGTTTTGGGTTCACTAAACTTGCGCGCATTCGAAAGTAGATTTTCCAATGCTCGTTTTAGACTCCCACGACTCCAATAACCGGTTACGGACGCGCCGACGACTTGACATGTTCGTCCTGCCATCTCCATGTCAGAACAAGCGTCCTCCGCTACTGCTTTTATATCGAACTGGTCAATATCTGTTGGCGACTTCTTATTATTAGCACGCATTGCATTATCGAGAATCGATTGAATCATAGCGTCGGCCTCGCCAATCTTCACGCCAATCTTTTTAGCAAGATTTACAATCTCTGCATCTTGAGATTTCATCTCGATTAATCGCGCCGCGAAGTTCGCAATATTCAGAGGATTCCGCAAGTCATGCGAAAGCCCTGCATACACTGCCTGCTCTAGCTCATGATGCGCTTTGCTAAAGGCGGTCAATGACTGACGAATTGCGTCATCTATGGACTCGTTGATTATTTCACGATGGCTAAACCTTAACTGAAGATTTTCCCGCCGAGTCACGTTAAAAATAATTTTTCGAAAGATTTGCAGTTCATGCACAATGTCGGCCACAGTAAAATGGCTTGAGCTTGCACGCTCTCGTCCATGAGCAAATCCAAGATTACTACCTGCGGTAGCTATTTCACGAGGATAGTCGGCCGTCAATGCCTCAGCGATATCGTCATAAAATACCGGCAATGTATTTGTCAGAATAGGCTTCCTTAATTCAGCTGCTGCAGGAATTGCCTCAGAAACAGCTTCCGCCCACTCATCAATCACAGAATTTCTCAGCGCCGCGAATGAAATCGAAATTTCATCCAAACTATCTGTATTCACATTAGCGTCGCTTGGATGCATTATTAGCCTCGATTTTAAACTGACCTCGACGATGTTCACGCAAAAAAGACAGCGCTAGTTAAGCTTGCTTCGCAGAACGAAAACACAATCAGTGACTGAACAAGCCAGCAGTGTAACCCAAAATCGTTCTATAACCTGAAAACGTCTTCTGCCATATCCGACGTGTAGACGTCTGGAAAAGAAAGATACTCACCAGAACTGCCAACACTCGCAAATCCAATACTTTATTGCCCTTATGCAACTGGACCACCCATAAACATCCAGGCCATGACCAATGTCTTACGCAACCCCGCAGTGAACAAACGGCGGATGAGCAATTTTTAGCGGTATAGTTCGGCGCCGATTTTGTGTCGTCGAAATTTTTCATCATCAGACGAAAACTGAGGTGAAAGATTGTCATATAAATGATAGAGAGCCATCAAAATGGTTGCCTTTACATCTCTTTTTGTACTACAGCATCGTTGTTCATAACGCATATCGCTGCTTGTTGAGTGCAAGGCTGACTTATCTTGACTGGGCTTGTGATGAAGGTCCGTTGGCGAAAGCAGCTCATACCATTCATGAGGTGCTTCGCTGGACAAATTTCACCAAATATGCGACAAGTACACTCATGTCAGTGACAGTAAAGGAAAAAAATCTTAATAACAGAACAAGGATTTTGAAAATGCATAAAAGTAAATTTTTGCTGTCAAAAAAACATGACGGTTTGTCTGCAATATCCGTTTTCTCCAAGGATACAGAAGGATTTGGCTCTGTGGCCCCAACCACCGAACGGCGTGCCGCTCTCATAGTTGACGACAACGTTGACGCTGCGAAGATGCTGGGCTTTTTCTTGGAAGCCCTTGGTTTCCGTGTCGCCATCGAGCATCACCCGATTGAAGCACTCACACGTGCGCAAGAGGAGTTGTTCGATGTCTTTGTACTCGACATCGGGCTTCCAGAGATTGATGGGCATGAGCTAGCCCGCCGACTACTGGCTCGGCCAGGATGCGAAACGGCACTGTTTATTGCGTTGACCGGCTATGGCACAGCAGAGGACAGACGCAAATCTCAAACCGCGGGTTTTCACCACCATTTCGTTAAACCGGCGGACATTCAAAAATTCCTTAAAGTTTTGAACCTTCCTGGTTGCACGCAGTAGCGCCCTCCGCAAACCCTTGGAAAAAGATTCCGACGACCTGATGCGGCGAGCGCTAAGACGATACGGTACTGGCAATGACCGCAAGACATACATGATTCAGGTCTTCCCGCCCACGAGAAGACGCGGCTTTGTCTAAGGAAACTCGTAATTCTCCAACAGTACGCGATAAGTCGCGAAGATAGGCGTAGAGGAATCGTTTTGGTATCATACGACTATTCGCCATTACTGGAGGCTACTGTGCCGTCGTACAAAGAATATCAAGAGCAAATTGCAAAACTTCAATCGTTGGCTGAGCAAGCGCGGCAAGAGGAAATCGCACAGGCTCGCGCTCAAGTTGGCGAACTGATGCGTCAATATGGATTGAGCGGCTCAGATGTCCTAGGAGTTGAGAAGAAAGTTTCGTCAATCGTTAGGCGAACAGCAACCGCCAAATACCGTGACCCACTTACGGGTCAAACGTGGTCTGGCCGAGGCCGGCAACCTCGCTGGCTTGATGGGAAAAACAGAAGCGAATTCCTTATCAAATAAGAAATTTATTTGGCTGTTTAGCGTTCAGCGTGGAGTTATTGAGGGAGAAGCGGCGTTGTTCCTGACGTCATACTCAGCGCTGTTACTCCGTCTTTCTGTATTGCACTGCGCACGGAAATTCAGCCTAATTACAGTGAAACAGCGGCAGAGTATCGTTTCGCTATCACATCCACAGCAGGTTCCGTAAGGCATCCAAACTTCAGTTGGCGCATGTGTGTGCCACAAGTTTTGTCTATACGCTCCCGAGTTAGTTCATTTGACGCCGTCGGGCGAGATGGTAGTCATTATCCTACCCACCTGTGGGCGGTGTTCTGATGGAGCTTACGGTACATAGCGACCATGATGCGTTATCGGATTCGCTAGCGCGACGTGAGACGTCTACGTTAGTCCGTATTCAAATATCGTAACTTCGAAAGGAAATATCATGAAATCCAATCAAAACGATAATCAGTCTACCCGCGGCGGCACGCCTGAACAGCATGCGGAAGCAGGCCGCCAAAGCCACAAAAACGATGGCAACCAGCAGTCGGGCTCCGGTTCGGGCTCGGGCACTCGTGGCGGCTCGCCTGAGCAGCACGCTGAGGCTGGGCGCCAAAGCCATAAGAATGACGGAAACAACCAGTCGGGCTCGTCGGGTTCCGGTTCGGGCTCCGGCGGCGGCACTCGTGGAGGTTCGCCTGAACAGCATGCTGAAGCAGGACGCCAAAGCCACAAAAACGACAACAAGCGTTAATTGTCGCGAGCGTAACACGTGATGGTCTTCTGAGCCGTCTCGTTTTACGGAAAGTCCGCTGTGGTGTGCCGCAGCGGACTTTTTTTCGTTGTAACTGTAAAAATATGCGGCAGCTGCACGGCTTTTAACTGCGCCGCTATATATGTCCGGTCGCCACTTAAGGAAAAGCGTGACCAAAGTTTGGGGCGCATACCCTCGACTAGTTTTGTGGCGGTTGTTAACAACCCGCTAATAAAAAAACAATAGTGTTCTCCAATCACTCTTAGTAGAAGTCGTTCTTTCGGGCGAAGAAGCTTCTGCCGGCGCATGAATACCTAGCTCGCTTCTAGACCGAACAATTGCGCTTATTCGGGCGTCTTGTTCGCGCAAACGCGCCAACATTCTAGCCAGACTTCAGGCGGATTTGCCCGCCCTACCTCACTTCTAGCTGCAGCGCAGTGTGCGTCCATGGTATCCCGCTTGACGCGCTTACTCTCGTCGGCCACGTGTGTTGAGCCCTCTCCTCGGACTAAGCGCGTGTACGTCCTTCATTGAGCCTTTCCTTGACTCGTCAGTTTACGTGCTCCGCCCAACTGCTCGATTCTTTCGATTGCCGCAACGAATGATTTCGATGCGACGCCCAGGACTTCATTACTCGCTTGACGGAAGCTCTTCGCCGGCAACGCAGCGTACTGCACAACAGTAATCCTTGCGATGACGGCAATGTCCACCTTCAAACGCGGTCGAGGTACTTTAAATGCGTTGTAGATGGCAATGCTTGGGTAACGCTTGCCAATAGGGGCCTTCAGTCTTGGCGAATGACCTGCTCTTAAAACTGCGAAAGTTGGGGAGTATTGCGAAACAGAACCGATGCCTAGGCGAATGCTCCAGTAGCTTCGCACGCCATGTTGGAACGCAAGCCCGAGCCAGTCTTGTTCAAAGACTGTCCAACGCAGCAACGTTAGGCAGTAACAAATGCGAAGCGGGGCCCGGCCGATGACTGGTGACGAGATTGGCGCTGTGGCGACGCTATATGCTCGAAAAGCGACGCTTTCCGGTCACTGAAGTAAGGTCATAGAATGAACATTTCCCGTTCCGAGGAAGGACAGATGCCTCGTATGCGTGTGCCTGTGTCAAAGGTTTCGTATTTCGTATGCTGCGGGAGCTAGAAAGTGGCTCACATTTTTGAAGACGTGAGCGTGTTCAAACATGCAAGCAAGTACCTCAACGTTGGACGGGTACAACATCACCTTTAGCCCTCTCGCCACAAAAAATACTTTCCCCTGGGAACTGCATGCTACCATCCTGCACCCACCTGCCCCGACATCAAGCCGCGTTCTGGCAACTTCCCATCGGCGGGACTCATACCAACTGAACTGTGACTTCTATTCTAACGACCGAAAAGGCCAGGCTCGCTGCACTGCGAGCGCTTGATGTTCTCGATACACGCCCGGAACCACGATTTGACCGCTTTACGCGTTTAGCTGCAAAGTGCCTTGCTGCGCCTATTTCTCTGGTATCCCTTGTCGATGAGCACCGGCAATGGTTCAAGTCACGCTGCGGACTCGGTGTAGAGGAAACAGCGCGTTCCATTGCGTTCTGTAGTCACGCGGTAGAGATGAATGACATGCTTGTCGTCGAAAACGCCACACTCGACCAGCGCTTCGCAGACAATCCTTTTGTCACCGGTGAACCTAACATCCGCTTCTATGCCGGTCAGCCTGTCTACAGCGATGGGCAACCCATGACGCTGGTTCAACATCGCCACCAAGTTTAGGATATTCCGAGTATGAGCGGATTGGCCCATCTCTATATCGAGTTTACGAATGTCGCGCGCGACTACCAGTTCCCCATCGTCTTGTCCACTACCGCTAAAAGTGCCAAGTAGCAATTTACCAACAAGGGCGGACATTGTTGCTCTAGGAGGTTACGAGGTAAGTCTGATGTGCGCACTCCTTGTTTGCTCGTTAGAAGGCGACGTCAAGCACACCACAATATCCAGTGTCTAATTGGCACTATGACATTCTGACATCGCTCAATATCGCTAGCTTTCACGAAATTCTTGGCTCACTAAAATGCTCTGGATAGTACTCATTTTATGCTAATTGCGTATAATGCTACTCATTTAGATTTGACTCACTTACTTCGGTATGTTACTCTTGATACTCAATTTACGAAATATGAGTACTATCGTGAGCAATATTTTGGATGAAATACAAAATGCACGGAAAGCCTCTAGCCTGACCCACGAAATGCTAGCTCAGCGGGCGGGCTTGAGCCGGATGACTGTTCAACGTACAGAAGCCGGAAAGATTGACCCACGCCTGTCCACACTTCTAGTGCTTGCGCGTACGCTCGGCATGGACCTGATGCTCGTGCCGAAAGCGTTGCGACCGGACCTAGAGGATTTTGTACGGTCAGGCGGCCGGTTTCTTGGCCAGCCTTCAGGCATCGGCGCGCCGCCCTCATTGATTGACGAGCTGCTACAGACAGATGAACATCCCAAAAAACATACTGCCCCTAAAAGTAAGGTATGACCACATCTATTCGTTACCTACGGATGTTTATGCACTCCCCGGCTGGCGCCAAAAATCTTATCGGCTACCTATCACAGTATGGTGACATCCTACGGGTGTCATTCAACGAAGATTACGTCAGCGATGCCAACCGCCAGACACTATCGTTAGGTTACTTCGGTACGAGCGAAGCGTCCACGAAAGCGATTCTGACGGCTCCCAGGGACATTCGCCTGTCGCGCAGCGATGGGAAATGGCCAGCCTACTTCCAGAATTTGCTGCCTGAGGGGCATAACCGCGACCGGCTGGCAGCGCAGCGCGGGTGTAGCTCGGATGATGAATTCGAGCTGTTGGCTGCGGCAGGCCATGACTTGATGGGGGCAATTGAAGTCGAACCTGTTCCCGCCGATGAAGGCATCCCCGATGCCGTGCGCCACTGGCACACAGCACTGGGGCTGGACGTGCTCGAACCTGGTTTCGTTGAATTTCCTGTAGAAGATGCATCCGCGCTGCCAGGCGTAATTACAAAATTCTCAGCGGTGCTTGAGGGGCGCCGATACGTCGTCAAACGTCACGGCGCGGCCGGCTCATACATCCTAAAGCTGCCGACCACTCGGCATCCCGACTTGGTAGCTAACGAATTTATGGGGTTTCAACTCTGCAAAGCTCTGGGTCTCGACTGCGCTAATGTGTCCGTGATTTCGCGCAACGATGCAGAATTGCCAGAAAACGTCCCGTTCGAGGAAATTCTGGCGGTTGAGCGATTTGACCGCGGCCTAGCCGGCCAACGCATACATATGGAAGAGTTCGCTCAGGTGTTGCGGTACGACCCCAAACATAAGTACGGAAAAGGGCTTCAAAAAGATTACTCGGATATGCTGCGCATTATCGACCAGCTGTCAGCGAGGCCGGCGCAAGACGTGCAGGAATTCGTCAATCGCTTCGTCACGTTCATCCTGATGGGTAACACCGATGCGCACTTGAAGAACTGGGCGTTTCGCTATCCGGACGGAGTCCACCCCGAGCTGGCACCGCTTTACGACCCAGTGTGCGTTACAGCATTCTTCGAAGGAGTATCCGAACAAGACTACGCCCTCAATCGAGCAATCGACAAGACAGTGAGAGCATTCACGTGGGATGACCTTGACGCATTGCTAGAAAAAGCAAAGGTGATGCGTCGCGGCCGCATCGTACAGGTTGCAAAAAACCTAGTCGACAAGGCCAAGGCTGACTGGCCAGAGCTGCTTAGAGGCGCGCCAGACAACATGGAACGTGCGATTGCCGAGCGCTTGTCCGGTGGAGTCGCCTTGGCCTAAACATCGACACCATCTGTCTCCGCGTTGAAAAAGCCTGAATATCTTGCACTGGCGAGAGAGTTAAACGGGCAGGACTCTTCTGAAAAGAAGCCTGCTTGGCCAGAATCTTCAGTTACCAATAGCGACACCCCTTCTCTGGCCATCTCTTTACGGCCCATACCTTTAAAACGCGGGCGTTCTGGTTAAATCTCGACCTTGCATTTATGTTCAACCATTTGCGTAAAATTCCAATAGAAATAGATTCTATGTGGTAAAGTTTATCGTTATCAAGAACCAGTGCAGTGCGACCTCAAGTTTTTACCACCTGTCTACGTACGTCAAACCAAGGTATCAGCAGAAATCCAAAGGCATTACATGTCCCCGCAACTACCGCATGTTATTTGGTTGAAAAAAAAGGTCAAGCGGCTCACCAGCCAGTGTAACCGAGAGATATCAGTTTATGAACTCAAGTTTGATTTCAATGACACTGCTGCACTTAATGCATGGGCCAAGCATTTTCGCGAACACTATTGTCTAGATAGCAAGATAGACAAAATGCGCAGGGGTACGAACCTGTCTAGGGCAGAATACCTAACGCAACTAGTTTTCCCAGATATAACCCAAGATTTTGGACCGGCGACACGCTCTGGTGATTTTGCTGAAATTTTGGTTTCAGACTTGCTTGAAGGGTTGCTAAATTATTGGGTTCCTCGAACACGGTACATATCGAAGATGGTGAGAAACGAATCTCCGAAGGGAACCGATGTTATCGGATTTAAGATAGTTTCAACAGACCTAGATGCGCCGTCCAAAAAGGATATATTAATTTCCTTCGAATCCAAGGCTCAGTTTTCAGGAAAGAAGGCCAAGCCGAGACTACAGGACGCTATTGTCGATTCAAAAAAGGATAAGTTTAGAATAGCCGAGTCGCTTAACGCAATAAAACAACGGCTTGACGACCAGGGCAAAGAAGAAGACGTTCTAAAAGTAGAGAGATTCCAAGACCCATTGGGTCGTCCTTACAAACTTAAAACCGGCGCCGCAGCACTCTTTTGCAAGGCTGTCTTCGACCCTGCTCAAATTACGTCAAGTACCGACGCTAGCGGCCACGATAACGCAGATAACCTTTCGCTAATTGTAATTCATGGCGTTGAAATGATGAAGTTCGTTCACCTTCTTTATGAAAGGGCAGCCAGTGAAGCCTAGCGCAAGAGCTCGATATGCCGCTGCAATCACACTATCCAAAGGGAAGATGTACGAGTATGGTGTTCCGCTCGAACACCATGTCGAGATGCCGCCAAATCTTGACTTGGAAATGCAGTTTCCTCTAGCAATCGGAACCATAGGTGACTTTGCAAGTGCCGTAAATCGTGGTCACGCAGATGCTCGCCCTAAAACTAGCGATATCGACGATTTGGCATTCGCTGCTCAAGTGCTTCAAGCATTCGACGAATCACAGATTGACCAAAGATATTCTTTCGAGCTGGGATTGCTAGCTGCAGCCGCCTATTTTTTAGCGGACATGCCCGGTCGGGCTCTCGTTCAGGCTCGAAAGCTAGTGCAACTTGGCTTTCCAGAACATGATGAACTAGCCAAAGCCATCTGGATTTCAATAAGTAGTCCCTGGCAACAACACAACGATGCAGTTCCTATCGACGACAGCTTCGCAAGAGATGTAATTGAGGCACTTTACGACCATTTTCAGTTCGGGACCTCTATCGAAGTCGTTCGCACCCGCTCAAAAAAGCTAGTTCAGTGGGCGTACAACAGCGGCACTGCGCACGAACTCCTCTTTTCGGATTTGCTGAGTGCGATAGCTCTTACTCGAGTGCGACATTCTGCGTGGCAGCTCCTTCCTAATTACTCTAACATCTCCGTGGAGGCTTGGCAAAGCTACCTCATGCGTGACAGCGCGATTAGGGACCTTTGGCCCTCGCAGCGCGTCCTAGGCGATGCTGGATTGTACAGAGGTGAGTCAGCGATTATTCAGATGCCGACAAGTGCGGGAAAAACCCGGGCAATAGAAATTGTAATCCGCTCGTCTTTTATGTCCGGCCGGACAAATTTTGCAATTATCGTTGCACCGTTCAGGGCGCTCTGCCAAGAAATTTCGACAGACCTTGAAAATGTTTTTCGAAATGATAATTATAGGGTAAATCGACTTTCGGACAGCTTTCAGACCGACTACGTAGCTGAGGTATTTGGGGATTCCGTAGACGCACGTCCTATTCCAAAGGTAATTGTTTTAACGCCAGAGAAGCTTCTCTATGCACTTCGGCAACAGCCTGAATTGGCTGATGATGTAGGGCTCATTATCTTCGACGAGGGCCATCAGTTCGATACCGGCGCAAGAGGTATTACATACGAGCTTTTGTTGACATCGCTTAAGAAAATTTTAGCACACCGAGCGCAAACAATCCTTATATCTGCAGTGATAACTAACGCTCAGGAGATGGCTGCCTGGCTATTTAGCGACAATGAGCTTGTCGTTTCTGACCAGCGACTGCAGAGCCGACGCCTAGTGGCCTTCGCGAGTTTTCCTCCGGGTCGAGTGGGACAACTAGTGTTTAACGTAGCAGGCGAAGGAGAACAAGATTTCTTTGTTCCCCGGGTCATCAGCCCACAACAACTCACAATTACTAACCGTGAATCTGTACCCCGCGTATTCCCTACTGACAAAAGCACATCCATCGCGCTTTACTTAGCCATCAAACAAATTGAACATGGCGCAGTTGCAATATATTGCAGCACAAAGCTTTCCGCTGCCAAGGTTGTCCGGGATGCTGTAGAAGAAGTGTTCGGTAGAGATTTCGCACTTCCTCCTCCAAGCACACATTCAGACCCTCAAGAAATTGCCCGTTTCGTAAAGCTGTACAGCGACAATTTTGGACCGAATTCCTATTTAACTTTAGGAGCAAGCCTAGGAATATTTGCTCACCATGCCAACACGCCCCATGGGCTACGCTTGGCAATCGAATATGCTATGCGAAATGGAAGAATTCGATTGGTGGTCTGTACGTCGACTCTTGCTCAAGGTGTAAATCTGCCTATCCGTTATTTGTTCATTACAAATGCATCTCAAGGAAGCGACTCGATTAAGCCGCGGGATTTTCGAAACCTGATGGGAAGGGTCGGCAGGGCTGGGATGCATACTGAGGGAACTGTAATCTTTACGGACCCAAACTTGTACGACAATCGAAACCAAAGACGCGGAAGCTATGACTGGGCCGATGCATTAAAATTATTCGCCACTGACTCTAACATCGGGTCGGGCAGCTCATTGCTGGAACTGCTAGCTCCGCTCGAGAATGATTACAAAAATAAGACCTACGAACTACTGAGTCCAGCTTTAATCACTAATATCCTCTCAACCCAAGGCGAATCCGGCCTGGCCAACCTCATCCAGTTTGTAACTTTGAATCCAACGGAAGGATTCACCACGAGCAAAATCATAAAGCAGCTGCAGAACAAATTTCGTGCGGTTGAAACAGTCGAAAGCTTCTTGATGGAAAATCAAGCAGCTTCATTATCAGGAGAATCCAGTGGTGAGGCACAAGAGTTAGCGCAGGAAACGCTAGCGCATTTCCTCGCAACTGAGGACGAAAAATTTCAGTTAAGAGAGGTCTTTGCTAATATTGCAAAGAGAATTGGAGCGGCGGTTCCAGACCCCGAAGTACAAGCAAGATTTGGCAAGACACTTCTTGGTATTGACCAAGCATTAAAAATTGATGAATGGGTGCGAACGAACCAATTTCATTTAATTTTTATAACGTCTGAAGCCGAAATTTTTAGCGCCCTTTCTCCTCTACTATTCTCACTTAGTTCTAATAACTTCATTCGGGATACCACCCCAGCTGACGCAATACTTCAGTTGGCCGAAGGGTGGTTGAACGGTCAGAACTATGAGAAGCTGCTAAAAATCATGAATGAATTAGGTGCAACTTATGCCTATGGAAAGCAAAGAAGAAAATTCAATATAGATATCGTAGTGGGCGTCTGTGAAACAGTGTTCTCCTATGAATTTCCGCTTTATCTAACAGCAATAGGCGAGTCGATATCGGACTCAGCCCCGTTTGATGAGGGAGAAAAACTTGTGAAACTGACCAACAATTTGCAGAAAAGGCTTAAGTATGGCCTACCGGACCGTAAGTCGGTTTTGGTATTCGAGTCAGGTTTCGCCGAACGCATTGTGGCGCAAGCTGTTGGAGCCGAAATCTGGGACATGGCCGATACGGTGGCCGAGGTTAAAAGATTGATTCCATTGTTTCAAGGAGAAATTGAAGAAGTCTTGCAGAACTATCCCTCTTTTTTCACAGATATCCTTGGCGACATTGTTTCCATACGCCCGAGGTAATAGGTGCTGCTTAATAGCTTATGGGGTTCACTTTGTTACATTGGCCACGCTTATCGCAGCTTCGCCATTGAGATAACGGGCACTTCTTCAGTCGGAGGAGAATTTTTCGTTGGTTCGCAGATGGCTACCTGGTCCGTGGCTGCGTTTTTACTGTCGAACCGCTGCGGCTTGAGCGGTATTCAAGTTGCTCATCGCTTCTCTACCGTTACGCCAGTCGAACTGGCATCGCTTCACCCTGGCTTCCGTGAACTGCGAGATTTTTACAAACTGTTGTGCAACCGTAGCGTTCGCACCGGCGGCCAAACACGCGAATGCGTAATAGCGTCGCTCTGACAAATCATGTTCGTCGGTCAAAGCGTCGAGCGTCAGACCTTGTTGGCGAAAAACGTCCGAAAAGTACTTAACCCCAAAGAGCATATCGACCAGGTCTGCGTCGTTCCGAGCTGACAAGATTAGGCTCACCGCCGCAAAATTATCAGCTTCGCTCTCCTGATTGCCGAAGTTCCGCTTGGCCCTGCGGTTGTGTAACGCTGCATGGCCAAGTTCATGCTGAAGCACGTAGTGAACCGAGTACAAAAGTCGTTGCAGCGCCTGCTGCTCGGTCGTTAGACCATTGCTCAGTGCATTCTGGTATTGATGGATAAGCCGCTCCGTAAGCTCGTAACAAAATACCACCATTTCATTCTCCAGAAGGTAGAACGCATTTGGCGTCTTGCAGCTCATTGCAGCCACTTGAAGATTGGTTGGGTACGCGTATCTTGCCTTAGCAAACGTAAGGCCAGTCTCCAAAATCTTGTTTTGTCGCATCCATTCAGCGGCCGCTGCAGAATTTTTCTGTGAAGCTTGGTAGTTGACCCCTGCTCCAGCCCTTCCAGCCGCTGCCATTTTCGGCATGTTTATAGCGGCCCAGTTACGAAAACTTCCAGCTTCGAACTGTCGAATTCTCGATTCATAAACTTGTGTCAAGCAAGCATTATCAGTACAGCGATTGCGGCCATACTTCAGCCAGTCTCGCTGGGAAAAAACCGCTTCTGGATACGCCCTCTTTATGGGCTTATATAACGAATACATGCGTTCATCTAATTGCGATAGGCGCCTGTCCGTACATATTGCTTGCTCAACAGCAGAAAGCCGTCCATCGCAGGCGAACGATGCTGCCCTCGCCAGGGATGGACAGAACACCGCCAGAAGAATAAGGAATGCGCGCGCGAGCACGAGTAAATGACTGCACATCGAATTTAAGTTCCCTCGCTACACCTCGGGACTGACAAAAATCCGAGGAAGAAATGTATATCAAAAAAGGAGTGCTCATCGCGCTCAGCTTGTACTTTTTCGCAATGAGCTCCGTAGTAGCAAATGAGGCTCCCACGGTGTCTCTACTGTTGTCGCATCCTGTCGCGCCGGTCCTTGACGGCCTGCCGTTGACCTACTTCGGAGTTTCCACCTATTCAGTGCAAGGAAAGACACTCATACTTGCCGCAGACGAGCAAGCATGCGTTCGATTTTTGGAAGCTCGTCGGAGAATGGACTATTTGTTGAACACAGAGCACGGAGGAACAAGCTGCAAGAAAGTAAATCTTATCGAAATCAGAAGATTCTTCTTGCCCGACCTACTGCCAGATAGCGCACCGAGATGATTTCCCCATGGAAATTCACATGTTATCAAAACCAGCGGCTCGCTGTTCTTCACTGTCTACGCTGTTGCAAAAACGCATCGAATTTATTAAGAGGTAGCTCAAGATAGAAGGGCTGAAGACGCTGCCGCTTTACTAAACTGCTGACACTGATACATGGCCCGGCGCCGGTCGTTCCCCCACGCAAGACACTGCTGAGTCGGCGCGCGGCGGCGCGGCCAGTAACATCGCACTGGCTCGACATCGCACAGTCAAATCCATTGCAGTCCAATCAACCTTCACAAGTGAAATATATTCAACTGAGAAGCGGGTATTTGAAAGAAGTTCAGGCAGACCACATACCCCGTGCAAGACGACATCTGCTATACATTTTCCAGATGGTTATGATAACCTACCGAGCAAAAGGGGCAAGACCGCCTCATCATGCTCATGAAACTCTTTCTTAGATTTTCGCTTTAAATAAACTTTATGCAGATAATTCTTTTACTTTGCAATGACAATGCCCTTGCAGCAGTGATTTGCTCTTTGCTTCAAACATCCGACCTGCATATAATTACTGTAAAAAATGAGGCCAGAGTATTGCACACCCTCCGCGCAGTCCAATGTAGTGTATTAATTATTGCAGGAACAAGAGCCATAAATATAGAACAACTCGCCTGCGAATCAAAACTTTGGCGACCTAATCTAAAAATTGCTGTTTTAACAGGCGGCGCGCCAGTTTCTGCTAACGGCGTGGATGCCTGCTTACACATGCCGTTCACAAAAACGCAACTTACCGCATTGTTACAGAACACGAAAACATAATAGTAATTAGCCTAGCGTTAAAGAATATTATGTAGGCTACTGTTTCCAAACATTGCCCTGCGTTATAGAAAGGATAATACTGAGGTCCTAAATACTAAAATGGCTCAACCATTAGATTATTTTTGGAAAAATTGCAAGCAATGACATCCGATAATTCGAACGCTGCTGATGGGCCGTACCCCAAACTCGTAAAAGCAGTGCTCAATGCTCCGTTCTCAAAAGCAAGCTGCGCACATCCGCAGCTTTGGCCGGCTTAACCAAATAATGGTCGAATCCGGCCTCGATGCCGCGCTCACTATCTTTCGGCTGCCCATAACCTGTTACTGCTACTAGCAATGAGTGGGCCGTTTCCGGAAGGCCTCGAAGTCGACGCGCCAATTCATAGCCTTCCATATCTGGCAAGCCGATATCTAGAAAGAGAATTTCCGGGGACGTTTCACGCGCTATGGTCAGGGCTTCGTGCGCAAAGTTTGCAGTAAAGACCTCGTGACCTGCCGCTTCTAGCAACAATTTCAGCGTTTCTGCGGCATCTTTGTTATCGTCCACAACAAGCACCCGCTTCGTGGCCGTGCACGGTGCCTCATCCATACTCGCACTGCGCTTGGGAAGGAAATTGGTTGCCGCAGCTCGCGGCATCCGTACGGTAAATCGACTGCCTTCTCCTAGTCCCGCACTCAGTGCTGAGACTTTTCCGCCCTGAAGTTCAACTAGGCTCTTAACGAGAGCAAGCCCAAGACCGAGTCCCCCCTGTGAGCGGTCCGCTGACCTCTCCGCTTGCGTGAACAAGTCAAAAATGTGCGGCAACAAAGTCGGAGGAATGCCGCTCCCGTCGTCGTCCACCGTCACCGCTACGTGCGCGTCGTCGACAGCAACGCGTAACGTAATGTGCCCGCCTTCTGGTGTGTATTTCGCCGCATTGTTGAGAATGTTTGAAACGACTTGAATCAGGCGGGTGCGGTCACCCCTAACAAAGAGTTGCTCATCCGGAACGTGCACGATGAAATGCTGCCGCTTCGTTTCCATGAGCGAATGCACTTGCTCCGCAGCGTCCGCCACGACGCTGCTGATGTTTATTGTCTCTTGCTGGAGTGTCACGAGACCGCGCGTCACCCTGGAGACATCTAGCAAGTCGTCCACCAGTTCAGTCATGTGTTCAACCTGACGAGTGATGACCTCGCTGGCCTTTCGTACCCGGGATTCGTCCAGAGTACTTAACTTGAGCAGAGCGGCTGCGGTGGCGATGGGCGCGAGAGGGTTGCGCAGCTCAAGCGCCAGCATGGCTAGAAAATCATCTTTGCGCCGATGTGATTCTTTCAGTTGGCTCTCGCTCTGCTGCAGCGCCAGACGGACCTTGACTGATTCGGTAACATCGTTGCCTTCGACAAAGACTCCCGTGGTGTTTCCGCGGTGGTCCAAAGTCGGCTGATAGATAAAGCTAACGAAGCGTTCCTCGAATTCGTCATTAGACGAGCGTTGCAAAACCACTGGCAGTTCATTGCCGAAAAATGGCTCTCCAGTTGTGTACACCTGGTCTAGGTGCCGGAAGAAGCCTTGCCCTGCTAATTCAGGTAGCGCCTTGCGTATGGGTTGCCCAAGCACATCTCGGTGGCCAACGAGCTGGCAATATGAGTCATTAGCAATTTCGAAGACGTGATTTGGTCCACGCAGTACCGCAATAAAACTTGGAGCTTGTTGGAATAGCAGCTGCAGCCGGTTGAGTTCCTCTGCGCGATGGCGCTCGGCCAGCACCTGCTCAGTCGTTTCCATCACGGCGCAGAACATTCCTGCCACTTCGCCGCTTTCAGCGCGTACCGGTGAGTACGAAAAGGTGAACCAAGCTTGTTCGTCGTACCCCTTTCTATTCAGAGTCAAAGGCATGTTGTCATGGAAGGAAGCCTGTCCATACAACGCTTGCTCAATGCTGGGTAGAATATCGTTCCAAATTTCAGCCCAAATGTCCTGAAAACGGTTGCCAAGCGCTGACGGATGCTTCTCGTCAAGGATTTCTGCGTAAGCATCATTGTATAGAAAGCCCAATTCGGAACCCCAGGCGACAAACATAGGGAACTTTGAGTTGAGTAGTACACCGACAATGGAACGCAATGACTGTGGCCAAAAGTGAGGTGACCCCAGGGGAGACCGTGACCAGTCGTGGGCGCGCATCAAGGCCCCGGCTTCCCCTCCATCGGAAAGGAATGTAAGTGTCGGGACTGTGGTTGAACTCATACGCTCGTTGCTTTCGACGAAAAAATTGGTGAGCGGATTGTATACTTGAACAGGTGCCGTAGACAGGATGACGTTCGCAGGTTGTCTGCATAACACCTATGTACGGACCTGAGCGACGTTCAAAGTGGCTAAGAAGTCAACTTCGTATGCAAAAATTTCGATGCGCAGCTCAAGCTCGAATCTGCGGTTGCGGAGGAGCTTGCCAAGTTCTGCAAGGCGGTGGATGTGTCGTCGCACTGGAGTGCCAGACTCTCTACACGATTCCTGATAGACACCAATGCGAATCTCGGCCCAAACCAAAATTCCCTCCTATCAAAGTTCGATATCTTGCGCACATATTTTAAGAAGACGCATTTCCGCAAATTTGTGTTCACGACGATTTAATGCTGAGCAGCGTGTAGGCATGTGAGATGCTCGAGATATGTAACGAACAACTAACAGCATTCGAACTTGCGAAGCGAGCTACAACGGGCCGCGACACCGCTTTTGACGGGGCTCTCTGCCGCCTTCATCAGTTATGTCACGATGTCATACACAAATTGCGGCATCCGTAATTCTCGTACGACTTGCAGCAACCGTTGCGTCGTCAAGGGCTAACCTACGGCCCAAAGCAAGGCCCGCTACGGTTGCGTGCTGAGTGACCAAAGCGGAACCGCTGCATCGTTGCGGAATCGTGAGCTTCCGACCCGAGAGCCGCCACCCGAAACCAACCGTCGCATGAACAGGCATTTTCAATCAGTGCACTGCGAAACCATGCGCAACGACAATTTGGCCGAAAGACCTACTGAAATGGTGCAATTGTCGCTATACGTGCTAGGCCAACAACGAAAGGACTGACATGCAAGAATTTTATATCCTCGGCGGCGCCATCCTTGCCATTATTATCATCGCTGCGGTTATCACATTCAGCCTCAACAAAGGAGATTCTTCGCGTACTAACGAACTTTCTTCGGTACCAGATGAACTCGAATTGCGCAGACGAGACAACGAAACTATGCTCCGCCATGAACGACGGGCTGCTCACGAACGTCATTTCCAAAATCTTGAGGCGCAAAAGGCGTTGACGTCTGAAAAATAATTCATGCCCCTTAAGCATCTGTTTAAGGGGCATTTTCTTCGGCCGCCGAGAGCTTAAGCGGCCACTCCTCGCCGAGTCACTCTCGCCCGGCCTAACGCGACGACGTACTTACAGCCTCTCGGAGCCAAACGATTTCCTGACATACCCGTGCTCTGCTCATGACACTTCTTGGCGACTACCCGTATGTTGCTGATGCCCCGTATTGATGACCACCGTAACGTAAGAAGCTATTGTTTTTCTGCAACCACAGCCATGAACATGAGACAATATCTATTAAGAAACTTTCCACTAGTTCATGATGCCGTTAGAACAACTACATAAGCTAAAGCCAGCGCCGTTTTTCGTGATACCTGGTTTGGCAACAGAACGCGGCCAAGCTATCGCACGCGTGTGCTGGTCTCTAGCGTTCGCAGCTTACCTGGGCCTGAGCACCCAGTATCGGGGCACTCCTGAGTACGCCGCGGCATGGATGCTTGAGGCCGCTTACCTGGTGTTCGCCACATCAATTTGGCTCTTAGTACGTTCGAATTTTGGGAACGACCAAGTGCGCCGGATTGCTGCCGCAATGTTGGACCAACTGTTATGCGCGGCCACGTTATATTTCACGGACGAGGTTGCAGCCCCTTTCGTATTGATGCCCCTACTTCTTACTTTCGGAAGCGGATTACGTTACGGAAGAACCTACGCAGTCTTCTTCTCAACCCTCAGCTCGACCTTGACTTGCGCAGTACTGCTGTCCTCATCGTACTGGGAGCAATTTCCCACTATCAGAACTGGCTTAGCGCTTGCAACTATCTTCTTCCCTCTGTACGTCTTTCGCTTGACGGATGCGCTCACACTTCAAATGCGCACTGACGCGATGACAGGACTGAGAAATCGAATTGGTTTTGATGAACTTCTTGATGAGGTCTGCTACGGTGCCGCCGCTGCGAAGGACGGCAGCGCTGTCATCCTCCTCGACTTGGACGGATTTAAACAGATTAACGACACGCAAGGGCACGATGGTGGCGATTTAGTCCTCAAGCATATCGCATACCGTCTTAGCGTTGAACTAAGCCCGTTCGGAGTGCCCGCACGAATTGGCGGCGACGAGTTTGCAGTCGTGGTCAGCAAGCTTAGCGCACGGCAAGACCTCGAGGCCGCCTTCACACGATTTCTGAAGCAGACAGTCGAAGTCGGCAGGCTTTTCGAAAGCTCACTCGGCGCCAGTATAGGAATTTACTACATTGAGCCGGCTTCAATAACGTCTCCGCGGTTCGTGTTCAAAGCAGCCGACCAGCTAATGTACCAAGCGAAGAAGCTGGGGAAAAATCGATTTATCACCTCCGAAAGTCGAGCTTTCACCAGCGAAGGTGAGTTGAATTCACACTGCCGAGTTGCTTCTGTTAGGTGAAAAAAAAGCGCGGCACCAGCGCGTCCAGTACCCTTGGCCAACAAGGTAATGCCCGACCACCTTCATAATTGTAAAGCCGCATTGATAGAACGCTGGCACGGCGAAGCACGGAGAGCGAGGGAAAGCAGCATGACCGATGTACTCCAAGCGTAGCGCCGCAAGCTGGGCCGCTAGCAAGACTTTTAGTTAAATGAGCGCTAGCCTCGGCACCGACCAGTGACGTGCTGGCCGCTACCTAACCACCTAGCCAAAACGAACATAATCCCGCACCCCAAAAAGCTCGTGCTTTGCTGACAACATAGCTACAATAGAACTTCGGCGCTTCCGGTTACGGAGAGTTCGAATCACCCGGCCGGAGGACATCTATCGCCCTCAAGTCGGTAACCTATAGGTCAATGCGAGAGGGCAACATGGCAACCGGTACAGTGAAATGGTTTAACGATTCCAAAGGTTTCGGCTTCATCACACCAGATGACGGTGGAGAGGATTTGTTCGCGCACTTTTCGTCAATTTCAATGGGTGGATTCAAGACATTGAAGGAAAATCAAAAAGTTCAGTTCGACGTCACACAGGGTCCGAAGGGGAAACAAGCTTCGAACATTCGAGAGGCTTAAGTTAGCCGTAAGGCGATTAGGCCGGCCGGGGATGGAAGCCACCGGTAAGCGCCTCCATCTTCCTTCGAATTAGCCAAGCACACCCGGGCCCTGGTGGCACATTATTTCGCGACAATTGGCTTCAGCGCTTGCACGTTCATGGGCTGGACCGGTAACTTAGCTGCACGGTGCCAGACACCTCTTGAGCTGAGTGGTCGCTTCGTTGCTCACCCCAGGCTGCGGGCCGGCGAAAGTAGTCAAAAGGCTAGCAACAGTTGACCACCGGACGAAGAGGTACGTACACACGTAGGTTCGGTCGTTTGCCAAGTCTTCCCCAACGTGATTGAGCTATTCGCTCGAACGAAACTGCAGGCAGTCAGCAAGAAAGATGCGGACACTCGGACGGTAGTAAGGAATCGGAACTATCGTCAGTGCGAGAGTTAGCTACGAGTGCAATCGCTCCACTTCTTTGCTACAGCGACACAACTAGCTTCCCTGACCATACATACTTCGTAGGCCCCATGATATTCGAACACTGAGAGGCGTTTGCCAAGTAGGAGGTCTTCACATTCGAAGGGCATGAAGCCGAAACTGCCCAGTCAACCCGAATGCTCTTAAATCAACTATACCGGATTGATGAAGATAAGGCCTATCCAGTGCCCTTCGCACTCCAGCGAAGTCACCGGCTGACCTGCTGCGTCGTGACAACCCGGACTCACTTGGTGAATTCCATACGCTCAAGAACCTGAAGTCGCCGAACACCTGGGTGGCAGTGCCAGCGGGTTACCTTCAGTTCATACAGGCTGAGGAGACGCACGCTGGAGTATTCGAGCTGGACGATGCGGACGTGTGGCTTGGCGCCTTAGCCAAATCTCTGAACGCTGGCTCGGTAACGATGCTGCCAGTATCGAGGTATCGTTCGTTCCCTTGGTGTGCCTCTGTAGGCGCCATAGAGCCTCATAATCTTGCGCAAGTTTTCGATGACCGCTACTTTCATGGCGGCAAATGAACTGAATCTGTTCAATACCTTGCTGTTGTCTGAACGTAGTCAAGTGGAATCAGAATAGTGTCAACTACTCTCGAAGCAAGTTCCGAATAGGCCTCTCTTTATAGTCTTATAGGGCGAAGTTATGGTGCTCCAAACAGGACATCATCTGGCCTAGAATGTAAGCGTCAAACCACCACCGTCTAGACACTGAACGGCGCC
>NZ_JAULSI010000041.1 GCF_030711405.1 Massilia brevitalea
GATCTGGTCGTATGCTTTTGCTTCGCCGCCGAATTTCTTCGACAGAACGGTTGCGATTGCAGCCGTCAGGGTGGTTTTGCCGTGATCAACGTGACCGATGGTGCCGACGTTGACGTGCGGCTTGGTCCGTTCGAATTTACCTTTTGCCATTTGAGACTCCTAACGATATTTTGAGAATTACCAGGCACACCTGACGGACGAGCACACTGTACTGCCGCGTTAAATTCTGGTGCCCTTGACGTGGATTGAACACGTGGCCTCTCCCTTACCAAGGGAGTGCTCTACCACTGAGCTACAAGGGCTGATGACTTGCGATACACAAACTGCACCGCAATTTACTGGAGCGGGTGAAGGGAATCGAACCCTCGTCGTAAGCTTGGAAGGCTTCTGCTCTACCATTGAGCTACACCCGCGAGTTACNTGATGACTTGCGATACACAAACTGCACCGCAATTTACTGGAGCGGGTGAAGGGAATCGAACCCTCGTCGTAAGCTTGGAAGGCTTCTGCTCTACCATTGAGCTACACCCGCGAGTTACAACTTCAATCCGACTTCACGACTTCTTCTTTTTGGTGGTGGGGGCTGGATTCGAACCAGCGTACTCAGAGAGGGCAGATTTACAGTCTGCTGCCTTTAACCACTCGGCCACCCCACCGCGAAGAACCGCAGAGTATGAAGCAAGCTCAACATGCTGTCAACTATTTTTGCCATCACTACCAACCTGGCTCAATAGCAGCGTTGCTTCGGGGCGTGATTGTAACCGTAGCATCGGCAAACCTGCAAGAGTCTTTTTTCAAGTCGATGCGCAAGCGGTGCGCTGCGCGCTTTTGGGCTGCGGTACTGTACGCCTAAAGCATCTGTAAATACGGGGCGCATGGACACCAAGAAGCCTGCTTATCCCCGCTGGCGTTGGCGGCCGCTGCTGCTGGCCAACCTGGCGATCGTCGCAGCCTACGTGGCTACGCGGCTGGTTGCGGACGCGCTCGCGCTGCCGGCGGGCTACGCCCTGCCCATGTTCCCGCCGGCCGGCGTGGCGCTGGCCCTGGCCACCGCCGCGGGGGTGCGCGTGCTGCCCGGCATCGCGCTTGGCATCCTGGTCGCGATCCTGCCGCGCCACCTCGACAATCCGGCCCTCTCTCTTGCGCAGGCCTTGCTGGCCACCTTTGCCGAGCTGATTGGCGCCACCCTGCAGGCCTGGCTCGGCGCGCGCCAGTTCCGGCGCCGCATGCGCCCGGCCATCGACTCCGGGCGCGACGTGTTCGCCTTCCTGCTGCTCACGCCCGTGATCTGCCTGGTCAGCGCCAGCGTGGCGGTGCCCTCGCTGTACCTGCTGGGCGCGATCACCGAACCGGAACGCGTGCTGAACTGGCTGGGCTGGTGGGCCGGCGACACCATCGGCGTGCTGCTCGCGGCGCCCCTGTGCTGGATCGTGTGCGGCCAGCCGCGCCGCCTGTGGCGCGCGCGTGCGCCGGTCGTCGGCTTTCCCCTGCTGCTGGCCAGCGCGGCAGTGGTGACGATCTACCGCCTCACGCTCGGCTGGGAGCACCAGCAGCACCTGCAGCCCTACCGCCTGAAGGCGCAACAGACGGCGGACGTGCTGCAGGCCGAGTTCAACGAGCACGTGCGCTTCGTCGGCACCTTTGCGCGCACCCTGGCCGATACCGAGCACATCCTGGCGCGCGACAAGTTCCTGCGCGTGGCCAGCGGCTATGTCGACGGCCGCCCGGAAATCCAGGGCGTGAACTGGGCGGTGCCGGTGAAGGGAAGCGAGCGTGGCGGCTTCGAGGACTGGGTGCGTGCCACCCTCGACGCTTCCTTTACCGGCATCCTGGACGTCACGCCCGGCCTGCGCCTGGAGCCGGCACCCCTGCGCGAACGCTACCTGCCCGTGCTCTATGCCTGGCCGCCCTCGAACACGGCGCTGCGCGGCGTCGATTTTCTCACCGCGCCCGGACGCGCGGAGACGGCGGCGCGCGCACTCCTGTTGCGCACGCCGCTGGCGACCGAACCCTTCCGCCTGGTGTTGAGTGGCGACCTGGGCATCGGCCTGTTCCGCTCGGTGGGCGACCCGGATGCGCCGGCCAGCGGCGCCGTGATGTTCGTGCTGAACGCCGAGATCCTGCTCGAGCAGGCGATCGCGCGCGCCGCCTTCGATGGCTTCCATGCGTCGCTGGTCGACGTCACCGGCGGCGCCGTGCTGCCGCTGGTGGGCGATATCGACCGCGTCCACCCCGACGAATACCGGGTCGGCCTGTCGTTTGCCGGACGCAGCTACGTGGTGGCCTTCCACCCCACCGCCGCCTATGCCGCCAGCGAGCGCGGCGTGGCCAGCTGGACCATGCTGTCGGCCGGCCTGCTGCTCACCGGCCTGCTGGGCGCCCTGCTGCTGCTGGTGAGCGGCGAGCGCGCCGCCGTGGAAGCGCAAGTACTCGACCGCACCGCGCGCCTGCGCGACCGCGAGGCGCGCCTCGAGGCCATCCTCGACAACGCGGCCGACGCCATGCTCACCGTCGATGCGAACGGCACCGTGGTGTCGGCGAATGCCGCCACCGCGCGCCTGTTCGGCTACCCGGCCCAGCACCTGGTCGGCCTGCCCTTCGGCTCGCTGGTGCCGGCCGGCGTCGACGGCGACGCCAGCGTCCAGCTCACGCGCCTGTCGCAGTCCACGCCCGACGACTGCGTGCTGGAAGGCCGCAATGCGCGCGCCGAGGTGTTTCCGCTGTCGATCTCGGTGGCCCCGGTCCAGCTCCAGCGCGAGCAGTTTTTCGTGTGCATCCTGCGCGACCTGACCGAGCAGCAGCGCTCGCAGGAGCACATCTACCGCCTGGCCCACCACGACGTGCTCACCGGCCTGGAAAACCGCGTGGCCCTGAACGTGCGCCTGGAGCAGCAACTGGCCACGGCGCGCCGCCACAACGAGCCGGCGGCGGTGCTGTTCATCGACCTCGATCACTTCAAGAAGATCAACGATTCGCTCGGCCACGCGGCCGGCGACAAGCTGCTGGTGGGCGCGGCCGAGCGCATGAAAGACCTGCTGCGCGACGTCGACACCCTGGCGCGCCTGGGCGGCGACGAATTCATCATCGTGCTGGCCGGCCCGCTCACGCCCGACAGCGTGACCGGCGTGGCGGTGCGGCTGGTGGAATCGCTGTCCCAGCCCTATCAACTGGCCGGGCATACCGCGCACAGCGGCGCCAGCGTCGGCGTGGCCCTGTTCCCGGACGACGGCGAGGATGCCGCCACCCTGATCCGCCACGCCGACATGGCGATGTACGCGGCCAAGCACGAGGGACGCGGCAACTTCCAGTTCTTCTCGCCGGCGATGAATGCGGCCACCCACGAGCACCTGCTGCTGGAAAACCGCATGTGGAGCGCCCTGAACGCCGAGGGCTTCAGCCTGCACCTGCAGGCGCAAGTGGCGCTCGACACCGGGCGCGTGATCGGCGCCGAGGTGCTGCTGCGCTGGAACGACAGCGAACTGGGAAGCGTGGAGCCGAGCCGCTTCATTCCGGTGGCCGAGGAAAGCGGCATGATCGTGCCGCTGGGCGACTGGGTGCTGGCCCAGGCCATGGCCTTGCTGGCCGAATGGCAGCGCGACGGCCTGGACCACTTGCGCCTGGCGGTGAATTTGTCGGCGCGCCAGTTCTCGGGCGGCGCACTGCTCGAACGGCTCGACCAGCTGGTGGCGCGCTACGGCATCGACCCGGCCCGGCTGGAACTCGAGATCACGGAAACGGCCGCCATGCGCGACCCGGAAAACACGCGCGAGCTGCTGCGCGAACTGCGTACGCGCGGCTTCAAGCTGGCGATCGACGACTTCGGCACCGGTTACTCGTCGCTCGCCTACCTCAAATTGTTCGCAATCGACCGCATCAAGATCGACCGCGGCTTCGTGAAGGACATCGAGCACAATCCGAACGACGCGGTGATCGTCGCCGCCACCATCGGCCTGGCCCATGCGCTGGGCCTGGCCGTGGTGGCCGAAGGGGTGGAAACCCAGGCCCAGTGGGGTTTTCTCCGCGACAAGCTGGGCGACGAAGCCCAGGGCTATCTGTTCGCGCGGCCGATGCCGGCGTCGGAATTCCGCGAATTCATCCAGCGGCAAGCGCAGCCAGTACCTGGCGCTTGAGGGCGCGGATCAGCGCCGTTTCGTCGGGCGGCACGCCTTCCGGCGCGACCGCCGCGCGGTCGGCATAGAAGAAGCCCAGCCGGGCCTTGCCGACCACCAGCGGCAGCACGATGAAGCTTTTCGCGTCCGGCAGCAAGGTGCGGTGCCAGGCGGGCAGCAATTCGCGGATCTTCGGGCTGGCGGCGTCCGAGATCATCAGGTCGGCGTCGTTTTCCAGCGCCAGCAGGAACAAATCACGCCCGGGTCCATTGGCGCTCACCGGAAAGCTGAAGCCGGCCTGCACCCGCGCGTGGTCCTCGCCGAACGAGACGCGGGCGCGGTACAGGTTCTGGCGCGCATCCTTCAGGCAGACGGTGGCGAAGCGAAAACCGAGCGCGCTGTACAGGGTTTCGAGCACGGCCAGGATGACGTCGTTCAGGCGCGCGGTGCCGCCGGCGCGCAATTGCGTCACGTCCTGCACGCCGGCCAGCAGCAGCTCGCGCGCATTCTTCGGCTTGCCGCTCGGGTGGGCGCCCGCTTCTTCTTCGCCGGCGTCGAGCGTGGCCAGCAGCAGCACGTTCGGCAAGCCCTCGCCTTCGTCCGGTTCCGGGATGGCCAGGGGCTGCAGATTCATGCTCTCCATCAGCCCCTGCATGCCCTCGGCCACGTTCGCGAACAGCTGGTCCAGCCCTGCCGCGTCGAGTTCGAAGGCGGCGCCGTAGCGCGCCAGCAGCGCCCGCGCCTCGGGCGAACCGGCGGGATCGGATACCTTGGCCAGCAGGCGCGCCACGTCCAGGCTGAACGAGGCCACCTGGCGCATCCATTCGCCGCGGTTCGCCGCCACCTTCAGGGTGCCTGCCGGCAGCGCCGCCTGGGCCCGCACGATGACGTCGGGGATCTTCCATTCGGCCAGCACGGCGGCCGACAGGGTGTCGTAGCTGCAGCCGAGGATCAGCTGCGAGGCCTGGGCCGGGGTGTGCTTGCCGGCGGCGGCGATCTGGCGGATCTCGCGGTAGCGCTCATGCTCGTGCGAGGCCACCAGCAGCGCGCCCAGGTTCTTGAACAGCGCACCGATGGCCGCTTCCTCGGCGCCCTGGTAGAACGACAGGCGCGCCATCTCGCGCCCCACCAGGCTGGCGCACAGCGACGCCTCCAGCTCGGCGCGCACGGCGCCGGCGTGGGCGCCGTTGTCGAGGGTGTCGACCAGCAGCATCGCCAGCGCCGTGGTCTTCACGTTGTCGAAGCCGAGCAGCGCGATTGCGCGCGAGACCGTGGTGACCACGGTGCCGGCCACGGTGCGGTACTGCACCGTGTTCGACAGGCGCAGGATGCGCTGGGTCAGCGCCAGGTCGGACAGCACGAAGTAGGCAAGATCGTGGGTGCCCTGGTCGTCCGAGGACGCCAGTTCGATCACGCGCGCCACCGCGCTGCCGAGGGCGAACATCTCTTCTTCGCCGCATACCTTCTGCATCAGGGCCGCGCGCACGCGGCGGGTCGCCTGTTCGTCCTGGATCGGGGATGCCGCCGCGGCCGCGGCTGGAGGGACTGCTGCCATGTTCTGTTACCCGGCTTTCCTGGCGCGTGCGCCCTTGTCGTATTTCTTGAGTACCGCCTGGTGCAGCGCGCTCAGCGCCGGCAGCTTGGGGTTGCGCGGGTCGAGCCGGCGCACCGCCGCCATCTGGGCCAGGGCCTGCTGCCCGAGCTTGTCGTCCCAGCTGGTGTGCTCCAGGCAGCGCAGCAGCGCCAGCGCGGCATTGAAGGCCACCTGCGGATTGCCCGGCATGCGCAGGGCCGCTTCCTGCATCAGGCTGACCGCGCCGATGTAGTCGCCGCTCTTGGCCCGCTCGGCGCCGCCGGCGACCAGGTCGACCACGTGCTGGCGCGCTTCCTGGGCCAGGCTGGCGCCGAGTTCCGCCTGGCCGGCCTGGGCCATCACGCTCATGGCGCGGTCCATGGCGGTGGCGTCGCTGGCGTTGCGCATCACCTCGCGCACGATGCTGGCCGCGCCTTCGGCCATGTTGTGGTCGAGGCAGCTGCGCGCCAGCTCCAGCTTCAAGTCCGAGGACATCGCCGGGATGTCGCGGCTGGCCGCCACCGCCGCCGTCAGGGCTTGCGCCAGGCGCTCCTCGTTGCCGGTGTATTCGTGCAGCAGGGCCGAGGAAATCGCGCTGCAGGCGTCGGCGTGCTGGCGTCCGCCCATCGAGCGGTCGAGTTCGCGGATCACCGAAGCCGCCGCCACCGGATCGCCCTTGCGCACCAGGGTGCGCACCAGCTTCACGTGGTCCTCGGGGTCGCGAAACTCCGAGTACTTGGCTTTGTGGACCACCTGCTTCAGCACCTTTTCGGCGGTGTCGTTGTCGCCCGCCTCGAAGGCGACTTCGCCCAGCGTGCGCAGGCGCCGCACCGCATGCGGCGAGACCGCCACCGCCTTCGTCAGCACCTGCTGCGATTTCTCCAGCTCGCCCATGGCGGTATGGGTGCGCGCCAGCCAGTCGTAGGCGTCGACGAAATTCGTGTTGGTCTGCACCAGTTCGGTGAGCAGGTTGCCGGCTTCCTCGTATTCCTCGCGCAGGTACAGGGTTTTCGCCAGGCCCAGGCGGGCCCAGGCGATCGCCCGGCTTTCGGCCAGCCTGCGGTAGATCGGCTCGGCCTGGGCTGCTTCGCCCAGGAACAGGTGCAGTTCGGCACGCAGGCGCAGGAAGTCGACGGTGTAGCGCGGGTACACGGTCTCGCCCTCGATGCAGGCCTCGATGGCTTCGTGCTGGGCCCCGGCTTCCATCAGGCGGTAGACCGGCAGCAGCACGTTGCGCCGCTCCAGGGCGCGCGCGATGCGGTCCAGCAGGCGGTCGGCCGTGAAGGGTTTCAGGATGTAGTCGGTCGGGGCCAGCTCGGCGGCGCTGACCACCTTGCCGTAGTCGCCCTCGGCGGTGACCATGAAGAACATGGTCGACAGCGAGATCAGCTTGTGGTGGCGCAGGTCTTCCAGCAGCTGCTGGCCATCCTGGCCGCCTTCCAGGTCGTATTCGCACAGCACCAGGTCGAAGCTTTTCAGGCCGAGCTGCTTGACGGCGAGGTTGGCGCTGCTGGCGTGGTCGATGCGGGTCAGGCCGCACATGGCGAGCATGCTGTGGATGTTCGCACGCATCCCGGCATGGGGCTCGATCAGGAGTGCGGTGAGGCCGTCTAGTTCATTCATGAGAATTGTTTTCCGTTCGGCCGCGGGGTGGGCCTGATTGCATGCCGGGCTCGGCAGGCCGGCGCGACTACGTTGGCCGCTGCGCAACCAAGTATATTACGGCAGGGAAAAGAATTAGTTAAATCGGGTCAGGGCCTGCCATAAAAGCGGGCGGCCGATGGGGAAAATGAGACAGAAGCTTGTCTTATAAGGCCTGGCGCAGAGGTTTGGCGCTGGCGCAGGCGGCGTGCGCGGCCTCGGTGACCACGTTCTGGTAGCGCACTTCGTAGCGGCCGGCGGCCAGTGCGTCGATGGTGAGGGTGGCGTGCGACTCCACGTAGGCATGGCGCACGTTCGAGCGGCGGTCGAGGTCGTGGATCTTGACGAAGACCGGCGCCTCGTTGGCGCTGTTGTCGACCACCACCGACATTTCCTTGCCCTGGTTACCGATCGGATAGCCGGCGATGTAGCCGGAGTCGGCCGGCCAGGGTTCGCCGTTCGGCGCGCCGGGCGTGGCGAGATCGGTGGCGCAGTCGGGCTGGCGCGGCGGCACCACCAGCTGGGTCACGGCCAGGGCCTTGACCTGGCTGGCCGGCAGGCGCGCGCCGTCGAGGCCGGCCCAGACGTCGGGTTCGGCCTCGGCTACCGGCGCGGGAGTCGGTGCAGAAGACGGCGTGGATGCTGCGCTCTCGGTCCTGGGAGCAGCCGGCTTGGCGTGGAAGGCCAGCGCCGACGGCAGCATGCCGACAGGCTGCAGCAGCAGAAACACCGCGCCGGCGCCGACGGTGACGCCGCCCAGGATGCCGAGCCACCATGCCGGGCTGCGCAGCACACTGGGGCGCGCCAGGGCCAGCGCCGGCGGGGCTTCCCAGCCGCCCTCGCGCGTCCGTCCGCCCTCTTCGCCGCTGCTTTCCAGCCATTCGACTTCCCACTCCTCGGCCGCAATCCACTCGTCGTGCTCCTTGCGGCGCACCGGGTCGGACAGAGTGTTGTAGGCGGTGTTGACGATCGCCATGATGCGGGCGGCCTTTTCGTCGCCCGGATTCTTGTCGGGATGGTATTTCTGGCTCAGCGCCTTGTAGGCCGCACGCACGACTTCCCCGGGCGCACCGCGCGCCACCTTCAGGTTGTCGTAATGGGTGTGGATCTTGGCCATGGTCTGCGCTGGGGTCGGTAAGGCGGAAGCGTCTGTTCAGTTCCGGATTTCAGCTACGGATGTCAGTTCCGGATTTCAGTCTAGATGATAGCCGAAACGAGGCCCGGCTCATCGGCACAGCATAGCCGGACTTGTGTCTCTAAAGCAAGATTTAGTCTTATAACCTGTGGCTGCGGTCGGCCTGCAGCAACGCCGCCGGCAGTTCCACTCCCAGGCCCACGGCCAGCACCTTGAACAGCTCGCCCATTTCGGCGGGCGACACCAGCTTCTGCACCGCCTTCGACTGCGGCAGGAAGCGTATCGCGTCTTCCGGATCGGTGCGCATCAGCAGCTCGCCGATGCCGCAGCCAAGCAGGAAGCCGGCCTGGCTGGTGTAGCCCAGCACGTCCAGGCCGGCGTCCTGCGCGGCGACTGCCATGGCCGTGAAATCGACGTGGGCGGTGATGTCCTGCAGGCCGGGCAAATAGAAGGGTTCCGGGTGGGAATGGTGACGGTAATGGCACATCAGGGTGCCGCCGCTGCGCTGGTCGACATAGTATTCGTGGGCCGGGAAGCCGTAGTCGAACAGCAGGGCTGCGCCTTTGCCACCTTTGAACATCTGCGCCAGCGAGGCCATGAAGCCGCAGGCGACCGGGTGGATCTCGGTCAGGTAGCCTTCCGGCAGCGTGTCGGCGCTTGGCACCTGGCGCGCCAGCTGCTCCATCAGTGCCGCATCGGGTTCGTGCTGGACGTAAGCAAAACGCCCGGCCTCGACGGTAACCATCTGGCGCCGCCAGCCCTGAGCCGTCTTGACGACCAGCTCGATCGGCATGGCGTCGAGCACCTCGTTGGCCAGCACCACGCCGCTGAACGCATCCGGGAAGCCGTCGATCCAGCGCACCTGCGGGAAATCGCGCAGCGCTTCCTGCTGGCGCGCGCACAGTTCGCCCGAGAGTTCGATGATGGTGTAGCTGTCTACCTGAACGCCATCGGCTTGCAGGGCCGTCAACACGTCGCGCGCCAGCTTGCCGGTGCCGGCCCCGAATTCGATGATGTTGGGCGCGCTTTGGGCGATAATAGCGGCTGCCGCGCGCGCCAGCGCCGCGCCGAACAGGGGCGTGATCTCGGGCGCGGTGGTGAAATCGCCATCGGCGCCCAGCTTGGCGGCGCCGCCGCTGTAATAGCCGAGCCGGGGCGCGTACAGCGCCAGCTCCATGAAACGCGAAAAGGCAATCGCGCCGCCCTGCTGTTCGATTTCAAGGGCAATCAGTTGCTGCAAGGCGTGGGACGCTGCCAGCGCGTCGCTGTCGGGAAGGGGTAGGGACATTCCGGCATTGTAGCCAGATCGGCAGGGTTCAACAATTTCAGGCAAGCCATACTGCTCGCATCCATGACCATGCATGACACAACGCCGCATCACCCGACACGGACTGCGCTCGTCACCGGCGCCGGCCGGCGCATCGGCCGCGAGATCGCCCTCGGCCTGGCCGCCGCCGGCTGGGACGTCGCCGTCCATTACCGGCATTCCGAGCGCGAAGCCGAGGAAGTCGCCGACGCCATTCGCGCCCTTGGCCGGCGCGCCGCTCTGCTCCAATGCGACCTCGCCGACGAAGCGGCGGTGCGCGCCCTGCCCGGCCGCGCGGCCGCCGCCCTGGGCCGCATCACTTGCATCGTGAATAACGCTTCGTTGTTCGAATACGACAACGCCACGACATTTTCTCCGGCCTTGCTGAGTGCCCACATGAGCGCCAACCTGGCTGCGCCCCTGCTGCTGGCCCAGGCCCTGCACGCGGCCACGCCGGAAAACGGGCAGGCGGTGGTGATCAACCTGCTGGACCAGAAACTGTACAATCTCAACCCGGATTTTTTGTCGTACACGCTGTCGAAGGCGGCGCTCGAGACCGCCACCACCATGCTGGCCCAGGCGCTGGCGCCGCGCCTGCGCATCGTCGGCGTGGCGCCCGGCATCACCATGGTGTCGGGCGAGCAGAGCGAAGCGGGTTTCGCCCAGGCGCACACGGCCACGCCGCTGGGACGCTCCTCGACGCCGGAGGATATTGCCGGCGCCGTCGTGTACGCGGCCGCGGCGCGCGCCCTGACCGGCACTACCCTGGTGGTCGACGGCGGCCAGCACCTGCTGCCACTGTCGCGCGACGTGATGTTCCTTACCAAATAACCTACCCAGAACTTAACAAGGCTCCTTATGCTGTCCGCCCTGACCCACCCGAGCTTGCGCGATTGCCGCCGGCTGTTCCTGCGCAATTACGAAGTGATGATCAACATCGGGGTCCACGACTTCGAGAAAAAGGGCGAACAGCGCGTGCTGATCAACGTCGACCTGTACATCCCGCTGGCCGAATCGACGCCGACAGCGGACCAGCTCGACGAAGTGGTCGACTACGATTTCATGCGCGAGACGGTGGCGAAGCGCATGGCGCAGGGCCACGTGCATTTGCAGGAAACCCTGGTCGACGACCTGGTGCAGGCCCTGCTGGCCCACCCGCGCGTGCGCGCCGTGGGCCTGTCGACGATGAAGCCGGACGTGTATCCCGACTGCGAAGGCGTCGGCGTGGAAGTATTCAAAATCAAGGAAGAAGCATGAGTGCAGTATTGAATGGTGCCGTATCGAATGAGCTGTCTGCCGAAGGCGCGGACGCCAAGAAGGCCGAAAAAATTACCTACGAAAACAACAAGCTGCACAAGCGCCTGTGCCGCCTGGTCGGCCAGGCCATCGGCGACTTCAACATGATCGAGGACGGCGACAAGGTGATGGTCTGCCTGTCCGGCGGCAAGGACAGCTACGCCCTGCTCGACATCCTGATGACGCTGCGCGAGCGCGCGCCGATCCATTTCGATATCGTGGCGGTGAACCTCGACCAGAAGCAGCCGAACTTCCCGCCGGAAGTGCTGCCGGCCTACCTCGATAAACTGGGCGTGCCGTACCACATCGAGAACCAGGACACCTACAGCATCGTCAAGCGCCTGATCCCGGAGGGTAAAACCACCTGCTCGCTCTGTTCCAGGCTGCGCCGCGGCATCCTGTACCGCGTGGCCGATGAACTCGGCTGCAACAAGATCGCCCTCGGCCACCACCGCGACGACATCCTCGAGACCTTCTTCCTGAACATGTTCTTTGGCGGGAAGCTGAAGGGCATGCCGGCCAAGCTGGTGTCCGACGACGGCAAGCACATGGTGATCCGCCCGCTGGCCTATGTGAAGGAAGCCGACACCGAGCGCTATGCCGAGGTGAAGGGCTTTCCGATCATTCCGTGCGATTTGTGCGGCTCGCAGGAAAACCTGCAGCGCAAGCAGATCAAGGCCATGCTGCGCGACTGGGAAAAGAAGCATCCGGGGCGCGTGGAGAGCGTGTTCTCGTCGCTATCGACGGTGGTGCCGTCGCATTTGCAGGACCGGAACCTGTTCGGCTTTGTCGACCTGAAGACCGATGGCGTGCCGAATCCGCTGGGCGATATCGCCTTTGACGAAGAGCCTTGCTCGACGCCGGTGGCGAATACGATTTCGCTTAGTCAGCTTTAATTTCAGCTGTAATTTCAGCTGTAACTCTTCAGTTCCCAAGGGGCCGCTGGCGCGACGCCAGCAGTGCCCCGGCAAACAGCGCCATTGCGGAAAACACCAGGCCGTGCTGCAGGCCGCCAGGGCCGTCGGCAATCCAGCCGATGACCGACGGGCCGACGATCTGGCCCAGCGCGAACACGATCGTGAACGCACTGATCCCGGAAGACCACGCATGCTGGGGCAGGTTGTGGCGCACCAGGGCCGTGGTCGAGGCCACCACCGACAGGAAGATCGCGCCGAACATCAGGCCCGAAACGAACATCAGCGCCGGTGAGCTGGTCAGTGCCGGCAGGATGGTCGCCACGCCCAGCAAGCCATTCAACATCGCCATCGCCTGCCCGCCCTTGAAACGGTCGAGCATGCGCGCCCAGATGCGCGACGACGCCATCACGGCCAGGCCCAGCATGGCGTAGAACAGCGTAATGGTGCCGGCGCCCATGCCCTGTTCCCTCAGCAGGGCGATCACGAAGGTCATGTAGCCGATGTAGCCGACGCCGAACATCAGGTAGCCGGCCAGACCGAAACCGAAAGGTTTTAGCCTGAAGCCGCCCTGCCCGCTCGCCTTGGCCGGGGCGCCGTCGACCTGGCGTGCACGCTTGAGCATCGCCAGCGTCGCCAGCAGGCAGAGCGCGGCCAGTGCCATCCAGGCCCATTGCCAGGTGTGCGGTACGCCACGGGCGGCGGCGCTGTCCATCGCCAGCGGCACCAGCAACGCGGACGCGACGATGCCCAGGCCGGTGCCGCCGTAATAGATCCCGAGCAGCAGGCCGGAACGTTCGGGGTGCAGCAATCCCAGCCTTGCCGCCAGCAGCCCGCCAGAGATGAAAATGAAGGCGCTGGCGATACCGGCCAGGATGCGCTGACCGATCAGCAGGCCGGCGTCGACCACGAAGCCGGACAGCAGCATGAACAGGCTGGCCAGGATCGCGCCGCCGACGAGGGCGGTTTGCGCGCCGTAACGCCGCATCAGGGCCGGCGTGGCCAGGGCGCCGAGCAGGTAGCCGAGGGCGTTCCCGGTATTCATGGCGCCGGACAGGAAGTAGGACCAGCCGAGGTCGGCGCGCATGGGCGGCAGCAGCAGCGCATACGAAAAGCGCGTCAGGCCCAGAGAGATTGCGGCGCCGAGCGACAGGGCAAAGGCGGTCAGCAAGGGGCGCCGGGCCGCGAGCGAACGCGGGCCGGATGGCAGGGTCGATCCGGTGTGGGCGTGACGGTCCATGCTGCGATTGTAAGTTGAATTGTAAGTTCAAAACGCGGCGTATCGCGCGTTATCGGTATTACAATCTGCTGAATCCAACCCGAGGTGAATCCATGCCCCTGCTGCCACGCCTGTCCGCCGTCTTCGCATTCGCCATTGCCTTGATGTCTTCCGCCGCTGCCCTTGCCGACCCTGCCGCCATCTACCTGGTGCGCCATGGCGAGAAGGAGGCGGCCGGCGAGGACCCGGCGCTCACGGCGCAGGGCCGGCAGCGTGCGCAGAACATTGCGGCGATGCTGAACAAGGCGGGCATCGCCCACATCTTCAGCACGCCGACCAAGCGTACGCGGCAGACGGCGCAGCCACTGGCCGAGCGGAATAAGGTGGAGGTGGCGCTTTACGACCCGCGCAAGCCGCAGGCGCTGGTGGCGCAGGTGAAGGCGTTGAATGGGCCGGTGCTGGTGGTCGGGCATTCGAACACGCTGTCGGAGCTGGTGCGGCTGTTCGGCGGCCAGCCTGGGGCGGAGATTGCGGACAACGAGTATGACCGGGTGTACCAGCTGGTGCCCGCTGCGAACGGGAGCGTGGGCACGGTGGTGTTCACGTCGCTGCCAGAGACAGGTGCGGCGCCGTAGGGTGGGTTCTTGAACCCACCATTGTGAGCATGGTGATACCGTCCAGGTGGGTTCGAGAACCCACCCTACGACTGAAGTGCGTAGGGTGGACACCTGTGTCCACGCTGTACCCCTGTTGCAAATCGAAAAAGCGTTTCGACACGCACCCGTGCCATACCGCGTGGGCACAAGTGCCCACCCTACAACGGCCGGGATGACCCGGCCATCTTTTACGGCGCGACGTACAACGGCCGGGATGACCCGGCCATTTTTTACGGCGCCACGTTCGCGCGCAGCACCGGGTACAGGTTCAAACGCTCGTCCCACGATGCATGGCGGCGGGCGAAGAATTCCAGGCGCGCGTGCGGGTTCTTGGCAAACGCCGGATCGCTGTCGATACGGCGCTTGAACTCGGCGGCGACGGCCGGGTCGGCGGCCATCTGCTCGCGCGCCACGTCTTCGGCCACGTATTCCTCCATGTACTCCTTGGCTTCGAAGGCATTGTTGAACATGCCCCAGGCCAGCAGCGAGTCTGGCGCCTGCGGCTCGAAGATCGCCATCACCAGGCGCGCCTTCGGCTGGGCGATCGGCACGAACAGGGCGCCGCGGCCCACGCCCCTTGCCTCCGCCTTCCAATTGCCTTCGACCGTCAAACGCTGGTGCGATTCGAGCGACTTCACGCCAAAGGTGACCTTGTCGGCGCGGAAGGTCTCGGCCTCGAAGCGGTCGATGCCCTTGTCCAGCTTGCGGAAGGCGATGCCGTGCTGGGTCAGTTTGGCAGCCACCATCGCCGCATGCGCGGCCGGTACGATGTAGCCGGCGCGCGGCGCCGCCACCTGCAGATCGGCCACCACTTCATCGCGCAGCGGCACGCGCCAGACCTGCGGCTTGCTTTCGTCGTAGCGCGTCATCAGGATGCCCGAGACATCCGACGGCGTGCGCGTGTATTCGTAGCCGCTGAAGTCGACCATGGTCTCCTTGTCGGTGGTCCGCCAGGTCAGCGGCACCAGCGCGCCGTTCAATTGAGCGGCGCGCGCGTCGGCCGCGCGCGCGGCCTGCTGCCATTCCTTGCCGTGCTTCGCCACCTGCTCCAGCACCGACACGAAGCTGTTGTGGGTGATGCGCACGCGGGTCGGGTAATCCTTCCACGAGTGGGTCTCGACCAGCATCGCCATGCGGTTACGCAGCTGGAAGTAGCCGGTCGAGAAGCGCGGGTCCGACACGCCGTCCATGAAGCCGGACATCGGGTCGTCGGTCTTCACGAAGGACATGTAGTAGGACTGCGGGGTCGAGCCCTGTTTTGCGATATCGGCGATCACGTTGTCGCGCAGCGCCAGGCCGGCCTTGCGGAATTCCGGGTCGCCCGAGTACACCGGCTCGACCTGGATCGACACATCGTGCTGGAACTTGGCGCCGTCGGTCACGTGCAAATCGACGTAGGTGAGCGGGTCCCAGGCGTTCACCAGCGCCAGCATGGCCTGCATCTCGGGCGCGTCGGCCTTCACGTAGTCGCGGTTCAGGTTGAAGTTCTGGGCCGTGGTGCGCCAGCCCATTTCGACCGGGCCGCGCTGGTTCGGGCGGTTCCACTGGCCGAAGCGCTCGTGGCCGTCGACGTTGAAGACCGGGACGAACAGGAGGACCTGCTTGTCGAGCGCGCCCTTGGCCAGGCGGCCTTCGAGCATCTCGCGCAGCGCCAGGAAGCCGGCGTCCTTGCCGTCGATCTCGCCGGCGTGGATGCCGCCCTGGATCAGCGTCACCGGCAGGTTCGCCTTGGCCGCCGCCTGCGCGGTAAACGCGCCGCTGCGGGTCACGACCAGCGCCAGCATCGGGCGGCCTTCCGGCGTGCGGCCGAATTCGATGCACTTCACCTGCTTGGGGTAGGCCTTCTGGAAGTCGGCGCACAGCTTGACGACTTCGTCGTAGCGGCCGGTGGCCTGGAAGCCGGATCGCTCGGAGATGGTGGTCAGGTCCGGGGCAGCGTGGACAAAAGGTGAGGCGGCAAGCAGGGCAAGCAGTAACGCAGAACGAATCATCGAAGGGGCTCCGGCAGAAGGAAGATACAAAGCGAGATGCAAAGAAGAAAATTATAGTCGTGTTCGCGTGCCCACAGATGCTTGACCTGCGCCTTGCTATCGTCGGCCGTATTGACAATCAATGGAGAAAACGATGACGACCGAATTGACGATCCTGGCCTGGACCTTGGTGCTGGCGCCGTCATGGTGATCGTGGCGGTGCTGACAAATTAATGTAGGCACCGGCCAAAAAAATGCGCCACCCGAAGGTGGCGCATCGTTGTGCCGGACAGCGCAGCTCACGCTGCGCGCTCGATCAACGTGCCTTGTGATACACCGCGATCTGCGATGGGGCAGACTGGATCGGGTAGCGTGCCTTCATCGCCTGTGCCGAGCTGCGGGCCTGGGCCGGGCAGACGCCGTTGGCGCGGTAGCTCAGGGCGGTTGCCAGCATGGCTTCGTTCTGGTCGCCCAGTTCGCGGGTCAGGTCGTCGGCCACGGCGCAGGTCGGGGCGATGCCGTTCGCGTAGTCGCCGAAGCCCTTCGCGTTCACGCCCTGGAACTCGACCGAGAAGTAGGTCGTGCCGCAGTTCGGGACCGGGGTGAAGCCGTACGGCTTGCCGCAGGTCTGGCCGCCGATCACGTTGACTTCGACGTCGATGCCGCGCAGGCCGTTGATCACCGCTTCGCTGGCCGAGCAGGTGCCCGGCGAGGTCAGGACGGTGACGCGGCGCAGGCCCAGGTAAGGCAGGGCCGTGCCCTTCGCGACGCTGTCCGTGCCGGCGGCGAAGCCATACGCGGTCGGCTCGAAGCGGATGATCTCGGAAGACTGCTTGGCTTCGATCTTGTTGTTGTACACCAGGCGCTCGAACACCTGGCCTTGCGACGTCGGGCCGGCCACCATGTAGGCCAGCTCGCTGGCGATGTTCAGCAGGCCGCCGCCGTTGTAGCGCATGTCCAGCACCAGGTCGTTCACGCCTTGCGCTTTCAGGGAATTGAACGAATTGATCAGCTGGCGCTCCGCCACCGCGTTGTGGTTCTCGAAGCTCAGGTAGCCGACCTTGCCGGTCGCGGTCTCGATCACCTTGGTGTTTTTCACCGACAGCGCCTGCACGTCTTGCGCCGTCAGGGTGACCGTCATCTCGACACCGGCGCGCTTGACCGTCATGCTGTGCTGTTCGCCGACGGCGGACGGGAACAGGCCGGCATTCAGGGTCGCCACCTGTGCGGCTTCGGTAGCGTTGACGAGGTCGACGCCATCGACCCGGATCACCTGGTCGCCACGGCGCAGGCCTGCCCGGCTGGCCGGCGAATTCGCTTCGACGATGGTCAGCATCCAGTTGCGCGGCGCCTGGGCCTGGTCGATCGCCAGGGCAAAGCCATAGCCCAGTTCGATGCCGGAATTGCTCAGCTTATCCCACTCCGCCGACGGATACGTGAAGTGGTAGGCGTCCTTGTCGCGTGACGAGCGCAGCTTGCTGAAGTAGTCGACCGGCTTGGCGAAATCGGCCATCTTGAAGTCGGTCGGGATGTCGTTGTACCAGAGGTAGTACTGGTCCGACCAGGCGCGCAGGAAGGTCAGCTCGTCGCGCAGGGTGCCCTGCTTGTCCGGATAGGCCTTGCCGGTGTAGGGATCGGTGCCGGTGCGCGGGGTGGCGCAGTAGTTCCAGTAGGTGTCGAAGGCGTCGCCCAGGGTCGCGATGTCCGGATCAGGCGCGGTCGGGTTGGCCGGGCCGGTCGGGTTGCTGGCGACCGGCGGATTCGTTACCGGCGGATTCGTTACGGGTGGGTTCGTTACCGGTGGGTTCGTTACCGGTGGGTTCGTTACCGGTGGGTTCGTGCCGACCGGCGGATTCGTGGTCGAACCACCACCACCACCGCCGCCGCCACCACCGCAGGCGGCAAGCGCGGATGCGGCCACGACGGCGGCGCAGATCAGGCGTAGCGAAGTGGTCATCTGACCCTTGGAAGTGGTTGTCGTCTTCATGGTATTCGTTAAGTAATGGACAAGTTTGTTAAGAAAGAGTAAGACAAGCTTGTCACTTTGAGAAGAGCGCACGATTGCTTTTTTTAAATTTATTTTGCATAACTTTCACATCCTGACGTTTTCCTGGACGAAAAAAAAACGCCGGGTTGGCAGAGTGCCAGCACCGGCGTAGTCAGGCGCGCAAAGCGACGCCGAGCGGCGGATCAGGCAGCGCGGGTGGCCGGCGCCGGGTTGTGGAAAGCCGACAACAGATTCGCCTCTTTCTCCTTCGCCGTCTTCAAATGGCGCGCCTTCACGTGGCCATAACCGCGGATGTCTTCCGGGATGCTGGCAATCGCCACCGCCTGGGCCAGGTTCTCGCCCGAGAGCTTGGGCAGCAGTGCCCCCACGGTGGCGCGGTAGTCGGCGATCAGCGCGCGCTCGAGCTTGCGCTCCTCGGTATAGCCGAACACGTCGAACGGGGTGTTGCGCAGCCCTTTCAGTTTGGCCAGCACGCCAAAGACCTTCAGCATCCACGGGCCGTATTCCTGCTTGATCGCGCGGCCTTCCTTGTCGTGTTTCGCCAGCAGCGGCGGCGCCAGGTGGAATTTCACGGTGATGTCGCCCTCGAACATGTTGGCGATCTTTTCGCGGAAGGCCGGGTCGGTGTGCAGGCGTGCGACCTCGTACTCGTCCTTGTAGGCCATCAGCTTGTGCAGGTAGCGCGCCACCGCCTCGGTCAGGCGCGTGCCCTTGCCCAGCTTCGCTTCTTCAAGACGCACACCATCCACGAAGGCCTTGTACTGCGCGGCATAGCCGGCATTCTGGTAAGCGGTGAGCAGCTCGACGCGGCGGGCGATCAACTCGTCCAGCGTTTGCGTGCGCTTGAATTCCACCACCTTGGCCGGCGTGACCAGCCGGCTCACCGATGCCAGGTCGTGCGCGGCCGTGCGGCCCCAGTGGAAGGCGGCCTTGTTGAAGGGCACCGAGACGCCGTTCAGCTCGATGGCTTTCATCAGCGCCGCTTCGCTCAAAGGCACGCGGCCCTTCTGGAAGGCGTAGCCGAGCATGAACATGTTGGTGGCAATCGCATCGCCCAGCAGTGCAGTGGCGATGCGGCCGGCGTCGATGAAGTCGACGTTGTCCGCGCCACAGGCCTGCAGGATGGCGCCGCGCGAGCCCTCGGCCGGGAATTGCCAGTCCGGGTTCTTCACGAATGCCGCGGTGGTGGCGCCGGTGTTGTTGACGGCGGCCCAGGTACGGCCTTCGCCCATGCGCGAGAGCGCATCGCGGCTGGCGGCGACGATCTGGTCGCAGCCGATCACGAGGTCCGCGCTGCCGGTGCCGACGCGGGTGGAATACAGGTCCGACTGCTGCCGGGCCAGGCGCACGTGCGACATCACCGGGCCGCCCTTCTGGGCCAGGCCGGACTGGTCGAGCACGATGGCGCCCTTGCCTTCGACGTGGGCCGCCACCGCCAGGATCTGGCCGACGGTCACCACGCCGGTGCCGCCGATGCCGGCCACCAGGATGCCGAACGGTGCGCCAATTTCCGGGATGCGCGGCGCAGGCAGGCTTGGAGGAGAAGCAGCCGCGGCGCCGACGGCTTGCGCCGCCGGCTTTGGCTTCTTCAAGCCGCCGCCCTCCACCGTGACGAAGCTCGGGCAGAAGCCGGACACGCACGAGAAGTCCTTGTTGCACGAGGACTGGTTGATCTGGCGCTTGCGCCCCAGTTCCGTTTCCAGCGGCTCGACCGACAGGCAATTCGACTGTACCGAGCAATCGCCGCAGCCTTCGCACACGGCCTCGTTGATGACGGCGCGCTTGGCAGGGTCGGGGTAACCGCCGGCAAGCGCCCCGTTGGCGCTCGCCTTCCGGCGGCGGCGCTTCTCGGAGGCGCAGGTCTGGTCGTAGATCACGGCGGTGACGCCCGGCAGTTCGCGCAGTTCCTTCTGCACGTCCATCAGCTCGGAACGGTGGCGCACGGTCACGCCGGCGGCCCAGTCATAGTCGCTCGGGTACTTGTCCGGTTCGTCGGTGACGACGATGATCGGGCCCACGCCTTCGGCGGCGATCTGGCGCGTGATCATGCCCGGGTCGAGCGGGCCGTCGACGTTCTGGCCGCCGGTCATGGCGACCGCGTCGTTGTAGAGGATCTTGTAGGTGATGTTCACCTTGGCCGCCACCGACGCGCGCACCGCCAGGATCCCGGAGTGGAAGTAGGTGCCGTCGCCCAGGTTCACGAACACGTGCTTCTCGCTGGTGAACGGCGACTGGCCGATCCAGGTCGTGCCCTCGGCGCCCATGTGGGTAAAGGTGGACGTTTCGCGGTCCATCCACAGCACCATGTAGTGGCAGCCGATGCCGGCCATGGCGCGCGAGCCTTCCGGCACTTTCGTGGAACTGTTGTGCGGGCAGCCCGAGCAGAAGTAAGGGATGCGGTCGGTCTCGGGATTCGCCTTGGCCGGGATGTTCCTGAGCACCAGCTCTTTCGCTTCGAGGAAGGCGATGCGTTCGCGCACGCGCTCGGCCACCGGATGGCCGGCGCAGTAGTGCGTGATGCGCGAAGCAATGGCGCGCGCGATCTGGGCCGGATTGAGTTCATAGGTGGCCGGCAGCAGCCAGTCGCCGTGGCCCTTGCGGTCCTTGTTGCTCCACTCGCCGGTGTCGTCGAACTTGCCGACCACGCGCGGACGCTCGCCGTCGGGCAGGTTGTACAGCGCTTCCTTGAGCGCGTACTCCATCACCTGGCGCTTTTCTTCGACGACCAGGATTTCGTCGAGGCCGCGCGCGAAGTCGTGCACGCCTTCGGATTCGAGCGGCCAGGTCATGCCGATCTTGTAGAGGCGGATGCCGATGTCGCTGGCTGCTTGCTCGTCGATGCCGAGGTCGGCCAGCGCCTGGCGCGTGTCGACATAGCTCTTGCCGGCGGTGATGATGCCGATCTTCGGCATCGGGCTGTCCCAGATGATTTTATTTAGCTTGTTCGCACGGGCATAGGCCAGGGCCGCATACCACTTGTGGTTGTTCATGCGGACTTCCTGGTCCAGCACGGCGTCGGGCCAGCGGATGTTCAGGCCACCCTCGGGGACTTCGAAGTCGGTGGGGATCACGGTCTGCACGCGGTCCGGGTCGAGGTCGACCACGGCGCCGGATTCGATGACGTCGGTGACGCACTTCATCGACACCCACAGGCCGGTGTAGCGGCTCATGGCCCAGGCGTGCAGGCCGTAGTCGATGTATTCCTGCACCGACGACGGGTACAGCACCGGGATGCCGCAGGCGGTCAGGATGTGATCCGACTGGTGCGCGGTGGACGAGGATTTGGCCGCATGGTCGTCGCCGGCCAGCACCAGCACGCCGCCGTGCTTGGCCGAGCCGGCGTTGTTGCCGTGCTTGAAAACGTCGCCGCAGCGGTCTACGCCCGGGCCCTTGCCATACCACATGGCGAACACGCCGTCGTAGTTGGCATCCTTGTACAAATTGGTCTGCTGGGTGCCCCAGACGGCGGTGGCCGCCAGGTCTTCGTTCATCCCGGGATGGAATTTCACGTGGTGGGCGTCGAGGTGCTTCTTCGCCTTCATCGCGGTCTGGTCGACGGCGGTGACCGGCGAGCCGCGGTAGCCGGTGATGTAGCCGGCGGTGTTCAGGCCGGCCTTGAGGTCGCGCTCGCGCTGCAGCATCGGCAGGCGGATCAGGGCCTGGGTGCCGGTCATGAAGGCGCGGCCGCGTTCGAGCGTCCATTTGTCGTCGAGCGAGATGGCGTGCTCCGGCTCGGATGGCTGCAGCTGGGAGGGGTCGAGGGGTGCGTTCATTGTGTCTCCGTGGTGGTGTGCAGAACATGGGAGAAGGCGGGAACAGCCATCCTGCCGGGCAGGCTGGCTGTTCCCGCTTGTTTTTCCCTCGTCCTCCAGTGTTGGCGCCGGTTTTTATTGTTGGTGGCGCCGACGGAGATGTCTCCTCCGTGAATGGCGACAGTATAGTCTCGTGCCCCCGGCATTAAATACCAATCAATTCCCCACGCCGGAGCTAATGCGCAATAAAATTGCGGCTGTATAGAATGGAAGGAAAATTTATGTCAAAGATCGAGCTCGATAAAACAGACCGCAAGATCCTGGAAATCCTCCAGGCCGATGGACGGCTGTCGAACCAGGACGTGGCCGAGCGCGTGAACCTGTCGCCCTCGCCCTGCCTGCGCCGCATCAAGCGCCTCGAAGAAGCCGGCGTGATCCGCCAGTACGTGGCCCTGGTCGACCCCGACAAGATCGGGCTGGGCCTCCTGGCCTATGTGAACGTGCGCCTGGAAAAGCACAGCGAAGGCCCGGCCAACTCGCGCGTGCCGGCCACCTCGCCGCGCTTCGAATTCGCCCAGGCAGTGGCGGCCTGGCCGGAAGTGGTGGCCTGCTATGCGATGACCGGGGACATGGACTTCCTGCTGCGCGTGCACGTGGAAGACATGGACCACTTCTCGCGCTTCATGATGGCCACGCTCCTGCGCCACCCGTCGGTGCTGGACGTGAAGTCGAGCTTTGCGCTGCAGCGGATCAAGGAGACGACGGCGCTGCCGATCGAGGCGCCGCCGACAAGGTGATCGCGGTTGCGTCGATGTTCGTGGGTGTCGTAGGGTGGGCACCTGTGCCCACGCGGTACCACGGATACACCTCGAAATGTATCCCGCCAGGCGGCGGAAACGGCGGCTTCGCGACGCTTTTCGATTCATCATGCGTTCTACCGCGTGGGCACAGGTGCCCACCCTACAACGGCAAACGCCTTACTTGGTGCGCTTCCTGGGCGTAAACCACTTCACCGCCGCCCTCGCATTTGCCTTCACGGTGTAATCGATCACCGCCAGCTGTTCGTCCAGCGCCTCGCGCATCACGCTGCCCGGGCTGGGCGGTGGCAGGTGCAGGTAGGCGTCGGCCTCGCCGTATTCGCGCTTGATTTCCATGCCCGCCTTCTTCGCGATGTGCATCATGGTGCGGTTGGTCGACAGGCACTGCATGTACAGGGTGTCGATATCGGAATTGCGGCAGTGGATGGAAGCGCGCTGGAACAGGCGCGTGCCCACGCCCTGCCCGCGCGCGCTGTTTGAGACCGACACGCCGAATTCGGCCACCCGCGCCTTGCTCGTATTCGCCGAGCGCCCCGGTTCGGCCGGCCCGAAGGCCAGGTGGCCGACGCCGACCAGCTGGAACACATTGCTGAACACACCGAACACGATGTCGCGCGAAAAATCGATCTTGTTCACATAGGCGTGGACCTGCTCGTCGGGCAGGACGGTGCCGAAGCGCAGCAGGCGGTCGCTCGTGTCGAGCGCCAAAAAATGCTTGAGCATGCGGCGGCGGTCGCGCTTGCCCAGCGCCTTGACCAGGACAGCCGGACGGTCGGTCTTGCCGGCCAGGCTGGCCAGCCAATGCGTGAGTGGATTTGCGCGGCGCGGGTTCTCGGACATGCCCCTATTCTAGCCCATCACTTACCGGATCCCGCATCGGTATCAAGGCTGCCCCACTGCGCATTCGGGCCGATGATGAAGGTACCCTTGCCGGCCTGCTTTGCCGCGTACATGGCCTTGTCGGCGTCGGCCAGCAGGGCCGCCGCGCCACTCTCGGCGCCGGCGCGGCCGCGTGCGCTGGCGATGCCGATGCTGGCCGAGATCCGCACCGGATTGCCGTCGGCTTCCACGATGCCTTCGATTTCATTGAGCACCGTCTGCGCAACGCGCAGCGCCCCGTCCGGCGTGCCGACGCCTTCGAGCATGATCACGAATTCGTCGCCGCCAAGGCGCGCCAGCACGTCCTCGGCGCGCAGCACCTTCTGCACGCGGCGCGCCACCAGTTGCAGCACCAGGTCGCCGGTGGCATGGCCCCAGGTGTCGTTCACGCCCTTGAAGCCGTCGAGGTCGATGAACATGGCGGCCACCGTGCTGTCGCGCCGCGCCGCGCGCACCAGCGACAGTTCCAGCAGCCGGGTCAACTGGCCATAGTTCACCAGGCCTGTCAGGCTGTCGTGCTGGGCCAGGCGCGCCAGCTTCTTCGACTGCTCTTCCAGCTCGGCGGTGCGCTCGGCCACGCGGTGTTCCAGGGTGTCGTTGGCCGCCTTCAAACGGTGGTTGACGTCGTTGATGATGCGGTAGCTGCGGCGCAGGCGCCAGCCGGCATAGGCCAGCAGTGCCAGCAGCAGGATCGAATAGCCGAACAGGAAACCGCGGTAGCGCTGGCGCTCCAGCACCTCGGCCTGGAAGGCGCGGTCGAATTCGCGGCCCAGGCGCGCCATCGCTTCGCCGGTGCCCAGTGCGGCGATCTGCGCCTCGAGTTCGTTCTCGCGCGGGCGGTTGGCCAGGATGGTGCGGGTGTCGCGCGCCAGGGCGTCGATCCCGTCCATGATGGCCTGCGAAAAGCGCGACTTCTGCGGCTCGATCTGGGCCAGGGTGATCTCGATGCGCCGGGCCAGGCCCGGGGTCGGCGCCAGATTGTAGCGCAGGGTGTCGGCCAGCAGGTCGTTGAGCAGCGCGTCGATGCGCACCACCACGCGGCCCGGCGCCAGCGCGCCCTCGATGCCGCCCAGTTCCGTCTTCAGGTCGGCCAGCGCCGGCGGCAGCGACTGCAGGGCGGCGCGCAGCGGCGGGTTCAGGCTGCGGAACTCGGCCACCAGGTCGGCCTTCATGCGCAGCGACGCGGCCAGCGCCGTATGCGCCTGGCGCGCGGCGCGGTCGCGCGTGGGCGGCAGCGCGTCTTCCAGGTCGCCCATCAGTTCGCGCATCTGCGCCACCGGCGCGGCCAGGCGCGCGTCGGCCAGGCCGCTGCCGATGTGGGCGCGCAGCAGGTCGGCATCCCAGCCGGCGTCGAGCTGCTGCAGCTCGTGCAGCTGGAATATCACGCGGTTCTGGTTGTCGACGTCGACCCCGGTGGTGCGCGTGTACAGCACCGCCAGCAGCGCGATCAGCACCGCCGCCGCGCCCGCGACGAACTGCAGACGCCTGCGTGGATGCAGCGCCTCCATCCGGCGCATGGTGCCGGCAAATACCTGGTCCGACCAACGTAACAATTTACCCATAGTGGGAGGAGCATAGCGCAAGCGTGGGGCCGTTCGCGCACGCGCTTGTAACAAGAGTTAACGGAAGAGTTGAGCGACGAGCCCAGTACAAATCGAGCGACGCGTCAGGCCGGCCAGAGGCGGGCGAATATCCAGCCGTTCATGGCGGCGTTGAAGGCGGCGTGCGCCAGGACGGCGGACCAGATGGAGTCGCTGCGCCTGCGCAGCCAGGCAAAAGCCAGCGACAGCAGGAACATCTGTGCCACCCACAGGGCGCCGGATACCGGCAGGATGGTCCACCCCAAGCTCGTTGCCAGGATGCCGTGGTGGCACAGGTGGACCAGGGCGAACCAGGCGGCCTCGCCGAGGGTGGCGCGGGTGGCGCCATGGCGTTCTTCCAGCACCTGTTGCAGCAGGCCGCGAAAGAAGATCTCTTCGCCGATGGGGCTGAACAGGATGGCCACCGAGGTGAATACCAGGTGCAGCTGCACGAGGCTCCAGCCGGCGGTCGGCTGCAGCTGGTAGTTGCGGGCGACGCTGATGTACCAATTGTCCGGCCCCGTGCCGTAGAGCGTGGCGCCGAGCCAGTAGCAGAAGCTGGCCGCCAGGGCGCCGACTGCCAAGCCGGCAAGGAGCCAGGACGGGTGGATGGGACGCTGCAGGCCGATGGCGCGCCGGCCGCTGCGGTCCAGCAGCAGCCAGGGCAGCAGCGCCATGGCGATACACACCAGCATGAACAGGCCGCGCCAGGCAGTGGGCCCGAACATGGCGGCGGCGCGCACCAGCGACGACACGGCGGCAAAGGCCAGCACCAGGCCATAAACCCCGCCGGGCACCGCCTGCCAGCCCGCTTTTGCGCCGATCCGGTTCATCCGCTTCTCCGCAAGCCCATGAAGAGCTCGACTATACGAAGTGCGGACGCGGCTGTCTATATTTTATGCAGCCGCCTTAGGTCGCAGATTCGGGCGCCTGCCCCATCCACGTGCGCACGGCCTCTACACGCGCGGCCAGCACGGCTTCCGGAATCTTCGCCTTGTCCGCGCCGCAGCGGGCGGCGACCTCGCCGGCGTTCACGCCGCGCGCCGCGCCCAGGGCGCCGAGCAGCCAGGGACGCTGTGGATAGGCGCCGCCCAGCGTGGCGCACTCAAGCGCCAGCAGCATGTCGGCAAAACGCTCCGGCTTGCGGTAGGCGTCGCAGCGCGCGAACAGCGCGGCCAGGCGCTCGGCCGGCTCGCCCTGGACGGCGCCGATGGCGCCATGCTCGCGCGCCGTCATCAGGGCCAGGTCGCGGCAGTCGTTCGGCACTTTCAGGCGCGCGCACAGGCTGTCGATGGCCGCCACGTCCAGCACCAGCGCGGCTAAGCGCACCGCCAGCGTGTGTCCGCCCGCGGCGGCATGGTCGATCACGCGCATGGCGCGGACACCGCTGTCCGCTTCCAGCGGGTGCGGCATGTCCCACAGCGCATCGAGTTCGGGCATGATGCGCTCCAGCGCGCCGCAGTCGCGCAACACCGCGAACATGCGCGAGGGCCGCTCTTCCATCAGGCCGCGCGCGATCTCCTGCCAGACGCGCTCGGGCACCAGCGCATCGGCCTCCCCCGCCTCCACCATGGCGCGCATCAGCGCATTCGTTTCCTCGGCCACGCGGAAGTCGGCAAAGCGGGCCGCGAAGCGCGCTACGCGCAGGATGCGCACCGGGTCTTCGGCAAAGGCCTCGGACACATGGCGGAACAGGCGCGCTTCCAGGTCGCGCCGCCCGCCGTAGGGGTCGACGACGATGCCATCGTCGCCACGGGCCATGGCGTTGACGGTGAGGTCGCGCCGCACCAGGTCGTCTTCCAGCGTGACGTCGGGCGAGGTGTGGAATACGAAGCCGTGGTAGCCCGGCGCGGTCTTGCGCTCGGTGCGCGCCAGCGCATATTCTTCCTGGGTCTTCGGATGCAGGAACACGGGAAAGTCCTTGCCCACCGGGCGGAAACCCGCAGCCACCATCTGCTCGGGGGTGGCGCCGACCACGACGTGGTCGTGGTCCTGCACCGGCAGGCCGAGCAGCGCGTCGCGCACGGCGCCGCCGACAACGTAGATCTTCATGCTCATGCGCGCGGCAGGTCCGCGTCGTGGAGCGGGGTCGGATCGGTTTCCAGCATGGCTTCGCGCACCCAGCGCGCCACCGCAGGGTGGGCCAGCACGCGGTCGCAATACGCCTGCAGGGCCGGCGCCAGCGCCACGCCATAGGTCTTGAAGCGCGTGACCACCGGCGCATAAAAGGCGTCGGCGATGGAAAAGTCGCCGAACAGGTATTCGTGGTGGCCGTAGCGCGCCAGGCATTCTTCCCAGATCTCGCAGATGCGGCCGATGTCTGCCTGGGCGCCCGGCGTGCGGCCGCGGCCCGGCAAGCTGGCCTGGATGTTCATCGACATGTCGTTGCGCAGGGCGGCGAAGCCCGCGTGCATCTCGGCGCTGATCGAACGCGCCATGGCGCGCGCGGCCACGTCCTGCGGCCACAGGTGCTTGTCGGGGAACTGCTCGGCCAGGTATTCGCAGATGGCCAGGCTGTCCCAGATCGTCATCTCGCCGGCCAGCAGCACCGGCACCCGGCCCGCCTGCGAATAGTTGGCGATGTTGGTGGCGGTGTCGGGCTGGTCGAGCAGCAGGCGCACTTCGGTGAACGGAATGTTGAAGGCGACCGCCGCCACCCAGGGCCGCATCGACCACGACGAGATGTTCTTGTTGCCGATGACGAGCGTGAGGCCGGGCTGGCGCGCCTTGTTCAGTGCATCGCTGAGGGTCGGGTCGAGTTCCGTGGTCTGCATGGGGTTCCTGTCCAGGGAGAAAGAATAAATACGGTTAGCGGCCGGCGCGGGCGCGCAGGCGGTCGAGGGGTTCGCCCGGCGCCAGGTAATGCGGGGCGACCGACTCGAGCGGAGTGAGCTTGATTCCCAGCGCCGCCGCTGTCAAGTCCTGGACCGCCGGGTCGATCACGTTATCGACGCGCATCGAGTCGAGGTTGTCGCGGGTGAGGACAGGTTCGCCCGGCAGCCGCTCGAACAGCCGTGCCTGGAGACGCGCCAGCCGCTCGGGCAATTCGACGATGGGACGCTCGCAGCCGGCATAACGCCCGGCCAGGCGCACCAGCTCGGCCAGCGTGTAGACGTTCGGCCCGCCGAGCTGGTACACCTGCTGGCGCGTGGCCGGGTCGCGCAGCGCATGCAAAAAGGCGCGGGCCACGTCGCACACGTAGACCGGCTGGAACACGGCATTCGCGCAGGCCAGGGGAATCACCGGGAAGCGCCGCTGCAGGCGCGTGTACACGGTGAGGAAATGGTCGCCCGGCCCGAACACCACCGAGGGGCGGAAAATGGTGGCGGCAACCTCGGGCTGGCTGCGTGCGGCCAGTTCGCCGTCGGCCTTCGAGCGCGCGTACATCGAGGGGCCGTCGATGTTGGCCCCCAGGGCGCTCATGTGCAGGTAGTGCCCGACCCCGCTTACCGCGCAGGCTTCGGCGATGCGGCGCGGCAGGTCCACGTGCAGGCGCCGGAATTCGGGGCCGTAGGGACGGCCGCGGCTGCCGTGCAGGATGCCGGCCAGGTTGATTGCGCTCGTCTGCCCGGCCAGCAGGCGGCGCAGGGTGGCGTCGTCGTGGATGTCGGCCTCGACCACGTCGACACCGGGCAGCATGCTCAGGTGGCGCACGCGCTCGGGGTGGCGCGCGGCGACCAGTACCGGGATGCTCTCCTCGGCCAGCAGCGCCAGCAAGTGGTTGCCGATGAAACCGGTACCGCCGAATACCACCACCGACAGGTCGCGCATGGAGGCCTCGCCAAAAAGGCAATGCAGGATAACTCAGGGCAAATCAAGGCAAGGCGCCCGAGCCTCCCCGCGGTGCGATGGTGCCCAGGCGCGCCTTGAGCGATTGCGGCCGCTTGTCGAACAAAGCGGCATAGTTCGTTGCATTCGACATCACGTTGCGCACATAGGTTCGGGTTTCCGAGAACGGAATCGACTCGACGAAGACCGCGCCTTCCATCGGCGCGTCGAGCACGCCGCGCCAGGTGCGCGAACGCCCCGGGCCGGCGTTGTAGGCGGCAGTGGCCAGCACCTGCGAACCACCATTGTTTTCCAGCACCATGTTCATGTAGTTGGTGCCCAGCGTAATGTTGGTGCGCGCGTCGTGCAGCATGTCGTGCACGAAGTCGGTCAAGCCGATCTTTGCCGCCACCCACTTGCCGGTGGCCGGCATCACCTGCATCAGGCCGGCGGCGCCCACGCCCGAGCGTGCATCGCTGACGAAGCGCGATTCCTGGCGGATCAGGCCGTAGACCCAGGCGGTGTCGAGCGAAAGGTTTTTAGCTGCCGGCTGCAGGATGTCGTTGTGCGGGGCCGGGAAGCGCTGGTTGAAGTCGAGCTCGTTACGCGTGCGCAGCGAGGTTTCGACCATGCGGTCGAGCAGCTCGTTGCGGCGCGCATACTCGGCGGCGGCCAGCAGCTGGCGCTCCGACAAATTGCGCAGCGCCCAGTTCCATTCGCGGTTGCCCTCGGCGCGCAAACGCAGTTCGTAGAACTTCAGGGCCTGGCGCATCGCCGGCAGCGCCGCCACGTAGGCCACTTCTCCCGGCGTGGGCGGCGCGGCCAGCGGCGGCGTGCTCACCAGTTCGCCCAATTCTTCGGTCGCCAGCTGGCCATAGAAATTGTTCGGGGTCGCGATGCGGCGGTACAGGGCCTGCGCATCTTCCTTGCGGCCCTGGGCATCGTGGGCGCGGCCGCGCCAATAGATCCAGCCGGACTCGGCGGCCAGCGCCGGCGGCATGGCGTCGATGGTGGCGGCCACCGTCGCCCAGTCGCCGCGGCGCAGCGCCATGCGGGTTTTCCATTCGAGCTGGAAATTGGTCAGCGGTGCACCGGCGGCGCGCTTCCAGTAATCATGGGCATCGTTCGACAGGACGATCGACGCAGCCAGCGCCACATTCGCCCAGCCGATTGCCCTTTCTTCCGCGCTGAGTTTACTGCTGTTCTTTTCCAGGGCGACGGTGGCCAGCTTCAGGCTGGTGCGCGCCATGCGGCCCAGGGCCACCAGGTAGATTTCGTGTTCGACGCGATTCGCGCCGATGCCGCGCGCCATGGCCACGGCCGGCACGTCGACCGCCTGGGCGGCGCGCGTGTCGGAGGCGCCGAGCAGCGCGGCGATGCGGCGCGAGGGGCCGGTGGCGCCGGTTTCGCCGGCCAGGCGCAGCTGGGCCAGCAGGTCGGCCTGGCTGAACCCGTTCAATTGCGACAGCTGGGTCATCAGTGCCGCGCAGCCTTCGCCGTAGGCAGGCGGGTTGACCAGCAAGGCACGCGCTTCATCGGCCACGCGCTCGCCACGCAGGGCACGCGCCAGCAAGGCATAGCAGCGCACTTGCAGGTCGTCGCTGCGCGTGAGCAGGGCCATTTCGCGCTCGAACAGGTTCCATTCGCGCTGGCGCCCGAGTTCGAGCATCCAGTCGGTGCGCAGGCGGTCGGCCACGGCGCTGCCCTCGAAACGGCGCAGCACGCCGAGGACCTCATCCTGCGTGGCCTCGCGCAAGCGCGGTTTCAGACGATAATATTCGACGTAGCCGGGCAACACGTAGTTCGGCAGGCGCGACGCCAGGGCATGCGTGCGGGCGGCGTTGTTCTGGCGCGCGGCTTCGCGCAGCAGCAGGAAGGTGTCGTCGTCGGCGCGGGATGCCTCGTTGGCCGATACGGCGGCCGAGATAGAGGCAGGCGCGGCAGGAACCGCGGTAGCGCCCGGTACGGGAGAAGTTGCCGCCGGCGGTGCCTCGGCCTCGATGGCAAGATTGGCGGCGGCAACGGTAGCGGCGGCGAAACTGGTGGATGCAACACTGATGGTTGCAAGCACTGCGCCGGAGATCAATTTCCTTGGAAGCAAAAACACAGCTGTTCTACCCTCATTCGATAACATGACCGGCGAATCAAGAATACCACGCACATCAATCGTGCCGCCAGAGAACGCCTCAAGCGGGACGAGCCTGGACCAGGCAACCGCAGCTGCGGCCAAGGCAGCGTTGCGCAAACACCTCAAATCCCAACGTGCCGCGCTGGCTGGTGACGACAAGCGCGATGCCGACCGGCGCATCGGCGCGCAGGTGCTGGCCTGGTGGCGCCGTACCCGTCCACCATTGCTGGCCGTATACTGGCCGCTCGGCGGGGAGCCTGATCTGCACGATCTCTACCGCGCCCTGTCCCTGGACGGCGCGGCACTGGCCTTGCCGGTAGTGCTGCAGCGCCATGCGCCACTGGCTTTTGCCGCCTGGACGCCGGGTGAAGCGATGGGAACGGACTTGACCGGCATTGCGGTGCCGGCCAGTTTGCGCTTCGTCGACCGGCCGCCGGCGCTGCTGGTACCCTGCCTTGGTTTCGACGCAAACGGCTACCGGCTCGGCTATGGCGGCGGCTTCTATGACCGGACCCTGGCCGGCGACATACGGCCGGCGACGCTGGGCGTGGCCTATGACTGCCAGACGGCGCAGTTCGAGGTGGATGTGCACGACCTGCCGCTCGACCTGATCGTGACCGAAGCGACGGATGTGGAATAAGCAGCCGAATAAGCGGTGAAACAAAGCCGTGGAAAGTGCGTCGCATAAAAAATCCCGGCAACGCTTGCCGCGCTGCCGGGATTATCGTATTGCGGTGCTTCTGCCGGAACGACTTATTTTCCCGTCAGGCGCTGCCAGATGGCGGTGGTGGCCGCCGCCTGGTTCATGCTGTAGAAGTGCAGGCCGGGCGCACCGCCGGCCAGCAGGCGCTCGGCCAGGTCCGTTACCACGTCCAGGCCAAAGGCCTTGATCGAGGCGCTGTCGTCGCCGAAGCTGGCCAGCTTCAAACGCACCCAGCGCGGAATCTCGGCGCCGCACATGTCGGAAAAACGCATCAACTGCGTGTAGTTCGTGATCGGCATGATGCCGGCCACGATCGGCACCTCGATGCCCAGCTTGCGTACATTGTCGGCGAACTGGAAATAGGCGTCGGCATTGTAGAAGTACTGGGTGATCGCGGCATTTGCGCCGGCGCCGATCTTGCGTGCGAAGTTCTGCAGGTCGTCCTGGGGCGAACGGGCCTGCGGATGCATTTCCGGATAGGCCGCCACCTCGATGTGGAACCAGTCGCCGGTTTCCTGGCGAATGAATTCCACCAGTTCATTGGCGTAGCGCAGTTCGCCGGCGCCGCCATAGCCGCTCGGCAAATCGCCGCGCAGCGCCACCAGGCGCCGGATGCCCTGCTGCTGGAATTGCTGCAGGATGGCGCGGATCGACGCGCGCGTGGCGCCGATGCAGGACAGGTGGGGCGCCGCGGCATGGCCATCGGCCATGATGTCGAGCACGGTATCGAGGGTGCCCTGCTGGGTCGACCCGCCGGCGCCGAAGGTCACCGAAAAATACGTCGGGTTCAGTTCGGCCAGCTTGCGGCGCGTGACGCGCAGTTTTTCCACGCCTTCGGGGGTCTTGGGCGGGAAGAACTCGATGCTGAAATTATGCGTTTCCATCGTCTTTCAGGAGCAAGGTAGAAAGTGCCCACGAAATGATGCTGTACAGGATAGCTGCCAGGAAGGCCGACCAGAAACCCGCCACCTCGAAACCGCTCACCCAGTGCGACACCAGCCAGAACAGCAAGGCGTTGATAACCAGGATAAACAAGCCCATCGACAGCAGCGTGACGGGCAAGGTCAACAATACCAGCAGGGGCCGGATCAGCGTGTTGACCAGGCCCAGCACCAGCGCGGCGATCAGGGCGGTGCCGACATTGCTGACAGCGACGGAGTGCATCAGGTAAGGCAGGGCCATCAGCGCAGCAGCGTTGATCAGCCAGGTCAGGAGCAGGCGCATGTTCAACTTCTTTCGTGGTGCGTTTCTTGTTATTGGGTAGGAAGACACGGATCATGCCATCGCCATATGACAAGGGCATGATCCGCCATGGGCGGCCATGCCTGCCCATGCGCGGGCGCACGCGGCGCCCGCATTACTGCTACTTAGCGCCGCTACCGCGCCGTTGTTAATTAATAGCGGTAGTGATCCGGCTTGTACGGACCAGCCTGGCTTACCGAGATGTAGGCAGCCTGCTCTTCGGTCAGCGTGGTCAGCTGGGCGTTGAGCTTCTTCAGCTGCAGGCGCGCGACCTTTTCGTCCAGGTGCTTCGGCAGCGTGTAGACGCCGACCGGGTAGTTGGCCGTGTTGGCGAACAGCTCGATCTGGGCGATGGTCTGGTTCGCGAACGACGAGCTCATCACGTACGACGGGTGACCGGTACCGCAGCCCAGGTTCACCAGGCGGCCTTCGGCCAGCAGGATGATGCGCTTGCCATCCGGGAAGATCACGTGGTCGACTTGCGGCTTGATGTTTTCCCACTCGTACTTCTTGATCGCCGCGACTTCGATTTCGTTATCGAAGTGGCCGATGTTGCAGACGATCGCCTGGTCCTTCATCTTGAGCATGTGCTGCTCGGTGATGACGTGGTAGTTGCCGGTGCAGGTGACGAAGATGTCGCCGTGTTCGGCAGCGTAGTCCATGGTCACGACGCGGTAGCCTTCCATCGCCGCCTGCAGTGCGCAGATCGGGTCGATTTCGGTGACCCACACTTGCGCCGACAGGGCGCGCATGGCCTGGGCCGAGCCCTTGCCGACGTCGCCGTAACCGGCGATGACGGCAACCTTGCCGGCGATCATCACGTCGGTGGCGCGCTTGATGCCGTCGACCAGGGACTCACGGCAGCCGTACAGATTGTCGAACTTCGACTTGGTGACGGAATCGTTGACGTTGATCGCCGGGAAGGCGAGCTTTCCTTCCTGGTGCATCTGGTACAGGCGGTGCACGCCGGTGGTGGTTTCCTCGGTCACGCCCAGGATGCATGGCAGGCGCTTCGAGTACCACGACGGGTCTTTCGCCAGGCGGCCCTTGATGGCGTTGAACAGGCAGATTTCTTCTTCCGAGCCAGGGTTGGCCAGCACGGAGATGTCTTTTTCGGCGCGGGTGCCCAGGTGCAGCAGCAGGGTTGCGTCGCCGCCGTCGTCGAGGATCATGTTCGCATGGTTGTCGCCTGGCCACTCGAAGATGCGGTGGGTGTATTCCCAGTATTCGTCCAGGGTTTCGCCCTTGATGGCGAACACCGGCGTGCCGACCGACGCGATGGCGGCGGCGGCGTGGTCCTGGGTCGAGTAGATATTGCACGATGCCCAGCGCACTTGCGCGCCGAGGGCTTCCAGCGTGCGGATCAGCACGGCGGTCTGGATGGTCATGTGCAGGGAACCGGCAATGCGTGCGCCCTTCAGGGGCTGGGTCGCGGCGTATTCCTCGCGGATCGCCATCAGGCCCGGCATTTCGGTTTCGGCGATGCGGATTTCCTTCTCGCCCCACGAGGCCAGGGAGATGTCTGCAACGAGGAAGTCTTGGGTGTCTTTCAGTACGGCGTTCATCACGCCCTCCTTTCAATGTTTAGAAAAAAGTAACGTGAGCGCGGTGTTGATGTCCGAGCCTGGCGAAAAGGAATCTTTTCGTCGCAACGCTCCTCGGAACGGAGTAGTTTAGCACGGATGGCGGTTTCAGGAACCTCAGCGGTGCCCGATTTGCTGCGCCTGCAACATGATTATGTGGCGGGATGTCGTAGGGTGGACTCTTGAGCCCACGCGGTGTGGCACCGTTGAGTAGTCGGGCATGACCGAAGCCGTCAGAGCATCAGCCTTCCAAGCTGAGGGTCGAACGTATCGAACCTTCGTCAATACCAGTGGTATGCATGCGTACCATACCGCGTGGGCACAGGTGCCCACCCTACAAGGGCAAACCCACTCATATCGAAAGGTGGGTTCGAGAACCCACCCTACCAATTACGACAGGCCGGCTTCGGCGCGCAGCAGCGCTGCCTTGTCGGTGCGCTCCCAGGTGAACTCGGGCTCTTCGCGGCCGAAGTGGCCGTAGGCGGCGCTCTTCTGGTAGATCGGGCGCAGCAGGTCGAGCATCTGCACGATGCCTTTCGGGCGCAGGTCGAAGTGTTCCATCACCAGCTTGGCGATCTTCTCGTCGGAGATCACGCCGGTGCCTTCGGTGTACACGGTGATGTTGATCGGACGCGCCACGCCGATCGCGTAGCTGACCTGCACCTGGCACTGGCGCGCCAGGCCGGCGGCAACGATGTTCTTCGCCACGTAGCGTGCGGCGTAGGCGGCCGAGCGGTCGACCTTCGACGGGTCCTTGCCCGAGAACGCGCCGCCGCCGTGCGGGGCTGCGCCGCCGTAGGTGTCGACGATGATCTTGCGGCCGGTCAGGCCGCAGTCGCCCTGCGGGCCGCCGATGACGAAACGGCCGGTCGGGTTGACCAGGTACTTGGTGCCCTGCAGCCATTCGCGCGGCAGGATCGGCTTGATGATTTCCTCGATCACCGCTTCCTCGATCTGCGAGTGGGTGACGTCCGGGTGGTGCTGGGTGGAGAGGACCACGGTGTCGACCGCGACCGGGCGTCCGTCGACGTAGCGCAGGGTGACCTGCGACTTGGCGTCCGGACGCAGCCATGCCAGGCGGCCGTCCTTGCGCAGCTGCGACTGGCGCTCGACCAGGCGGTGGGCGTAGTGGATGGCGGCTGGCATCAGCTCGGCGGTTTCGTCGCAGGCGTAGCCGAACATCAGGCCTTGGTCGCCGGCGCCCTGGTCGAGATCGAGGCCAGCGCCTTCGTCGACGCCCTGGGCGATGTCAGGGGACTGCCTGTCGTAGCAGACCATGACCGCGCAGCCCTTGTAGTCGATGCCGAAGTCGGTGTTGTCGTAGCCGATGCGCTTGATGGTGTTGCGTGCGACGCCGATATAATCGACGTTCGCGTGGGTCGTGATCTCACCTGCCAGCACGACGAGGCCGGTATTGCACAGCGTTTCGGCAGCGACGCGCGCGCGCGGGTCCTGCTCGAGGATGGCGTCGAGAATCGCGTCCGAAATCTGGTCGGCGACTTTGTCGGGATGGCCTTCCGAGACGGATTCGGAAGTGAAGAGATAATCGTTGGACATGAAGGCTCCTGTTACGGTTCATAAAACTGCCGCAGCAACAAGCCTGCGACGCTTTAGCGACATTTATATTCCGCTTCGCAAGTTGTCTATTAACTCGGCGGATCCTGCGTAAAGTGGTATTTTACGCTCCTTTAAGAAATTTTTGGCGGAGGGGGCCGTCTCGTCCTCAACACCGATCAAACGCATGCTAGTTATTTTATTCAGAGTCCTGTCAATTTTCCCCCTGCGCATGCTGCACGCCCTGGGCGCAGCGCTGGGCTGGCTGGTCTATTTACTGTCCCCTTCCTACCGCCGCCGCCTCGACGCCAACCTGGCCCAGGCCGGCTACGGCGCCTATAGACGCGCTGCTGTCGCCGAGGCCGGCAAGGCCATCGTCGAGCTGGCGTTTGTCTGGTGCGGCAAGCCGGAACGCGTGGCACGTCATGCAACAGTGGAAAACTGGGACATGGTCCAGCGCGTGCTCGATGCCGGCCGCGGGATTGTGTTCCTGACGCCACACCTTGGCTGTTTTGAAATGACAGCCCAGCAAATCGCCCTGCACACAGCCTTGACAGTGATGTATCGCCCGCCGCGCAAGGACGCCTTGCGGCCGCTGGTCGAAGGTGCGCGTGCGCGCCACAACCTGCACCTGGCGCCGGCCAACCTGTCGGGCGTGCGCATCCTGGCGAAGACGCTGAAAGGCGGCCAGCCGATCGGCCTGCTGCCCGATCAGGTGCCGCAGGAAGGAGAAGGCACCTGGGCGCCATGGTTCGGTCGCAATGCTTATACGATGACCCTGCCCGCCAAGCTGGCCCAGCTGGGCAAGGCCGACATCCTGCTGGTGTATGCCGAGCGCTTGCCGCAGGGACGTGGCTACGTGGTGCGCTTCGTGCCGTTCGAGGGTGAATTGACGGGTAGCGCCGCCGAGCAGGCCGCCAGCATCAACCGCGCCATGGAACAACTGATTGCACGTGCCCCGGCCCAGTATTTCTGGAGCTATAACCGCTATAAAAAACCGCAAGGCGTCAATGCGCCGCAAGCCGAGGCCGTCGCATGAGGGTCCTGATTGCTTTCCTATGGCTGCTGCATTGGCTGCCGCTGCCCATCCTCGGCCGTTTCGGCGAAGCCATCGGCAGCCTGATGTTCCTGATCCTCGGCAAGCGCCGCCGGATCGCCCTGACCAATTTGCGCCTCTGCCTGCCCGAACTGTCCGACAAGGAACGGCATGCGATTGCGCGCCAGCACTTCCGCGGCTATTCACGCAGCATCTTCGAGCGCTCCATCCTGTGGTGGGCGCCGGAAGCGCGCGTGCGTAAACTCATCCACATCGAGCCGGCGGTGCCCCAGGCCGAGATGGAAGCCGGCCCGACCATCCTGCTGTGTCCGCACTTCGTCTGCCTGGACGTGGCCGGCGTCGCCTCGCGGGTGATCCCGGTGTGCAGCATGTACGTACCGCAAAAGAACGCCGCCTTCGATAAATTGCTGCGCCATGGCCGCGAACGCTATGGCCCGGTGCGCCTGGTCACGCGCAAGGAAGGCATCAAGCCGATCCTGCGCGCGCTGCGCGACGGCCTGCCCTACTTCATGCTGCCGGACATGGACTTCGGCGAAAAAGATGCCGAGTTCGTGCCCTTCTTCGGCGTGCCGGCGGCCACGCTGACCGCGCTCGGCCGCATTGCCGCGACTACCGGCGCCAAGGTGATCCCGGTGGTGGCCACCTTCCTGCCGAACTACCAGGGCTGGCGCGTGCGCTTTTATCCTGCCTGGGAAAATTATCCCGGCACCGACATGGTCGAAGCGACGCGGCGCATGAACGCCTTTATCGAGGAGCGCGTGCGCGAGGCTCCAAGCGAATACTTCTGGACCCATAAACGCTTCAAGACGCGTCCACCCGGCGAACCTTCTTTGTACGACGAATAAATGAAACTCAAGTTCACCAAAATGCACGGCGCCGGTAACGACTTCGTCGTGATCGACGCCATCAACCAGGACATCGATTTCAGCACCGAGCAATGGCGCAAGCTGGGCGACCGCCGCTTCGGCGTGGGCGCCGACCAGATCCTGGTAGTCGAACGGCCGCTTGAACCCGGCTGCGATTTCCGTTACCGCATATTCAATAGCGATGGCGGCGAGGTCGAGCAGTGCGGCAACGGCTCGCGTGCCTTTGTCCGTTTCGTCAGCGAAAAGGGCTTGACCGACAAGCGCAGCATCCGCGTGCAAACCATGGCCGGCATCATCGAGCCGCGCCTGGAAGACGACGGCAGTGTGACGGTCGACATGGGCGCCCCCGTGCTGGATGCGCTGGCCGTGCCCTTCGACAATACCGGCCTGGCGGGCCAGCCCGAAGGCCGCGATACCCTGTGGCCGCTGGACCTGCAGCTGCATGGCGCCGGGCACACCGTGCTGGTATCGGCGGTGTCGATGGGCAATCCGCACGCAGTGCAGGTGGTCGAGGATGTGGACACGGCCCCGGTGGCCGAGCTCGGCCCGCAGATCGAACATTACCCGCGCTTTCCGAAGCGCGTGAACGCCGGCTTCATGCAGGTGGTCGAACGCAATTACGTCAAGCTGCGCGTGTACGAGCGCGGCGCCGGCGAAACCCTGGCCTGCGGCACGGGCGCCTGCGCGGCGGTGGTGTCCGGCATCCGCCGCGGATTACTGGATTCGCCGGTACGGGTGTCGGCGCGCGGCGGCGAACTGTCGATCGCCTGGGCCGGCGAAGGCCAGCCGGTGTACCTGAGCGGTCCCGCCGTCACCGTGTTCGAAGGCGAGATCGATTTGTAATGCAACCAAACAAGCCGCTATATAACAGTGGAGTTGGCCCCTTGCCGTTTCAGGCCGCCATGCCGTAGGGCGCGCCGTTGCGTCGCGCCCCCGGCCCGCCAGGGTTGAGCCCGGGGCCGGCCTCGGCCACCACGGTGCGCAGCCGGTACAGGCGCTGGCGGTAGTTGCCTTCCGGCCCACCTGGGCCGCAATCGATGTGCTCGAACAGGGCCACGATGCGATCGAGCGCCTGGCGTTCCTGGGCGGTGTCGATCATGACCAGGCGCCGCTTGCTGCGCCCGTAGCTGGCACGGATATCGATGACCAGGCAATGCCCCTGGTCGGCGGCATGCAGGTCGACCAGCAGGGCCTCGGCGCGGCTGAGACTGAAGAGCGCCGCCAGTTCCAGCCTTGCGGCCAGCAAGGGATGACTGGAGAGGTCGATCGAATAGTCCAGCAATGCACCGGTTTCGGTGTGCACGGCGTCGAGCAGGCGCGGGGCGATCTTGTGCAGCGCCTCCGCAGCCTCCGGACAGCCGCCGGCCGCCGCCTGCTGCAGCCAGTACACGGCGCGCACGTCGTTGCTTTCGTTTTCGCGGCGCGCACGCCAGGCGTTGTTGCCGCACTCGAGCTGCGCCACCCGGTACCCCATCTCGGCCGCCCTTTCCAGGTAGCGCTGGGCGTCGGCCACATTGCGCTGGGAAAATTCAGGTTTGATGTAGATGCGCGACAGGGCATACCAGGCCGCGGCCAGGCCCTGCTCGCCGGCCAGCATCAGCCAGCGGATCGCCTTCTTGAAATTCGCCGCACCGGCGCCGCCGGCGACCCGGGTGCCGTCGACCTGCATGCGCGCATACCACAGGCCCATGGCCAGCTGGGCGTGCCGGTCGTGTTCGGCGGCGGCGAGTTCCCAGAAAGTGTGCAGTTCGACTTCATCGACGCTGCCAGCGCCTTCCCCGTGTTCGAGCAGGCGCGCCACCCGCGACAGCAGGCCGACTTCGCCTGGGGTCAGGCGTTGGGCCTGCTCCTTGCCGCCCTTGGCCAGCGCACGCGCCAGGGGCAAGGCGCGCTCGAGGTAATCCGTCCAGCGCCCGGCTTCCCAGCTTTGCCCGAGCAGGGCGAACTGGGCTTCGGCCAGGCCATTGTCGGCAGCGCGGTGCAGCCAGGGCTGGCCGGGGCCGGCCGTTCCCGCAGCCGCGCCGGGCGCACTGCGCACGGACGGGCCGGTTGCCTGCACGACGCTGCCGGCGGCGGCTTCGGGCTGGCGCGCCAGCAGCCACTGGGCCTCGGCAAAGCCGGCGCGGGCCGCATCCTCGAGCGCGCGCAGGGCTTTCGCGCGCAGCGCCGGCATGGCCGCGCCCGGCTCCTGAAGCAGCAGCTGGGCCAACACCAGGCCGGCGCGCGTGTTGCCTGCATCGTAGGCGCGCTCGTACCAGGGCGCCAGCGGGCCCGCATGCTGGCGCGCCAGCTCGACCGGCACGTGATTGCCGATCAGCTGGCAGGACTCCAGGCAGCCCTGGTGGGCGGCGCGGTCGAGCCAGTGCAGCGCGGTGGGCAGGCTCTGCGGCAGGCCGGCGCTGCCGAACAGGTAGCGCTTGCCGAGCGCGAGCTGGGCATCGGCGCGGCCGGCACGGGCGCCGCGGATGATCGCCAGTTCTTCACGATTAGCCATCGTTCGGGTCTTTACTAGTGGGATGGGGGCAGCAGGAGTGCGATCAGGACCGGCAAGGCGGTGACCGGCGGTTCGGTGCCGCGGCCAAAGTTGCCAATATACAAGAATCGCTCAGATCGCGCCCACACTGCATCGGTTTGGGAAAAGTCTAAGCCAGCACCGGGCCCGTCATGTGCCGAACCGTCCAATGATTGATATCGAACAAGGGCACCGAAACGAAGCGGAACTCAGCCACATTGCAGTGCGGCAAGCACTCCGATGGTGCAACAAGGCGAACTCAGCGTTTCGAAAATACAACAGCACGATTGGTTAAATTGGCTTTCCACCAAGTCCAGCACGCATAATTAACCAATCCGACAATCTTGACGCGTTAAGCAATTACTGTTCACTCGTCCGAGTGTTCAGCAAACTATAAAGTCTCAATGCTCTCTGGATCCCGATTCACCTATAAGAAGGATACGAATAAATGAAAAAGTCACTGATGGCAGTCGCTCTTGTTGGCGCTTTCGCCGGCGTTGCCCACGCACAAACCGCTGTTCAAATCTACGGCACCCTGGACGCAGGCGTCCAGAAGCAGTCCGGCAACACCCTGTCGATCGGCAAGCGCGCCGCCAACACCCTGGGCTTCAAGGGCACCGAAGATCTGGGCAATGGCCTGAAAGCACTGTTCCAACTGGAAATCCGCTATGAGTCGGATACCGGCACCGTCGAAAACGGTTCGCGTCCGCTGTTCCAGGGCCAGAGCCGCGTCGGCCTGCAGGGCGACTTCGGTATGGTCCGCATCGGCCGTGGCCTGACCCCGTACCAGGAAACCATCGGCGCCTTCGAGCCATGGCACGCACTGCCAAACCAGGGCGGTTTCTACACCGACCTGGCAGTTGCCGGCTACAACTCGGCACCGCTGGAGCCGGCCAACTCGTCGAACAACCGCTGGTCGAACGCTTTCTGGTACAACTCGCCTGTCACCAGCGGCTTCCAGGTGAACGCTGCGATCGCCACCAAGGAAGGCGCAGGCGCCAACGGCCGCGCTGTCGGCACCCAATACCCTGTCGGCGCCGAAGCTTCGGCCAACCCGTTCTCGATCTCGACCACCTACAACAATGGTCCTGCAGCCCTGATGCTGGGCTACGAGCGTAACGCCGTCGAAACCAAGGTCTGGTCGGCTGCCGGTTCGTTCATGGCAACCCCGCAACTGAAACTGATGGCCCTGTACACCCACCAGGACCAGGGCAACGCCTTCACCGCGCTGCCAGTGCTGGCGAACGGTGTCCGTGTCGGTCCTGAGACCAACGCATGGGTCCTGGGCGCCAACTACACCATGGGCCCAGGCAAGGTCCTGGTCGGTTACGGCCAGAAAGATCCAGACAACTGGATCAAGACCAAGCAAATGTCGCTGGGCTACGAGTACAGCCTGTCGAAGCGTACCTACGTGTACATCGACGCATCGCGCAAGACCGGCGCTCAGGGCCAGTTCGGCGTGGATCGCTCGGTCAACTACTACGACCTGGGCATCAACCACTCGTTCTAAGCTGATGCGGGCTCCGGCCCGGCAGAATGGATAAGGAAGGCGGACACCGGCAACGGTGTCCGCCTTTTTTCGTTGCAGGCCTGCCTTTGCTGCAGGAACAGCAGGGCCGTTTTTCTGCCCGCCGCCCTGCCGTGCTCGGGTAGAATTGTGCCCACACCATTACTGCAAGCCTGAGATGACCGCCACCCTGGATTCCGCCGCTGTCGCCCAATACCTGGCCGACCACCCCCGCTTTTTCGAAGAACATGCCGGCCTGCTGGGCGAAGTCAAACTGTCGAGTCCGCTGACCGGCAAGGCGGTCTCGCTGCAGGAGCGCCAGATGGAAGTGATGCGCGCCAAATACAACGCGCTCGAGCTGCGCATGGCCGAGCTGCTGCGTACGGCCGCCGACAACACCAAGATCCTGAACAATTTCCACGAATGGCAGCTGACGCTGCTGCGTTCGCAAGGCGGCGCAGCAATGGCGCGTGACCTGGTCGACGGCCTGCGCACACACTTCGGCGTGCCGCAAGCCACCCTGCGCCTGTGGAATGTGGCGACGGAACATGCCGACGCCCCATTCGCGGCCGGCGTGGCCGATGATGCGCGCCTGTTCGCGTCAGGCCTGCGCGCACCCTATTGCGGCCCGAACAAGGACTTCGAAGCCGTGCGCTGGCTGGATGACCCGGCCGCGGTGCGCTCGACCGTGCTGCTGCCGCTGGTAGCCGACGGCAAGACCTTCGGCCTGCTGGTGCTGGGTTCGCCGGATGCCGAACGCTTCAGCCCGGTGATGGCCACCGATTTCCTGGTCCAGCTGGGCAAGAGCGCCAGCACCGCGCTGGCCCCGCTGCGCGCCTGAACATGGACAGCGGCGCGGACTGGGCGCAGCGCTACCTGGGTGAACTGCTCACCCAGCGCCAGCTGTCGCCGCACACGATCGCCGCCTACCGGCGCGACCTGGCCGAACTGGCGCAGCTGGCCGGCCACACCGACTGGCCCAGGCTCAGCCACGCCGACATGCGCCGCTTCGCCGCGCGCCTGCATGGCGCCGGCCAGAATCCGCGCTCGATCGCCCGCAAGCTGTCCGGCTGGCGCGGCTTCTACCAATGGCTGTCGCTGCACGCCGCCCTGCCGGCCAACCCGGTCGACGGCGTGCGCGCCCCGCGCCGCGCCAAGTCGCTGCCGAAGGCGCTGGCCGTCGACGATGCTGTGCAATTGCTGGAAGCAAACCGGCATGGCCATCCCGAACCGGACGAGCTGTGCAACCGCGCCATGTTCGAGCTGCTGTATTCGAGCGGCCTGCGCGTATCCGAACTGGCCGGCCTCGACCTGGCCTATACCGACCACAAGCATGGCGCCTCGCTCGGCTGGTTCGATGCCGCCGCCGGCGACGTCGTGGTGACCGGCAAGGGCGGCAAGATGCGCCGGGTGCCGGTGGGCGGGCCGGCGCGCGAGGCGCTGGCGGCCTGGCTGGCGGTGCGTCCACCGGCGGGCGACGGCAGCGCCGCCCTGTTCCTGTCCAGCCGCGGCACCCGGGTCACGCCGCGCGTGGTGCAGCACCGCCTCAAGCAGCATGCCCTGAAGGCCGGCACCCCGGTGCACGTGCACCCGCACGTGCTGCGCCACTCGTTCGCCTCGCACCTGCTGCAATCGTCGGGCGACTTGCGCGCAGTGCAGGAACTCCTGGGCCACGCCAGCATCACATCGACCCAGGTGTACACGGCGCTCGACTTCCAGCATCTTGCCGCGGTGTATGACCAAGCCCATCCGCGCGCGAAAGCGAAATAGCCAAGGATTCGCCTGAGCTGGCGCAAAGGCAGGCACGGTTGATGGTGGCAGATTGCAAATTACGGCATAATCTTTCGACTCTCCGCGCCCAAACCGGGCTGAACGCAACGTAAAGACCATGTCACTGATCCCTGCCACCATCCTGACCGGCTTCCTCGGCGCCGGCAAGACCACCCTCCTCAACCGCATCCTGCGCGAGGAGCACGGCCTGCGCATCGCCGTCATCGAAAACGAATTTGGCCAGGAAAACATCGACAACGAAATCCTGGTCCAAGATAGCGGCGAACAGATCGTCGAGATGAACAACGGCTGCATCTGCTGCACCGTGCGCGGCGACCTGATCGTGGCATTGACGAACCTGGCGCAAAAGCGCGAGGCCGGCGAACTCGCTTTCGACCGCGTGGTCATCGAAACCACGGGCCTGGCCAATCCCGGCCCGGTGGCGCAGACCTTCTTCGTCGACGAGGAAGTTGGCGCTCACTACCTGCTCGACGCCGTGGTGACCGTGGTCGACGCGCGCCATGCAATGGACCAGCTGGACCGCCACGAGGAAGCCCAGCGCCAGGTTGGCTTTGCCGACAAGATCCTGCTCTCGAAGCTGGACCTGGTCGACGCCGCCGCCATCGAGGCCCTGAAGACGCGCCTGGCACGGATCAACCCGCGTGCGCCGATCTCGACCTCGGACTTCGGCAGTGCGCCGCTGAGCGAGGTGATGGACCTGCGCGGCTTCAACCTGAACGACAAGCTCGAACTCGACCCCGACTTCCTGCGCGCCGACGAGCACGAGCACGAACACGAACACGAGCACCAAGGCCAAGATCACGACCATGCGCACTGCGGCCACGACCACGCACACGGCGAAGCCTGCAGCCACGACCACCACCATTCGCACCACAGCGACGACATCGCCGCCTTCGTGTTCAAGAGCGAGCGCGCCTTCGACCCGGAACGCCTGGACCAGTTCCTGGGCAGCCTGGTGCAGGTATTCGGCCCGAACATGCTGCGCTACAAGGGCGTGCTGTCGATGCAGGGCGCCGACCGCAAAGTCGTGTTCCAAGGCGTGCATCAAATCATGGGCAGCGACCTGGGCGCAAAGTGGGAAGCTGGCGAAGTCCGTGGCAGTAAAATGGTGTTTATTGGTAAAAATTTACCAAAAGACGTATTTATCCGCGGATTGGAACAGTGTTTGGTATAAACTATCCCGGTTTTACGGTACCCCTTGCGCCTTGTGCCACGGCGCGACAGGTACCGTCGAGCAGCCGCCGCCGGCCAATCCGGAGGCGAAGACGGCAGATTGCAGCGCCGTCATGGCAGTTGGCAGTGCACACTGTTGGTAACTCAGTACTGCTGAGCCAGCTGATAAAATGAAAACCTCTGTCGTATCGAAGGCAACATGACTAAAACAACGAAATCGAATACCGCCGCGCAGTCCGAAGACCGACTCATTTCGGAAGAGGAAATTCGGGCGATGGGCGACGAGGACTACATGAACCCGGCCCAGCTCGCGTTCTTCAAGGACCGCCTGCAACAGCTCGAGAAAGAGCTGCTGAAAAATGCCGGCGAGACCACGGAACACCTGCGCGAAACCGTCCTGGTCCCGGACCCGGCCGACCGCGCCACCATCGAGGAAGAGCACGCGCTCGAACTGCGCACCCGCGACCGCGAACGCAAGCTGCTGAAAAAGGTCCAGCAGTCGCTGGCCTCCATCGAAGCCGGCGAATACGGCTGGTGCGAAGAAACCGGCGAGCCGATCGGCATTCCGCGCCTGATCGCGCGCCCGACCGCCACCCTGTCGCTGGAAGCCCAGCAGCGCCGCGAACTGAAGCAAAAGCTGTACGGCGACTGATCGCTTCCACCCCCCTACCGAAAAAGCATGCGCGCAACCGCATGCTTTTTTCTTGTTTACCTGTCCGCCCGTCTCAGGCGTACCGTCAGAATCTTTCCTATGGGATACACTAGCGCTGGCTCGCAGCAGGTTTGAGCCTGCGCACGTGTGCGCAGGGCGTGCCGCGGGCGTCCGTGCTACCGTCATGGATGAGCGCTCGGGAGCCAGGGTCCCGCTGCGCGTCAAGCAATAAGCATGGGGTAATCGATAGGCGGAAACGACGTGGGCTTATTTTCCTTCCTGAAGAAAAAGAACGAACCGGTCGCCGAAGCGCCGGCCACGCGCCTGCGCGCGGGTGAGCCTTCGCGCCTGTCCGCCGAGGCCGAACGCGAACGCCAGCGCGAAATCGCCCGCGCCACGGCCGCGAAGATCGACGCCATCGAGCTGGCCATGACCACCGACCTGCTCGACGACGGCGACACCGGCTGGGGCAGCAGCCACCGCCCGCCGGCCGCGGCCACCGCGCCGCTGGCCTCCAGCGCCGATACCGAACTTGGGCTCCTGGACGGCCAGCTGGAAGCCGACCTCGCGCCGGCGAATGCGCCCGTGGTTGAGGAAAGCGCCATCCTCTACGCCAACGGCCAGGCCGACCTGGCCGAGGGCATGCTGCGCGATTGCCTGGGCGAACTCGGACGGTCCGAACGCCTGCCCTGGTGGATGCTGTTCGATCTTTACCAGTCCCAGGGCCGTGAGCAGGAATTCGACAGCATCGCCATCGACTACGCCAGCCATTTCGAGACCTCCCCGCCCGCCTATACCGACCGTCTCCCGCGCCAGGCGCAAGAAGCCTTTGCCGGCGCGGCGCCCACCCTGCGCCTGCCGGCCGCGCTCGACGCCGGCCTTGGCGCCCACCTGCCGGCCCTGCACAGGCCGGCGCTGCCAGGCACGCCCGTGCGGCTCGACTTCGGCGCCGTGCGCAGCGCGCATGCGGCAGGCTGCGCCGCCCTGCTCGCCAGCCTGCAAGCCCTGCGCCGCGCAGGGCGTCCGGTGGTGCTGGCCGGCGCCGATGCGTTGCTGGCGGTGCTGCGGCCGATGCTGGCGATTGGCGAACGCGGCAGTGGCGAAGCGCCCTGGCTGCTCCTGCTCGAACTGCTGCAATTGCTGGACCGCGAAAAGGACTTCGAGGAAACCGCGATGGACTATTGCGTGACCTTCGAAGTATCGCCGCCTTCGTTCGAGACGCCGCTGCGCGCTGTGGCGGATGCCGGTGCTGCGGCCAATCGGGGCAATGCGGCGCCTGCCCTTGCGGTGGCGCTCGATGCCGAACAGCGTTTCCTGTTGCCGCCGCTGGTAGACGGCGATATCGGCGCGCTGCTGGCGGCCATCGATGCGTATGCGTCGTCGGCGCAGGCGGCATCCGTCCAGACGGCAGGTGCAGCGCCGGTCGTGCTCGACTGCTCGCGCCTGGCGCGCATCGGATTCAGCGCGGCCGGCGCCCTGCACGTACGGCTGCGCAGCCTGGCCGGCACAGGGCATCCGGTCGAGCTGCGCGACCTGAACCACATGGTGGCGGCCCTGCTGCGCCTGCTGAACTATGGCGACTGCGCGCGCCTGTATGCGCACAAGTATTGAACTGCATAGTGAGCGGCTTGCCGGACCGCAGCTGCGCGGATACTGCTGAGCTTTGGTGTCATCCTGTCTTGCAATTTTGTGCAACAGCCCCACTTGCGGAGGGCTAGTCAACCACGAGGCAGATATGGAACAATTTCACGGCACCACCATTGTGAGTGTACGTCGCGGCGCGCAAGTCGCATTGGGCGGCGACGGCCAGGTCACCCTGGGGAACGTCGTCATGAAGGGCTCGGCGCGCAAGGTGCGCAAACTCTACCAGGGCAAGGTCCTGTGCGGTTTCGCCGGCGCCACCGCCGACGCCTTTACCCTGCTCGACCGCTTCGAAGCGAAGCTGGAAAAGCATCAAGGCAATTTGCTGCGCTCCTCGGTCGAGCTGGCCAAGGACTGGCGCACAGACCGCATGCTGAGCAAGCTCGAAGCCATGCTGCTGGTGGCCGACAAGGAAGTGACTCTGATCATCACCGGGAATGGCGACGTGCTCGAGCCGGAAGACGGCATCGGCGCGATCGGTTCGGGCGGCATCTATGCCCAGTCCGCAGCCAAGGCGCTGCAGGAAAATACCGAGCTGTCCCCTGCCGAGGTCGTCAAGAAAGCGCTGACGATTGCTGGCGAGCTGTGCATCTACACCAATTTGTCCCACATCATCGAAACGCTGGATTGAACGGCATGCATATCATGAACATGACTCCTCTCGAAATCGTGTCGGAACTGGACAAGCACGTCGTCGGCCAGGGCAAGGCCAAGCGCGCCGTCGCTATTGCCCTGCGCAACCGCTGGCGCCGCCAGCAGGTGGCCAAGCCGCTGCGCCACGAGATCACCCCGAAAAACATCCTGATGATCGGCCCGACCGGCGTCGGCAAGACCGAAATCGCGCGCCGCCTGGCGAAACTCGCCGACGCGCCCTTCATCAAGATCGAAGCGACCAAGTTCACCGAGGTTGGCTATGTCGGCCGCGACGTCGACACCATCATCCGCGACCTCATCGACATCGGCGTCAAGCAGACCCGCGCTTCCGAAATGAAAAAGGTGCGCCAGCGCGCTGAAGACGCGGCCGAAGACCGCATCATCGACATCCTGGTGCCGCCCGCACGTGATTTCGGCTTCAACGTCAGCGCCGCTGCCGAGGCGAAGGAAGGCGACAGCACGCGCCAGACTTTCCGCAAGCGCCTGCGCGAAGGCTCGCTCGACGACCGCGAGGTCGAGATCGAAGTGGCTGACGCCGCGCCGCAGATGGAAATCATGGCGCCGCCGGGCATGGAAGAAATGACGGAGCAGATCAAGTCGATGTTCGCCGGCGTCGGCAACACGCGCAAGAAAGCGCGCAAGATGAAGATCAAGGAAGCGATGAAGGTGCTGGCCGAGGAAGAAGCGGCGCGCCTGATCAACGAAGACGAGATGAAGCAGAAGGCGATCCATAATGTCGAGAACAACGGCATCGTCTTCCTGGACGAGATCGACAAGATCGCGACCCGCTCGGAGCACGGCGGCGCCGACGTCTCGCGCGCCGGCGTGCAGCGCGATTTGCTGCCGCTGGTCGAGGGCACGACGGTAAACACCAAGTACGGCATGATCCGCACCGACCACATCCTGTTCATCGCCTCGGGCGCCTTCCACTTGTCGAAGCCGTCGGATCTGATTCCCGAGCTGCAGGGCCGCTTCCCGATCCGCGTGGAACTCGAATCGCTGTCGATCGACGACTTCAAGCGCATCCTCACCAGCACCGACGCCTGCCTGACGACCCAGTACGAAGCCCTGCTGGGCACCGAGGGCATCAAGGTCGACTTCACCGAAGACGGCATTCACCGTCTGGCCGAGATCGCCTTCTCGGTCAACGAACGCACCGAGAACATCGGCGCGCGCCGCCTGTACACGGTAATGGAAAAGCTGCTCGAGGAAGTGTCCTTCGACGCCAGCGACAGGCAGGACAAGCTGGTAACGGTCGACATGGCTTACGTCAATCTGCGCCTGGACGTGCTGTCGGCCAACGAAGACCTGTCGCGCTACGTGCTGTAACGGAGGCGAGCATGGCGAACAAGGCACTCGCAACCCGGCAAAAGATGCGGCTGCGCATCGAACCGTCGCAGCAGTTCGGCAAGCCGCGCAACCCGATCGCCGCGCTGGCCAAGGCCCGGGCCGCCGGACCGCACGCCAAGCCTTTGTCGAGCGAGCGCCAGGATGCCAAGCGGCAGTTGAAGAAGGCGAAGCTGACGGTGGACGAGGACGAGTGAGTTCACTGGGAGTTTCGGCTCCCGGTATTCGGTACCTTGCATATCGTCGGGTTTTTCATCGACACGAAGACCACGTGGGCACGAGTGCCCACCCTACGTACGATTTTGTAGGGTGGGCTCTTGAGCCCACGCGGTCTCATCATTTGAACAGGGGCGCACTACACTCCGGTCGCGAGCGCTGCCATCTTCGCCCCCACCATCTTGCCTGTCTAACAATTCACCTGTACATTGTGCGGCGCTAACCGCCACCCAACAGGACCCCCATGAGCTCACCCGAGCTGATCGTCGATGTGCTGCGCGCCGAGCTGCGTGCGGCGAATCTTACCTATAAAACCCTGGCCGAGCGCATCGACATGAGCGAGTCGAGCGTCAAGCGCCTGTTCGGGCAGAAAGACATGCCGCTGTCGCGCCTGGCGCAGATCTGCCAGGCGGGGGGCATTGCGCTGGAAGACGTGCTGCGCCGCGCAGCCGATGCTCGTCCGCAGGCCGATGCCCTGACCCTGACCCAGGAAACCGCGCTGGTTGCCAAGCCTCACCTGCTGCTGGTGGCGATCTGCTGCCTGGGCCATTGGACCTTCGAGCAGATCGTCGAGAATTACCGTCTGACCCAGGCCGAATGCATCGCCGCCATGGCCGAGCTCGACCGCTTGGGCCTGATCGAACTGCGTCCGCTGAACCGCTACGGCATGCGCGTCTCGCATGCCTTCCATTGGCTGCCGGATGGGCCGGTGCAACAATTCTTCCGCGAACACATGGTGCCGGATTATTTTGCGGGCCGTTTCGATGGGCCGGGCGAGACGCTGATGTGCTTGCCTGCACGGCTGTCGGCCGCCAGCGCCGCTGAAGTGGCGCAGAAGATCGCCCAGTTGGCGGCCGAGCTGGCAAGGTTGCACAAGCACGACCGCCGGCTACCGGCCGATGAGCGGGATGGGATGAGCCTGGTGGTAGGGTTCAGGTCGTGGGAGTTTGCGGCGTTTACGGCGCTGCGGCGCTAGGAATCGCACGTTTCGATCCAATCCCGCATTAATCGGAGCACGCGGACTCGGCTGTAGGGTGGGCACCCCGTGCCCACGCGGAAGCGTGCACAACAATTCACTGGAGCTCGCCAGGAAGGCTGCGTCGAGTTGGCGTATGGAGGGATTAGCGCTAACGTATCTCTTTCGAACCTGATCAACAAGCGTCTGCCAACCATCCTGCAACAGCCGCTGATAACGCGGCGTTCCGCGTGGGCACGGAGTGCCCACCCTAATGTGATGGACTCC
>NZ_JAULSI010000042.1:0-35813 GCF_030711405.1 Massilia brevitalea
AGGGTGGAGTCCATCACATTAGGGTGGGCACTCGTGCCCACGCGGATTCAATATACCGATAACAGAACAGGCAACAGCCCCATTACCGCCAGCGCACCGGCTCGCAAACGCATCAAACCCGCACCGCCGCCCGCGCCTTGACCCGGCTCCAATACACCCTGAGCGCCAGCAACACCGCCACGATCACGGCAAACAGCATCGGCTGCGCCAGGTTGTTCTTGGCCGCCTTCATCCACCAGAAGTGCAGCACCGCGAGCGGCGCAACGACATAAATCAGTCGATGCAGCCACTGCCAGCGCTTGCCTCCAAGGCGCCGGATCATGCCGTTGGTGCTGGTCGCCGCCAGCGGGATCAAGAGCACGAAAGCGATGAAGCCGACCAAAATAAACGGCCGCTTGGCCACATCGCGCAGCATCGACGCCACATCGAAGAAATGATCGAACCAAAAGAAGGCTACGAAATGCAGCAGCGCATAAAAGAAGGCAAACAGCCCGATCATGCGCCGCAGCTTCACGACCCAGTTCCAGCCAGTGAGCCGGCGCAGCGGCGTCACCGCCAGCGTGATGCACAGGATGTACAGCGCCCAGTCGCCGCTCTGGTGGGTGATATAGGCCAGCGGATCGACCGGCACCCCGGCCACCACCTGCCAGCCGCTCCACAAAAACGGCAGCAGCGCCAGCACGAACAGCGCCGCCTTGATCGCCGTAATCTGCCTGGCTGTCGGAGCTGCCATCAGCGCAGTCATCAGAAAAACCGTTTCAAGTCCATGCCCGCATACAGCGAAGCGACCTCGTTATAGCCGTTGAACATCAGCGTATCGCGCTTGCGCTTGAAGAAGCCGTCCTCGCCGATGCGCCGTTCAGTGGCCTGCGACCAGCGCGGGTGGTCCACCTTCGGGTTCACGTTCGAGTAAAAGCCGTACTCGCGCGGGGCCGACACGTTCCAGGCTGTCTTCGGCTGCTCGCGCAGGAAGCGGATGCGCACGATGGATTTCGGCGACTTGAAACCATACTTCCACGGCACCACCACGCGCACCGGCGCGCCGTTCTGGTTCGGCAGCACCTGGCCGTACATGCCGACGGTGAGCAGCGCCAGCGGATGCATGGCTTCGTCCATGCGCAGGCCTTCCACGTAGGGCCAGTCGAGCACGCCGCTTCGCAGGCCCGGCATCTGCGCGCGGTCGGCCAGGGTCGTGAATTCGACGTACTTGGCGTTGCCGGTCGGCTCCACCGCGCGGATCAAATTCGACAGCGAGTAGCCGACCCAGGGGATCACCATCGACCAGCCCTCGACGCAGCGCAGGCGGTAGATGCGTTCTTCCAGCGGCGCCAGTTTGGTCAGGCTGTCGATGTCCAGCCGCAGCGGCTTTTTCACTTCGCCTTCGATGGCGACCGTCCAGGGCCGGGTGCGCAGGGTGTGCGCGTTCTCGGCCGGGTCGGTCTTGTCGAGGCCGAATTCGTAGAAGTTGTTGTAGTGGGTGGCGTCGCGCAGCGAGGTCTGCGGCTCGGTGGTCGAGAAGCCGGGGTTGGCCTTGGCGGCCAGCTTCTGCACCGGCGCGCCTTGCGTGGAGACGCCCTGGGCAAAGGCCTCGCGGTTCGCCATTTCCCACAGCGCGCTGCCGGCGGCGGCGCCGGCAGCGATGCGCGCGATGAACTTGCGCCGCTCCTCATACACCTCGCGCGGCGTGATTTCGGAGGCGAATGGCCGGTCCAGGCCATTGGGATTTTTCTTGATCAACATCGGGAACTCCGCAGGCAATCGACGTTCTACCTTACACCATTGCCTGCGGAACCGTCGGGCGCATGGCCGATCGGTGATGTTGTGGGTGCGTTTCGGGTAAGTCCTGGATTACAGCTCGCCGTAGGAATGCAGCCCCGACAGGAACATGTTCACGCCCAGGAAGGCAAACGTGGTCACCAGCAAGCCCACCAGCGCCCACCAGGCCGCCATCTTGCCGCGCAGACCGTTAATCAAACGCAGGTGCAGCCAGGCCGCGTAGTTCAGCCAGACGATCAGTGCCCAGGTTTCCTTCGGGTCCCAGGACCAGTAGCCGCCCCAGGCCTCGGCCGCCCACAGCGCGCCGAGGATGGTGGCCACCGTGAAGAAGGCGAAGCCGACGGAAATCGCCTTGTACATCACGTCGTCCAGCACTTCCAGCGACGGCAGGCGGTCGGCCAAAATACCGTGCGATTTCAGGAGATAGGCCGTGCCGACCATCGCCGCCAGGGCAAAGGTGCCGTAGCCGATGAAGTTGGCCGGCACGTGGATCTTCATCCACCAGCTTTGCAGGGCCGGCACCAGCGGCTGGATGGTGGCGGCGTCGCGCGAGACCGTGTACCAGAGCAGGAAGGCCACGGCTGCGGCGATGATCAGCAGGACAAAGGCGCCGAGCTGGCGCGTGGCGTAGCGCTCTTCGTAATACAGGTAGAACAGCGCCGTGATCATCGCGAACAGGATGAACACTTCATACAGGTTCGACACCGGAATGTGGCCGACGTCCGGCCCGATCAGGTAGGACTCGAACCAGCGCACCATCATGCCGGTAAAGCCCAGCACCACGGCGGCCCAGCACAGGCGCGAGCCAATCGCCCCACCCGAGCCCGAACGGCTGAGCAAGCCGATCCAGTAGAACACGGTCGAGAACACGAACAGCGCGCTCATCCACAAGATGGCCGACTGGCTCGACAGCATGTACTTGAGGAAGAATTTCTGCTCGGCCGCCGCCAGCGAGCCGTCGTACATCGAGATGGCCCACAGCGACAGCAGGGCCACGGTCGGCATCAGCCAGCGCACCGGCTTCCAGTGCCAGCCCAGGGCGGCAAAGGTCGGCGCCGCCAGCAGCAGGATCGCGCGCTCGTATCCGTCCATGAAATGGGCGTAGCGGTTCAGCGCGAACAGGGCCGCGGCCAGCAGGCCGGCGCCGAACAGCCAATCGATGGCGCTCAAGCGGCGGAAATAGCCGGGCGCTTCGGTGTACACGCTGCCCTTGTCGATGCTGACAGGACGGGGGGTCGGGGTGGGGCGGGATGCTTCCATACGTTTCTCCAATGCTGCTTACTGGCAGCGTCAGCTTACGCCGATTGCGGCAGCTTGGCTGCCAGGTCGGCGAATTCTTTCTCGAAATCCAAAGTCTTGCGCTGGGTGCTCATCGCCATCAGGGCATGGGCGCCGTCGCCGTCCTGGCGCACCCAGACCCACAGGCGGCGCTCGCGGATGTAGAACATCGCAAAGATGCCGGCCACCAGCAGCACGCAGCCGAGATACACGATCTTCTTGCCTGGCGAACGCGTTACCTGCAGCACCGAGGCCTTCACTTCATGGAACTCGTCCAGCTGCAGATAGACCGGGGCGCCATAAAAGAAGCTGTCGGACAGCGCGTTCGTCGCCAGTTGCAGGAAGCGGCCATGCTTGTCGCTGCCTTCGATGGCCGCTTCGCCATCCTTGGCGCGCGCCACCTGCCACAGCTCCCACAGCACGCCATTGAGCATCTTGATGAAGACATTCGCCGCCTTTTCCTGCTCGGCCGCCGGAATCTTTTCCAGGAACTGGGCCACGGCAACGAAGCCACCCGGGGTATTGTCGCCGGCAAAAATGCCGAGGGTGCGCTCGGCCGACTGGCGCAGCTGGTCGCCAAAGCCGGGCTGGCTGCCCTGCCCCGGCGCCAGGGCGCGCGCGGCGTAGCGTTCGGCGGCTTGCGCGCGCATGGCCGGATTGGCGAGCGCCGCGCGCAGGCGCATCCACTCGCGCACGCCATAGTTGTCGTCGGCCGGGATGCGCAGGAAGCGGAAACCTTCGGACGGGCTGGTGCGCACGCCGGCCAGGAACACTTGCGAGCCTTCGAGCGTTACCGGCTGCATGTAGTTCATGAATTCGCGCGCCTGGCCGGTCTGGTCGCGCAATTTATACTGCACGCTCGGGCCCACATTCTTCAGGTCCTTGTTGGTGGCGTTCTTGCCGGCCGAACCCGAGGCCTTGCCCAGGGTCGCCGCGAACTGCTCGTTGAAGGATTGCCCCTTGGTCACGGCGCGCACGTCGTTGCCAGCCGCCGTATTCTCGACGTTGAAGGGGCGGAAGCCCGACCATTCCACCGCAAAGGCGCCAGTCGGCGTCTTCAGCTCGGTGGAATTGCCGACTTCGCCGGCCATCTCGAAAGACTTCGATTCGGTGCCTGCCATCGGGAAGCCGGTGAGTTTGAGCTTGCTGCCGCCATCCTCGAAGCTCGACTGGTAGACGGCCACGCCTTTATAAATCAGCGGTTCGTTGACCTTGATGGTGGCCGGGAAGGTCTTGCCGGCCTCGCGGTCGTGCACCACGACGTCGCTGGCAAACAGTTTCGGCATGCCGGTCGAGTAGAAATCGATGTGGAATTTCTTCAGCTCGATGGCAAACGGCAGGTCCTGCACCAGCACGCCGCTGGCCTGCGGCAGGATCGCGGTGCTGCCGGTCTGGCCTTCGGCCAGCAGGGTGTTGCCGCGGTAGGTCGGGTTGCCCAGGCCGAGGCGGTGCTGAGCCGGAATCTGCGCAATCACGCCGCTGCCGGCATACGGCGTTTTACCCAGGAACCATTGTTGGAAGCGGATGGGCAGTTCGGAATCGAGCATGCCGCCGAGCAGGATCACGATGATCGCCGTGTGCGCGAAGATGTAGCCGAACTTGTTGCCGGCGCCCTTTTTCGCCGCCACCAGGATGCCATGGCCCTTGTCGACCACCTTGACCTTGTAGCCGGCGTGCCCGAGGCGATTCGCGCTCTGCTGGGCCAGGGCCACGTAGTCGAGCGGCGTGCGCCATTCGCTTTTATGGTGGAAATTGCGCAGCGATTCTTCACGCACGTGGTCGCGCCAGCTGCGCATGTCGCGGATCATTTTCGGCGCATTGCGCACCACGCACAGGCCGGTGGAGACGATCAGCGCCAGCAAAATCGCCAGGAACCACCAGGCGGTGTAGACCGTGTACAGGCCCAGTTTGCGGAAGACTTCGTACCAGAAGGGACCGAACTGGTTCACGTAGTTCGGCATGGCATTGCCCTGCACCAGCACCGTGCCGATGATGGCGGCAATCGCCAGGATCATCAGCAGGCTGATGGCAAACCGCATCGATGAGACCAGCTCGACGGCTTCGGCCAGCGCGCGCCGGCGCGTCTTCAATTCAATTCCCGTGGTGCTCATTCTCAGACTTACTTTCTCATGCGGTAGGTGCGCCGCGAGTTTACAGCAAAAAGGGCGCCGGCTTGCGCTGGACGCCCTTCTTTTCAGCTATGAGTGAAGCTGCAAGAAACGTTCAGCGCAGGCCTGCGATGTAGTCGGCGACGGCCTTCATTTCCGCATCCGACAGGCGTTGCGACAGGACCGTCATCTGCGGGCTGTTGGCGCGCGCACCGCTCTTGAATGCAGCCAATTGGGCCAGGGTGTAATCTTGATGCTGGCCGGCCAGGCGCGGATACTGGATCGGGATGCCGGCGCCGGCGGCGCCATGGCAGCTGGCGCAAGCGGCGACGCCCTTGTCGGCAATGCCGCCGCGGTAGATCTTGCGGCCCAGTTCGACGGTATCCTTGTTCTTCGCGGCGCCCGGCTTCACCTTCTGCACTGCGAGGTAAGCGGCAATATTGCGCTTGTCTTCCTCGGAGAGCATCTTGGCGTAGGTGGTCATCACCGGGTTGTTGCGCTGCGGCGTCGTGAAGTCGACCAATTGCTTGTGGGTGTAGGCTTCGAACTGCGCCGAGAGTTTCGGGTTCGCGACGATGGTCGAGTTGCCGTTGGCGCCGTGGCAGGACAGGCAGGCCGGCAAGCCGCGCGCGGTGTCGCCGCTTTCGTACAGGGTGGCGCCTTTGGCGGGGTCGGCTTTGGCAGCAACAGCGGCAGGCTGGGCTGCGGTAGCGGCGGCGGAACCGAACGCCAGGGTGGCAAGCAACAACGATTTCATGAACACCGCATTAGCGGACGATACAGACACACGATTCATTCGAGCACCCTGAAAAAGTCGACAACAGTTTGGTAGGTACAGCGGCCTGACTGGCGCCCGGCATGGCGAATTCGTATAGCGATCTCGCTAGGGCGGCAAACAATTGATAACCCCTTATTGTACAATAGGATTGTTTCCTCCACGCCTCATTTCCTTGTCTTTTTCACCTCTCTTCCATGTCCAAACTCTGGCAAGCCCGCTTCTTCACGACCGTTAACCAGCTGCGCGATCTCCCGTCGACCCAGGTCCCCGAGATTGCCTTCGCCGGCCGTTCCAACGCGGGCAAGTCGACCGCGATTAATATCCTGACCAACCAAAAAGGTCTCGCCTTCGCGTCGAAAACGCCGGGCCGCACCCAGCACATCAACTATTTCTCGATCGGCGGCGCCCACGTTGGCCAGCACCGCAAGGACCCGACCATCGTCGAGGAAATCCAGGCCCTGCTGGTCGACTTGCCGGGCTACGGCTACGCGGAAGTGTCGGGCAACGCCAAGCTGCACTGGCAGAAACTGCTGGGCGACTACGTCCAGCGCCGCGAGCAATTGGCCGCCCTGGTGCTGATCATGGATTCGCGCCGCCCCTTCACCGACCTCGACGTGCAGATGCTGGAGTGGTTCGCCCCGACCGGCAAACCGATCCACTGCATCCTCACCAAGGCCGACAAGCTGAACCGCAACGAACAGGCCAACGTGCTGCGCGAAGCGCGCGGCATCCTGGACAGCTATGTCGACGAAGACGGCGAAGGTTTCCCGTTTACGGTGCAACTCTTCTCCGCGCTCAAGCGGATCGGCATCGAAGAGGCGGACGCCAAGATCCAGGAGCTGATCGGCCTGTCCGGCAACGATGAAGATGATGCAGGCGCAGAGGAAGAAATCCCGGTCCCCGACCAATCCTGATAGAAAGCGATCACGATGAGTTCCATCATTACCGGCCAGTACCCGAATACGCGCATGCGCCGCATGCGCCGCGACCCCTTCTCGCGCGCCCTGATGCGCGAAAACACCGTTACCGCCTCGGACCTGATCTACCCGGTCTTCATCCTCGACGGCGAAAACCAGCGCCAGCAAGTAGCCTCGATGCCGGGCGTCGAGCGCCTCTCGATCGATTTGCTGCTGAAGGTGGCCGAGGAATGCGTGTCGCTCGGCATCCCGGTGCTGGCCCTGTTCCCGGTGATCGACGCCTCGCTGAAAACCTATGACGGCGTGGAAGCGACGAATCCCGACGGCCTGGTGCCGCGCGCGGTGCGTGCGCTGAAGAAGCATTTCCCGGAACTCGGCATCCTCACCGACGTGGCGCTGGACCCCTACACCACCCACGGCCAGGACGGCTTGCCGGACGAGACCGGCTACATCGTCAACGAAAAGACGATCGCCATGCTCACGCGCCAGGCTCTGGCGCAAGCCGAAGCCGGCGTCGACATCGTGGCCCCGTCGGACATGATGGACGGCCGCATGGGCGTGATCCGCGGTGCGCTGGAAGAGCGCGGCTTCATCCACACCCGTTTGATGGCCTACTCGGCCAAGTACGCCTCGGCCTTCTACGGCCCCTTCCGCGACGCGGTCGGCTCGGCCGCCAACCTGGGCAAGGCCGACAAGAACACCTACCAGATGGACCCGGCCAACATCGACGAGGCCCTGCGCGAAGTGGCGCTCGACCTGGCCGAGGGCGCCGACATGGTGATGGTCAAGCCCGGCATGCCCTACCTGGACGTGGTGCGCCGCGTGAAGGACGAGTTCAAGGTGCCGACCTTTGCCTACCAGGTCAGCGGCGAATACGCGATGATCAAGGCCGCCGCCCAGAACGGCTGGCTGGACCACGACAAGGTCATGATGGAATCGATGATGGCCTTCAAGCGCGCCGGCGCCGATGGCGTGCTGACCTACTTCGCGCTCGACGTGGCGCGCAAGCTGAAAGCGGGCGCGTAAACGTTTCCCGATGTTTGGTCAACGAAAAACCGTGCTTGCGCACGGTTTTTTTATGACGTTGACGTTGACGCTGATGTTGACGTTGTCGGGTGGGCATTCGTAGTGCTGGCATTTAGCCAGCCCTACTGCCCACGCGGTATGGCACCGTCGCGTGTCGAAAATCAGAGCGCTGCAATCGCATCCAGCAAGGTCGGATCGCGATCGATCAGGCTCAACAAAATAGCCGCTTGGGCATTCGGCTTGGCCGTGCCCTGCTCCCAGTTCTTGATGGTTTGCGGTTGCGTTCGCAAACGGCGGGCGAACACCGGCTGGGACAGGTGGAGCTTCTCGCGCACTGCCCGAACTTTTTCCGCCGTCATTTCCGGCGGGGCCTTCAGTTCCACTTTCGTCGTGCGAAGCGTGAGTTTGCCTTGCCGCGCTTCTTCCAAAGCGTCGAAACCTTCCATCAGTTCGCCAAAAATATCTCGTTTGCTCATTGCTTGGTACTCCTCACCTTGATTTCCAGTTCCAGACGCCCTTTCAGCGCCTTGCGCTGGTCGGTGCTGAGATCGTCTGCTTCCAGGTATGTTTCGCGCAGGCGCGCGAAGGGAGGAAGTTCGACAAACGTAGCATTCATTAGTGTACCCAAGTTGGGGATATAAGTACGATTTTTTTAAACATCATGTTTAATTTGAGAGTCGTTACAGAACCGGATTCGCGTTGATACACAGTGGTGAACGCGTGGACGGCATCGCCATCCACCCTACCGTTCTAGTAAACTTCAACGTTCGCCGCCACCAGCTCGACGTCCTCATCGCCCATGTCGTGATGCCCCATCATCGCGTGCATCGGCACCACGCGCAGCCGCAGCGCCGTGTCGTCCGACGCCGGCCCCGCCCCGCGCGCCGCGCTCAGCTTGGCGCCGAGCGGCAGTGCGAAGCTGAGTGCGCCACACGAACCGCGGTGGCCGAACATCACGATCGTAGCCAGGTAGAACGGGCTGCCGGCGTCGATGCCGTGCGGATTCTCCGGCCCGTTCAGGATCACGATGTAGGGATCGCGGCAAGCCTGCGGGAAGTTCAGCGTGATGTTGGCCACCACGGTCTGCCCGGCCTCGACCGCACTTTCCAGCGTACCCGCCGTCACTTTCACCTGGGCCGTGGCCGGCCGCGCGCCGCCGACCGCGCGGCTCAGCACCGACCCGGGAAACACGCGCCGCGCCACCCGTTGCGGGCGCGCCAAAGCGCCAGCCATCTTCGGCAGCGTTTCCTCGCCGCTGCCGGCTTCGTAGTCGTAGTCGAAGAAGCCGGTCGCCTCGTAGTCGCCGGCACGGATCTGCGTTACCGGCGCGCCCTTGGCGTCGACGAAGAACAGCAGCGGTTCGCGTGCCCAGCGGTAGTAATCGGTGGCCCGCTCCGCTGCGGATTTCTGATCGTCCGGCAAGTCGGTGCGCAGTTCGACGCCGGTCGGCAGGGTCGGCAGGCCGAGCAGCGTTTGCCGGCGCGTCCACACGTCCCACAGGCGGTCGATATTCGCATGGTGCAGGAAGAACACGGGGTCGACCGGCGACAGCATGTCGGCCATGAAGCCGCGCGACTCGGTGAAGTTGCAGTCGCGCGAGCCGACGCAGCGGTGCACCGAATTGTGCGGCCGCGCTTCCAGCACACCAAACCCTGCCGAAACGCTGTGGTTCGCGCTCTTCGGGCTGGCAAAGGTGGGATAGTCGGGCGCGTCGAGGGCGGCGCGGATGGTGGCCGGCGCCACCGCGTCGGAGGTGGCCAGCGAGATGCCGGGCCGCTCGCGCACGATGCCGCGCGCGCCGGGCTGGTCGTAGAACATGCGCCCGGACGGGTCGCGCAGGATGTCGAACATGACGTCGGCGTCGAAGCGGATATTGCGCGCCAGTAGCTGGCCGTACTGGGAGTTGCGGCTGTACACGCCGCCGGGCGAAGTCCAGTAGCCGGAATTGGCCACCGCTGCCGCCAGGCGCGCCTCGAATTCGGGTGCGGTGCCGTAGAAGGCGCTGTGGTTCGGGTCGAGCACGCCGTCGAACATGCCTTCGGGCAGGCGCTGCTCGGCGGTCCAGTCCCAATACGGCAGGGCGAACTGCGGGTCGCCGCTCAGTTCGCGGCAAACCTGCTCGAACCAGCCCAGGTAGCCGCGGTGCCAGGGCAGGAACCACCAGTTGCCGTGCGGGCAGTCGAGGGTGTGGATGATGGCCTGGCGGTACCAGTTGCGCGGGTCTTCGGGCGGCAGCGCCAGCATGGCGCGCACGGCGCGGGCGTAGCTCTGGAGCATGCGTGCACCCATCTTCGAGCTCGCGCTGGGGCGTCGCCAGCGCGCCCGTGCCGGCGGCTGGGCCATCCCCATGCCGAACGGCAGGAGGCTGGCGCCGGCGGCGAGGACGGTCGATTGCAGGATGCGGCGGCGTGCGGGATTGACGGCGTGCTGGGTCATGACGGGCTCCGGTGGCGGAAATGGCGAGATGCCCGCCTGTGGCCAGTTAAGCGAACGCGGCGGGTCCTCCGCTCAGCCTAAGCCGGTCTGGAGCGCAGGGCGCTGGTGCAGCGCAAACGGGCGCACCGGAAGCGTGCAGGAGCGAATGCCGCCGAAAAAGAAAAGGCCACGCATCGAACGATACGTGGCCAGCGGACAACGGCGGCGAATGCCTGCCGCTCAGCGCGGTGGGCTGTAATTCGGGAACATTTCCTTCATCAGGAAAGCATGCAACTCCGCCGTATCCTTCGGCCGCGCGCTCATCGTCACTACCTTGCCCAGGCGGTGCGATTCCCACTCGAAGTCGCCGGTCTTTTCGCGGCGGATCAGTTCGATCATCTTCTTCACCACGGCGGTTTCGACGTCCGGCTCGCTGCCCTGCTCCACCGTCACCGAGGTCAGCCAGCGGCGCTTGAAGTTCTGGTTCCAGCCACGGAACTTCAGGTCCATGCTGTGGAAGGTCTTGTTCGAGATCGAGAAGATGCCCCCGCTCTCGTCGTTGTCGTCGCGCCCGCGGTTATTGATCTTGGCAATGTTCGCCAGCGCATTGCGGGTGCCGCGCGCGGCTTCGCTTTCCTCTTCGGTCTGGCTCGGCTCGGTAGCGCCGCGCTGGGCACGCTTGCGCGCGATGTACTCGGCCATGTCCATCGGCGGCGCTTCCTCGGGCTTGGCTTCCGGCTTCGGCTCGGGCGGCGGCGGCTCGACCTTGTCGACGATCCGCGGCTTGTCCTCGGGCAGCGTGATGGTGTCGGGCAGGCGCTCGACGCGCGGGGTCGTCGGCCGGGGCTTGGTTGGGGTCTTCGAGGGCTTGCTGGTCTTGGCCGGCGCCTGGGCCTGGGGCGGCTTTGGTTTCGACAGCGGCTGCACGTAGACCACTTCCCCGCCCGGCGGCGGCCTGGCCTTTTTCTCGGTGCGTTCGGGCTGGTAGAAGTAGAGCGCTACCAGCAGCAGGTGCAAGGCGATCGTGATCGCCAGGCCGGTGCGGTTGGGACCCTGCCTGCCATAGGTCGGCACCACGGCGCCGGGCAGCGGCTGTCCGCAATGCTGGCAGACATCGCTGTGCTCGGCGTAGGAGTGGGAATGGTCACGCAAAATCAATACTACTTTCCGGATAACTGGTCAGCGCAATGCGGGGGTGAGCCGAAGTCTACCCGCGCAGTCTACCTGCTTTGGGTCTCCGGCGCACAGCCGCGTTGCGCTGCACAGCTTACAGGGCGGTTTTCCTGACAGTTGTTACATTGTGTTTCAGCTTATCTTGTGCAGCGAGACCGGCGCCGGCGCATGGCCAGGCTGCGCCCCATGGGCCTGCTCGTGCGCTACCTCGTGTGCGGCGATGTCGACGTCGGTCATCGGGCCGCTGCCGCTGTACTTGTCGAGGTACAGATAGATCACCGGGGTGATGTAGAGCGTGATCACCTGCGAGAAGATCAGGCCGCCCACCACCGCCAGGCCCAGCGGCTGGCGCAGCTCGGCGCCGGCGCCGATGCCCAGCGCGATCGGCAGCGCACCCATCATCGCCGCCAGCGTGGTCATCAGGATCGGGCGGAAGCGCAGGATGCAGGCTTCGCGGATTGCCTGGTCCGGGGTCATGCCGGCATTCCTTTGCGCGTCGAGGGCGAAGTCGATCATCATGATTGCGTTCTTCTTCACGATACCGATCAGCATCAGGATGCCGATCATCGCAATCAGGGTCAGGTCGAGGTTGAAGATCCACAGCGTCAGCAGCGCCCCCACCGCCGCCGACGGCAGGCCGGCGAGAATGGTCAGCGGGTGGATATAGCTTTCGTACAGCACGCCGAGCAGCACGTAGATGACGCCAATCGCCGTGATGATCAGGATCAGCTGGCTCGACTGGGTATCCTGGAACACCGCCGCGTCGCCGCCGTAGTTCGTGATGATCGAGGACGGCAGTTTCATTTCGCGCTTCATCTCGTCGATGGCGGCGGTGGCGTCGCCCAGCGGCACATTCGGCGCCAGATTGAAGGCCAGCGTGATCGCCTGCAACTGCCCCTGGTGGTTGATCGCCAGCGGGCCGACGGTGCGGCGCACGTTCGCAAAGCTCGACAGTTTTACCAGGTCGCCATTGCTGGAGCGTACAGACACGCGCGACAGCGCATCGTCGTAGTAGCGGTCGGCCTCGGCCGCTTCCAGGATCACGTAATAGCTGGCGGCGGTGGAGTAAATGGTCGAGACCTGGCGCTCGCCGAAGGCGGCGTACAGCACGGTGCGTACGTCGGCCATGTTCACGCCCAGGCGCGCGGCCTTGTCGCGGTCGATGTCGAGGGTGGCCTGCAGGCCGCGGTTCTGCGAGTCGCTGGTGACGTCGCGGAATGTCGGGTCGCGCTTCATGCGTTCGAGGAACTGGTCGGCCCAGCTGCCGATCTCGCCGCCCGACACGCTCTGCAGCGTGTACTGGTAGCGGCTCTTGCTCTGGCGTCCGCCCAGCTGCAGGTTCTGCACCGGCGACATGTACACCTGCACGCCCGCGATGCCGCGCGTGCCCTTGCGCAGCTCGTCCAGCACTTCCGGCATGGCCGGACGCTCCGAGCGCGGCACCAGCACCAGGAACATGCGGCCGCTGTTGCCGCCACCCACGAAGGAAGTGACGTCCTGCACGTGCTTGTTGGCACGCATCACGTCGACCACCTTGCCCTGCAGCGCCATCATCGCCTGCGAAGAGGTGTCTTCGGATGCTTCGACGGTGATGCGGATCTGGCCAAGGTCTTCCTCGGGGAAGAAGCCCTTCGGCATGGTCATGTACAAAATCGCAGTCAGGGCAAAGGTGCCGAAGGCCAGCATCAGCACCAGGAAGCGGTAGCGCAGCGCCTTGTCCAGGCTGCGCGCATAGCCGTTGCGCACGCCCGTGAACATGGCTTCGAAGCGGCGTCCGATCCAGGACATTTCGTGCGGCTCGATGTGGCCGCCGTTCTTGATCAGGCGCGAGCACAGCATCGGCACCAGGGTCAGCGACACCGCCGCCGACACCAGCACCGCCAGGCCGACGATGACCGCGAATTCGCGGAACAGCAGGCCGATCACGCCCGGCATGAAGAAGATCGGGATGAACACCGCCACGAGCGAAATCGAGATCGAGACGATGGTGAAGCCCATCTCGCGCGAACCGACCAGGGCCGCGTGGAAGGGCTTTTTCCCCATTTCCATGTGGCGCACAATGTTTTCCAGCACCACGATGGCATCGTCGACCACCAGGCCGACGGCCAGCGTGATGCCAAGGAGTGAGATGTTATCCAGGCTATAGCCGAAGGCATACAGCAGCGACAGTGCACCGAGCAGCGAGATCGGCACCGTCACCGCCGGGATCAGGGTCGCAGTCAGGCGGTGCAGGAACAGGAAGATCACCAGGATGACCAGGATGACCGTGCCGGCCAGCGTCAGATTCACGTCGTGGATCGCTTCGCGGATCGAGATCGAGCGGTCGTTCACCAGGCTGATCTTGATCGAGGCCGGCAGTTGCGTCTCGAACTTCGGCATCAAATTGCGCACGGCGTCGACCACCTGCACCGTGTTGGCGTTCGGCTGGCGCTGCACCATCAGCACGATCGAGCGTTCGCCGTTCAGGCTGCCGGCAGCTTTGACGGACTGGTAGCTGTCTTCGACCTGCGCCACTTCTTCCAGGCGCACCGGCAAGCCGTCGCGGGTAGCGACGATGAGCTTGGCGAAGTCGGCTGCCTTCATGAGCTGGCCGCCGCCCTGGATGGTCAGCGTCTGCGCCGGGCCGTCGAGGATGCCGAGCGGGGTGTTCGAATTGGCGGCGCGCAGGGCGGCGGCCAGTTCGTCCATCGAGATATTGCGCGCGTTCATCAAATCGGAACGGGCGCGCACGCGCACGGCGAAGCGTTTCTGGCCATTCACGGTGACTTGCGCGATGCCCGGCAGGGTCGAGATCGCCGGCGACACCACGTTTTCGGCGTAGTCGTTCAGCTCGGCCAGGCCCATCGAGGGCGAGGTCATGTGCATGAACAGGATCGGGGCGTCGGCCGGGTTGATCTTGCGGTAGGCCGGCAAGTCGGTCATTTCCAGCGGCAACTGGCGCTGGGCGGCCAGCAAGGCCGCCTGTACGTCCACCGCCGCCTTGTCGACGTCGATCGAGGTGTCGAATTCCAGCGTCAGCGAGGTGTTGCCCTGGGTGCTGGTCGAGGTGATCAGCCTGATGCCGGCGATGGTCGAAAACTGCTTTTCCAGCGGCAGCGCCACCGAGGACGCCATGGTTTCCGGGCTGGCGCCGGGCAAATTGGCGCCGACGTTGATGACCGGCGTGTTATAGCTCGGCAGCGCCGCGACCGGGATGTGCATGTAGGCCAGGATGCCGACCAGCACCAGGCTGATCGACAACAGCACCACCATCACCGGACGGCGGATACACAGTTCGGACAGATTCATGCTCCACCACCCTTCGTCGCGGGTGCGCCTTGTGGTTTGGCAGCCGGACCAGCGCTGGCGGCAATCTTGATCTTGCCGCCTGGACGCAGGTTCTGCTTGCCTTCGGTAATCACTTGCTCATTGCCGTTCAAGCCGGTCACCGCCGCATTCAGGCCGAAGGCATGCTGGCGTACGATCGGCACCTGGCGCGCGGTGCCGTCTTTCTCGACAACATAGACGAAGGTGCCGTAGGCGTTGATGATAATCGCATTTTGCGGAATCACGACGGCGCCCTGGATCGTGCGCACCGTGACCCGGGTGTTGACGTATTGTCCCGGCCACAATTGGCCGTCGGCGTTGCTGAATTGGGCTTTCACGCGGATCGTGCCGCTGGTCGGGTCAACCGTGTTGTCGACGAAAATCAGTTCGCCGGTGACGGGCTTCGCGTCAGCGCCGCTGTTCGCCTCCACCGCCACCTTGCCGGCCTTCTGGGCCGCCAGCAGCGCGCCCAGCGAGGATTCCGGCAGGGTGAAGGCGATGTCGATCGGGTCGAGCTGGGTGATGGTGGTGAGCGAGGTGGTCGGCTGGACCAGGCTGCCGCCATACACATTGATGGCGCCGACGCGGCCCGACAGCGGCGCACGGATCGTGGTGTAGCTGGCGCTGACCTGGTTGGCACGCACGGCGGCGGAGCTCGCTGCGACGGCGGCGCGCGCAGCTTCGACCTGGCTTTGCAGGGAGTCGACGGCGCTCTGGGCCAGGAATTTCTGGGCCACCAGGTCCTGGCTGCGCTTGTACTGGCGCTCGAGGTCGGCCAGGTTGGCCTTGCCGCGCGCCACTTCCGCTTCGGACTGGGCCACGGCGGCGCGGTCGCTGCGGTCGTCGAGCGAGAACATCAGTTGGCCCTTCTTGACGAACTGGCCCTCGCGGATGTGCACTTCGCGGATGGTGCTGGTGGTCTGCGGACGCAGGTCGACGGTCTGCTGCGGGGTCACGGTGCCGTTCGCGGCGACCTCGACGCCGACGTCCTGGCGCTGCGGCGCCACCACGTTGACGGTGGTCGGGCCCTGGGCCGCACCGGCGCCGGCGCCGCCGGCGGCCCCGTTCTTGCCCTCGCCTTCGGCGTGGGCGCCGCGGTTCATGTACCAGGCGCCGCCGATGCCGGCTGCAACGACGACGGCGATGACTGCGAGCGTATTCTTTTTCATTCAGGTCCCTTGCCGCCAGTTCCGGCAGCTTTATCAATCAATCAAACAATGTCTCAGGCACAAAAGCGTGGCGGGCAGTATGCCATCCGCGTGTGACAATTTACTTACATGGCTCTTAACAAATGCGCTCAAGCCTTGTGCGCAGATGCTTATTTGCCGGGATAGTACTCCGGCAGCATCAGCGTGACTTCCAGGCCGCCCTCAGGATGATTGGACAGCGCGATGCTGCCGCCGTGCTGCTCGGCGATATTCCGGGCGATGGTCAGCCCCAGGCCGGTGCCGCCGGATTCGCGCGAGCGCGAGGTCTCGACGCGGTAGAAGGGATCGAACACACGCGCCTGCTCGGCCGGCGGAATGCCGGGCCCGCTGTCGCGCACGCGGATGCGCGCCGCGCCGTTCACGCGGTCCACGGTCACGCCGGCCTCGCGGCCATACTTCACCGCGTTGTCGATCAGGTTGCCGAGGCAGCGGCGCAAATCGAGCGGACGGCCCAGGATGGCCATGCCCGAGCGGCCGCTCAGCGTGACTGCCTGGCTCGCGTCGGCGGCGTCGTCGCAGACCGAATCGAGTAGCGAATCGAGGTCCAGCATCTGCATGGTTTCGGTGGTGTCCATGCTGCGCGCCAGTTCCAGGCCCTCGCGCACCATCGCCTGCATCGCCGACAGGTCGCCGATCAGGCGTTCCTGCAAGTCGGCGTCGGCCACCTTTTCCAGGCGCAGGCGCATGCGCGTGAGCGGGGTCTGCAGATCGTGGGTGATGGCAGCCAGCATCTGCGTGCGCTGGAAGATGTACTGGCGGATGCGCGCCTGCATCGCGTTGAAGGCGGTGCTGGCCTGGCGGATCTCGCTGGCGCCGCTCACGTCCAGCGGCGGGCGGTTGATGTCGTTGCCGAGTTCCTGGGCGGCCACCGCCAGGCGCTTCAGGGGACGGGTGGTCATGCGCGCCACCAGGTAGGCCAGGCCGGCGATGCTGAGGAAGAACAGGACGATCACGGCGCGGTAGTCGGTGTCGTCGTTGACGGCGGCGGCGCGCGGCGGCAGCACGGCCAGGCGCAGCTCTTCGCCGTCGCGCAGGCGCACGTTCAGGAATTCGCAGGCGCCGCGCCAGCGCGCCGACAGCAGGCCGTACAGCTGGGGAATGCGCGGCGGGCTGTCGCAGGCACGCGGACGCGAGTCGGCCGAGACAATGTGGTAGCCGGCCCCGAGGCGCTCGGCCAGGGTTTCGGCGAAGTCGCTGGTGGTTTTCGCCAGCGGGCGCGGCGCGCCGACTTCGAGCGACAGGCCGGGGCGGTTCGCGACCTCGAGGTAGGCCGGGCGCGCCGCGGTCGGCACGATTTCGGTGGCCATGATCAGCTGCTCGGCGCGTTCGATCAGGTTCTGGTCGCGCGCATGCTCGAGCACGCGCTGGCGCTCGTTGTCGGCGAGCCATTGGGTCAGCGCGCCGGTAATCAGCACGCCGAGCAGCAGGGTGATGAAGACACGGCCCGTCATCGAGCCGAGGAAGGCTTTCACGCAGTCGGCTCCACGGTCACCTGGCCGGCCAGCACGTAGCCGCCGTTGCGCACGGTCTTGATGATCTGCGGCATGCGCGCGTCTTCGCCCAGCTTCTGGCGCAGGCGGCTGATCTGGATGTCGATCGAACGGTCGAAGGGGTCGGCGTCGCGGCCTTGCGTGAGGTTCAGCAGCTGGTCGCGGTTCAGCACGCGGTTCGGGTGCTCGAGGAACACGCGCAGCAGGCGGAACTCGGCGCCCGACAGCATGATCACGATGCCGTCCGGGTTGACCAGGTGGCGCGCGGTGAGGTCGAGCGTCCAGTCCGAGAAGCGCATCTGCTGCACGTTCTCGGCCGGCGCATTCGAGGGCATGGCGTGCGAGCGGCGCAGTACGCTGCGGATGCGCGCCAGCAGTTCGCGCGGCTCGAAGGGCTTCGGCAGGTAGTCGTCGGCGCCCATTTCCAGGCCCAGGATGCGGTCGAGCGGCTCGTTGCGGGCGGTCAGCATGATGACCGGCAGGGTCGAGGTGGCGCGCAGCTTGCGGCACAGCGTCAGGCCGTCGTCGCCGGGGAGGTTCAGGTCGAGCACGATCAGGTCGGGGCGCGACTCGTCGAGGATTTTCCACATCGCGCTGCCGTCGGCGGCGGCCAGCGCGCGGTAACCGTTCGACTCGAGATAATCGGCCAGCAGCTGGCGGATGTCGCGGTCGTCGTCGACGATGAGGATGGTAGAAGAATTGTCCATACCCGCAATTATCCTTACTTGCCGGGGCCATGAACAGCGCATTTGTATCGGTATGTATATGGATTCAACGGGGAAACATATTGATACAAAGTGCGGGACAGGGGACACGCTGCGCTTACACTTTTTGGCGATGATGGATCCCGTGCAGAGCGCAGTTCACTTGCACGCAACGACTGACTCACACACTGAAAGGACATCACATGAACACCCTTCGCAAGCAGATCCTGGTCGCCCTTGCCGCCGTCGGTTTCGCCGGCGCCGCCTTTGCCCAGACCGCCCCGGCTGCCGCACCGGAAGGCCGCCATGGCCACGCCGTCACGGCCGAACAGCGCGCCGCCCACCAGGCCAAGCGCGCCGCGCACCGTGCCGAGTTCCAGGCCAAGCGCGCCGAACGCCAGGCCGCACGCGCCGCCAAGCTGCGTACCGACCTGAAGCTCACCGCGCAGCAGGAACCGGCATTTGCCGCCTTCCTCGCCGCCGGCAAGCCCGCCGCGCGTCCACAAGGCCAGGGCCTGGGCAAGGCAACGGGCGAGCGCGCCCGCTTCGCCGCCCTGCCCGCGCCCCAGCGCATGGAACGCATGGTCGAGCGCCAGAAGCAGCGCACCGCACGCATGGAAGCGCGTCTGGCGGCCCTGAACAACTTCTACGCCGTGCTTACGCCGGAGCAGAAGAAGGTCTTCGACAGCCAGCCGATGCACGGCGGCTTCGGCAAAGGCCGTGGCCACGGCGGTGGCCACGGCGGCCCCGGCCATCACGGCGCCCGCAGCGCAGCCCTGCAAAGCTAAGCAAGGCTGTCCAGCCAAACGAAAAGGGATGCCTCGGCATCCCTTTTTTCGTCAATGCTGCTAAGGCGCTGTTTTCGTAGGGTGGGCCGGGCCGCGCTAGGCACGCGTGCCCACGCGGTACAACGCATGCAAGCCGCGCTGCAACACGTCAGCAGCCCCTCAATCCAGCCTCTCCAGCGACATCAGGAACTTGCTCGCATTCTGATACCCAATCACCCGGCTGCCCGCGATCTCCTTGCCGCCGGCGTCGAAGAAGATGATCCCCGGCGGCCCAAACAGCCCAAACCGTTTCAGCATCGCCTTGTCATCCGCATCGTTCGCCGTCACATCCACCTGCAGCAGCACGGTATTCGCCAATCTGGCCTGCACCTGCGGATCGACAAAGGTCAGCTTCTCCATCTCCTTGCACGACACGCACCAGTCGGCATAAAAATCGAGCATGGCCGTCTTGCCGCCCAAGTTGGCGAGCGCCGCATCCAGCTCAACCACCGTCTTCACGCGCTGGAAGTGCAGCGGCTGCTTCTGCGTGCCCGTCAGGTGCGCCAACGGCGCCAGCGGATCACGCCCCCCGCTGGCCACGCCGGCCAGCTGCATCGCCCCCAGGATGCCGAACGCAGCGCCAAAGGCCAGCGCCGCCCAGTGCCCGCGCCGGCGCAGCAGGTAGCTGCCATAGCCGAGCAGCAGCGCCGCCCACAAGATCATCTGCACGCTCGCCGGCAGCACCGGCGACACCAGCCACAGGGCCATGGCCAGCATCAGCACGCCGAAGAAGCGTTTGACGGAGTCCATCCAGGCGCCCGCCTTCGGCAGCAGCGAGCCGGCCGAGACACCCACCAGCAGCAGCGGAATGCTCATGCCGACCGCCATCGAGAACAGGGCCGCGCCGCCGACCAGCACGTCGCGCGTCTGGCTGATGTAGACCAGGGCGCCGGCCAGCGGCGCCGCCACGCAGGGGCCGACGATCAGGGCCGAGATCGCGCCCATCGCGAACACGCCGGCCAGCTTGCCCGAGGCCTGGCGGTTCGACACGCCGCTCAGCCTGGTCTGCAGCGAAGCCGGCACCTGCAGTTCGTAGAAGCCGAACATCGACATCGCCATCGCCACGATCAGCTGGGCAAACGCGCCCAGCACCCAGGGATTCTGCAGCGCCGCCGCCAGCCCCTCGCCGATCAGGCCGGCCGCCACGCCCAGCGCCGTGTAGACGATGGCCATGCCGAGCGAATAGGTAATCGACAGCACCAGGCCGCGCGAGCGCTTCGCCTTGCCGCCCTCGCCCACGATGATCGAGGACAGGATCGGCACCATCGGCAGTACGCAGGGGGTAAAGGCCAGGCCCAGGCCGAGCAGGATAAAGGCCGGGACGATGGCAAGCAGGCGGCCGCCCTGCAGCACGGAGTCGATGGCGGACAGGTCGGATGGGGCGGCGGCGCTCGACGACGCAGAATTGGCGATGGCGCCTGACGGCGCAGGGCCGGCAGCGGCGGCCGATGGTGCAGGATTGGCAGCGCGCAGCATGTCGCTTGTCGCCGGTGTGCCCGCCGCGGATTGCGGCTGGGCCGCTGCCTGGGCTGGCGTATCGACCGCCTGCGCACGCTCGACCGGCAAGCCGAGGCGCGCAGCCGCACCGCCCTCGCCTTGCGGCGCCGAGGACAGCGGCGGCGGCGTACTGCCGTTCGCGCCGCGGGGAATGCTCGCCTGCGGCGCTGCGCCACCCGCTGCCGTCAGCTGTATATTGTGTTCCTGCGGCGGATAGCACAGGCCGGCATCGGCGCAGCCCTGGCTGGTGGCGTTCAGGGTAAATTGTCCGCTGCCGTCGACGGGAATGCGAATCGTCACCGAACCATGGTAGGTCTCGACTTCCTTGCCGAAGGTCTCGTCGAACTTCACCTTGCCCGCCGGGATCTGCGGCGCACCGAGCGTGGCGCCGCGTGCCGTGAAGGCGAAGCGCTCGCGGTACATGTAGTAGCCGGGCGCGATGTCGTAGGTGACGACCGCGGTGCGTTCGCCGTCCATGCGTGCGGAGAACTTGAAGGCGACGGCAGGATCGAGGAAATCCTGTGCGCGGCCTGGCGTGGCCAGCAAGGCAAAAACAATAAACAGCAGCGACAACGCAGCGAACAGCGGCGCGCGGATTGAACGGAGACGGAACAGGGACATGACTTCCTTTGGATGACGACAGCGCAGGAATGGTACACCGGACTGCCTACCGATGGGTAACAGGCACAATCCGCCGCCGCGATCGCGCGGCGCGGACCGTGCAGGCGAAAAAAAACCAGGCACGAGGCCTGGTTTTTTCATTCGCTTGACGCGATTACTCGGCGGTTGGTGCTTCTTCAGCCGAGGTGACTTCCGGACGGTCCAGCAGTTCGACGTAGGCCATTGGCGCATTGTCGCCCACGCGGAAACCCATTTTCAGGATGCGCAGGTAGCCGCCGTTGCGGTTGGCGTAACGTGGGCCGAGTTCGGCGAACAGCTTCTGCACCATTTCGCGGTCGCGCAGGCGGGCGAATGCCAGGCGCTTGTTGGCCAGCGTGTCGGTCTTGCCCAGGGTTAGGATCGGTTCGATGACGCGACGCAGTTCCTTGGCTTTTGGCACGGTGGTCTTGATGGCTTCATGACGCAGCAGCGAGACGGTCATGTTGCGCAGCATGGCGAGACGGTGGGACGAGGTACGGTTCAGCTTACGGAGGCCGTGACGGTGACGCATGGTACTTCCTTTCGAGTGTATGAAATCCAGTTCTTCGATCGTTCATGCCGGAGCATGACCGCGGACCGGTTATTAGGGGTTAAGGCTATCCGGACAACCTTGTCCGGACAGGTACTGCTTATTACTTTTCCAGACCAGCAGGAGGCCAGTTTTCCAGCTTCATGCCCAGGGTCAAACCGCGCGAAGCCAGGACTTCCTTGATTTCGTTGAGCGACTTGCGGCCCAGGTTTGGCGTCTTGAGGAGTTCGTTTTCCGAACGCTGGATCAGGTCGCCGATGTAGTAGATGTTCTCGGCCTTCAGGCAGTTTGCCGAACGGACCGTGAGTTCCAGGTCGTCGACCGGACGCAGCAGGATCGGATCGACCAGCGGAGCACGCGATGGTGCTTCGGCAGCCGCTTCCGTGCCTTCCAGCGCGGCGAAGACGTTCAGCTGGTCAACCAGGACGCGTGCCGACTGGCGGATCGCTTCTTCCGGGGTGATGACGCCGTTGGTCTCGATGTTGATGATCAGCTTGTCCAGGTCGGTACGCTGCTCGACGCGCGCCGATTCGACGGCGTACGACACGCGGCGCACTGGCGAGAACGATGCGTCCAGGATGATGCGGCCGATCGTCTTGTTGGTGTCTTCCGACAGGCGACGGACGTTACCTGGCACGTAACCACGGCCTTTTTCGACCTTGATCTGCATGTCCAGCTTGCCACCGGCGGTCAGGTGAGCGATCACGTGATCCGGGTTGATCAGTTCCACGTCATGCGGCAGATCGATGTCCGATGCCAGCACGGCGCCTTCGCCTTCCTTTTTCAGGGTCAGGGTCACGGAGTCACGGTTGTGCACCTTGAACACGACACCCTTCAGGTTCAGCAGCAGGTCGACGACGTCTTCCTGCACGCCGTCGAGCGACGAATACTCGTGCACGACGCCGGCGATGGTGACTTCTGTCGGCGCGTAGCCGATCATCGACGACAGCAGGACGCGGCGCAGCGCGTTACCCAGCGTGTGGCCATAACCACGTTCGAACGGCTCCATCACGACTTTTGCGTGACCGGCGCCCAGGGCTTCGACGTCGATGATACGTGGCTTCAACAAACTATTTTGCATGAAATGTCCTCTTCAATACCCTCGGCTCGTTACACCGATAAGGCTGATGGCAGGTGGTGAATTCTAGAAACTGCAACGCCCGCTCGGATAAAGGAGCGGGCGCAATACCTGTCTGGCGATTAACGCGAGTACAGTTCGACGATCAGCGCTTCGTTGACGTCGGCAGCGATTTCGTTACGCTCTGGGAACGAACGGAAGGTGCCTTCCATCTTCTTGCTGTCGACCGAGACCCAGCTCGGCATGCCGACTTGTTCGGCCAGCGACAGGGCTTCGACAATACGCACTTGCTTCTTGGCTTTTTCGCGAACGGCGATGACGTCGCCGGTCTTGACAGCGTACGAAGCGATGTTCACGACGTTACCGTTGACGGTGAACGCTTTGTGGCTCACCAGCTGACGCGCTTCAGCGCGGGTCGAGCCGAAGCCCATGCGGTAGGTGACGTTGTCCAGGCGCGATTCCAGCAGCTTCAGCAGGGTTTCGCCGGTGTTGCCTTTTTTGCGCGACGCTTCTGCGAAGTAGCGGCGGAACTGGCGTTCCAGGATGCCGTACATGCGCTTGACTTTTTGCTTTTCGCGCAGCTGGTTGCCGTAGTCCGAAGTACGGGCACCCGACTTGACGCCGTGCTGGCCTGGCTTGATGTCCAGTTTGCACTTCGAATCGAGCGAGCGGCGTGCGCTCTTCAGGAACAGGTCAGTGCCTTCACGGCGCGACAGTTTTGCTTTTGGTCCGATATAACGTGCCACGTTGAATCCTTTGATGTATTAATCACGCCCCGGAGGCATCGCGAGCGATGCGGCAGGCGCTAGTCCGACCCATTGTTGAGCGGACGTGGCTGAAAGAACGCCCCGGACAGGAGTCCGAGGCGAGAATAGCCGGGCAGTATACCCGAAATCGGGCACCTGCACCGGCATATTTGAAACGACGCGTCTTCAACGACGCCGATCCGCAACAGAAGAGAGGCCGGGGAACCCGGCCTGCCCCGCCGTATTAGATACGACGACGCTTTGGAGGACGGCAGCCGTTGTGCGGAACTGGGGTAACGTCCTGGATCTCGGTGATCTTGATGCCCAGGTTGTTCAGTGCACGCACAGCCGATTCGCGGCCTGGGCCTGGGCCCTTGATGCGCACTTCCAGGTTCTTCACGCCGCTTTCTTGAGCGACCTTGCCGGCTGCTTCAGCAGCGACCTGTGCCGCGAACGGGGTCGATTTACGCGAACCCTTGAAGCCAGCGCCACCCGACGTCGCCCACGACAGGGCGTTGCCCTGGCGATCGGTGATCGTGATGATGGTGTTGTTGAACGAAGCGTGGACGTGGGCGATGCCCTCAGCCACGTTCTTCTTGACTTTCTTGCGGACGCGAGCTGCTGCTGCGCTGCTTTGTTGCTTAGCCATGGTCGGTTCCTAGATTATTTCTTCAGCGATTGAGCGGCCTTGCGCGGACCTTTGCGGGTACGTGCATTGGTGCGGGTACGCTGACCGCGCACTGGCAGACCCTTACGGTGACGCATGCCGCGGTAGCAACCCAGATCCATCAGACGCTTGATGTTCATGGACAGTTCGCGGCGCAGGTCGCCTTCCACGACAAACTTCGCGACTTCGTCACGCAGCTTCTCGAGTTCGTTGTCGTCCAGGTCCTTGACCTTCTTGTTGGTCGCGATACCAGTCGCGTCGCAGATTTTCTGCGAACGTGGACGGCCAACACCGTAGATCGCCGTCAGGCCGATAACAGTGTGCTGATGATTTGGGATGTTAACCCCTGCAATACGTGCCATTCGTTATTCCTCTTAACCTTGACGCTGCTTGTGACGCGGCTCGACGCAGATCACGCGGACCACGCCCTTGCGCTTGATGATCTTGCAGTTGCGGCAGATCCGCTTGACTGAAGCATTAACTTTCATTTTGTACTCTCTCTGGTGAGTTTACTTAATATTTTTTACTTGGTGCGGAATACGATGCGCGCCCGGGACAAGTCGTACGGCGTGAGTTCGACCGTTACCTTGTCACCCGGGAGGATGCGGATATAGTTCATCCGCATTTTACCCGAGATATGCCCCAGGACCACATGCCCGTTTTCCAGCTTTACCCGAAATGTCGCATTTGGGAGATTCTCGAGAATCTCGCCCTGCATTTGGATGACGTCGTCTTTTGCCATTCGGTCCATTCCTCCTACCGCTTAACGCGACGGGATTCCGCCCTTGAAGTTAGCCTTGCGCAGCAGCGATTCATATTGCTGCGACATGACGTAGTTCTGCACTTGTGCCATGAAGTCCATGGTCACGACCACGATAATCAGGAGCGACGTGCCGCCGAAATAGAAAGGAACTTTCCAGAACGACTGCAGGAACTCCGGCACCAGGCACACGAGGGTGATATAGACCGCACCGGCCAGGGTCAGGCGCATCAGGATCTTGTCGATGTAGCGTGCGGTCTGCTCGCCCGGACGGATGCCCGGAACAAACGCGCCGCTCTTCTTCAAGTTGTCCGCCGTTTCCTTGCTGTTGAATACCAGCGCGGTGTAGAAGAAGCAGAAGAACACAATCGCCACCGCATACAGCAACGCGTGGATCGGCTCACCGGTCGTCAGCGAGGCCGCCAGGTCTTTCAGGAACCCGATGAACGGGCCGCTGGAGTCCTTGCCCCGCGTGTACCAGTCGACGATCGTCGCCGGGAACAGGATGATCGAGGACGCGAAGATCGGCGGGATCACGCCGGCCATGTTCAGCTTCAGGGGCAGGTGGCTGGTTTGGCCACCGTACACCTTGTTGCCGACCTGGCGCTTGGCGTAATTCACGAGGATCTTGCGCTGACCGCGTTCAACGAACACGACTGCATACGTAACCGCAACCACCAGGAGCACGATAATGATCGCGGCGATACTGCTGATCGAACCGTTCGAGACCAGGGTGAACAAACCACCCAGTGCCGACGGCAGACCGGCTGCGATACCGGCGAAAATGATGATCGAAATGCCGTTGCCCAGGCCACGTTCGGTGATCTGCTCGCCCAGCCACATGAGGAACATGGTACCGGTCAAGAGGGTCACGACCGTGACGAAGCGGAAGGCCATGCCCGGTTCGAGCACGAGACCCGGCTGGGCCTCGAGCGCGACGGCGATGCCGAACGCCTGGAACAGAGCCAGTGCCACCGTGAAGTAACGGGTGTACTGGGTGATCTTGCGGCGCCCTGCTTCGCCTTCCTTCTTCAGCGCTTCCAGCTGCGGCGAGACGATCGACCCCAGCTGCATGATGATCGAAGCCGAAATGTAGGGCATGATCCCGAGTGCGAACACGGTAAAGCGGGACAGCGCGCCACCCGAGAACATGTTGAACATGCCCAGGATGCCGTTCGAGTTTTCCTTGAACAGCGACGCCAGCGCGACCGGATCAATCCCGGGGACCGGGATATGAGCACCGATGCGGTACACGACCAATGCGCCAAGCAAAAACCACAGCCGGCCCCAGGGGAATCCGGCGGCGGCGCTTTTACCAAGTTGTGAATTAGTCGCCAATTTTTGCTCCGATCAGGCAGCGATCGCTTTACGCGACCGAACCGCCAGCTGCTTCGATAGCCGCTTTCGCGCCCGCGGTCGCTTTCAGGCCCTTGAGGTTCACCGCTTTGGTGATCTCGCCCGACAGGATGACGCGCACGTCGCGTGCCACCACCGACAGGATGCCTGCCTGCTTCAGCACCAGGATGTCGACTTCGCCGACCGCCAGGTTGTTCAGGTCCGACAGACGGACTTCAGCCTTGAAGGTAGCGTTGAGCGACTTGAAGCCGCGCTTCGGCAGACGACGCTGCAGAGGCATCTGGCCGCCTTCGAAGCCGACTTTGTGGAAGCCGCCCGAACGCGATTTCTGACCTTTGTGACCGCGACCGGCGGTCTTGCCCAGGCCGGAGCCGATACCGCGGCCGACGCGACGCTTGTAGTGCTTGGCGCCGTCAGCTGGTTGAATGGTATTCAATTCCATTGTTTTCTCCGTTAGGTAAGCCCGAAGGCTTACCCGACTACTTTAACGAGGTACGAGACTTTGTTGATCATGCCGCGAACCGACGGGGTGTCCTGCAACTCGGAAACCGAGTTGACGCGGCGCAGACCCAGTCCACGCACGGTAGCGCGGTGATCCTGACGGGTGCCGATCAGGCCCTTGACCAGTTGTACTTTGATGGTGTTTGCCATTGTCTTCACCTTAGCCCAGGATGTCTTCGACCGACTTGCCACGCTTGGCGGCGATGTCGGACGCGGTGCTCATCTTCGACAGACCGTCGAGGGTAGCGCGCACCAGGTTGTACGGGTTCGACGAACCGGTCGACTTGGCGACCACGTCGGTCACGCCCATCACCTCGAAGATAGCGCGCATTGCGCCACCAGCGATCACGCCGGTACCCGGCTTGGCCGGTGCCATCAGGACGCGCGAGGCGCCGTGACGACCGGTGACGGTGTGGTGCAGCGTACCGTTCTTGAGGGGCACCTTGATCAGGTTGCGGCGGGCTTCTTCCATCGCTTTTTGCACGCCGACTGGAACTTCCTTCGACTTGCCTTTGCCCATGCCGATGCGGCCATCGCCGTCACCGACAACGGTCAGCGCTGCAAAACCCATGATACGACCACCCTTCACCACTTTGGTGACGCGGTTGATCGCGATCATTTTTTCGCGCATGCCATCATCCGGCTTGTCGCTTGCCATTTTCGCTTGCATTTTTGCCATGACGATTCTTCCTTAGAACTTCAGACCGGCTTCACGCGCGGCATCTGCCAGCGCCTTCACACGGCCGTGGTAACGGAAACCCGAACGGTCGAATGCGACTTCGGTGATCCCTGCTTTCAGTGCTTTTTCTGCGACGCGCTTGCCAACCAGGGCAGCGGCGGCAGCGTTGCCGCCGGCGCCAGTCTTGCCGCCGAGTTCAGCGCGCACTTCTGCTTCCAGCGACGAAGCCGAAACCAGGACCTTCGCATCCGGGCTGATCAGGTTCGCATAGATGTGCAGGTTGGTGCGGTGAACCGACAGACGGTTCACGCCCAGTTGCGCGATCTTGATGCGGGTTTGGCGTCCGCGACGCAGACGCGATTGTTTCTTGTCCATGTCAGCTCCGATTATTTCTTCTTGGTTTCTTTAAGCTTCACCACTTCGTCCGAATAACGGACACCCTTGCCTTTGTAAGGCTCAGGCGAGCGGTAAGCGCGCACTTCAGCGGCAACCTGGCCGACCTTTTGACGATCGATACCCTTGATCAGGATCTCGGTCGGGGTCGGGGTGACCGCGGTGACGCCTTCCGGCATCACGTGCAGCACCGGGTGCGAGAAGCCCAGCGACAGGTTCAGGGCATTGCCCTGCAGCGCTGCCTTGTAGCCCACGCCCACCAGGTTCAGCTTCTTCTCGAAGCCCTTGGTGACGCCGGTAACCATGTTGTTGACCAGGGCGCGCAGGGTGCCCGACATGGCGTTCGATTCACGCGAATCGTCCACCACGTCGAACGTCAGCGTGCCGTTGTTGTTTTCTACCTTGACCAGGCCGTTCAGCGGCTGGGTCAGGGTGCCCAGTGGGCCTTTGACCGTGATCGCTGCTGCAGTGATCGCCACTTCGGCGCCAGCTGGGACAGCGATTGGCATCTTAGCTACTCGAGACATCGTCTACTCCTTAAGCTACGTAGCAGATAACTTCGCCGCCGACGCCAGTGGCGCGGGCTTTGCGGTCAGTCATCACGCCTTGCGGGGTCGACACAATCGCCACGCCCAGGCCGTTCATGACGGTCGGGATCTCGTCCTTGCCTTTGTAGACACGCAGGCCAGGACGGGAAACGCGCTCGATGCGCTCGATGACCGGACGGCCGGTGTAATACTTCAAACCGATTTTCAGTTCCGACTTGCCACCTTCGGTGGACACGGCGAAATCCTCAATGTAACCCTCGTCCTTCAGGACGTTGGCAATGGCAACCTTGACTTTCGACGACGGCATTGCGACCGTGGTCTTTTGGACAGTTTGTGCGTTGCGAATGCGGGTCAGCATATCGGCGATAGGATCGCTCATACTCATTGCTTATTCTCCTATTACCAGCTGGCTTTGGTCATACCCGGAATTTCGCCCTTCATGGCGAATTCGCGGATTTTGGTACGGGCGAGGCCGAACTTACGGAAGGTGCCACGTGGGCGGCCGGTCATGGCGCAGCGGTTACGCTGGCGGGTCGGCGCCGAATTACGTGGCAGTGCCTGCAATTTCAGGCGCGCTTCGTAACGTTCTTCTTCGGTCTTCGACTGGTCGTCGATGATCGCTTTCAGAGCTGCACGCTTTGCGGCGAATTTCTCCACCAGGTCTGCACGCTTCTGTTCGCGGTTAATCAGTGCAAGTTTTGCCATGCTCTTAGTTCCTGAACGGGAATTTGAAGGCGGCGAGCAGCGCTTTGGCTTCGTCGTCGGTCTTAGCGGTGGTGGTGATCGAGATGTTCATGCCACGCAGCGCGTCGATCTTGTCGTAATCGATTTCAGGGAAGATGATCTGTTCCTTGACACCGATGTTGTAGTTGCCACGACCATCGAACGATTTGCCGTTCACGCCACGGAAGTCACGCACGCGCGGCAGGGCCACGGTGATGAAACGATCCAGGAACTCGTACATGCGGTTGCCACGCAGGGTAACCATGGTACCGATCGGGTAGCCTTCGCGGATCTTGAAACCTGCGATTGCCTTGCGCGACTTGGTGGTCACTGGCTTCTGGCCGGCGATCTTGGTCAGGTCGCTGACAGCGTGCTCGAGCACTTTCTTGTCGGCGATCGCTTCACCAACACCCATGTTCAGGGTGATCTTGGTCAGGCGCGGCACTTCCATCACCGACTTGTAGCCGAATTTCTCGGTCAGGTCAGCGACGACTTTGTCTTTGTAGAATTGTTGGAGACGGGCCATGTTCTTACACCTTCACTTCTTCGCCGGAAGACTTGAAGACGCGGACTTTTTTACCGTCCTGGTCTTTGAAGCCTACGCGGTCAGCCTTGCCGGTCGCGGCGTTGAACAGCGCGACGTTGGAGACGTGAATCGGCATCGCCTTGTCGACGATACCACCTTGGACGCCGGTCATCGGGTTCGGCTTGACGGCCTTCTTGGCGATGTTCACGCCATCGACGATGACGTGCTCGGCGTCGACGCGACGCGAAACCACGCCACGCTTGCCTTTGTCTTTACCGGCCAAAACGATGACTTCGTCGTTTTTACGAATCTTATCCATTGCGACTCCTTACAGTACTTCAGGTGCCAGGGACACGATCTTCATGAACTTTTCAGTGCGCAGCTCGCGCGTCACTGGTCCGAAGATACGGGTGCCGATCGGTTCCAGCTTGGCGTTCAGCAGTACTGCGGCATTGCCGTCGAACTTCACCAGGGAGCCGTCTTGGCGGCGCACACCTTTAGCGGTACGCACAACCACAGCGTTATAAATTTCACCTTTTTTGACACGGCCACGTGGCGCAGCAACCTTGACGGTTACCTTGATGATGTCGCCAATGCTCGCATAACGGCGCTTGGAGCCGCCCAACACCTTGATGCACAAAACTTCTTTTGCACCGGTGTTGTCGGCTACTTCGAGCCGGCTTTCAGTTTGAATCATAGTATTTTCTTTCCCAACTTAAGCCGAAGAAACCCCACGGCGAACCGTAGGCCTGCGGTCAGTCTTGGTCCCGCCGCACCGCCCCTGCTGGAGCAATACGATTGGGTGATTGGACTTTCCAATAAACTTCGAACAGGCCGCAGTTACCGAGGGGGACAAACTGCGGCAACACATGAACGAAGCCCGCTAGTATCTCAGATACCAGCGGGCCACGCAAGACTAATTTTTACTGCTTACAGTACCTGTGCAACCTGCACAACACGGGTAACAGTCCAAGCTTTCGTCTTCGAGATCGGGCGACCTTCCGAGATCTCGACCGTGTCGCCGGTCTTGGCCTGGTTGGTTTCGTCGTGCGCGTGATACTTGTTCGAACGCACGATGATCTTGCCGTACAGCGGGTGCTTCACGTGACGCTCGATCAGCACGGTGACGGTCTTGTCCATTTTGTCGGACACGACTTTGCCGACCAGCGTACGCTTCAGCGCCGTTTTAGTGGTGTCGTTCATTTGGCTTCCTTCGAGTTCATCACAGTCTTCACACGCGCGATGTCGCGACGTACTTTCTTGAGCTGCGCGGTATTGCCCAGCTGCTGGGTAGCGATTTGCATGCGCAGGCCGAATTGGGCCTTCAGCAGCTCATTCAGCTCCTTTTGCAGCGCTTCCTGGTCCTTGCCGCGGAGTTCCGATGCTTTCATATTCAACTCCTGTTATTGGCCGACCTGGCGCACGACGAACGTGGTAGCCAGTGGCAGTTTGGCAGCGGCCAGGCGGAATGCTTCGCGCGCCAGTTCTTCTGCGACGCCGTCCATCTCGTACAGGACTTTGCCTGGCTGGATTTCAGCGACGTAGTATTCCGGATTACCTTTACCGTTACCCATACGGACTTCGGCCGGCTTGTTCGAGATCGGCTTGTCCGGGAAGATACGGATCCAGATACGACCGCCACGCTTGATGTGACGGGTCATGGCGCGACGTGCCGCTTCGATCTGGCGCGCGGTGATACGGCCGCGGGCAACTGCCTTCAGACCGAATTCACCGAACGAGACCGCGGTGCCGCGGGTGTGCGAAATGCCGGTGTTACGGCCTTTCTGCTCTTTACGATACTTCCTGCGCGATGGTTGCAGCATGCTTATTCTCCTGCTTTCTCAGCTGGTGCAGCAGCAGCCGGGGTCGCCAGCTTGACGGCTGGACGAGCACGCACGGTCGGTGCTGCATTACCTGGGCGGGCGCCGCCAGCCGGGCGTGGGCCGCGCGATGGCTTGCCATCGTCACGACGTGGGCCGCGTGGCTTCTTCTCGTCCGGCGGGGTGTCGATGACCGGGGCTTCGCCGGTGACCGAACGGTCGCCTTTGTAGACCCAGACCTTGACACCGATGATGCCGTAGGTGGTCGACGCTTCGCTGGTGCCGTAGTCGATATCGGCGCGCAGGGTGTGCAGAGGCACACGGCCTTCGCGGTACCATTCGGTACGTGCGATTTCGATGCCGTTCAGACGGCCCGACGACATGATCTTGATGCCGACGGCGCCCAGGCGCATTGCATTTTGCATTGCGCGCTTCATGGCGCGGCGGAACATGATGCGCTTTTCCAGCTGCTGCGAGATCGAATCGGCGATCAGCTGCGAATCGATTTCCGGCTTGCGGATTTCTTCGATATTGACGTGCACCGGCACGCCCATGATCTTCGTCAGCGACGACTTCAGCACTTCGATGTCTTCGCCTTTTTTACCGATCACGACACCAGGACGCGACGAGTAGATGGTGAAGCGCGCGTTCTTGGCAGGACGCTCGATGACGATGCGGCCGACCGAAGCGTTCTTCAGCTTCTTTTTCAGGAAAGCGCGAGCTTCCAGGTCTTCCTTCAGCATGTCGGCGAAGTTGCCGTTGCCAGCGTACCAGCGCGATGCCCAGTTACGGGTGACCGCCAGGCGGAAGCCGGTTGGGTGGATTTTCTGACCCATCGTTTGCTCCTTAGTTACCGACAGTCACGTAGACGTGACAGGATTGTTTCGAAATGCGATCGCCGCGGCCTTTTGCACGTGCAGTAAAGCGCTTCAGGATCGGGCCCTTTTCAACGTAGATCTGAACGACTTTCAGCTCGTCGATATCGGCGCCATCGTTGTGTTCCGCGTTGGCGATTGCCGACTCGAGAACCTTCTTGATGATGGTCGCGCCTTTTTTCGGGCTGAACTGCAGAATGTTGAGTGCTGCGTCAACTTTCTTGCCGCGGATCAGGTCCGCAACCAGGCGGCCCTTTTGTTCCGACAGGCGCACGCCTTTGAGGATAGCTTTAGTTTCCATTATTTTTTCGCCTTCTTGTCAGCGGCGTGGCCCTTGAACGTACGGGTCAGCGCGAACTCGCCGAGCTTGTGGCCGACCATGTTCTCCGAGACGTACACCGGCACGTGCAGCTTGCCGTTGTGGACAGCGATCGTCAGACCGATGAAGTCAGGAGTGATCGTCGAGCGGCGCGACCAGGTTTTGACTGGCTTCTTGTCTTTGGTCGCTTGCGCGGTCTCGACTTTTTTCACCAGGTGGGCGTCAACGAACGGCCCTTTTTTCAATGAACGAGTCATGATTTATCCTTATTTCTTGCCGCGGCGCGAGACGATCATCGACGAAGTGCGCTTGTTCGAACGCGTCTTCTTGCCCTTGGTCTGTTGACCCCATGGCGATACCGGATGGCGACCAGCTGCGGTTTTACCTTCACCACCACCGTGCGGGTGATCGACCGGGTTCATGACCACACCGCGAACGGTAGGACGGACACCGCGCCAGCGCATCGCGCCAGCTTTACCGATCTTGCGCAGGCTGTGCTCGGCATTGCCGACTTCACCCACGGTTGCACGGCATTCGATGTGAACGCGACGGACTTCACCCGAGCGCAGGCGGACCTGGGCGTAGGTGCCTTCACGGGCCATCAGGACCACGCCGGCGCCGGCGGTACGGGCCATCTGGGCACCCTTACCTGGCAGCATTTCGACGCAATGCATGATCGTACCGATCGGGATGTTGCGGATCGGCAGGCAGTTGCCCGACTTGATCGGCGCTTCCGAACCGTTCATCACGCTGTCGCCGACAGCCATGCCTTTGGTGGCGATGATGTACGCACGGTGACCGTCGGCGTAGCACAGCAGTGCAATGTGCGCGCTACGGTTCGGGTCGTATTCGATACGCTCGACCTTGGCAGGAATGCCGTCCTTCTGGCGCTTGAAGTCGACCAGACGGTAGTGATGCTTGTGGCCACCGCCGATGTGGCGGGTGGTGATGTGACCGTTGTTGTTACGGCCAGCAGTCTTCGATTTCTTTTCAACCAGTGCTGCGAACGGACGGCCCTTGTACAGGTCGCTGTTCACAACTTTCACCATGCCGCGGCGGCCTGGGGAGGTTGGCTTCATCTTAACGAGTGCCATTATTTAGCCTCCTCGACAAAATTGATTTCCTGGCCTGGCTTCAGGCACACGAAAGCGCGCTTGGTGTGGTTGCGGCGACCGTTGAAACGGCCCGAACGCTTTTGTTTGCCTTCGCGGTTCACGGTCTGCACCGATTCCACTTCGACTTTGAACAGCAGTTCGACGGCAGCCTTGATTTCTGGCTTGGTCGCGTCAGGCAGGACCTTGAACACGATCTGCTCGTTCTTTTCCGCGATGAAGGTAGCCTTCTCGGAAATGACCGGAGCCAGCAGCACCTTCATCAGGCGCTCTTCGCTGAATTTGATTGCGGTGCTCATGCGTACATCTCCTCGATCTTGGCCAGAGCAGCTTTCGTGACCAGGACTTTTTTGTAGAACACCAGCGACATCGGGTCAGCGGCTTTCGGCTCGACAACCAGCACGTTCGGCAGGTTACGCGAGGCCAGCAGCAGGTTTTCTTCGATGGTGTCGGTGATCACCAGGACCGATTCGAGGCCCATGCCCTGCAGCTTTTGCGACAGCAGCTTGGTCTTCGGTGCTTCGATCGACAGGTTCTCGATGACGACCAGGCGGCCTTCGCGGGCCAGCTGCGAGAAGATCGAGCAGATACCTGCACGGAACATCTTCTTGTTCACTTTGTGGGTGAAGTTCTCGTCAGGCGAGTTCGGGAAGATGCGACCACCGCCGCGCCACAGTGGCGACGACGACATACCAGCACGAGCGCGGCCGGTGCCTTTTTGGCGCCATGGCTTCTTGGTGGTGTGGCTGACTTCTTCACGGTCTTTTTGCTTGCGGTTACCGCTACGTGCGTTAGCAGCGTAGGCGACCACGACCTGGTGAATCAGGGCTTCGTTGTATTCGCGGCCGAAGACTTCATCGGTAGCTGCAACAGCGGCGCCGGCTTGACCTTGCTCATTCAGGAGCTGAAGTTCCATAATTAAGCTCCCTTCTTGGCTTTGACTTTGACGGCCGGCTTGACAACCACTTGGCCGTTCTTGGCGCCAGGAACGGCACCCTTCACCAGCAGCAGTTGACGCTCAGCGTCGATACGCGCGATTTCCAGGTTCTGGGTGGTGACGGTGACGTCGCCCATGTGACCGGTCATGCGCTTGCCCGGGAACACGCGGCCTGGATCCTGCGCCATACCGATGGAGCCAGGAACATTGTGCGAACGCGAGTTACCGTGGGTCTGACGACCCGAGGCGAAGTTGTGACGCTTGATGGTACCGGCGTAGCCCTTACCGATCGAGGTGCCTTGCACGTCGATTTTCTGGCCCACTTCGAACAGCGAGACGTTCACGTTGTCGCCGGTTTTGAGTTCGGCGGCTTTGGCGGCTTCGACGCGGAATTCCTTCAGCATCGTACCGGCTTCCACACCAGCTTTGGCGTGGTGACCCGCAACTGCCTTGGTCACGCGGGAAGCGCGACGTTGACCGAATGCGACCTGAACTGCGGCATAGCCGTCGGTTTCAGGAGTTTTGATTTGCGCGACACGGTTGTTCGACACGTCGAGCACGGTAACTGGGATCGAATCCCCGTCATCCGTGAAGATGCGCATCATGCCAACCTTGCGACCGAGAAGGCCCAGGCTCATTTTTTCTCCATTCCCACCTACGATTGGGCGGGGGTTGTTTAACTACTAGGAAAAAGTACGGATTCGAAAAGGACCAATCCATACCGAAGCCGGCTAGTATAGCGCGCAGAAGGGCTTGACGCAACAAGATAATCGAGGGTATGTGAACCCTTGTTGCGCATTTTTCGCAGTAGCGTGGAGACGAAGGAATCTGGTCTAGCTGACCAGCACAGAAAAGGCACTGTTGCGCCTTTTCTCTGCAGCACCGCGAAGGGCGCTGCGACTATTTGAAGTGTCTTTGGTGGGCGGTGCAGGATTCGAACCTGCGACCCCTTGGATGTCGACCAAGTATTCTAACCAACTGAACTAACCGCCCGGGGAGCCGCATTATACGAAGGGTTTTCCAGGATTGCAATAGCTGAGTTGCGTCGTGTCGTGTGCGGGCGGGGGGGGGGGGGGGGGGG
>NZ_JAULSI010000042.1:35970-46211 GCF_030711405.1 Massilia brevitalea
ACCTTGCCCAAATACCCCCTAAGCTTCTCATAAGCCCCCTTATGTACAATCGGGCAATTAACGCCTATATTGGCTGCCGAGGCAATCCACTCGCCACCCGGTACGCCACGGCGCAAAACAACGAGCAGTTTTAATCAACTGAACTGAAAGGGTTTGTAATGGCAATCAGTCTGCAAAAAGGCGGCAACGTCAACCTGAGCAAAGAAGCACCGAACCTCACCAAGGTCCTGATCGGCCTGGGCTGGGACCCGCGTTCCACCGACGGCGCGGCCTTCGACCTGGACGGCAGCGCCTTCATGCTCAAGTCCGACGCCAAGGTGCGCGGCGACGCCGACTTCATCTTCTATAACAACCTGAAGTCCACCGACGGCTCGGTTGTCCACAACGGCGACAACACCACCGGCCAGGGCGACGGCGACGACGAGTCGATCACCGTCGACCTGACCCGCGTGCCTGCCGAGATCGACAAGATCTCGTTCTGCGTCACCATCCACGACGCCGAAGCGCGCCGCCAGAGCTTCGGCATGATCGGCAAGGCCTTCATCCGCTGCGTCAACGCCGGCACCAACGGCGAGATCGCCCGTTACGACCTGTCGGAAGACAGCTCGACCGAAACCGCGATGATCTTCGGCGAACTGTACCGCGCAGGCGGCGACTGGAAATTCCGCGCCGTCGGCCAGGGCTACAACGGCGGCCTGGGCCCACTCGCACGCTCGTTCGGCGTGAACGTCTGATTCGTCCGAGTCGATCTCCGAACCGGATCGCTGGCGCACGCTAGCGCCAGCGCCTGCCCTTGCCCCGCCCAGTGCGGGGTAGATTTTATTTGCCATAGAAGGACTTCATGCGCGTCTGGTTCAACCGTACGTTCTCGTCGGTCTACGCTGCGATCGAGCTGATCCGCCGCGAGGACACCGAAGGACGCTTCCACATTGTCCACAGCAATCCCAATTCCCGCACGCCGGCCGCGCGCCTGGCCCATGCATTCCACACCGAGCCGACCGGCCTGGAACCCGAACACTACGTCGACTGGTGCCTCGCTTTCTGCCGCGAGCAGAAGATCGACATCTTCGTGCCCGGACGCGAAGCCACCCTGCTCGCCGGCGCCCAGGATCGGTTTGAAAGCATTGGCACGCGTATGCTCAGCACCGCCTCCGCCGAGACCCTGCAGTTCATCCACGACAAGGCCCGCTTCTACGAGGAAGCCGTGCTGCCGGAAGCCCCGGTGGCCGAGTTCCGCCGCTTCGAAAACGCCGCCGAATTCGAGGAAGCCTACGACGCCCTGCGCCGCCGCCACGCCAAGCTGTGCGTGAAGCCTTCGCACTCGATCTACGGCCTCGGTTTCGCCATCCTCGACGACAAGCGCAGCAGCGCCGAGATCCTGCTGGCCGGCGCCGAATACCACGTGTCGCTGGACGACTTCCGCCGCGCCCTGCCCGCCATGGGCCAGTTCCGCACCATGCTGCTGATGGAATACCTGGACGGGCGCGAATACAGCGTCGACTGCGTCGGCGACAATGGCCGCCTGGTGGCCGCCGTGGCGCGCCGCAAGTCGGCGCAGGCGGGCGCCGGCCAGCGCATCGACCAGCGCGACGACATCCTGCAGGCCACGGCCACCCTGGCGCGCGACCTGGGCCTGAACGGCTACTTCAACGTGCAGTTCCGCGAAGCCGGCGGCAGGCCGCGGCTCCTGGAAATCAACCCGCGCATGTCGGGCGGCATCGCCATGGCCTGCGTGGCCGGCCCCAACCTGCCTTATATCGCGCTGCGCGGCTTTGCCGACGGCTTCGACGGGGTCGAGGTGCCAGAGGTCCGCAACGGCATCCGCGTGGGCGAACTGTCCCAGGCCCTGGAGCTGGCATGAACGCGCGCAGCGATCCAGGCTTGTGCGTCAAACGCAGCGCCGAACTGCCAACCGGCCGGCTTGACGTCACGCTCACCAAGGGTGCGCACGAACTCGACGCGCTGCTCGGCTTTGCCGCGCGCGCAAACGCCAAGCGCGGCTTTCTTTTCCTGAGCAAGGTGCTGGGCAAGCACTGGCCGGTGCGTCCGTCGGCGATGCTGGCCGTGCACGAGCGCCTGGCTGCGGATGTTCCCGCCAGCGAGGGCCCGGTGCTGTTCATCGCCATGGCCGAAACGGCGATTGGCCTGGGCCAGGGCGTGTTCGAAGCCTGGCTGCGCGCGAACCCGGGGCGCGAAGCGCTGTTCGTGCACACCACGCGCTACCGCGTGGGCGGCGGCGACATCATCGAGTTCGAAGAAGCGCACAGCCACGCGCCGCGCCAGTTCCTGCACATGCCGGACGGCGAACACGAACGCGCCCTGCTGCTGGGTGCGCGCAGCATCGTGCTGGTGGACGACGAAGCCAGCACCGGGAACACGTTCGTGAACCTGGCCGCCGCCTGCCGGCGCCTGAATCCGTCGATCGAGCGCGTGCACCTGAGCGTGATCGTCAACTTCATGGGCGCCGGCGCCACCGAAGGCTTGACGGCGCGCTTCGGCATCCCGACCACCATGGGCGCGCTGATCGAAGGCGAATACCGCTTCGAAGCCGCCGATGTGCCGGTCAATGCGGCCCCCGCCCAGCGCTACGACGCCCAGGCCGAACGCGGCGCCAACCCCGGCTTCGGTCGCCTCGGGATGGCGCGTGCCCTGCGCACCCCTGAAGCCTTGGCCACGCAGCTGGCCGGGACCATCGCCCCCGCTGCCAGGGTGCTGGTGCTCGGCACCGGCGAATTCATGCACGCCTCGACCCTGCTCGGCGCCGCACTCGAAGCGCGCGGCCTGGACGTGGTGGTGCAGTCGACCACGCGTTCGCCCATCCTGACCTGGGGCGCGGTGTCGCACGCATTGACCTTCCCCGACAACTACGGCGAAGGCATCGCCAACTACCTGTACAACGTGGCGCCCGGCCAGTACGACGCCGTGCTGGCCTGCCACGAGACGCCGCCGAACGCCGCGCTGCTCGATGCCGCGCACCAGCTCGGCGCGCGCCTGTTCCATTATCACACCGAGGACCACGTTGAAGAAGTTCCTGTTCGCTGACCTGGACGACACCCTGTTCCAGACGCTGGAAAAATGCGCGGTACGCGAGAACCTGGAGCCGGCAGCCTATTACGCCAACGGCAGCGTTTGTTCCCTGACCACACCGGCCCAGCGCGCATTTTTCGCTTTCGCCAGCGAAGGCATGACGGTGATCCCGACCACGGCGCGCAGCATCGACGCCTTTCGCCGCGTGCACCTCGGCTTCAGCAGCTACGCGATCCTGAACTTCGGCGGCGTGATCCTGCAGCCCGACGGCAGCATCGACGCCGACTGGCAAGCCCGGATACACGAGAAGATGAAAGCCGCCCTGCCCGGCCTGCAGCAGCTGGGCGCGCGCATCAACGCGCACGCCGTGCGCACCGGCTTCAAGGGCCGCGCGCGCCTGGTCGAGGATGCCGGCACGCCCTTCTTCATCGTGGTGAAGGACCCGGACAAGATCGTCGCCAACCTGACGCCCATCGAAGACGAGGTGGTACGGCCCTGGATCGAGGACGGCCACGGCGACTACTGCGTGCACCGCAACGGCAACAACCTCGCCATCCTGCCGACGGCGCTGGACAAGGCGAATGCGGTGGCTTACGTGCGCGAACGTCTGATGCAGGAGCATGGCGAGATCATCAGCTTCGGCATGGGCGACAGCCGCTCGGATGCGCGCTTCATGGCCGACTGCGACTACGCCATCATCCCGCGCCGCACGCAGCTGTCGAAACTGACCGTGGAGGCGCTGTGAACTTCTCCGGCAGCTATGCGGGCGCCGACGTCATCTTTCTGCTCAAGCCGCTGCCGCTGGCCGACTTCGTCGAAGACGTGGGCGAAAAGGAGAAACTGATCCAGTCCGGCCGGTGCCACTACAGCGAGATGCTCTCGCCCGAGCGCCTGCCCTCGCCACGTTATGAAGCCGTGTTCGAAGAAGCCTGCGCGGCCAACGGCGAGCGCATGGCGCGCGACTGCCTGGTGCTGGCCGGCCTGATCGCCGCACGGCGCAGCGGGCCGGTCACGCTGGTCTCGCTGGCGCGTGGTGGCACGCCGGTCGGCGTGGTCTTGAGGCGCCTGCTGGAACGCGTGCACGGCCGCAGCGCGGCGCATTATTCGTTGTCCATCGTGCGCGACCGCGGCATCGATGCAAACGCCCTGCGCCACATCCTGGCCCAGGGCCATGCACCCGAGTCCATCGTCTTCGTCGATGGCTGGACCGGCAAGGGCGTGATCGCGCGCGAGCTGGCGGCATCCATCGAATGCTTCAACCTTGAACACGGCAGCGCCATCGACAGCGGCCTGCACGTGCTGTCGGACCTGGCCGGCAGCGCCGCCTGCGCCGCCTCCTGCGAGGACTACCTGATCCCGTCGAGCATCCTGAATGCGACGGTGTCGGGCCTGGTCAGCCGCTCGGTGCTGAACGAGGCCATCGGCCCAAGCGACTTCCACGGCTGCGTGCTATACAGCGATTTCGCACCGCACGACCGCTCGCGCGCCTTTGTCGATGCGGTCGAGGCGCGCGCCCTGGCGCTGGCGGAGTCCGCCGATATCGGCGCGCAGGCAATCGACACGCAGGCCGCCGCAGCACGCTCGCGCGCCTGCATTGCGGCCGCCATGGCCCGCTACGGCATCCATGACGTGAACCTTATCAAGCCCGGCATCGGCGAAGCCACGCGCGTGCTGCTGCGCCGCGCGCCGCGCCTGCTGGTGCTGCGCGACCCGCAAGCGGCCAGTACCGCGCACCTGCGCCTGCTGGCCGAAGAAAAAGGGGTAGCAGTCGAGGTCGACCCGCACCTACCCTACCAAGCTGTTTCCCTGATCAGGAGTGCATCGGATGCATAAATCGATGGGCGCGTCGCTGTACGTGCCGGCCAATCACAAATATTTGCTCGACATCGCCAACGGCGACAAGCTGCCGGGTGTGCGCTCGCTGATCTTCTGCACCGAGGATGCCGTCGCCGACCGCGAACTGAGCTGGGCGCTGTTCAACCTGGCCGTGGTGCTGGAAAACATGCGCACGGACGTGGCGGCCGAGCGGTTCGTCCGCGTGCGCAATCCGGAAGTGCTGGCGCGCGTGCTGGCCATGAAGGGCGCGCACAAGCTGACCGGCTTCGTGATCCCGAAGGCCACGCGCCACAACCTCGAGTCCTACGTAAAGCTGGTGCGCGGCACCGACCACATGCTGATGCCGACGCTGGAGACGGCCGAGGTGTTCAGCGAGAGCGAGATGGAAGCCTTCCGCGAGCTGCTGCAGTCGCCCGGCATCCGCAACCGCATCCTGGCGCTGCGCATCGGCGGCAACGACTTATTGGCATTACTTGGGCTGCGGCGCCCGCGCGGCATGACGATCTACCGCACGCCGCTGGGCCCGGCGATTGCCCGGCTGGTGACCATCTTCCGCCCCTACGGTTTCGCGCTCACGGCGCCGGTGTTCGAGCACCTCGACCTGCCCGAGCTGATGGACCAGGAGGTGCAGGAAGACCTGGCCTACGGCATGGTCGGCAAGACCGCGATCCACCCGACCCAGGTCGCACCGATCGAGGCCCACTACAAGGTGAAGCCGCAAGACCTGGAAGCGGCGCGCGCCATCCTCGACCCGAACAGCCCGGCCGTCTTCAAGCTGCACGAGTCGATGTGCGAAGTGGCCACGCACCGCGCCTGGGCCGAGCGCATGGTCGCGCAGTCGCACCTGTTCGGCTCCGCCCCCACCGAGGCGCCGGGCTGGCCGGCCGCCTTCATCGAAAAGGAAAACACATGAACACCTTTGCACGCGGCCAGAAAGGCAAGCTGGCGGACCTGGGCGCCGGCACGCGCTTCCCGGTCGAGATCGACATCAGCGCGCCCGGCATGTCGGTCGACGTGTCCTGCTTCGGCCTGGACGCCGCCGACAAGCTCTCGGACGACCGCTACATGGTCTTCTACAACCAGCTGGCCAGCCCGGGCGACGCGGTGCGCCTGGCGCTGTCGGGCAGCAAGGCCAGCTTCGACGTGAACCTCGACGCCTTGCCGGCCTCGATCGCCAAGCTGGTTTTCGTGGCCGCCATCGACGGCGCCCAGACCATGCGCGCGCTCGGCGCAAGTTCGCTGACCCTCGGCAGCGCCCTGCGCTTCCCGTGGACCGGCAGCGATTTCGGCGACGAAAAGGCGGTGATCGTGGCCGAACTCTACCGGCGCGACGGCCAGTGGCGCTTCGGCGCCGTGGGCCAGGGTTTCAATGGCGGGCTGTCGGCGCTGCTGGCGCATTTCGGCGGCACCGAGTCCGCTCCATCATCGGCTGCCTCGCCTGCGCCGGCTCCGGCCCCTTCTGCCCCGGCCGCACCGAAAGTCTCGCTCTCGAAGATCACGCTGGAAAAGCGCGGCGACAAGGTCTCGCTCGACAAGGCCGCTGGCCGCGGCTATGGCCGCATCCACGTCAACCTGAACTGGAACCAGTCGTCCATTTCGCCGACGCCGCCCCCACCCCCTGAAAAGACCGGCTTCCTCGGCCGCATCACGGGCGCCCTGGGTAACGCAGGCCGGCCGCGCCGTCCGGGCGGCGGCATCGACCTCGACCTGGGCTGCATGTTCGAGCTGGCCGACGGCCGCAAGGGCCTGGTGCAGGCGCTCGGGAATGCCTGGGGCGACTACGATGTGCTCCCCTACATCAAGCTCGACGCCGACGACCGCACCGGCGCGGCCACCGGCGGCGAGAACCTGTGGATCAACGGCGACCAGTTCGACCAGATCCGCCGCGCGCTGATCTTCTCCTTCATCTACGAGGGCGTGCCGAACTGGTCGGCCACCGACGGCGTGGTGACGGTGGCGGTGCCGAACCAGGCGCCGATCGAGGTGCGCCTCGACCAGGGCGGGCGCCAGATGATGTGCGCGATCGCCATGATCGAGAACCAGGGCGGGCGCCTGCAGGTGACCAAGATGGTCGAATACTTCGAGCAGCAGGGCCGCACCAGCGCGCACGAGATGATGGACCAGCGCTTCGGCTTTGGCTTGCGCTGGAAGACCGGCAGCAAGGATTGAACGGGCGCCTCGCATGCTGACGCCAGGCCAGGAGCAGGCGCCGCCGCTGCGTTTGTCGACGCCGGTGGACGCCGCTTTCCTGGACCATGCGCAGCGCGAGCTGGAAACGGTGCTGCACGCACGCATGTCGGCGGCGTTCGTACGGCGCGCGCTGGCGTGGCGCCCGCGCGCGATGCGGCATGGCACCGCGTTCGCCGGATGGCGCGTGGTCGGCTCGCGCGCCTGGGTGGTCGGCGTGTCGCTGCTGTCCCTGGCCGGCCTGTACTTCGTGCTGGACGCAGGGCCGGGCGCCCATCTGCTGGGGAGCCGCAAGGCGGACCTGGCCTTGTGTGCTGCAGGACTGGTCGTCGCGTGGTTTCCGCACCGGCGCTGGGCCGCCTGGGTCGACCGCTATACCGCGCGGCCCCCGCGCAGCCGGCTCGTTGGCGTGATGGCCGCTGTCCATGCACGCACCCTGATGCGGCAGGCGCGGCGGGCCGCGCCGTTCGAGGCCCACCTCGAGGCACATGGCATCAAGACCTGCGCGCCACCGGCCGCGCGCTAAGACCTTTGCGAACCGACAGGAGAAGCAAATGCACGCCAGCGTGAATGCGATCTTCAGGGGCGCCAGCGACAGCGCAGGGCCGGCCCTCGTGCCCGTTCCCGAAACGCTCGAACGCCCGGAAGGACAACGCCGCTACCTGGTGGCGGCGCCGCCCGCCGCAACGCCTGGGAAACGGCCGCTGGTGGTGGTGCTGCACGGCGCCGGCGCCTCGGCGGAGCAGGTGCTGGGGCTGGCCTTTCCTCCTTCGCCCCTGTCGCTGTGGCTGGAAATCGCGGCGCGCGAGCAGCTGGTGGTGATCGCACCGGATGCCGGCAAGGGCGGCTGGAGCGATTGCTTTGCTCCTGATGCGCGCGTGGCCGCGAAGGACGACGTCGGCTTCATCGGCGCACTGGTGGAGCATGCAATCGCCCACCACGATGTCGACCCCGCACGCGTGTACCTGATCGGCGTGTCGCGCGGTGGCTGGATGGCCTACGCGGTAGCCACTGCCATTCCGGAAAAGCTGGCGGCATTCTCGGTGGTGCTGGCGGGGATGCCGCCGCCAGGACGCGGCAAGGCGCCAACGAAGCCGTTGCCGGCGCTGATCTTCGGCTGCACGGCCGACCCGCTGATCCGCTACCACGGCGGCAAGCATTGGTACGCTCCCGGTTTTGTTCCATCGGTGCGCAGCATCGAGGACAGCGTGCATGCCTGGCGCGCGCTGGCAGGCTTGCCGGACACGCCGGAGGTGGTGCGGCTCGCTGCGAGCGACCCACGCGGCAGGACGGGCGTCACCCGCTTCATGTGGGGGCAGGCGCAGGATGGACTGCAGGTCGGCCTGTACCGCATCGACGGCGCCGGCCATGCGGAACCGAGCCGCCTGAAGCGCTATCCGCGCTTCCTCAACTGGCTGACCGGTTTGCAGAACGCCGACCTGGAAGTCGCCGAAGCGGCCTGGGCGTTTTTCCGCGACAAGCGCGCCGGGCCCCAGTTGGCGTCCGCGTCGGCTTAAACGGCAGGCGCAGCGCGCTCCAGGGCCGCGCGCAACAGCTCTGGACGGTCCAGGTACAGGAACACGCAGGCCGGCGCCGGCCTCTCCAGCTGGCAAGTCGTGAGCACCACCGGCTGGCCGGGCCGCAGGCGCAGCACCACGTTCGGCGCGTCGAAGGGCGACACCGTCACCGTATCGCGCCTGGCTACGCCATGGCGCTTGCACCACGCATCCGGCTTGTCGCCGATGCTCTCCATGCTTTCGATGGCGCTCATGGGAATCAGGCCCGAGGCGCGCGCGCCGATCGACAGATCGAGCGCATCGCCGGTGAGCACATGCCCTTTCGCGCCGCGCACCAGCCAGCGGTCGGCCGCCACATACATCAGGATCGAGGCCGCGGACAGCAGCGAACACACGTGCAGGATGCTGCGTACTCCAGGTTATCGATGAAAAGCGAAGCAATCGCTGCGTCGATCGGCAGTTCGATGCAGGCCGAGAAGACGGCAATCGCCAGCACGGTCGAATACGAACCGCGTTCGGTATAGGTCAGCACGGTGCCGGCAGGGCGCGGCGCATGCGGCTGGCGGCGCACCCAGGCGAAGAAGGCCTGGCGCATCGCGCGGTCGAGGCGGTACAGGGCCAGGAACTCCGGCGGAAAGGTGGCCGCGATGCGTTCGCGCCACCGGATTCCTTTGCGCGCCACGCGCTGCATGCGCCGTTCGAAATCGGGAATGCCGGCCAGGTCCTTGGCCACGATCAGCAGCAGGGGCAGCACGAACAGGGGCTGGTCGAGGAAGGGCTTCAGAAAGGCGGGCAGGACGATGATCGCCAGGCGCCCGAAGAGGAAGACCAGCCAGGCATAGCCCAGCATCTGCCACTAGCTGGTGTCCTGCAGCCAGGCGAGTTGCCGTTGTACTGCCTGCCTTAGTGCTCCCTGCCCGTCCATGATGCGCTCCATGCGTGCCAAGAAATCATTGCATGAAGTTTAACACGCTTGGTGTTTGGCAATTTGGACCAGCCGGGAACCCATAAAGCATCGGGGCCGGAAAGTGCCGCCTATTGGCGGCCCCTCCCGGCCCCGATTATTTGTCACTGGTGAATCACTCCACCAATGGCGAAATTTCGATTACTGCAGTTTGATTTCGACGTCGACGCCAGCTGGCAGGTCCAGCTTCATCAGTGCGTCAACGGTCTTGTCGGTAGGATCGACGATGTCCATCAGGCGCTGGTGCGTACGGATTTCGAACTGGTCGCGCGAGGTCTTGTTGACGTGCGGCGAACGCAGGATGTCGAAACGCTGAATACGGGTCGGCAGTGGGACCGGGCCTTTGACCACAGCGCCGGTGCGCTTGGCGGTGTCGACGATTTCCAGTGCGGACTGGTCGATCAGCTTGTAGTCGAACGCTTTCAGGCGAATGCGGATTTTCTGGTTTGGAGCGGACATGCGATTTCCTTAGAAAAGAGCGAACCGGCTTGAGGCCGGCAATGATTTGTCAGGTGCTACAAGGTGCTACGTGCTGCAAAGGAGCGAAAGTATATCACCGTTCGCTCCTGAACAGAGGGGGTGGAATCGAAATTCCACCCCCTCTTGTTGTGCCGGCGGGACGTTCGTCCCACCGGCGATCAACGCTTGATTAGGCGATGATCTTGGCAACCACGCCGGCGCCGACGGTACGGCCGCCTTCGCGGATTGCG
>NZ_JAULSI010000043.1 GCF_030711405.1 Massilia brevitalea
GGTGGAGTCCATCACATTAGGGTGGGCACTCCGTGCCCACGCGGTAGGTTCGTACCCTTGCACCTCTGGCGGTGAATATTCGCTCGCGAAATGGGCCATGGCCACGCCAAGCAAACCAGCGTCTGGCCTGTCCGCTCAACGAATCTCAGCCGACCCAGATACGCATCAGGATCGCCTTGCAATACCAGCCAGCATTCAGCCTGCTGTCGACAATGCCCGTTTCAAATTGACCATGCTCGAATGTGTTGCGCCGGAAAAGTCTCCAGAAACCTCCAACACCTTGCCGTCTGCACCGACAAACACAAAGATCCCGTAGTGATTATCGACGTCATCAAACCCGACGAATTTGACCAATTGGTCCTTTTTCAAGTGACCCACATCCTCTAATACGAGATACTCGGCGTTCAGCTTCAGGTTAAGTTCCTTTACCGTCCATGAATCACTGAAGTTGTAATCGCTAATTTTCTTCATCCGTTAAGCCCTCCGTGTTCCTGCATTGGCATCAGCTCTGCCGCGTCCCACACTCCGTACAAAACCTGGTACCCGGCTGCAGCAGCGTCGGGCAACTGATGCACGACACCTGCTGCGCCATCTTGAACCCGCATTCAGGACAAAACTTGGCGCCATGGGTCTCCGCCCGGCATTGCGGACAAACCAGCTGCATAGCCTGGGTCACATCACGCCGCGCCCCGCGCACCTTGCCTTCATCGTTCGCAATCTCCGATGCAGCGCTGACTTCGCCCTGCGCCCGTGCCTGCGAAATCTTGACATTGACGTTGGGCGCGCAGTTGTAGCACAGCCCGTTCTGGCCGTCGAAACAGGTGGCGCACACATAATCATGGCAATTGCCGCAGCGGTTGAAGTGAGCCTTGCCGGCCGCAATGGCTTCCGTAAACGCTTCATCGCGCGCACTGTGCCAGCCGGCCTGTGCCATGCCCGACAACACGCTGCTGGCATTGCCCAGCATGCCACCGAACATGCTCGCGCCTTTTTGCAGCCAGCCCGAGGCCTGCGCACTGCGATAAGGCTTGAAGTGCGTGCGCCAGCGGTCGCTGCAGCGCTCACAATAAAACTCGAACTGGAATCCGGCATCCACGCCTTGCGAATCGCTCAAGTCACGGTAATTGTTTGAGAACTGCATTTCCGACATATCAGTGGCCGCTTGTCTGTACAGGGAGAAGCCGATTATATCCACTTAGCAAAAAAACAGCAGCTTTCAGCTGAGCCTGGCAATGAGGCGTCGTATGTCCGCCACGTATCGCCGCGACCGTCGTGAATGCAACAATTTGCCAACAATAAACTAGCTTCCATGTATTTTTTTCCTGCCGGCTTTTGGTAGCATGCTCGGGTTTATCATCCGGCAAGGAACGGTTCATGAGTAAATTTACGCTGAATATCAACGGCAAGCGCCAGCAAGTCGATGTCGAACCCGATACGCCGCTGCTCTGGGCCCTGCGCGATACGCTCGGATTGGTCGGCGCCAAGTATGGCTGCGGCGCCGGCATGTGCGGCGCCTGCACCGTCCATATCGACGGCGTACCTACCCGTTCCTGCCTAATGCCTGTTTCCAGCCTGACCACGCAAAAGATCACTACCATCGAGGGCCTGGACAAGCACCACCAGCACCCGCTGCAGCAAGCCTGGCAGGAACTCGACGTGCCGCAATGCGGCTACTGCCAGTCCGGCCAGATCATGACGGCCTGCGCCCTGCTGAAACAGCATCCAAAGCCGAGCGACGCCCAGATCGATGAAGCCATGGCCGGCAACCTGTGCCGCTGCGCCACCTATACCCGCATCCGCGCCGGCATCCACCGCGCCGCCGAGATCGCGAACGTAGAGCGTGTTAAAAAAACTCCAGGGCAAGGCGCATCGACGAAGACAGTACGGCTGTACGACGAGGCGATGCAACGCCGCCATGGAGAAATTTTTAACACGCTCGGAAAGGGCAAGGCATGAACGCGCCGGCCAACTCTTCGCGCCGCCGCTTCCTTGGCACGAGCGCCATCGGCGCCGGGGCCCTGGTCATCGGCTTCGGTCCGACCGGCGCGCTGGCTGCGCCAAGTGCATCGGGCGCTGCCACCTTCGCCCCGAGCGCCTTCATTTCCATCGACCGCAAGGGCATCGTCACCCTGGTGTCGAAGCAGCCGGAAATCGGCCAGGGCATCAAGACCTCGCTGCCGATGGTGATCGCCGAGGAACTGGAGATCGACTGGAAGGACGTGCGCATCGTCCAGGGCGATTTGAATCCGGCCTACGGCAGCCAGGGCGCCGGCGGCTCGACCTCGACGCCGACCAACTACGAAAACTTCCATCGCCTGGGCGCGGCGGCACGCACCGTCCTGGTGCAGGCCGCGGCCCAGACCTGGAAGGTTCCGGTCAGCGAGTGCAGCGCCGCGCATGGCGCCGTCGTCCACGGCCCGAGCAAACGCAAGCTCGGCTACGGCGCCCTGGTGCCGCTGGCCGCGACCCTGCCGGCGCCGGAAGCGGCGCAGGTGCAGCTGAAGGACCCGGCCAGCTACACGCTGCTGGGCACGCGCATCGGCGGCGTCGACAACGCGGCGATCGTCAGCGGCAAGCCGCTGTTCGGCATTGACGTCCAGTTGCCCGGCATGCTGTACGCGGTGTACGCCAAGTGTCCGGTGTTCGGCGGCAAGCCGGTGAGCGCGAATCTGGATGCGATCAAGGCCATGCCGGGCGTAAAGCACGCCTTCATCATCGACGGTACCGACAACCTGAACGGCCTGCGTCCGGGCGTGGCCATCGTCGCCAGCTCGACCTGGGCCGCCTTCAAGGCGCGCCGCGCGCTGGAAGTGAAATGGGACGAAGGCGTGGGCGCCGGCCACAGCTGGGCCGATTTCGCCGCCCAGGCCCAGGCCGCCGCCGGCAAGCCGGGCGCGACCACCCTGCGCAAGGATGGCGACGTTGCCGCTGCCTTTGCCGGGGCCGCCAAGCTTGTGGAGGCAAGCTACCGCTACCCCTTCATCTCGCATGCCAGCATGGAGCCGCAGAACTGCACCGCCTGGTTCAAGCCGGCGGACGGCACGCTGGAACTGTGGGCGCCGACCCAGAACCCCGGTTCGGGCCAGGCCCTGGTGACCACGACCTTCGGCATTCCGAAGGAAAAGATCACGCTGCACATCATCCGCAGCGGCGGCGGCTTCGGACGGCGCCTGAGCTCGGACTTCATCGTCGAGGCGGCAGCCATCGCGCAAAAGGTTAACGCTCCGGTGAAGCTGACCTGGACCCGTGAAGACGACTTGCAGCACGACCATTTCCGCCCAGGCGGCTTCCACCACCTGCGCGGCGGCGTCGACGCCAACGGCAAGCTGGTCGGCTGGCAGAATCACTTCGTCACCTTTGCCAACCGCGTCGAGCGCGAAGGCAAGAGCATCCTGCAGCCGGGCAGCGGCGGCAGCTTGTCGGGCGACGAGTTCCCGGGCCGCTGGCTGGCCAACTGCCTGCTGGAACAGACCGCCCTCGAATGCCGGATTCCGATGGGGCCGTGGCGTGCGCCGGGCAGCAGCGTGTTTTCCTGGGTCTTCCACAGCTTCATCGACGAACTGGCCCATGCGGCCGGGCGCGATCCGGTGGACTTCCGCCTGGAACTGCTGGGCGACAGGGACATCATGGCGGGCACCGGCGAACGCGGCCAGCCGTACAGCGTGGCGCGCATGCGCAATGTGCTGAAGGAAGTGGCGGAGAAGTCGGGCTGGGGCAAGAAGACCTTCGCCAAGGGGCAAGGCGCGGGTGTGGCCTTCCACTTCAGTCACCGCGGCTACGTGGCGGAAGTGGCCGAGGTCACGGTGTCGAAGACGGGCCAGCTGAAGGTCGACCGCGTGGTGGTGGTGACCGACATTGGCGCCCAGATCGTCAACCTGAGCGGCGCCGAGAACCAGGTGCAGGGCTCGGTGATCGACGGCTTGTCGACCTTGATGTATCCGGAGCTGAACATCGAGAAGGGGCGCGTCGTGCAGAGCAACTTCCACGACTACAATTTGCTGCGCATGCCGGACACACCGACCAGGATCGACATCCACTTCCTGAAGACGGATTATCCGGTGACGGGCCTGGGCGAACCGGTGCTGCCGCCGCTGGCGCCGGCCGTGTGCAATGCGATTTTTGCGGCGACCGGCAAGCGGGTGCGTGAACTGCCGCTCAGCAAGACGGATTTGAGCTGGAGCTGATTGGCGTTTGTTCCGGCGGTTTCATACGGAAACCGACCGGACACACATGGGGCTATGTCATTCGCCCTATGCCAACGACGAGCCGCTGCGCTGGGCCGCGGCGTGCGCCGGATCGTTGTCCTTGCCGCCGTGGTGTTCGATGATCTGGGCCGCGCGGGCTGCCTGCGCCGCATCCGCGGTGGTAACGGTGATGATGCACTTGCCGATCTCCAGCCCCGGCGTGTACACATCCTTGTAATCGGTTCCGCCCTTCACCTCGGGCGAATCGCCCACCGTGAAATTCGCTTCCGAGGGACCGGCTTCGTCGCCGGTATGGCTGATCTCGATGCCGTTCGCATCGAATCCTTCGCCCAGCAGCGCCTGGCGTGCGCGCTCGGCTTCTTCCACAGTTTCCACTACACGTACGATCTGGTTCATGGCTGCTCCATTGTTACGGTTAAAACAACCGTACCAGAATCGCGGAGCCGGCGGCGCTCAGTCCAGGCTCACCTGCGGGATCACTGCGGTGACCTCGATCTCCACCCGCGCCCGGTCTTCCATCAAGGCCGCCACCTGCACCGCGCTCATCGCCGGATAGTGGCGCCCGATGACCTCCCGGTAGGCCGCGCCCAGCGCCGCACCGGCATCCAGGTATTCGCGCTTATCGAGCACATACCAGGTCATGCGCACGATGTGCTGCGGCCCGGCCCCGGCCTCGGCCAGCACCGCCAGGATGTTCGCCAGGGCCTGGCGCGCCTGGCCGACGAAATCGTCGGTCTGGAAGCGCCCCTCGGCATCCCAGCCGACCATGCCGCTGACGTGCACCTGCACCCCGCGCGCGGCGACGCCGTTGGCATAGCCTTTCGGGCGTGGCCAGCCTGGCGGTTGCAGTATCCGCAGCAGCGCGCTCATGGCGCGCTCCCGGCCACGGCTTCGCCCAGCAGCTCGCGCGCGATGATCAGTTGCTGCACTTCGCTCGCGCCTTCGTAGATGCGCAGCGCGCGGATGTCGCGGTACAGCATCTCCACCGGCTGGCCGCTGACCACGCCCAGGCCGCCGAACAGCTGCACGGCGGCGTCGATCACGGCTTGCGCATGCTCGGTGGCGGTCAGCTTGGCCATGGCCGCGGCCTTGGTCACCCGTTGCCCGCGGTCGCGTTCCCAAGCGGCACGGTAGGTCAGCAGCGCGGCAGCGTCGATTTTCGTCGCCATGTCGGCCAGCCTGGCCTGGGTCAGCTGGAAGTCGGCCAGGGTCTTGCCGAACATGCGGCGCGACCTCGTCCGCGCCAGGGCTTCGTCGAAGGCGCGCCGGGCGAAGCCGAGGGCGGCGGCGGCCACCGAAGTGCGAAATACATCCAGCGTGGCCATCGCCACCTTGAAGCCCTGCCCGCCCGCGCCGATGCGCTGGGCCGCAGGAACCCGGCAGCCCTCGAAACGCAAGCGCGCCAGCGGGTGCGGCGCGATCACCTCGATACGTTCGGCAACCGTAAAGCCGGGCGTATCGGCGTCGATAATGAAGGCGGAAATGCCGCGCGCGCCCTCGGCCTCGCCCGTGCGCGCGAACACGACATAAAAATCGGCGATGCCGCCGTTCGATATCCAGGTTTTTTCGCCATCGAGCACATAATCGTCGCCATCGGGCCGTGCTGCGCATGCCATGGCGGCGACATCCGAGCCAGCGTCCGGCTCGGACAAGGCAAACGCCGCAATCGCGGAACCGGCAGCCACGCGCGGCAGGTAGCGCGCCTTTTGTTCCTCGCTGCCGAACAGCGCGATGGCGCCGCTGCCCAGGCCCTGCATGGCAAACGCAAAGTCGGCCAGGCCGGCATGGCGCGCCAGGGTTTCGCGCACCAGGCAGATGCTGCGCGTGTCGATGGCGTCCAATGTCCCGCCGTAGTCGCGCCCGCCGACCGCATGGCGCAGCCAGCCGGCTTCGCCCAGCTCGGCCACCAGCGCGCGGCAGGCGGCGTCGACGTCGTGGCCGTGCGCCATGCTCAGGTGTGCACCGGCCCAGGCATCGAGCTCGCGTGCCAGCGCGGCGTGGCGCGGCTCGAAAAAGGGCCAGTCGAGATAGCTCGTATCCGTCATTTAATCCCCTTCAAAGCGCGGCGTTTCGCGCGCCACGAACGCGTGGTAGGCGCGGTGGAAATCGTTGGTCGCCATGCAGATCGCCTGCGACTGGGCCTCGGCCTCGATGGCTTCGTCCACGCCCATGTTCCATTCCTGCTGCAGCATCTTCTTGGTCATCGCGTGGGCAAAGGTGGGGCCGGCGGCCAGCGCGGCGGCAAAGGCCTGGGCCTCGCCCAGCAGTTCATCCGGCTCGATCAGGCGGTTCAAAAAGCCCCAGCGCTCGGCCTCTTCGCCACGCAGAGTGCGCCCGGTGTAGAGCAGTTCGGCGGCCCGGCCCTGGCCGATCACGCGCGGCAGCAGCGCGCAGGCCCCCATGTCGCAGCCGGCCAGGCCGACGCGCGCGAACAGGAAAGCGGTCTTGCTGCGCGCGGTGCCGTAGCGGATGTCCGAGCCCAGGGCCAGCATGGCGCCGGCGCCGGCGCAAACGCCGTCGATGGCGGCAACGATCGGCTGCGGACAGGCGCGCATGGCTTTCACCACGTCGCCGGTCATGCGGGTAAAGGCCAGCAGGCCGGGCATGTCGAGTTCGGTGAGCGGCCCGATGATCTCGTGTACATCGCCGCCCGAGCAGAAATTCCCCCCGCTGCCGGCCAGCACCACGGCGCGTACGTCGTCGGCCAGCGCCAGCGCGCGGAACAGCGCGCGCAGCTCGGCATAGGAATCGAAGGTGAGCGGATTCTTGCGATCGGGCCGGTCCAGGGTGAGCGTGGCCACGCCCTCCTCTACCTCGAACAGGAAATGCTGGGCCGGATAGCCGGCCAGGCTGCCGCGGTGACCAGGCAACGCGTGCGGCTCGCCCCTCAGGTAACGCATGGTGTGCTCCTCATTCATGTATCGGATGGCCGCGCCGGCGGCACGGCGGCCTGCTGGCGCTCGCGCTCCAGATTGCGCTCCAGCTGCAGCTTGCCGGCCCGGTACTGCTTGGGCCAGGCCGCGCCGGTATAGCCGATGCGCGCCGCCTCGGTCAGGGTCCAGGCCGGATTGGCCAGGTGCGGCCGCGCCACCGCGCACAAGTCGGCGCGGCCCGAGGCGATGATGCCGTTGGCGTGGTCGGCCTCATAGATCGAGCCCACGGCAATCGTCGGGATGCCCGCCTCGTTGCGGATGCGGTCGGCAAACGGGGTCTGGAACATGCGCCCGTACTGCACCTCTTCCAGGCGGCTGACCTGGCCCGAGGAACAGTCGATCATGTCGGCCCCGGCATCGCGGAACAGGCGCGCGATCGCCACCGCGTCGTCCGGGGTGATCCCGCCCTCGACCCAGTCGTGGGCCGAGATGCGCACGCTGATCGGCAGCTCTTGCGGCCAGACGGCGCGCAGGGCCGCGAACACCTCGAGCGGGAAGCGGCAGCGCTTGTCCAGGCTGCCGCCGTAGTCGTCCTCGCGGCGGTTGGTCAGCGGCGAAATGAAGCTCGACAGCAGGTAGCCGTGCGCACAGTGCAGCTCCAGCCACTCGAAGCCGGCCTCGCGCGCCGCCAGCGCCGCGCGCACGAAGTCGGCGCGGATGCGCACCATGTCGGCCCGGCTGGCCTGCGCCGCCCATTGCGATACGCCGGCGATGTACTGCTGGCTTGATGCCGCCACCAGCGGCCAGTTACCCGTGATGAGCGGCTGGTCGATGCCTTCCCAGGCCGGCCGGGTCGAGCCCTTGGCGCCGGCGTGGCCGAGCTGCACGCCGATCCTGGCATCCGAGTTCAGGTGCACGAAGTCGACGATGCGGCGCCAGGCCGCCGTGTGCGCCGGCGCATATAAACCCGGGCAGCCCGGCGTGATGCGGGCGTCGGCCGAGACACAGGTCATCTCGGCCATCACCAGCGCCGCACCGCCCATGGCGCGCGCGCCCAGGTGCATCAGGTGGAAGTCGCCCACCAGCCCGTCGACTGCCGAATACTGGGCCATGGGCGAGACCACGATGCGGTTCTTCAGCACCACGCCGCGCACCCGGTAGGGCGTGAACATCGGCGGCGGCGCAGGATCATGGTCCAGCGCCTCGCCCAGTGTGTCGCAGCGCGGCGGCTGCCCGGCCTGCTCGCAGGCGCGCCGCGCCAGCCAGCGCTCGAAGCCGGCCACATAGGCCGGGTCGCGCAGGCGCAGGTTTTCGTGCGACAGGCGCTGGCTGCGCGTGAGCAGCGAATAGGCGAACTGCTCGGCTTCCATGGCGCTGTAGCGCGCCACGTTCTCGAACCATTCCATCGAATTGCGGGCCGCGCTCTGCAATTTGAGCACCTCGACCGAACGCGCGGCGCGGTAGCCGTCGAGCACGGCGGGCAGCTCGGCCGCCGTGCGGCCGCGGCAGCGCACGGCCAGCTCGATCGCGTCTTCCAGCGCCAGCCTGGTGCCCGAGCCGATCGAGAAGTGGGCGCTGTGGGCGGCGTCGCCGAGCAGCACGACCGGCAGACGGCGGCCATCGGCGTCTTCCCAGTGCACCCACTCGCGGCACACCAGGCGCGGAAAGCGCGCCCACATGGCCGCGCCGCGGCTGTCAGGGCAGTCCTGGCCGCCGGCGGCCAGCAGCGGGTGCCCGTCCAGGTGGCGCGCGAACAGGCGCTCGCAAAAGGCCAGCGTCTGCCCCACATCCAGCCCCTCCATGCCGGCGGCGCGCCACACGCTTTCCGGCGTCTCGACGATGAAGGTCGAGGTCGTGCCGTCGTAGCGATAGGCGTGCGCCTGGAACCAGCCTTCTTCGGTATGCTCGAATGCGAAGGTAAAGGCATCGAAACGCTTGGTGGTGCCGAGCCAGACATAGCGGCAATGGCGCTGGTCGATCTGCGGCTGGAAGGTGGCCGCGTGGCGCGTGCGGATGCGGCTGTGGATGCCGTCGCCGGCGAGCAGCAAGTCGGCATCGTACTGGCGCGCCAGGGCCAGCTCGTCGTCCACCGGGGCATCGAACAGCAGGCGCACGCCCACTTCCTCGCAACGCGCCTGCAGGATGGCCAGCAGGCGCCGGCGGGCGATGCCGCAGAAGCCATGGCCGCCGGAAGTCACGCTGCGGCCCTTGAAGTGGATGGCGATGTCGTCCCAGTGATTGAAGGCGCCAAGGATGGCGTCGGCGCTGGCGGCATCGGCGGCCTGCAGCTTGCCCAGGGTCTGGTCCGAGAACACCACGCCCCAGCCGAAGCTGTCCGCGCGGCCGTTGCGCTCGACCACGGTCACCTCGTGCGCCGGATCGTCCTGCTTGAGCAGCAGCGCAGCGTACAGGCCGGCCGGTCCACCTCCCACGCACACGATCTTCATTGCAGCTCCGGTAGTCGATCCTGCCGCATATTAGATGAGCAATTAGTTTAGATGTCAAATAGTTCGATGAACCAGGACTGCTTTTCGATTGGATGCCTTGATTGGTCGGGAATTTAGTACAATCAGGAAATGTTGTGCCGGCCAGCACACTGAGACACATTTGAAATCGCCTTTTCCTCTTATAAGAACGATGAAGATCTCACAAAGGATTGCCCACTCCCGCCCATTGGCCACCACCGCCATGCACGGCCGCGTCGAAAGCATGCGCCACGCAGGCGAGGAAGTCATCGATTTCTCGATCGCGATCTCGCATTTCCCGGCGCCGGCCGCCGTGCTCGACGCCGTCGGCGCCGCCGTCGGCAACGTGCGCACCATGCCGTACACCAGCGTGGCTGGCGCCGTCGAGGTGCGCGAGCGCCTGTGCGGCAAACTCGCGCGCGAGAACGGCATCGCCGCCGGCGTCGACGAAGTCATCGTTACCAACGGCGCCAAGCAGGCCCTGTACGAAGCCCTGTATGCGATGAGCGACCCGGGCGACAGCGTCCTGATCTTCAAGCCGCACTGGCCGGCCTACGTGGCCACCTGCCAGCTGCTCGGCCTGCGCCCGGTGCTGGCCGACCTGCCCGGAGAAGTCACCCCGGCGTACCTGGCGGCTTGCGAGCCGGCGCGCATCGTCATCATCAACAACCCGCACAACCCGACCGGCAAGGTGTACAGCCGCGCCGAGCTCGAAGCCATCCGCGACTGGGTGCAGGCAAGCGGCGCCCAGGTGATCGTCGACGAAAGCTACGAACACCTGTCGTTCGGCCCGGCGCACACCAGTTTCGCTTCCCTCTGCGACTGGCGCGCGCTCGGCGTGGTGACCATCTTCTCGGCTTCGCAGAGCTACGCCATGATGGGCTGGCGCGTCGGCTTCGCGCTGGCGCCGGCGCCGCTGGTGAGTGCGATGCAGACCCTGCAGGGGCCGATCACCGCCGCCGCCGGCCACCTGAGCCAGGTGGCGACGGCCGCTGCGTTCGAGGCCGGCGTGCAGCGCCACATGATCGACGACTACCGCGAGCGGCGCGACATGGTGGTCCGGCGCTTCGGCGACGTGCCCTGGATCGACATGCACAGCCCGGATTCCGGCCCCTACCTGTGGGGCGACGTGCGCGCCCTCACCCACGACACGGTGGCCTTTGCCGAAGCCCTGATCGAGGAAGAGCAGGTCGCGATCATGCCGGGCGACGCCCTCGGCGTGCCGGGCCATATCCGGATCGGCTACATCTCGGACGACGTCGCCACGCTGCTCGAAGGCGTGCGCCGCGTGATCGCCTTTGGCGACCGCCGGGCCGCGCTCCAATGAAGCCGTCCGCTCCCTTCCTGAAGCTGAGCAGCCTGCGCAGCCGGCTGATGCTGCTGGTCGCGCTGGCGATCCTGCCGCTGGCGGTGATGACCGTGGTCGGCGGCATGCGCGAGCGCGAGCAGGCGGTCCAGGCTTCCGAGGAAAACCTGCGCCGCCTGACCAACCTGGCTGCGGCCAACGAGGCCCAGTCGATCGAGCGCGCGCGCCAGATCCTGGTCGACCTGTCCAGCGTGCCCGACCTGCTCGGCTCCACATCCGGCTGCAACGCCCTGCTGGCCGACGTCCTCGACCGCAACGAAGGCTACGTGAACTTCGGCCTGATCCAGCTGAACGGCGACGTCAGCTGCAGCGCGGTGCCGATGCTGCACCCGGTGAACCTGGGCGACCGCAGCCACTTCAAGCGCGCCATCTCGGAACGCCGCTTCATCGCCGGCGACTATGTATTCGGCCGCGTGATCCGGCGCCACACGATCAACCTCACCTACCCGGTGATCGACCGCGCCGGCAACGTGGCGGCGGTGGTGTTCGCGGCCATGGACCTGGCCGGCCTCGATACCTTCGTGAACGACATCAACCTGCCGCCCGGCTCGGTGCTGGTGACGGCCGACGCCAACGGCACCATCATCTCGCGCCGTCCCGACCCGGAACGCTGGTTCGGCTTGCGCGTGCCGGCCCGCCTGCGCGAAGCGATGCAGAGCGCGGGCCGGCGCGCCGTGGTGATCCAGGACGAGGACGGCATCGAGCGCCTGCACACCTTTGCCCGCGTCGGCGCCCCGACCCTGACCGACTATACCGTGACGATCGGGATCCCGACCGAGATCGTCACCGCCGGCGCGCGCCGCGCCCAGCTGATGTCGCTGGTCGGCCTGGCCGCGACCACCATGCTGGCCCTGCTGGCCGCCTGGCTGGCCGGCGACGTGCTGATCGTGCAGCGCGTGCGCAAGCTGAAGGACACCGCCACCCGCATCGCCGCCGGCGAGCTCGATGCGCGCTCGGGCATCGGCTACGAGCGCGAGGAAATCGGCCAGCTGGCCGAAGCGCTGGACGGCATGGCTTCCATCCTGCAGAAGAAGGAAGCCGCGCGCGGCCTGGCCGAACGCGAGCTGCGCGCCGCCGACCAGCGCAAGGACGAGTTCCTGGCGATGCTGGCGCACGAGCTGCGCAACCCGCTGGCGCCGATCAGCACCGGGGCGCACCTGCTCAAGCTGCTGCACTCGGATAACGCCCAGATCACGCAGACCTGCGCCATCATCGCGCGCCAGGTCGAGCACATGACCGGCCTGGTCGACGNGCACCGGGGCGCACCTGCTCAAGCTGCTGCACTCGGATAACGCCCAGATCACGCAGACCTGCGCCATCATCGCGCGCCAGGTCGAGCACATGACCGGCCTGGTCGACGATTTGCTGGACGTGTCGCGCGTGACGCGCGGCCTGGTCTCGCTGTCGACCCAGGTACTCGACCTGCGCAAGGTGGTCGACGACGCGGCCGAGCAGATCCGGCCCCTGATCGCCACGCGCCGCCACACCGTGGTGCTCGACCTGCCGCTGGAAGCCGCCACCGTCAAGGGCGACCACAAGCGCCTGGTGCAGGTGGTGGCCAACCTGCTGAACAACGCCAACAAGTACACGCCCGAAGGCGGCCGCATCGAACTGCGCCTGCGCCAGGACGACGGCGAATACGTGTTGACCGTCACCGACGACGGCATCGGCATGGAGCCGGCGCTGGTGGCGCGCGTGTTCGATCTGTTCAGCCAGGCAGAGCGCACCCCGGACCGCTCCCAGGGCGGCCTGGGCCTGGGCCTGGCGCTGGCCAAGAGCCTGGTCGAGCTGCATGGCGGCAGCGTCAGCGCCGACAGCCCGGGCCTGGGCAAGGGCAGCAGCTTCACGGTGCGCCTGCCGCGCCACACGCAAGACCTGCCGGTGTCGATCGCCCAGAGCCGCGGCCAGGCCACCGCCGCCACGCCCCTGAAGGTGCTGCTGGTCGACGACAACCTCGACGCCGCCCACACCCTGCAGCTGTTCCTCGGCGCGGGCGGGCATACGGTGGAAGTGGCCTATTGCGGCGCCGACGCGGTCGACGTGGCGCGCGTGTTCGAGCCCGACGTCTGCCTGCTCGACATCGGCCTGCCCGACTTCGACGGCAACGAACTGGCGCGCCGCCTGCGCCGCATGCCGCAGTCGACCGGCGCCACCCTGATCGCCATGACCGGCTACGGCCGCCAGCAGGACCGCGAAGCGGCAATGGCGGCCGGTTTCGACCACTACATGGTCAAGCCGGTGAACACGGTGGAATTGTCGGACCGGCTGGCGGAAGTGGCGGCGCAGCAGCACCCGCGCTAGCGCACGCCATCCGGCAACCGTGAGAAAGCCCGGTCCAGCGAATGCTGTGCCGGGCCTGGAAAATTCACAGCCGCGCCAATCGCCCCCCATCCACGTTCAGCGTCGCCCCGTTCACGAATGCCGCGTCGTCGCTCACCAGGAATGCAATCGTCGCCGCCACATCTTCCGGCTTGCCCACGTCCGCCGTGTCGATCACCTCGGCGCCGGATTTCACGTTCGGGTTATCCCACAGCATCGGCGTGTCCACGGCGCCCGGCAACACGGCATTCACGCGGATACCCCTGGCCTTGCCCTCGATCGACGCCGAGCGTGTCAGCGACAGCAGCGCAGCCTTGGCCGCCGCATAGGGCGCCACCAGCGGCTCCGTCTCCATTGCGTGGATACTCGACACGTTGACGACCGCGCCGCCGCGGCGCATCTTCAGGAACGCCTGCTTGATGAAATAGAACGCACCAAGCAGGTCGACGTCGAGCGTGCCGCGCCAATCGTCCGCGGTCTGCTCCTCGATCCGTTTGAAGTCCATGCGGCCGGCGTTGTTGACGACGATGTCCCAATTGCCGAGCTTCGCTGTCGTGGCGTCGACTGCCGCCGCGACCATCTCTTCGCGCGCCACGTCGCACAAGGCAGTGGCCACGCGGCCCGCAGCTTCCGTCTCCAGGTCGGCCATGGCGGTGTCGAGCTTGTCCTGGTGACGCCCGACCAGCATGACGCATGCGCCGTCCTGCAGCAGCCGGCGCGCAGCGGCAAGGCCGATACCGCCCGCGGCGCCGGTGACGATGGCGATCCGATTGTCCAGTTTCATACGTGCTTTACCTATTCAGTCGTTTCGGTTGACGCGAAAGAGCCGGCGCCGGTTCGCGCGGCATCGCTGCCGTCGGTGCGCGCTGCGGCGTTCGCTTCGGCGCAACAGGTTTCGTCGGGCATCAGGATGGGCACGTGCAGGCACATGCTCTTCGTCGGCAGCACGGCGCCCCAATCGCGGATCAGCTTACGGTAGGCTTCGCCGACGGGACGGATGTTGCGGTCCAAATCGAACAGCCCCAGCGGATTGACCGTGCCCCGCTCTTCGCGCAGCGCAATGTCCCAGTCGACCTGGTCGGTCAGCGAATACCAGGTGAAACCGATGACCGGCACGCCCGAGTTTCGCACCCGCAGCACGTTGGCCCATTGCTTGCGTAGCCAGTGCACGGCCTCGTCGCCGTTCGGCCCCTCGAGCAGATTGGTCTCCGTGTGCATGACGGGCAGGCGATAGCGGTCGTAGTACTGGTGGGTGATGACCGCATAGCCGAAGATCTCGCCCGACGCATGCGTCATGCCGTCGGCGCTGACGTAATGCTCGTTCGTCGGGTAATAATCGTTTCCCATGATGCAGTGGTGCCTGAGGTTATTCTGGAGGAAGAAGTGGTATTCCTCGCGCGTCATCCCGTTGTCCATCAGGTACTCGTACATCCCGGAATCGACGCGGCGGCCGTAGTTCAGATCCAGCGACAGGAAGCGGCGCGCATTGTTGATTTCGGCCGGGCCGATCGCGGCCGGATTCTCGGCGTGGTAGTACTCGGATGATTCGCTCTGCACGAACAATGCATTCGGCCGCACCTCCAGGATTTCGCGCATGGCCAGGATGTTCGCCTTGACGATGTGCTTGAGCGCCGTGACGAACGCCCGGTCGCTCGTCATCTGCTCGTTCCACCAACCGTACAGTGCCGAGAACACGGCGCAGATATGCATCTCATTGATGGGCGTGTAGACCTGGATCCAGGGATAACGCTCTGCAAAGGCGCGGGCGTACCTGGGGAATTCCAGCGCAAAATCGGGATTCTGGAAATTACCGATCCAGTCCGGCACGCCGAAGTGGCACAGGTCGACGATGGGGATGATGTTCAGCCGGCGCAGCTCGGAAAATGCCTCGTCTGCAAACGACCAGTCATACTTGTCCGGAGCTAGCCATGTGCATGACGGCCCACCGCGCCACTTCCTGGCCCGACTTCAAGGTGCAGCCCGGCGATTTGTTCCTGGTGATGGAAGTGCGCCAGGCCCACGAAGTGCGGCGCCGCCTGGGCCCGCGCGACGACGTCCAGGTCGCCCTGCTCGGCATGTGGTGCAAGCCGCCGATGCCGCACCTGCACGACCCGTATAAACTGGGCGACCCGTATTTCGACACCTGCTTCGTGCGCGTGCGCGACGCCGTGGCCAATCTTGCCGCCGACCTGCCGAACGCCCGCATCGATCCACCGACCACCCGTACCAAGACCGCCTGATGGACCGCGCCCAGCTACCTGTCACCACATCGACTTCCACCCTCCCCGCCGTCGTGTTCGGCATCGACACGCCGATCGGCCTGACCATCGTGCGCGACCTCGGCCGCCACGGCGTGCCCGTGTACGGCGTGGCCCGCAACAACGAAGGCCTGGGCCTGTCCTCGCGCTGGCTGCGCCGCGGCCTGGTGCGCGACGCCGGCGAAGAGGCGCAGGTGGCGCAGCTGGTGCAGCTGGGCCGGGAACTCGGCACTGCCTGCCTGTTCGCGGTGTCCGAAGGCGACATCGCCATGCTGAACCGGCACCGCGCGCGCCTCGGCAATTTCAAAATCATGTTCGCCGACCAGGCGCGCCTGGACAGCGTGCTGAACAAGGACCGCACCTACGAAGCGGCCGCGCGCGTCGGCGTGCGCGCGCCGCGCAGCGAGCAGATCACGAACATGGCCGAGCTGGATGCGCTGTGCGGCGTGCTGCGCTTTCCGGTGGTGCTGAAGTGGGCCAATCCGCACGGCGTCGGCGCCAAACTGCGCCCGCATGGGCTCACGGTGGCCAAGACCCATTATTGCGACACGCCCGGGCAACTGCGCGCCTACATGGCGCGCTTCGCGCCGGCCGGCATCTGGCCGCTGATCCAGGAATACTGCGCCGGCTACGGCCTGGGCCAGTTCGTGCTCATGAAGGACGGCCAGGCCCACTACACCTTCCAGCACCGCCGCCTGCACGAGTGGCCGCCCGAAGGCGGCTTTTCCAGCCAGTGCGAATCGGTGGCGCGCGAGCAGCACGCGGCCCTGATGGAGAAGTCGATCGCCCTGCTGCGCGAACTGGCCTGGGAAGGCATCGCCATGGTCGAGTACCGCTACGACCCGGTGCGCGACGAGGCGGCGCTGATGGAAGTGAACGGGCGGTTCTGGGGCAGCCTGCCGCTGGCCTATCACGCCGGCGCCAGCTTCCCGTGGCTGTGCTACCGCCTGTTCGGGCTGGGCGAGAACGTCGTCAACACGTCCTACCGCAGCGGCGTGCGCTGCCGCTTCATGGTGCCCGAGACCAAGCGCCTGCTGCGCATTTTGTTCGGACAGGACAAGATCAAGGACAAGACCATCCGCTTCCGGCGCCTGCCCGAGCTGGCCGGCTACTGCCTGGATTTCGTGCGGCCGGCTAGCCGGTATTACGTGTTCGAGGCGAAGGATCCGAAACCCTTCATCAACGATGTACGCGCCATGCTGGGCAAGGCGCTGAAACGCCGGTAGTCCTACGGCTTGCAGACACCAGCCCGCGCATGAGGTCCTGTTCGGCGCGCGAAAAACTGTCAGTTCGACAATGCCGTATCATGGAGCCCTGAACACAAGGAGACTCGATGGAATCGGTAGGTGTAGTGCTGGCCATGCTGCTGGCGGTAATCGGTAGCGGCTACCTGGTGCGCATGCTGCCTTTCGGCGTGCCGCTGCCCCTGGTGCAGATCGCCCTGGGGGCCGTGATTTCCGGTGTGTTCGGGCATGGCGTGACGCTCGACCCCGAGATGTTCTTCCTGCTGTTCCTGCCGCCGCTGCTGTTCCTGGACGGCTGGCGCATCCCGAAGGTCGGCCTGTTCCGCGACAAGGGTACGATCCTCGAACTGGCCCTGGGCCTGGTGATCTTCACGGTGGTCGGCGCCGGCTTCCTGATCCACTGGCTGGTGCCGTCGATGCCGCTGCCGGTCGCCTTTGCGCTGGCCGCCATCGTGGCGCCGACCGACCCGGTGGCGGTGTCCGCGATCACTTCGCGCATCCACGTGCCGCACCGCCTGATGCACATCCTCGAAGGGGAATCGCTGCTGAACGACGCCAGTGGCCTGGTGTGCTTCCGCTTCGCAGTGGCCGCCGCCATGACCGGCGCGTTTTCGCTGGCGAATGCCTCATTGACCTTCCTGTGGGTGGCGCTGGCCGGCATCGCGGTCGGCGTGGCGGTGACGGTGGCCGTGTCGTTCGTACAGCGCGTGATCGGCCAGCGCTTCGGCGAGGAACCCGGTTCGCCGATCCTGGTCAATCTGCTGCTGCCCTTCGGCGCCTACCTCGTGGCCGAACACATCCACGCGTCGGGCATCCTGGCCGCGGTGGCGGCCGGCGTGACGATGAGCTACGTGGAACTGTCGGGGCGCGCCCTGGCCACCACCCGCGTACGCCGCGCCGTGGTCTGGGACACGGTGCAGTTTTCCCTGAACGGCGGCATGTTCGTGCTGCTGGGCGAACAGCTGCCCGAGATCATCGAGCGCGCGCTGCGCCAGGCCGGCCCCGATGCCTCCCTCACGCCCTGGAAACTGTTCGGCATCGCCCTCCTCATCAGCCTGGCCCTGATCGTGCTGCGCCTGGTATGGGTGTGGGTGTCGCTGCGCCTGACGCTGCTGAACGCGCGCCTGCAAGGCCAGAAAGTCTACAAGCCCAACTTCCGCCTGGTGCTGGCGACCTCGCTGGCGGGCGTGCGCGGCGCCATCACCATGGCCGGCGTGCTGACCCTGCCGCTGGCCCTGCCAAGCGGCGCCGCCTTCCCGGGACGCGACCTGGCGATCTTCTTTGCCAGCGCGGTGATCATCGTCTCGCTGGTCGTGGCCAGCATCGGCCTGCCACGCGTGCTGCGCGGACTGGAAGTGCCCGAGGAAACCACCGAGGAAGCGCAGGAAGACCTGGCGCGCCACAATGCGGCGGTGGCGGCGATTGCCGCGATCGAGCGCGTCGGCCACAGCCACCTGGGCGAAAGCGAGCACGCCGACGTGCATGCCAGCGCAGTGGATCACGTGCGCGGCATCTACGAGCACCGCCTCGGCACCGGGCTGGCGGCGAACGAACCGTCGCGCATCCGCGTGGCGGAACAGGCCGAGAAGGAATACCGGCTGGCGGCGCTGCAGGCCGAGCGCGAGGCGATCCTGGCGCTCACGCACCAGCGCAAGGTGTCGGACGATATCGCGCGCAAGGTGCTGCGGGAAATCGATCTGGTCGAGGCGCGGTATCGCTAGTGAAAACAGCCGGGGTCAAGTCTGACATCCGGACACGAGCTCATGCTTTGGTATGCCGGCAAAGCGCTTTGCGCTGACACTTCAGCAATGCCAGCCTGAAACAGAAATGCCGGCATTGCCATCCGTCGAAGCCGCAATGGCTAATCCTTCGACGGCAATCGCGCTACGGAGCAGGACAATACGCGAGCACCATGAAGCAGTCGAGTTGCTCGTAGCGGCGGCAAGACAGGCTATTGCCGGTTGTCTCGCATTCCTCCTTCCAGGCTGCGCACAGGCCGCAATCCGGCCTGATTGCCCACGAATTCATGGAAAAGCCCAGCCCCAGTCCAAAACTCAGTACGCACAAGGCTTTTTTCAAACTGATCATCACGTTTCCCCTTCATTTTTTTGGTTGAAGAACGACGAAAGACTAGATACGCGGCGAGCCGGTCAATCACTTTTCCGAGTGCGATATGGCTACGTCACTGACTGAGCTCAGCGGCCAGTGTATATATAAAATTTCTGCAAAAGGAGGTTTATTGACCGATTACGCGCGCGCATAAGAAAAGGCGCGAATGACGAAGCGCGTTATGCATACGAGGTGGAATGCTGTCTTTCAGCTACCCAGCCGGAGGAAAAATGCCAGGCCTGATTCTCGCATCGGTGGAGCACGAAGCGCAGCCAGTCCAGCCAGGTCATCTCAGCAGCGCCAGGTTGTACTGCAAACGCTCGGCCAGAAGCTGACGCCAGGCGCCATCGAGCGTTTCCACGGCGTCGTCGAAGGTGCCGCCGATCCGGTCCAGCAGCGCATCGAGCCAGGCAGCCGCTTCCTCGCGGTTGCCAAAGCCGAAACGGTGTGCGTCGGCCAGCACCGCCTCGCGCGTGATGTCGAAACGACCGGTCGACAGCTGCATGGCCAGGTAGGCTGGCGTTTCAACCGGATTTGGCACGACGTCGAATGCCGGCGCCAGGCGCCACCCGCCGCCATCGGCATCGGCATCGAACACAATGGCATGGTTGCGCGGATGGTCGTCGTCGTTGCCGCAGACGGCGTTGAACACCATGCGGCCGAACAATTCGCGCCGGTCCTCGGCCGGCACACCGATCCAGCGCAGTTCCTCGGCCAGGCGCGGATAACTCCAGCGGTCGTTCGACAGGCCGCCCGGATATTCGGTCTGCAGCAGGCTGGCGGCGCTGACGCACATCGCACGCCGTTCCCGGTTGCGGTCGAAGCGCAGTACCCGTACGGCACTGCGGCCGCCCTGTCCTGGCGCAGCGGGGTGCAGGACCGTGGGCGCAAAGCGCAGGCCGCTGGCAGCTCCCCACTGCCGGGCGAAGTGCTCTAAACGCGGGATATCGGCCACGTCGTTGGGGAGGCTGGGTTTTACGAGCCAGTAGCCGCCGTCTTCGTCCTGTAGCGTGGCCTTGGGACGGGCGCCGCCGACGCTGGCGGTTTCCACCAGGCGCCGGCGCAGCCGCGCATGCACGGGCGGCTGCTGCGCATTCAGGGCAGCGAGTTCCTCGACAACCTGTTGCAGCTGCGGCAGTTTGGGGATGGCCAGCGCCGCCACTGAAGGCTTCGGACGCGTACCAACGGCCAGCGCACCCCAGCGGTCGGCATTGCTGGCCAGAACGAGGTAGCGCGCCATCGGCGTGTTCTGTGGAAGCTTGTGTTCACGACGCAGCAAAGCCTGGCCCCAGCCATCCGGACAGGCGTCGCGCAGCACGTCATGCAGGCCGCCATAGCGCGGCGCCGCAATCTCGACGTCGGGGTGAAAGGGCAGGTTCAAGGGATCGATTGCCCAGTTGAGGCCGGCGTCGGCATAGCTCGGCGCATACCTGAAGTAACCAGTGCCTTCGCTACCGGCCTGGTAACGCCCCACCGTGACCCAGTCACCCGTATCGGGGCGCTGAAGATAGACAAACAAAGGTTTAGAAGTAATCAACATTTGTTTTCACCCCTCCATCTTGGCTACGCACTCGCCTATTTCCGGTGTCTTGCCAAAAGACCGGGTCCAGGGCTGGAGCGGCTTTATCGATCACGCCCAGTATCAGCAGCGCCGTCATGTAGATGCCAATGCCAGCCCCGGGGTCGCCACGCTCCAGGCGGCGCAGCGTGGCCTGCGATATTCCCATCCGCTTGCACAGGTCCGCTGCCTTGACGCGCTGGCGCAGGCGCTGGGCATGGATACACCGGCCCCAGACGTTCAGGCGTTCAGCAACCAGACTCGGCAAATCCTGATTATCGAGCAGCTTTTTTGGCATCAAGATCCCTCATAGATAAGCAATTATAGGCTATAAAAGTAGTTCTATAATAAAAATACGGATATACGCATGCATATAGTTGATGGGTTAAAAGGCTTAAAATGCTATCTATAATTGTGTGAAAAGCGCTACATGTCGGCATCGGTACGAGTAACCCCATCGACTGGCAGACGCCTGTCTGCTGTCTCGTACTGTCTTGTACAGTGCGGTACCGAACAGTGCGCAAAAACGGAAAGCGTAAGATCGGTCCCAGGCACCACTCCTGACCGGTACACACGATGAGCGCAGACCCAGCCGTAGACACCGCCCTCCCCCTCGCCGACCCGCCGGCCGCCGCGAAAGCCGCCGGCCTGCGCTACGTGAACGACAGTAAACCCGGCATCCGCCGCGACAAGGAGGGCGACACCGTGCGCTATCTCGACGCCAAGGGCCAGCCGGTCGAGGACGAAGCCACCCTGAAACGCATCAAGTCGCTCGTCATTCCCCCGGCCTGGACCGACGTCTGGATCTGCCCGCAGGCGAATGGCCACCTGCAAGCCACCGGCCGCGACGCGCGCGGGCGCAAGCAGTACCGCTACCACCCGAAGTGGCGCAACGTGCGCGACGAGGTCAAGTACGAACGCATGATCAACTTCGGCAATGCCCTGCCAACCATCCGCGCGGAAGTGGACAAGACCCTGAAGCAGCCCGGCCTGCCGCGCGAGAAGATGCTGGCGACCATCGTCTACCTGCTGGAAGCGACCATGATGCGGGTCGGGAATGAGGAGTATGCGCGCACGAACAAATCCTTCGGCCTGACCACCCTGCGCAACCGCCACGTGAAGGTCGATGGCAGCGACGTCGAATTCAAGTTTCGGGGAAAAAGCGGCGTCTACCACAAGATCCACGTGCACGACCGGCGCCTGGCGCGCATCATCCGCAGCACGCGCGATTTGCCCGGCCAGGAACTGTTCCAGTACCTCGACGAGGACGGCGAGACCCACAGCATCGATTCCTCGGACGTGAACGACTACCTGCGCACCATCACCGGCGAAGACTACACGGCCAAGGATTTCCGCACCTGGTCGGGCACGGTGCTGGCGGCGCTGGCGCTGCAGGAATTCGAGAAGTTCGATTCCGAGACCCAGGCCAAGAAGAACATCGTGCGCGCCATCGAGTCGGTGGCGGAAAAGCTGGGCAACACGCCCTCGATCTGCCGCAAGTGCTACGTGCACCCGGCCGTGCTCGACGCCTATCTGGAAGGCTCGGTGCTGGAAGCCATGCGCGAGCGCACCGAGCAGCATCTGAGCGAAGACCTGCATGCGCTCCAGCCCGAGGAAGCAGCGGTGCTGGCCATGCTGCAGCAACGTCTGAAACACGAACAGGAAAACCCATCGCCGCCAACACGCAGCCAGCGCAAGGCGGCCTGACCCTATCGAAAGGAAACCCATGACGCAGCAGGCAGATTTCAAACAAGGCAGCTTCACCATCGAGCAAGTCGCGGCATTCGACCACCAGGTCACCGGCGTCTCGGTGTCCGAGGACAACCGCATCTTCGTCAACTTCCCACGCTGGACCGAGGACACCGCGGTGTCGGTGGCCGAAGTGCTGGCCGACGGCGGCATCAAGCCTTATCCGGACGAGGAATGGAACGCCTGGCGCAACGCGAAGAAGGACGACATCTCGCCCGAAGACCACTGGGTCTGCGTGCAGAGCATCGTCGCCGACGGCCGCGGCAGCCTGTGGGTGCTGGACCCGGCCGCGCCGGCGCAAAGCCACATGGTGTCCGGCGGCGCCAAGCTGGTGCAGATCGACCTGGCCAGCAACAAGGCTGTGCGCACCATCGCCTTTGACGAAGACATCGCGCCGCAGGGCTCCTACCTGAACGACGTGCGCTTCGCCCCCGACGGCAAGTTCGCCTACATCACCGATTCCGGCGTGGTGGGCGCCATCATCGTGGTCGAACTGGAGAGCGGCAAGCAGGTGCGCCTGCTCGACGGCGACGATTCCACGCAAATGAAGGAGGGGTTGAACGTGAAAGCCGATGGCGAAGTGCTGCGCCGCCCGGACGGGCGCGGCGTCGAGTTCTCGGCCGACGGCATCGAGCTCTCGAACGACGGTGCGTTCCTGTACTGGCAGGCGATCAAGGGCGACACCCTGTACCGCATCCCGGCCGAGGTCCTGCAGACGACAGGCATGGCTGGCGGAGACGTATCAGGCAGCGTCGAGGAATACGGCCTGAACGGCGTGGCCGACGGCCTGCTGATCCCGCAGGGTACGAACGTGATGCTGCTGACGTCGGTGGAGCACGACGCCATCCGCGCCCGCAACCTGGACGAAGGCCCGCAGGCCGCCATCCGTACGCTGGTGCAGGACGAGCGCCTGCGCTGGCCGGACACGTTCAGCCAGGGTCCGGACGGCACGGTGTATGTGACCACTTCGCACATCCAGGACTCCGCATTCTTCAAGCCGGAGGCGCCGCCGGCGCTGCCGACCCAGCTCTGGAAGCTCAGCGCAAAAGGCTGATCAGCGGATCACGAATCAGCGGATCACGAATCAGCGGATCAAATACGTCGTCACCTTCCAGCTGCCGTCCGGCAGGCGCATCGGGACCACGGTCTCGGTGACGCCGGCGCGGTTGGCGAAGTCGGTGGCGTACTGGATCACGACATACTCGCCTTCCGGCACGCCCGGCAGGGTCTTGGTGAAGTTGGCCGAGGTCTGTTTGCGCGACTTCACGGCGCCAAGCGGTGCGCGGGCGTCGGTGCCGACCTTGTTCCACATGTCGCGCGTGATCGCGGACTGCATCACGGGCGCGCCGGCATCCCAGGCTTCGGCAGCCTTGCCGGCATCCATCACGGCAAGCCAGCGGGTGGCCGCTTCACTAGCGGGGGCGATCTGGGGTGCGGCCTGGGCAGCGGCTGGGGACGCAGCGTCCTGCGCGTACAGGGCGGGCGAGGCGAAGGTGGCAGCCGCGGCAGCGGCGGAAAACACGATTGCGGCGATGGCTTTCAAGTCGTTCTCCTTGATTGGTGGCTTGCAGGATATGCAAGCACGAGGATAACAGAAGCCGCGCCCTGCTCTGCCGATACAGCGGTAACGATGCTGTCATATTTGCTACCTACACTGGCATCTTCGACTCACTCCGTGGCCTCGCATGGACAAGAAGGTGCAACCCGAATCGCTGCCTGTCCCGCTTTCGCTGGACGCCGGCGCCCCATTCCTGAACCGCGAACTGTCGCTGCTCGAATTCAACCGCCGCGTGCTGGCCCAGGCCGAGGACGAGCGCGTGCCGCTGCTGGAACGCCTGCGCTTCCTGTGCATCGTCAGCAGCAACCTCGATGAATTCTTCGAAGTGCGCGTGGCCAGCCTGCTGGCAACCCAGCAGCTCGAAGGCGGCCCGGACGGCGTCGCCGATAACCTCGACGTGACGCTCGGCCGCGCCAGCGACGAATGCCGGCGCCTGATCGCGCGCCAGTACGCTTTGCTGAACGACACCATCCTGCCGCGCATGGCCGAGCAAGGCATCCGCCTGCTGCGCCGCAGCGACCGCAACGCCGCCCAGCGCGCATGGGTCAAGCAGTACTTCGACCGCGAAGTACGGCCCCTGCTCACGCCCGTCGGCCTGGACCCGGCCCACCCCTTCCCGCGCGTGATCAACAAGAGCCTGAACTTCATCGTCGAGCTCTCGGGCAAGGACGCTTTCGGGCGCGGCACGGGCATCGCCATCATGAAGGCGCCGCGCGTGCTGCCGCGCGTGATCCGCCTGCCCGACGAACTGTCCGACACGCCGGGCGCCTCCTACTGCCTGCTGTCCTCGGTGATCCAGGCGCATTTGCCGGACCTGTTCACGGGCCGCGAAGTGGTGGCCTGCTCGCAGTTCCGCGTCACCCGCAACAGCGATTTGTGGGTGGACGAGGAAGAAGTGAAAAACCTGCGCCAGGCGCTGCAGAGCGAACTGCACAGCCGCCAGTACGGCTTCGCGGTGCGCCTGGAAGTGGGCCGCAATTGTCCCGCGCATTTGTCGGACTTTTTGCTGGAGCAGTTCTGCATCGACCGCACGCGCCTGTTCCAGGTCGACGGCCCGGTGAACATGAGCCGCCTGCAGGAGATCGCCAACAACGATGGCCGGCCCGACCTGAAGTTCCCGCCGTTCGCGTCCAGTTACCCGGTGCGCCTGGCCAGCCACGACATCTTCGCCTCGCTCGGGCGCCAGGACCTGCTGCTGCACCATCCCTTCCAGTCCTTCCAGCCGGTGATCGATTTCATCCAGGCCGCCGCCAGCGACCCGGCGGTGGTGGCGATCAAGCAGACCATCTACCGCGCCGGCATGCACTCGGATTTGATGGAAGCGCTGATCGGCGCCGCCCGCCGCGGCAAGGAAGTCACCGTCATCGTCGAGCTGATGGCGCGCTTCGACGAAGAGGCCAACATCAACTGGGCCGAGCGTCTGGAGCACGCCGGCGCGCAGGTCGTCTACGGCGTGGTCGGCCTGAAGACCCACGCCAAGATGGCCCTGGTGCTGCGCCGCGAACCGGCCGGCCTGCGCCGCTACGCCCACCTCGGCACCGGCAACTACAACCCGACCACGGCGCGCTTCTACACCGACTTCGGCCTGCTGACGGCGGACGCCAACCTGACCGCCGACGTGAACGAGGTCTTCATCCACCTCACCAGCCTGACGCGGCCGAAAGCATTGGCCAGCATCTGGCTGGCGCCGTTCTCGCTGCAGAAGGACATCGTGCGCGCGATCCGCAACGAGGCCGGCATTGCGCGCGAAGGCAAGCCGGCGCGCATCATCGCCAAGATGAATTCGCTGACCGACGAAACCGTGATCCGCGCGCTGTACGACGCCTCGAACGACGGCGTGCGCATCGAGCTGATCGTGCGCGGCGCCTGCGCGCTGCGGCCGGGCGTGAAGGGGCTGTCGGAGAACATCAAGGTGCGCTCGATCGTCGGGCGCTTCCTGGAGCACACGCGCGTCTACTACTTCCGCAACAACCTGAAGCACGACGTGTACCTGAGCAGCGCGGACTGGATGAACCGCAATTTGCTGCGCCGTGTCGAGGTGGCCTTCCCGGTGCAGTCGCCGGCGCTGAAGAAGCGCGTGCTGCGCGAGGGCCTGCATCCCTACCTGAAGGACAACGTGGCGGCCTGGGAGCTCGGCAGCGACGGCCACTACCGGCGCCGCAAGCCGCGCGCCGGCCAGGCGCCGTGCAGCGCGCAGCAGGTGCTGATGGACATGCTGGGCGCAGCCGCGCCGGGCGAACCCGACAAGGAAACCAAGCATGGAACTGATCCTGTGGCGCCACGCCGAAGCCGAACCCGGCGAACCTGACGCGCAGCGCGCCCTGACCTCGAAGGGCATCCGCCACGCCGCGCGCATGGGCGCCTGGCTGGACCGCCAGCTGCCGGAGGGCTGCCGCATCTTCGTCAGTCCCACCGTGCGCTGCGTGCAGACGGCCGATGGACTGGGGCGGCGCTACACGATCCACGAGGGCCTGGGGCCGGAGTCGACGCCGGAAGCGATGCTGGCGGCGTGCGGGTGGCCGAATCACCGGTTTCCGGCCTTGCTGGTCGGGCACCAGCCGCAGCTGGGGCAGACGGCGGCGCTGATCCTGGCCGGCGAGAGTCAGCCGTGGAAGATCCGAAAGGGTTCCGTATTGTGGTTGCGCGGCCCGGAGCCCGAACCTGACGGCGACCCGGCGTTCATCAAACTCGCCGTGGGGCCAGAACTGATCGGCAAGCTCCGCTAGTTGGTGCGCTACCGCTTTTAGTAGGGTGGGCACTTGTGCCCACGCGGTCTCACCGGTTGTGACCGCGGGACGCGTGGGGCGATGGCCTGCCCGGATGCGGTGGTGGTTCCCATCGGTACCATACCGCGTGGGCACAAGTGCCCACCCTACGGACCACAGTATGGTACCGATGGAGACACCACCGTATCCCGGCACTCATACTCCTGCCCCCTACTCGATCAACATCTCGCCGATACCCGGCGCCCCGCCCCAATCCTCCGGGTACACACCCTGCCGCACATACCGATGAAACGTCGAATGCGGCCACTCCCTGACCTGCCCCACATACCGGTGCTTCACTGGATTGAAGTGGACATAGTCCATGTGCCGTTCGAAATCCTTCTCGTCCCGAATCTGATGCTCCCAAAACCGGCGTTGCCAGATCGTCGACTCGCGATGCTTGCGGCGGGATGCGGTCAACAGAGATGCATCATGCAGGGCCTGTCCCGCCCCGCTCGATACGAAGCGCTTGATTGCGAACCAGCGGTTCGAATAATTGGCGTCACCTTCCGGCAAGGCCCAGATGCAATGCATGTGATCGGGCATCAGCACCCACGCGTCGATAACGAACGGCCGAGAAGCGCGCACAAGGCGAATCGCTTGATGAAGGCCGGCACGTATTGCCGGGTCGCAGAAAATGGGACGCCGCCGGTACGCAACGACCGTGAAGAAGAAGGTGGAGCCAGCGATGGCGCGGCGGTAGCGAGACATGGTGCGGCATCGTATTACCGCTGGACGCATGCATTCATGTGATTGGTCAATCGTGCATTTGTGGACGGCGGATCAGAAGCGTCGTCGATATGCGGTGAATCGACTACCGCTTTTCGTAGGGTGGGCACTTGTGCCCACGCGGTATGGTACCGATGCGCACCATTACCACGAAACAAAAGCGGCGGCGCGAGCGACACGATGGTTTTCACGCCACGCCATAGTCGAATGGTGAGACCGCGTGGGCACAAGTGCCCACCCTACGTTGGATGGGCACGATTCACCCCGACAAAGTTCAGCATCCGTACCGATCACACCCCGCGCAGCACGAATTTTCGCCCCAGCTCTTCCCACGCCAGCCGCTCGCGCTCGATCCACGCGCTCAGGGTCGGGTGCCGGTCCAGCCAGTCCACCTCCACGGTCAGTTCGATGCGCGAGCCCATCGACAGCCGTACGCCATCGAGCTCCCCATCCACGCGCGCGTGCATGCAGGCCACGGCCAGGCGCATCGCCAGCACCATGCGCGCGAACGCCGGTTCGGACAGCGACTCCTTCACCTTGCGCAGATTGCCTTTGTGTCCCAGCACCAGCGTCGCCATCAGGCGCTGCTCGCGCGTGGTAAACCCCGGCAGATCGGCATGCTCGACGATGTAGGCGCCATGCTTGTGCGCCCCGGTGTGCGACACCGCCAGCCCGACTTCGTGCAGCAGGCAGCTCCACGACAAATAATCCAGGCAGCTCGCATCCACCGCTTCCAGCTGCAGGTAAAAGTGGCGCGCGATGTCGGCCGCGCGCCGCGCGCGAGCAGTGTCGGCGCCGAAGCGGCGCATGCAGTCGCCGATGGCCAGCGCGCGCCGGTCCTGGTGCTTCGAGCGCAGCTCGAGGTCGGACAGCACGCCCAGGCGCAGGCCGGCGTTGATGGCCGTGAGTTGGGTCACGCCGAATTCCTCCATCGCCCCGATCAGCACACTCGCGCCGCCCAGCACCGCCACCACGCGCTCGCGCTTCAGGCCGGGCAGCGCCACCGCGTCCACGTGGCCGAAGCCGAGCAGGCGTTCGCGCAGCGCGTACAGGCTGGGGAGCGAGAGCAGGCCGTCGCCCAGGTTATTTTTGGCGATGGTGTCGGCGATCGCGCGCATCGTGCCCGACGAGCCATAGGCCGGCCCGCCCGTGTAGTCGCGGTAGTTCGGCGCCGCGTCCTCGAACACGGCGCGGGCGGCAGTGACCGCGGCGTGGAAGGCGCTGCGCGCGATGCGGCCGTCGCCGAAGAAGCGCCCGGCCTGGGGCTGGGTGCCGATACTGAAGGATTCCACCTGCGCGATGCTGTCGCCATGGCCGGCGATGACCTCGGTCGAGCCGCCGCCGATGTCGATCACCAGCCGCGCCTCGTGCTTGCCCAGCGCACGTGCCACGCCCATGTAGATCAGGCGGCCCTCTTCCTCGCCCGAGATGATTTCGATCGGGTGACCGATGGCCGCCTCGAACTGCTTCAGCACCTCGGCGGCGTTGCTGGCCACGCGCAGGGTGTTCGTGCCGACCACGCGCACCGCGTCGAGCCGGTATTCGGCCAGGATGGCGGCAAAGCCCTGCAGGCTGCGCACACCGATGCCGATCGCGGCCTCGCCCAGGCGCCCGTCGGGCTGCAGGCCGGCGGCCAGGCGCACCGGGTCGCGCGCGCTGCGCAGGATACGTATTTCGCCGCCATCGCCGCCGGCCGGCTCGCCGACGTGCAGCCGAAAACTGTTCGATCCGAGGTCCACTGCTGCGAACATGGTGTGCTTTCCAAAGGTGATACGGGAAGTATATCGGGCAAGCGCGAGGGCGGCGCTACGCAACGTGGCCCCTGCGCGAATTCAGCCCAGTTTCAGCTTGGCTTCAGGCGCAGGCTTCGACCGGCGGCGCCAGGTAGCGCCCGGCGATGTCGTCGGCCCCGAGCGGCCGCGAGATGAAGTAACCCTGCACCTCGTTGCAACCGAGCTCGCGCAAGACCTGCAGCTGGGCCGCGGTCTCCACGCCTTCCGCCACCACCGCCATGCCCAGCGCATGCGCCATCGAGACGATCGCCTCGAAGAACACCCGCCCCTCGCCGCCGCCATCTAGTTCCGCCGTAAACGCGCGGTCGACCTTCAGCACGTCCATGCGCAGGGTGCGCAGCTGCGACAGCGAGGAGTAGCCGGTGCCGAAGTCGTCGATGTGCAGCTTGACGCCGAGCGCGCGCAGCGCTGCCAGTTCGGCCAGGATGTCTTCGCGGTGGTCCATCATGGCCGACTCGGTGATCTCGACTTCGAGCAGCGCGGCCGGTACGGCGTGCTGCTCCAGCGCCGCGGCGATGCGGCCGGCGATGCCGCCCCGTTCGAACTGGCAGGCCGAGACGTTGATCGACACCGGCACCAGCCGCGCACCCTGGCGCCGCCAGGCGGCCAGCTGGGCGCAGGCCTGCTCGATGACGATGTCGCCGATGGGCACGATCAGGCCGCTGGCTTCGGCAAACGGAATGAATTCGCCCGGCGCCACCATGCCCCCCTCCGGATGGCGCCAGCGCAGCAGCGCTTCCATGCTGAGCAGGCGGTTCGACACCGGGTGGACGCGCGGCTGGTAGTGCAGCACGAACTGCTTGCCGGCGATCGCGTCCAGCAGTTCCTGCTTCAGGCGCGCGCGCTTCTGGATCCCGCCCGACAGCTTCTCGTCGTAGAAGCGGTGCTGGCCCTTGCCCTCGTTCTTGGCCGCGTACATGGCGATGTCGGCATGGCTGATCAGGGTGCCGGCATCGGCGCCGTCGCGCGGGAACATGGCGATGCCGATCGAGGCGCCGACACTGGCTTGCAGTTCTTCGCCCAGCGCGAACGGGCGCGCAAAAGCGGCCACGATGCGCTCGGCCACCGCCGCCACCTGGAAGGTGTCGCGCGCCGGACGCATCAGCACCACGAATTCGTCGCCGCCGAAGCGGACGATCTCGTCGCCTGGCCGCACCAGGGCGCCCAGACGGCGCGCTGCTGCGACCAGCAGCGCATCGCCTGTGATATGGCCATGGGTATCGTTGACCTGCTTGAATTCGTCGAGGTCGACGAACAGCAGCGCCAGGCCGCCTTCGCGCGCGGCGGCGTCGAGCAAAGTCGGCACATGCTTCAGCAGCCAGCTGCGGTTGCGCAGGCCGGTGAGCGGGTCCTGGTTGGCCAGGCGCTCCATTTCGGTTTCGTATCGCTTGCGCTCGCTGATGTCCTGCAGCGTGACGGCCAGGCCGTCGCCGACGCGCACCAGGCGCCGCCGGCCCCAGGCAAAGGCGAGGCGGGTATCGACCGGCATGCGCCGGTCTTCTTCAAAAAAGCCGGTCGCCATCGCCGTGCGGTAGGTGGCCACGATCTCGGCGCCGGATGCGCCGCGGTCCATGGTCGACACCGCGCGCCCGACCAGGTCGCCGCGCGTCATGCCGTAGAAGGAGGCGCCGCGCTCGTTGCAGTCGACGATGCGGAAGTCGACGATCTGGCCCTTGCGGTCGCGCACCGGGGCGGCCATGTAGAAGCCGTCGTTGGCGCTTTCGGTGGCGGTGCGGTAGGCCAGGCGCACGGCTTCGTGCTCGCGCGCCCGGCCCGCCGCCCGCAGCGACAGCAGGCTGGCCAGGCCCGCCATCAGGGCCAGGGCGATGCTGCCGGCCACGGCGCGGTCGCGGCTCTCTTCCCAGTAGGCCTGGGCCGCGGCGCTGCCGTCGCGCTGCGACAGCGCCACCATCGCCACCACCGGATACACGGCCGAATCGCGCCAGCCCATGGCGCGCGCGACGCCGTCGACGAAGCCTTCGCTCGGCACCAGGCGCGGGCCGCCGGCGCGCGCCGCAACGCTGCGCTGGTCCAGCACGCGCGGCCCGCCGGGACGGCCGGTCTCGTCGCCGGCCTGCTCGATCCAGAAGCGGCCGTCGGTGTCGGCCATGGCCAGCAGGCCGTCGGCGCCCAGGGTCGACTGGCCGACGAAGGAGGTGAAGTAGGCGGCGTCGACCGCCATCACGACGATGCCGTCGAACTCGTCGTCGGCCCGGTCGAGGCGGCGCGTGAACAGCACCACTTCGCGCGTGGCGTCGAAGGCGGCGGGCGCGATGTCGACCCGCAGCGCGCTCGAATTGCTGTTCCTGTGCCGGGTGAAGTAAGCCGCGTCGAACATGGTGTCGGGCAGGCCGCTGCGCCGCGTTCCGGAGCGCAGCTTGCCGTCGGGGCCGACGATGCCGACCGCCACGAAGGCATGGTCGGTGAACATGCCGTCGGCACGCATGTCTTCGAGCAGGGTCTGGCGCTGGCCATGCTCCCAGCTGTGCTTGAGCTGCATGGTGATCTGGTCCATCTGCGCGATCGAACGCGTGACGTACTGCTCGTAGGCCTGGGCGTAGGTATCGGCTTCCTTGAGCAGCAGCAGGCGCGCGCGCTCGGCGTCGCCGTCGGCGCGCAGGATGGTCGCGGCCCAGAGGGCCGCGCCGCAGAGGACGGCAAGGACGGGCCAGACGATGGCCAGGATGGTGTTGGTGCGGGACGGGCTGGGAGCGGCTGGTTTTTTCATGCGCGGTCAAGGGGCAGCGGTTGTACCCGCTGGCCACTTGGCCACCATGGCGGGCAGCGCAGCTTAAGCCCGGAATGTGACGACGTGATGACGGGCGCGCTAGCTGCGCGGCGGCTGCATCCCCTGGAACTCGCTCACCGCCTCGCGGTACTGGCGCGACTCCTGCAAACGGTTCATGTAGCGGATCGGCCGGCGCGCCTTGCGCTCGACGGTATAGCCGCTGAGGGTGCCGCGCGCGCCGCACTTGGCGCGGCAGGTGGCGGCGCCGGCGGCATCGCGGTCGTCGAGCACGATCTTCCCGGGCTTGACGTTCACCTTCAGCGTGCACGGCGCCTCGCCCGCGGCCGGCATGCTCTGCTGGCGGTAGACGAAGTCCTCGCCCTCGCGCCCGGCGATGCCCCACACGCTGCAGGTATGGCCGTTGGCGAATTCGAGGTAGGCGCGCAGGTAGACGTGGTCGCCGTCCTGGCGCACGATCTCGACCACGTCCTCGGCCAGGTAGCGTTCGGCCGGGCGGTCGGCGCCGGCATTGATCGTGTTCATGAAGCGGCGTTTATAGACGCCCTCGATGCTGCCGGCGACGTCGTCGGCAGCCAGGGCGGGCAAGGCCAGCAGCGCCGCGCACAGTAACAGCGTGCGCTTCATGGCTGGCCCCCGCGCTGCTCCGGATGGTTGAACACCTGGCGCAAATAGGCCAGGAAGGTCTCGTCGTTGCACTGCGATTTCCCTGGTGTGTCGGACAGCTTGGCTACCGGCTGGCCATTGCAGCGCACCAGCTTCATGACGATGTTGATGGCTTTATACGGCGTGTCGTTGGTGAGCTGGGTGCCGATGCCGAAGCCGAGCATGACGCGGTCGGCGAAGTGGCGGTACAGCGCCAGCGCCTTCGGCACGGTAAGCGCGTCGGAAAACACCAGGCGCTTGGTGCGCGCATCGATGCGCAGCCTGGCGTAATGGGCCAGGGCTTTTTCACCCCACTCCATCGGGTCGCCCGAGTCGTGGCGCAAGCCGTCGAACAGCTTGGCGAAATAGAGGTCGAAGTCGTTCAGGAAGGCGTCCATGCCGACCACGTCGGTGAGCGCGGTACCCAGGTCGCCGCGGTATTCCTGGACCCAGTCTTCCAGCGCCGCCTTCTGGAAATCGCGCAGGCGCACGCCGAAGGACTGGAAGGCCTGCATGTATTCGTGGGCCATGGTCCCGATCGGCACCAGGTTGTACTTGCGCGCCAGGTAGACGTTCGAGGTGCCCTTGAAGAACTGCGGCAGCTCGCGCTGCAGGGTCTCGACCACTTCGTCCTGCCACTCGCCCGAGAAGCGGCGGCGCACGCCGAAGTCGAAGAAGGCGAAGTTGTTGGCGCGCTTCGGTTCGAGTTCGAAGGCGCGGAACTGCTCGACCTTCTCGGCCAGGCGCACGCGCGCTTCGCGCAGGGCGTGTTCCTTGTCGAAGCGGCGGAAGTACAGCTCGTTGACGATGTAGAGCACGTAGATCTCGAAGCCCATCACATGCACCACCGGGCCGACGGCGCGGATGCGCAGGTGCGGGCCGTCGGTTTCCACGGTGATGAACTTGCGCTGGAAGCGGAACACCGTGAGGAAGTCGGCGAAGTCGCTTTTGATGAAGCGCAGGCTGCGCAGGTAGCTGATCTCGTCCTCGCTGAACAGCATCTCGCACAGGTGGTCGAGTTCGCGCTCGACTTCTTCCTTCAGCTCGGCCAGCGGATAGGCCGGCTCGTTACGGCAGCGGAATTCGTATTCGCCATGGGCGTTCGGATGCCGGTGCAGCAGCGCCTGCCACATGGTGAATTTGTACAGGTCGGTTTCGAGCAGGCTGCGAACGATGGGCTTCATGGGTGCGATCCTTGGACTTCAGGTTTTCTTTTTTTGTCGGCGTTTCGGCGCCAGCATGGTGCCGCTGCAGCCGGGCGTGCCGCAGCGGCATTCGAACTTCTTCTTCAGGGCCGGCGTGTGGCGCTCGTCGTAGATGAGGGCGTAATTGTAATTCAGTTCCTGCCCGGGCTCGATGGGATGCAGCGCATGGATGTAGACGCGGCCGTCTTCCTCGTAGGCTTCGCAGTTCGGGCTGCAGGCATGGTTGATCCAGCGCGCCTCGTTGCCGCGCCGGCCGCCGTCGATCACGCGGCCGTCGGCCAGGCTGAAATAGAAGGTGTGGTTCACCGGGCCGCCGGCTTTTGCGGCGCGCTCGGTGGCCTCAATCCAGCTGATGCGCTCGCCCTTGTATTCGACGATGCGCTCGCCGGGCTCGATGTGGCGGCTGGCGAAGACGCCGTTGCCGTGGACGGGGGACTGCTTCACTTCATAGGCTGGGTCGGCCTTGGCTGAGGATGTGGTCGGCATGAGGGAGTGATTATTGGGCGGCAAAGTGTTCGAACAGCATTGTTACCATTATTGTACGATTTTCGGTTTTGTGCCGCACATTCGTTCGCACGCCATCCCTGTCATTACCTGGGAGGTAATCGCCGCGCCGCGTTTCCTTCGCCAGAATGGGTCCGTCATTCACCCACCTCCAACGGAGCAGACCATGGACACCGCCAGCACCCTCGCCCGCCACTACCTCGACGCCTGGAACGAACGCGATGCGCCCGCGCGCCGCGCCCGGGTCGCCCGCCTGTTCACGCTCGACGCCCGCTACCTCGACCCGATGATGGCAGGCGCCGGCCACGACGGCATCGACGCCCTGATCGCCGCCGCCCAGCAGCATTTCCCCGATCACCGCTTTGCCCTGCACGGCACGCCCGACGCCCACCACGACGTGCTGCGTTTCGGCTGGACCTTGCACGCGCCGGACGGGATCGAAGTCGTGCGCGGCATGGACGTGGCTACCGGATGGGCGCGGTGATGCAGGCACTCGACTTCATGCTGGCCCAGCAGGCGCCCTACCCGGCGCTGGTGGTCGACCGCCTGTGGAACCTGGTGATGCACAACGCGCCGGCCGCGCGCCTGATGCGCTGGCTGCTCGGCATGCCGGCCGACGCAGCCATCCCGCGCGACGGTTCGGTGAACGTGCTGAAGCTGATGCTCGATCCGAACGGCATGCGGCCCTGGTTGGCGAACTGGGAAGATGTGGCGGCGGACCTGCTGCAATGAGGATGTGAAAAAAACGTCAGGGCAAGGGATACGGCCTACCGGCGCTGAGTCGAAGACAGTACGAGAGTACGGCAAGACGAAGCAACGCAGCCATGGCGATTTTTTCACATCCTCAATGGGTGCAGCGCGAGGCGATGGGCGATGGTCCCGGCAGCGAAGCGACGCGGCTGCTGGACGAGTTGATGGCCCTGCCCGGTATCGCCGGGGCGGTGCGTCAGCCCAACCTGGAGCGCGCCGCCCTGCCCTTCCTGCCGATGCAGCTGCGCAAGGATGGGGTGGCGCTGAACCTGTTCACCACGATTACCACGCTCGGCACGCCGCACGATGTGACGGTGCACGAGCTGCGGCTGGAATCGTTTTTTCCGGCCGATGCGGCCAGCCGGGAGTGGTTCCTGGCATGAGCCTCACAGGCGGCCTGCCGCCAGCAGCTCGCGGGTACGCTTCAGGGTCGACAGCAGCGCGGCCCGGTAGCCCTGGTCGCTGTCCATCATCGCCTGTTCCGCCTGTTCTTCGATGCTGCCTGGGGCTTTGCCGCGCAGGCCGAGATAGCAGTAGAACCGCAGTTGCAGCGCGCCCTCGGCATCCTCGAACAGCTCGTTGACGATCACGCCCTCGCGCGGGCCGCCCGCCTGGAAAAAGGAGACCTTTGCGTTGTCCTCGAAGGCGATGAGCTCGCGCAGCGCCTTGCCGCCGATGGTGGCCTCGCGCACGATGTGGTCCTTGCCCTCTTCCACGACCTCGCAGCGCGTGCACAGGCCGGGCGGCAGGAACAGCCTGGCGTCGCGCGCCTTCAGCACCAGGCCGGCCCAGGCCTGGGCACGGGTCAGCGGGATTTCGCCTTCCGGGTTGACCGGAACGGTGGCAGTCGAAAAGATCATGATGGACTCCTTGTTATTGAACGGTGATCAGGCGGAGGCGGCGACGCGGGCAGCGAAGTCGCGGTAGGAACGCAACGGCCGTTTCAACATCTCGGTCAGGCGCGCGACGTCGCCGGCTTCCGGCACCATGCCGTCGCTCTGGAAGCGCTCGGCCATCAGGCGCATGTCGTAGGCCATCCAGGGCGGCATGAACCCGCGCAGGTTCTGCTCGAAAGCGGCGCTGTCGTCGCCGCCGTAGGCTACCGGACGCTCCAGCACATCGGTCCAGATTGCGGCCACATCCGCGCCAGTCAGGGTGTCGGGGCCGACCAGGTTGATGCGCTTGATCGGCAGCGGGCCGGCGGCGCTGTCGCGGCGCAGCAGTTCGATGGCGGCGATCTCGCCGATGTCGCGCACGTCGATCATTGCCAGGCCTTTCGAACCGATCGGCATCGGATACACGCCGTAGTTGCGCACCACGTCCTTGACGGTGACATCGTTGTCGATGAAATAGGCCGGGCGCAGGATGGTGGCCGAGAAGCCCAGGGCCTCGATCATGCGCTCGACACCGAACTTGCCGGCGAAGTGAGGCACGTTCAGGTAGACGTCGCTGTGGATTACCGACAGGTAGACCACGTGTTGGACGCCGGCTTCGTGCGCCAGGTTCAGGGCGATCAGCGCCTGGGTGAATTCGTCAGGCACGACGGCGTTCAGCAGGAACAGCGTCGACACGCCCTGGAAGGCGTTGCGCAGGGAATCGACGTCGAGCAGGTCGCCCTGCACAACGTCGACGCCCGATGGGAAGTCCGCCTTGGCGGGGTTGCGCACCAGGGCGCGCACGCGGGCGCCGCGCTGCACGAGTTGGTCGACAACGTTGCGGCCGACATTGCCGGTAGCGCCGGTAACGAGAATGGTCATGATGTGAACTCCTTTGGGTGGGTTGAAAGTGTCGGTTGACGCTTTGCATGGTAGATGTCCCACGGGCGACGCGATAGCCGTTAGAATTCGACATACTGTCTCGCTCATGGAACACCTATGGACCTGCTCGCCCTTGCCGATTTCAACCTTGTTGCCCGCCATGGGGGCTTTGGCCGCGCCGCGCGTGCCAGCGGCAGGCCGAAAGCCACGCTCTCGCGCCGCGTTGCCGAACTGGAGAGCAGCCTGGGCGTGCGCCTGCTGGAACGCGGCGCGCGCGTGCTGAAGCTGACGCAGGAAGGACAAGCGCTGTACGAGCGTACCGGCGCCCTGCTGAGCGAGATCGACGAGGCGGCGGCGGACGTGGCCTCGGGCGGTGCCGCCCCGCGCGGCCGGTTGCGCATCAGCGCGCCGCTGCTGTTTTCGCAGACCGCGATGGGCAAGCTGGCGGCGTCGTTTGCCCTCGCCTATCCGGAAGTGCGGCTGGAAGTCACGACCGAGGACCGGCCGGTGGACATGGTCGAGGAAGGCTACGACCTGGCGATCCGCGTGAACCCGGCGCCGGATGCGAACCTGGTCGGCCGCATCTTCCTGCGCGACCGACTGGTGGTGGTCGCCCCGCCCGCGCTGGCGCGGCCGCAGGACGGCGCGCCGGTGCCGGCCGTGGTGCGCGGTGCCGCAAGTGCTACGTCATGGGCCTTGAAGGAAGACGATGTGGACATCACGGTCGACCCCGTGCTGCGCCTGTCTTCGCTGGTCATGGTACGCGACGCCGTGCGGGCCGGGGTTGGGGCTGCCACCTTGCCGATCTCGTTGGTTAGTTACGATATTGGCGAAGGACGCCTGGCACAATGGGGCACCCTGGAGGCACCCGAGATCGCAGTCTGGGCGCTGTATCCTTCGCGCCGCCTGCTCAGCACACGCGTGTCGGCCTTCATCGATCACCTGAAGTCCGCCTTCCCGCTCGGGACGCCGGACGAACTCGCGGCCCACATCCGAGCTGCCTAGCGGCGCGTCATGGCGCCGGCGGCGCCGCATCGCTGCGAATGAAATCGACAAACGCGCGCAGCGGCGCCGGCAGCAGGCGCCGGCCCGGGTAGTAGAGGAAGGGACCGGGAAAGCTCGGCCACCACGGCTCCAGCACCGGCTCAAGCTGGCCGCCTTCGATATACGGCCGCAGCCAGTCCTCGAACAGGTACACGATGCCGGCGCCGGCCAGCGCCACGTCCACCGTCAGGTCGATGGCGCCGCCCACCTGCACCAGCAGCGGGCCGGGCGGGTCGACCGTCACCGTCTCGCCGCCCTGCCCCAAGGTCCAGCGGATCATCGCGCCGCTGGCAAAGCGCGCGCGCATGCAGGTATGCTGCAGCAGTTCGCGCGGATGCGCCGGCCGCCCGTGCCGCGCCAGATAGTCCGGCGACGCCGCAGCCGCCATGCGCTGCACGCGCGGCCCGATCGGCACCGCCACCATGTCCTGCTCCAGCCTTTCCTCGTAACGGATGCCGGCGTCGCAGCCGGCCGCCAGCACGTCGACAAAGCTTTCGTCGGCGATGACTTCCAGGCGGATTTCCGGATACGCCGCCAGGAAGCGCGGCACGATGGACGGCAGCACCAGCCGCGCCGCGCTCACCGGCACGTTCAGGCGCAGCGTGCCGGTGGGCGTGTCGCGAAAGCCGTTGACGACGTCGAGCGCACTCTCGACTTCGCTCAGCACCGGCTCCAGCCGCGCCAGCAGACTCAGGCCCGCTTCGGTCGGCACGACGCTGCGCGTGGTCCGGTTCAGCAGGCGCACGCCGAGCCGGGTTTCCAGGCGGCGCACCGCATCGCTCAGGCCCGAGGCGCTGCTGCTGGTCGCCCGCGCCGCGTCGCGAAAGCCGCGGGCGCGCGCCACGGCCACGAAAGCGGACAGGTCACCGAGATCGGCTTTCATCGCTCATCCTTATTGTTCGTTTTTGCGTACAACCCATCCTGACTATACCGGATTGTCATACGGGCGTTCCGGATTTATCGTGGCTGCACTGACAACCAAGCGGAGCACACCATGACCAGCATCGACAACACAGGCACTTATCAACTCGGCGACCGCATTGTGCGCCGCCTGGGCTACGGCGCCATGCAATTGGCCGGCCCCGGCGTGTTCGGCCCGCCACGCGACCGCGATGCTGCCCTGGCCGTGCTGCGCGAAGCCGTGGCGCTGGGCGTGAACCACATCGACACCTCGGACTTCTACGGCCCGCACATCACGAATGCATTGATCCGCGAGGCGCTGCATCCCTACGCCGGCGAGCTGACGATCGTCACCAAGATCGGCGCGCGGCGCGATGCGGCAGGCGCCTGGCTGCCGGCGTTCTCGAAGGAAGAGCTGCGCCAGGCCGTGCACGACAACCTGCGCAACCTGGGCCTGGACGTGCTGGAGGTGGTCAATCTGCGCGTCATGTTCGACGTCCACGGCCCGGCGGAAGGCTCGCTCGACGAACCCCTGAGCGCGCTGGCGGACATGCAGCAGCAAGGGCTGATCCGGCACATCGGCCTGAGCAACGTCACGCCGCGCCAGGTCGAGCAAGCCCGGCGCATGGTGCCCATCGCCTGCGTGCAGAACATGTACAACCTCGTGCACCGGAATGACGACGCGCTGATCGATGCGCTGGCGCGCGACGGCATCCCTTACGTGCCCTTCTTTCCGCTGGGCGGCTTCTCGCCGCTGCAATCGGATGCCTTGTCGAATGTGGCCCGCGACCTGGGTGCGACGCCGATGCAGGTGGCGATTGCCTGGCTGCTGCGCCGTTCGCCGAACATCCTGCTGATCCCCGGCACCTCGTCGGTAAAGCATGTGCGCGAGAACCTGGCGGCGGCCGACCTGGTGTTGCCGGACGAAGCGATGGCAAGCCTGGAGCGCATCGGCACGGCGTAGGGTGGGTTCTTGAACCCACCAATCACCGCGCGATCATCCACTGCGCGTTTCGACGCGGCTCGCCGTGCCGGTGGGTTCGAGAACCCACCCTACACAAACCGGCATCCGAGCGCCACGATATTGGCGCCCGGTAGGTAGGGTGGGTCGGTCCGCGTGCGGCTCGAACCCACCGTTCCACCACAAGATCAGCCGACGTCCTCTTCGCGAAATTCCATGCCCGTCGCCGTGTCGTCGCGCGCCGCTTCCACCTTGCGCAGCTCGACGCGGCGGATCTTGCCTGAGATGGTCTTCGGCAGCTCGCGGAACTCGATGCGGCGAATCCGCTTATACGGCGCCAGCCGTTCGCGCGCAAAGGCAAAGATCTCGCGCGCCAGCTCGCGCGACGGTTCCACACCCTGGCGCAGCGTAATGAACGCCTTCGGCACCGACAGCCGCACCGGGTCCGGACTCGGCACGATGGCCGCTTCCAGCACCTGCTCGTGCTCGATCAGCACGCTCTCCAGCTCGAAGGGGCTGATGCGGTAGTCGGACGACTTGAACACGTCGTCGTTGCGGCCGACGTAGAAGTAATAGCCGTCTTCGTCGATGGTGGCCGTGTCGCCGGTGTGGTAGAAGCCGGCGCGCATGACTTCCGCCGTCTTCTCCTCGTCGCCCTCGTAACCGAGCATCAGGGCAATCGGCTGCGCATCCAGCTGCACCGCGATCTCGCCCTCCTGCGCCGGCTGCTCGTCGATGTCGAGCAAGGCGATCTGGTAGCCCGGCAGCGGGCGGCCCATCGAACCCGGCTTGACCAGCTGCCCCGGCGGATTGCCGATCTGCGCCGTGGTCTCGGTCTGGCCGAAGCCGTCGCGGATGCGGATGCCCCAGGCGCGTTCGACCTGTTCGATCACTTCCGGGTTCAGCGGCTCACCGGCGCCGACCAGTTCGCGCAGCGGCGGCTGCCACTGGCTCAGGTCTTCCTTGATCAGCATGCGCCAGACCGTCGGCGGCGCGCACAGCGAGGTCACGCCGCAGCGCTGCACGGTTTCCAGCGCGGCCTTGGCACTGAAGCGTTCGTAGTTGTAGATGAAGACCGTGGCGCCGGCGTTCCAGGGCGCGAAGAAGCAGCTCCAGGCATGCTTGGCCCAGCCGGGCGAGCTGATGTTCCAGTGCACGCCGCCCTTCTCCAGGCCGATCCAGTACATGGTCGACAGGTGGCCCGCCGGGTAGCTCTGGTGGCTGTGCAGCACCAGCTTCGGGCGCGCCGTGGTGCCAGAGGTGAAGTACAGCAGCAGCGGATCGCCGGCGCGGGTGACGCCCTTCGGTGCAAACACGCTCAGCACCTGGCGGCACTCGTTGAAATCGCGCCAGCCGTCGATGCTGCCGCCCACCGCAATGCGCGTGAAGTTGCCGGTGATGCCCTCGAACTTGTGGGCCTCCGACACCTGGGCGATGACGTGCTTCACCCCGCCGCGCTCCATGCGGTCCTGCAAATCGGCGGTCGACACCAGCATCGTGGTCGGCACCAGCACGGCGCCGAGCTTGATCCCGGCCAGCATGATTTCCCAGAGTTCGACGCGGTTCGGCAGCATCAGCAGCACACGGTCGCCGCGCTTGACGCCGCAGTCTTGCAGGTACTGCGCCACCTGGCTGGAGCGCGCGGCCATGTCGGCATACGAGATTTTCTGTTCGCTGCCGTCTTCTTCCACCACCCACAGCGCGGGCGTTTGGTTTTCTTTCGCTTCCTGGTCGAAGAAGTCGAGCGCCCAGTTGAAGTTGTCGAACTGGGGCGGCTGGTAGCCGGCGTAGGCGGTGTCGTAGTCGCTACGGTGCTGTTGCAGGAAATCGCGCGCCTGCGCGAAACGCTGGTAAGGGGTCATGCTGTCTCCTGTACGCGGATGTCGATAAACGGGCGGTGGCCCGGCCATGCCTTGTTATTGTCTGTTTGCGTACATTGTGCCACGGCTGCGCGGCGGCAGCGCCAGGCTTATTGCGGGCCGCCGAAGGCTGCCATGCAGATGAAGGAATACCGCGTTGCGCCTGGCGCCACCTTCCCGGTCATCGGGTCCATCCGGCCTTCCGTCACCAAATACTGCATCTCCTTGCCCTTCCTGCCCAGCACCACCCCCGGCATGCCGGCGTCCGGGTCCTTGTCGAGCGCGATGCCGGCGCCGGCCAGCGCGGCGCTGAAGTCTTCCAGCCGCTTGTTGCAGATGTCGCCCTCGATCATGGCGACCCCGAAGCCGCCTGCGACCGTCACGTTGCTCAGGCATGCCTGGCCCAGCGTGACGGGACCGGCGATGCGCTGGCCCTGGTCGCGCGCGAGTGGCTCCGCGGTCGCGTTGAACCAGTCGACTGCCTCCTTGTACGCCTCTGGCGCCGGGTTCGGCATGTCGCAGGACAGGAAGCGCAGCTTGGCGTCATCCGGGGAAGCGGCTGCGATGCTGCAGGGTCCGGCCAGCAAGCAGGCCAGCAGCGAGCGGGAAAGCCAGGAACGTGGAGGCCTGGGTGTCGCTTTCGTCATCGTGGTCGAGATCATCGGTTTATTGGCTGGCGCAGGCATCGGCCGGCAGCGGCAGGCTGGCGTCGACCAGGTTCAGCGCGCCCTTGCCGCCGCCAAGCGGAACCGGCATGAAGCGCTGGACCTCCATCTCCTTGTCGCCCGGGTCGGTGGCGCCGTACATGTTGTCGCCCATCGTGCAGACGAAGCCGTCGGGCCGCAGGGCCAGGATGCTGGAGTAGGAAGACAGGGAGGCGATGTTGGCAAGGCTGGGCTGCCGGCGCGCGCCGGGCGTGGGGAATAGCGCGCGGAACCAGGTCACGGCCAGGCCTTGCCGGGTCAGCGCGGACGGCGCGCGGCCGCCGCCCAGCGTCGCCGCCCCGTCCAGCGTGGCGATCCGGCGCGCGACGAGGGCATCCGGTTTGTTGTCGGGGTTGGCGTCTTTTGGCAGCGCCTGGTCGCGGCTCCAGCTGCTGCCCCAGGCCCACACGCTGCCATCGGCGCGCAAGGCATAGGTGCTGTCGGCGAAGGCCGCGATGGCGATGGCGCCGCTGAAGAATGGCGTCGGTCCCGGGTTCTCGCAGAGCTTCGCCGACTGATCGGGCTGGTACGAAATCGCACCGCCGGACGCACCGCCCCAGCCAATGACGACACCGTCATCGCGCAAGGCCACGCCGTGGAACTGGCCGAGCGCAATCGCCTTGATGCGCTCGAGGCCGGCGATTTTTGTCGGGAAGGCGCCCGCCCCCCAGCAGTACACGTGGCCGTCGCGGGTGACGATCGCGGTATCGGCGTCGCTTGCCGCAATCGCCACCGCCGGCGGCAAGCCGGGAATGCGCATCGGACGTTCGACGAACATGCGCTCCTTGCGCGCGGCTTCGGCTTCGCCGCAAGGATTTTTTCCGTGCCCGCCACTGAGGATGGCGGCAACCACGCACGGCCCCAGCGTGGGCTGCAGCAGGTAGACCTGGCGCATGCGGTAGGGGCTGAAACCCCATTCGTAGACGCTGCCGTCGCGCGTGATGGCGCTGCTGTGTTCCCAGCCCGCCGCTACCGCCACGACGGGTGGCAGGCCTTGCACCTGGCGCGGGAAGACGGGCGGCCCGCGCTTCGCGTGGCCGAACTCGGTGCCCCACCAGAGCACGCGGCCGTCGCTTGTCAGGCCCAGGTTATGGTAGCGGCCAGCGGCAACGGCAGGTTGTGCGGCGGCCGGCAAGGCGTGGGCAATGGACGCCATGCAGGCAATGGCGCCAGCCAAGCGGCGCAGATGGGAAATCATGGTCACGCGTGTGCCTCCGTGCGCCTGGCCGGGTAGCGGCCTGTCGTTATTTGTTGTCGATTATGCACATTGTGCCATGGCTCAGTGGCGGTGTGCAGATGGCATACCCGCGGCGCGAAGGGAGATCGTTGACGGCGACCGTAGGGTGGGCACCCCGTGCCCACGCGGATGCCGGCGTGGTGTTGGCTCAATCAGGACCGCGCCAGATAATCATTGTTGGCGTCTCGAATGATCATTCGAAACGTTTCGACCTTCGCACGACGCGTTACCGAATCAGGCCAACAATGGACGGCGTTCCGCGTGGGCACGGGGTGCCCACCCTAATGTGATGGACTCC
>NZ_JAULSI010000044.1 GCF_030711405.1 Massilia brevitalea
TCAGTTTAATCTCTGTTTGTTGACACTTGCGTGTCACCCGTTATTACTAACGGGGTCGCTCACTCAAAATACTGACCGTCATCTCATTGCTGAGACAACGTATTTCTTTTTTGTGAACATTTGATAATTTAAGTAATCAGCTGAACTAGTCAGCGGCACCTTCATCAAACGCCCACACTTATCGACTGTTAATTGTTAAAGAACTTATTCGGTACTGCATCTTGCTGTCAGCGACAAATCGTTTTGTTTGTCAGCAGCAGAGGAAGAAGAGTATGAAGCAATTTCTGATTCTCGTCAACTCCTTCTTTGCTTCAGCTCAGTTTCCTGAGTTTTCTGTTGCTAGATCAACTACTTGATTTCGTTGACCTTTTCATACAGCGCCGAAGCGGAGGCGAACTATAGCAAACGGCCGAGCAGTTGCGCAAGACCCTGTGGCGAACTATCTACAACAGCCAGTCGATCGGCAGGATCGACAGCACCCTGACGCCGGCGCGCTTCCAGACCGTGGTGCCCGGCTCCTGGTCGTAACGCAGGACCTTGCCATTGCTGCGCTCGATCCAGTACAGCTTGCCCTGCCCGTCGAGACGCACCTCATAAGCGGTTTCCGGAATACTCTCGTCCAGGGTCTGGCCCAGGCGTTGCGCCAAAGCCGGGCTGTCGATGACGAAGCCCATCTCCGTATTCAGGTCGATCGACCGCCGGTCCATGTTAAAGGAGCCGACAAACACGCTGCGGCCATCGACGCCGAAGGTCTTGGCATGCAAACTCGATGCCGAGCTGCCGAAGCGGCCACGCCCGGCATCCGGCAGCTCCGGCCCCCAGCGGCGGCGCAACTCATATAAAGACACGCCGGCACGCAGCAGTTCGTGGCGCCACTTTGCGTAACCCGCATGGACAGCGGCGACGTCGGTCGCCTCCAGCGAATTGGTCAGCACCCTCACCTTCACGCCGCGCCTGGCGATATCGACCAGGGCCTGCGCCGCCTTTTTACTCGGCACGAAATACGGCGACACCAGATCGACCTGCTGCTTCGGCTCGCCCAGCAGCTTGCCGAGGTCGGCCACCATGCGCGCATCCGGCGGCGGCTTGCCGAGTGCCTTGGCTGGGTCGTCGCTTACCAGCTCGGTCTTGCTCCACTCCAGCGGCAGGCGGCGCTGCGCCAGTTGCTCGACAAACGGAGAAATGCGGATCGCTTCCAGGTAGCGCTGCGCTTCCGGCCTGGTACGCAGTGCCGCCGCGCGTGCAGCCAGCGCCTCGCGCGGTTCGGCCACGCCCGCATCGACCAGCCTTGCAACCGGATAGGCCGAGGCGCTGTTCCAGTAGCGGTCGAAATCCTGCGACACCTCGTGCACCACCGGCCCCACCGCCATTACGTCGAGGTCGACGAACAGCATGTCGCCGGCCACGCCGAAGTATTCGTCGCCGATATTCCGGCCGCCGACGATCGTCGCCTGGTTATCGGCCGTGAAGGATTTGTTGTGCATGCGCCGGTTCAGCCGGCTGAAGTCGGTCAGGTAGCCCAGGCTGCGCCGGCCGCGCGAGCCGAAGGGATTGAACAGGCGCACCTCGACGTTAGCATCGCGGTCGAGCGCGGACAGCACCGGGTCGAGGCCGGCCGTATTGTTATCGTCGAGGAGAAGGCGAACCCGCACACCACGTGCCGCGGCGCTGCGCAAGGCATCGAGCATCAGGGTGCCGGTGAGATCGTCGCGCCATATATAGTACTGGACGTCGAGACTGCGCTCGGCGCCGCGCGCCAGCAGCACCCGGGCGGCAAAGGCGTCGCGCCCGTCCGATAGCGCGTGGATGCCGGAGCGGTTCGGATATTCCGCTGCCAGCGGCGCGATGGCCTGGCCGAGTCGGGTGCCGGCGGTATCAAGCAGCGCCGCGCTGGCGCTGCGCCCGCCCAGCGGCGGCAGCGATGTGCAGCCGTAGGTCGCCGCCGCAGCGGCGACCAGGACACCGGCTCCGATTCGCAGCGCCGCGCGCATGGCGGCTTACATGCCTTCGAAATTCGCCTTGCGCTTGCCGAGGAAGGCGGACATGCCTTCCTTCTGGGCCGGCGTGCCGAAGGCGGCGTGGAAAAAGCGGCGTTCATAGCGCACGCCTTCGGTCAGCGTGGTCTCGTAGGCGCGGTTCACCGAATCCTTGATCGCCATGGCCACCGACACCGGCATCTCGGCGATGGTGTTGGCCACCGCCAGCGCTTCTTCCATCAGCTTCTCGGCCGGGAAGATGCGCGACACCAGGCCGGTGCGCTCCGCTTCGGCGGCGTCGATCATGCGCGAGGTAAGCAGCATGTCCATGGCTTTCGACTTGCCGATCGCGCGCGGCAGGCGCTGGGTACCGCCGGCGCCCGGGGTCACGCCGACCTTGATTTCGGGCTGGCCGAATCTGGCGCTGTCGGCGGCGATGAGGAAGTCGCACATCATCGCCAGCTCGCAGCCGCCGCCCAGCGCATAGCCGGCGACGACGCCGATCACCGGTTTGCGCACATTCAGGATGTGCTCCCAGTTGCGGCCGATGTAGTTGCCGCCGTAGGTGTCGGCGTAGGTGTATTCGGCCATGGCCGCGATGTCGGCGCCGGCCGCGAAGACCTTTTCGCTGCCGGTGAGGACGATGACGTTCACCGCCGGGTCGGCGTCGAAGGCGTACAGCGCCTGGCCCAGCTCGTTCATCATGTTGTCGTTCAGCGCGTTCATCGCCTTGGGACGGTTGAGGCGAATGACAACCACCTTGCCGTGGTTTTCGATCAGCAGGTCTGCGTATTCCATGGACTCTCCTCCAGAATGTGACTGATGTATGTAACTTATCTATATGACTTCGCTGCCGCGATTGTAGCGCCTCCGCAGGCCAAAAAGGACGGTATCATTGCCGGCTCCGCCATGTCTTGCGCCAGTTCGTGACCCTCCACCCACGCCACATCCTCGAACGAATCGCCGGCGACGGCCTGTTGCAAAGCGCCGACTTCCGCCGCCTGTGGCTGACCAGCGCCCTGACCCAGTTCGGCGCCCAGATCACCCTGCTCGCCCTGCCGATCTGCGCGGTACTCATGCTGCATGCGACGCCGGCGCAGATGGGTACCCTTGGCGCGCTCGAATCCCTGCCCTTCCTGCTGTTCGGCCTGCCCTCGGGCGTGCTGCTGGAACGCTGCCGCCGCTTGCCGATCATGATGTGCAGCGACGCGATGGTGGCCACCGCCCTGGCCTGGTGGCTGGATGCCTTGACGATCCACTGGCTGTATGCGGTCGGCTTCGTGCTCGGCACCGGCCTCGTGATCGGCGGCAGCGCGGAACAGGTCTTCCTCACCTTCGTGGTCGGGCGCGAGCGCCTGGTCGACGCCCATGCCAGGTTCGCCGCCACCGAATCGGCCGCGCGCCTGATCGGCCCGGGCATGGCTGGCGCCATGGTGCAGCTGATGGGCGCGCCGCTGGCGATCCTGTGCAATGTGGCCGGCTTCGTGATCTCGCTGGCGAACCTGAAACGCATCCGCGCCCGCGAGCCGAAGCCGGCGCCGACGAATACACACCCGCTGCGCGACATCCGCGACGGCCTGGCCTTCGTGTGGCGCCACCACGTGCTGCGCACCCTGGCCTGGACGGCCGGCGCCTGGCACTTCCTGTTCTACGGCTACATTGCCCTGCATGTGCTGTTCGCCACCCGCGTGCTCGGCATGGCGCCGGGCGTGATGGGCACGGCGCAGATGCTGGGCGGCGCAGGCATCCTGGCCGGCTCGGTGCTGGTCAAGCCGCTGTCGCACCGCTATGGCACCGGGCGCGCGATCCTGGCCGGTCTGTGCTGCTGCGCGCTCGGGTTTGCGCTGATGCCGGCGATTCCCGCCACCCTGTTCGGCAGCACGCTCGCCAGCGCCATCGCTTACGCCATCGTCGTGTTCCTGCTCGATTGCGGCGCCACGCTGTTCTTCGTGCCCTACATCGCCCTGCGCCAGCGCGTGACGCCGGATGCGATGCTGGGGCGGATGGTGGCGACGATGCGCGCGCTGACGGTGGCGACGGCACCCTTGGGCGCACTGGCGGCCGGTGCGCTGGCGGAGCGCTTCAGCGTGCGCGCCGGGCTGATGTGCATCGCGGCGGGAGGCCTGCTGCTCGCTACCGGCGCGGTCTGCGCAACCCGGCTGGGACAGGTAAAAGACTGAGCGACCGACGCGGCCGTTACGTCGATGGCGGCAAGACGAGTCGCGTTTCCGGGCAGCCCGCCGCCTGGCAGGCATCCGGCAGGCTGCGCAGCCAGGCGATCACCGATTCGACCGTGACGACCTGGATGTGGCCTGCGCGCAGCAGGGCCGGCGGCAGGTCGTCGAACACGATCTGCGCGTTGACGAAGCGCGCGCCGAAGCGGGTCAGGATGTTGGCTTCGACCTGGGTCGGCACGTACGCGTGCGCCTTCAGCCACGCCTGGGCGCCCGGGCGGTCGGGCGCCTCGCCCTCCCCGGCATATGCAAAGGCCAGCATCTCGAGCACCCAGCCGTTCGAATTCTGGTAGCGCGTGTCGAAGGGATAGGCCACCACGTTGTAGTGCGGCTGGTGGTAGGTCCCGGCCTCCTCGCCGAGCAAAGCGGCCTTCAGGCGGCGCTGCGCCGCGGGCGCCAGGCGCCAGATGCCGGCCTGGTAGCGGTGCGGCGCATCGGCAAAAAAATTCACCAGGCCTTCGTCGTACAGTGCCGACTCGGTGCTGCCGCAGCGGTTCAGCTTGTGCACGACCGACCAGGCGCCCGCCGGATGCTCGCGCACGGCAAACCCCATGTGCGAATAGGTCAGCCCGTATTTTTCCAGGTCTTGCCCGACGCGCGCGATGAGCACGACGTCGTCGTCGATCGTGCCGAGCGCGGCGCGCGTGACGTCGCCGAGCTGCATGCTCAGGCGCGACTTCTCGGGTTCGATCTCGCGCAGTTCGCACTGCCGCCCCGCCAGCGCCATGCCTGCCGTGGAAACGAGCACCGCCGCCAGCAGCAGGCGGCGCAGGATCACGCGCGGGCCTTCGAATGCACGAGACCGGTGTCGGGACGGAGCATGACCCCTACCGTCGCGTCGGCCTTCTTGAGGGCGAAACCAGCCTGGCCGATGGTTTCAATGTCCAGGGTATCGTTCACCTGCACACCGTGGGCGCGGGCGGCAGCGCTGCTCACCATCGTATCGACGTCGGTCGTCCCATCCTGGCTGCGCAAGGTGAGCGCGGTCTTGTCGCCCTCCTGGTGCATTGCCGCGACTTGCCACTTCCTGTTCTTCTCGACGTCGCCTGAGGTTTTCTCGGACAAGCTCTTGGCGCCTTCGGAAGACATATAGAAGGGCATGATCGACAACACAAACGGGATAGCCCAGGACGGGATCACCGCATCGGCGGCCGCCGGCGCCGCGATGGAGACCGACAGCAGCAGGGCAAGGAGGGGAGCAAAGCGACGTGATGTGCGCATGGTCTATCCAATCGGATGGGCCGGCATGGAGCATGCCGCCAAATGTTGTTTAATAGTAACTACGCAACCTTAGCGGATACCGGCCATCGGTGCAACATGAACCTGCTATTTCGGCAAGAAAACCCACACTGCACCACGCGCTTTCATGCGCCCCGCATATTCCGCTGCATTTCCCCCGAAGCCGAAGAAGAAATCCGCCCGCACCGGCCCGCGGATGGCGCCGCCGGTATCCTGCGCCAGCATCAGGCGCTGCAGTGGCGCCTCGGTGGCCGGGTGCGTGGTCGCCAGGAACAGCGGCGCACCCAGCGGCACGATGGACGGATCGACCGCCACCGAGCGCTCCGCCGTAAGCGGCACGCCGAGCGCACCCTTCGGCCCCACCGACGCATCCGGAAGGCGCTCTTCCTTGAAGAAGATATAGCTGGGGTTCACGTTCAGCAGTTCCTGGCGCCGCGCCGGATTGGCGGCGATCCAGGCCTTGATGCTCTGCGCCGACACGCCATCGGCCGGCAGCTCGCCCTGCTCCACCAGCCAGCGCCCGATCACCTTGTACGGATGCCCGTTCTGGTCGGCGAAAGCGATACGCACCGTCTCGCCGGTCTCGGCGATCTGCACCCGGCCCGAGCCCTGCACTTCGAGGAAGAAGGCTTCGACCGGATCGTCGACCCAGACCAGCTCCTTGCCTTTCAAGGGTGCGCGCTCGATCTCGGCGCGGGTGGCGTAGGGCACCACGGTCTTGCCAAGCAGGCGGCCGCGCAGGCGCATGTTCTTCAGGTTCGGATACACGCTGCCCAGGTCGACCGTGACCAGGTCGTCCGGCACCCGGTACAGCGGGGTCTGGAAGGCGCCGCCGCGCTGGCGCGAGCCGCGCAGCATGGGCTCGTAGTAGCCGGTGACCAGGCCGGTGTCGGCGCCGTCCGGCGTGCGCATCTGCTGCGGCACGAAGTACGTTTCGAAGTAGCTGCGGATGGCGGCGTTGTCGCGCGCATCGACGCGCCCGGACGCGGCGCAGGCACCCTTCCACTCCGCCTTCTTCGCCAGCACGCGGCACGAGGACAGGAAGGCCGGCCAGGCCTGGCGCAGGTCGTCCTGGCGCCAGCCCGGCAATGCGTCGAAGGAGACCGGCGTCATGGCCGGCACCGGCGGCGGCTGGGTGGGCGCCGGCTCAGGTGCAGGAATCGCGACCGGCCCCACCGGCGGCGGCATCACGATGTCGGGCTGCTTCGAGGGTTCAGGCGACGACACAGGTGCGGGCGCCGGCTTCTGCGGCGCCGTGCCGCAGGCCGCCAGAAGAAGGGCGACGGCGGCGATTGAAGCAGGTACACTAAGGCGGCGTATCGATTGCATGGGATGAAAGTATGTGGATCTTGATGCTGGAAGCCGGCGTGGCCTTGTTCCTGCTGGTGTTTATCGTCTGGTGGACCATGTTCTCGGGCCGCTCCGAGGAACGCAAGCGCCCGCTGCGCGACGACAGCCAGGTGCCACCGAAGCGCGATCCCGACCAGCCGTAAGGATCAATGCAGGCTGCGCGGCAGCGACAGCACGAACTCGGGAATCGCCACCTCGAAGCGGTGGCCATCCTCGGCCACGCAGAAGTATTCGCCGCGCATCGAGCCCTGCGGCGTGGCCAGATGGGTGCCGCTGGTGTATTCGAACTGCTCGCCCGGTTTCAGCAGCGGCTGGTGTCCGACCACGCCCAGGCCAGACACTTCCTGGGTGCGGTTGCTGGCGTCGGTGATCACCCAGTGGCGCGAGATCAGCTGGGCCGGCACGCTGCCGGTATTGCGGATCGTGATCGTGTAGGAAAACGCATAGTTGTCGCGCTCTGGGCTGGATTGCTCGGGCAAGTGCTGGGTGCGGACGGTAACGGTGAAATCGTAGGCGGACATCGGCTTTCCTCTTATGGTTATTAGTTGCCTGCGCGAATGACGCGGCCCGGTGGCGGCGCGGATGTGCGCAAAACGGCAATGATACAGGGCCGGCAAAAACCCGGTTCGCGCGGTTAGATGCCGGCTCGGCGTAAAATAGCCGGATTCCCGATCACGACCAGTCACCGCAATGACCACCTACCGCATCGCTCCCAGCATCCTGTCCGCCGATTTCGCCCGCCTGGGCGAGGAAGTCCGCAACGTCGTCGAGGCCGGCGCCGACATCATCCACTTCGACGTGATGGACAACCATTACGTGCCGAACCTGACGATCGGCCCACTGGTCTGCCAGGCGATCCGCCCGCACGTGCAGGTGCCGATCGACGTGCACCTGATGGTGAAACCGGTCGACCGCATCATTCCGGACTTCGCGAAAGCCGGCGCCAACATCATCACCTTCCACCCGGAAGCCTCGGAGCACATCGACCGCACCCTGCAACTGATCCGCGACCACGGCTGCAAGGCCGGCCTGGTGTTCAACCCGGGCACGCCGATGCACTACCTGGAACACGTGATGGACAAGATCGACATGATCCTCATCATGTCGGTGAACCCGGGCTTCGGCGGCCAGTCCTTCATCCCGGAAGCGCTGAAGAAAATCGCCATCGCACGCCGCCTGATCGACGAATCCGGCCGCGACATCATGCTGGAAGTCGATGGCGGCATCAAGGCCGAGAACATCGCCGCTGCCGCCGCTGCCGGCGCCGACACCTTTGTCGCCGGCTCGGCCATCTTCGGCAAGCCCGACTACAAGGCCGTGATCGACGCCATGCGCGCCGAACTGGCAACCGTAGGCAAGTAATGCGGGCCGGCGCCGCGGCCATCAGGGCCGCCATCATCGACCTCGACGGCACCATGCTCGACACGGTGCCAGATTTCGAACTGGCCCTGAATGCCATGCGCGCCGAATTCTCGCTGGCGCCGATCGGGCAGGACACCATCAAGCCGATGGTCGGCAAGGGCTCGGAAAAGCTGATCCGCGACGTGCTCTCGCTCGACTTCGCCCCCGAGCGCGTCGAAGCCGTGTACGAGGACGCGATGGCCGCCTACCAGCGCCATTACCTCGCCATCAACGGCGAAAAGAGCGTCCTGTACGCAGGCGTGATCGAAGGCCTGCAAGCCCTGCGCGACATGGGCCTGCGCCTGGCCTGCGTGACCAACAAGCCGATCAGCTTCACCACGCCGCTGCTGGCGCAAAAGGGGCTGGCGCCGTATTTCGAGCTGGTCTACGGCGGCGATTCGCTGCCCCGGAAGAAGCCCGATCCGCTGCCGCTGCTGCAGGTCTGCAGCGACTTCGACCTGCCGCCGCAGCAGGTGGTGGCCATCGGCGATTCGTCGAACGATGCCGAAGCGGCACGCGCCGCGCGTTGCTTCGTGCTCACAGTGCCATATGGTTATAACCACGGAAGGCCTGTTCAAGAGATCGATTCCGATGGTATAGTTAATTCGCTACTCGATGCCGCGAAGCTGATTCGTGCGCACAACGGCGCTTAAATCTACTTATCTATACATGTTCTTCACCAAAAAACACACTGTCAACCAAACCGGCGCCCTTGAGGCCTGGCTGTGGCGACGCTGGCAATCCTGGGCTCACTAACCCGTATTGATTGCTGCCGGCTGCACGCGCATCCGGCAGGTTTTTTGAACTACCGCCGCCCCACCTCCCTCCAACAGGGGCGGCCCGGAGAAGAACATGACCGAACTCGAATTCCGCTCGCTAGCCAACCAGGGCTACAACCGCATTCCGCTCATCGCCGAAGCCTTTGCCGACCTGGAAACGCCGCTCTCGCTCTACCTGAAGCTGGCCCAGTCGCAGGACACCGGCAAGAACACCTTCCTGCTGGAGTCCGTCGTCGGCGGCGAGCGCTTCGGGCGCTACTCCTTCATCGGCCTGCCGGCCAAGACCCTGCTGCGCGCCACCGGCAACGTTGTCGAGATCGTGACGAACGGCGCGGTGGTCGAGACGCACGAAGGCAACCCGCTCGACTTCATCGAACAATTCCAGGCGCGCTTCAAGGTGGCGCTGCGCCCCGGCATGCCGCGCTTCTGCGGCGGCCTGGCCGGCTACTTCGGCTACGACACGGTGCGCCACATCGAGCGCAAACTCGCCGGCAGCGCACCAAAGGACGACCTTGGCCTGCCTGAGATCCAGCTCTTGGTGACGGAAGAACTGGCCGTCATCGACAACCTGTCGGGCAAGCTGTACCTGATCGTGTATGCCGACCCGTCGCAGCCGGAAGCGTTTGTGAAGGCACGCCAGCGCTTGAAAGACCTGCGCGTGATGCTGCGCCGTAGCGTCGACGTGCCCGTCACCACCGGCTCGGTGCGGACCGAAGCGGTGCGCGACTTCAGCAAGGAAGACTACCTGGCGGCGGTGGCCAAGGCCCACGAATACGTGATGGCCGGCGACCTGATGCAGGTGCAGATCGGCCAGCGCATCCGCAAGCCGTATGTGGATTCGCCGCTGTCGCTGTACCGCGCGCTGCGCTCGCTGAATCCCTCGCCCTACATGTACTACTACAACTTCGGCGACATGCAGATCGTCGGCGCCTCGCCGGAGATCCTGGTTCGCAATGAAACCTCGCCGGCCGGCGAACGCAAGGTCACGCTGCGCCCGATCGCCGGCACCCGCCCGCGCGGATCGACGCCGGAACGCGACGCCGAACTGGCGGTCGAACTGCTGGCCGACCCGAAGGAAATCGCCGAGCACGTGATGCTGATCGACCTGGCGCGCAACGACATCGGCCGCATCGCCGAAACCGGCAGCGTGAAGGTGACCGACCGCATGGTCATCGAAAAATACTCGCACGTGCAGCACATCGTCTCGAACGTCGAAGGCAGCCTGAAGGAAGGCCTGTCGAACCTGGACGTGCTGCGCGCCACCTTCCCGGCCGGCACCCTGACCGGTGCGCCGAAGGTGCGGGCAATGGAAATCATCGACGAACTCGAACCGGTGAAACGCGGCATCTACGGCGGCGCCTGCGGCTACCTGTCGTTTGGCGGCGAGATGGACGTGGCGATCGCGATCCGCACCGGCGTGATCAAGGACGGCAATCTGTACGTGCAGGCGGCGGCCGGCATCGTCGCCGACTCGGTCGCCGAGATGGAATGGCAGGAAACCGAAAACAAGGCGCGCGCCGTACTGCGCGCGGCCGAGCAGGTGCAAGACGGACTGGATGGGGAGCTCTGACATGCTGCTAATGATCGACAACTACGATTCCTTCACCTACAACATCGTGCAGTACTTCGGCGAACTGGGTGAAGACGTGCGCACCGTGCGCAACGACGAAGTCACGCTGGACGATATCGCGGCCATGGCGCCCGAGCGAATCTGCATTTCGCCGGGGCCGAAGGCGCCAGTCGACGCCGGTGTCTCGGTCGACGTGATCAAGGAATTCGGCGGCAAGCTGCCCGTGTTGGGCGTCTGCCTCGGCCACCAGGCCATCGGCGAAGCATTCGGCGGCAAGATCGTGCGCGCCAAGCAGGTCATGCACGGCAAGACCTCGCTGGTGGCGCATACCGGCGTTGGCGTGTTCAAGGGCATTCCGAGCCCGTTCACCGTGATCCGCTACCACTCGCTGGCCATCGAGCGCGCCTCGCTGCCCGACTGCCTGGAAGTGACGGCATGGACCGACGACGGCGAGATCATGGGCGTGCGCCACAAGGAACTCGACATCGAGGGCGTGCAGTTCCACCCCGAGTCGATCCTGTCCGAGCACGGCCACGCGCTGCTGAAGAACTTCCTCGCGCGCTCATAACCCTACTGGAACCTCCATGCCGATCACACCACAAGAAGCGCTGCTGCGCTGTATCGAACACCGCGAGATCTTCCACGACGAGATGCTGCACCTGTTCCGCCAGATCATGGCCGGCGAAATGTCGCCGACCATGGTCGCCGCCCTGACGATGGGCCTGCGCGTGAAAAAGGAAACCATCGGCGAGATCACCGCTGCCGCGCAAGTCATGCGCGAGTTCTCGACCAAGGTGCCGATGGCCGACACCAGCCGCCTGCTCGACATCGTCGGCACCGGCGGCGACGGCGCGAATACCTTCAATATCTCCAGCGCGTCGATGTTCGTGGCCGCCGCCGCCGGTGCGCGCGTGGCCAAGCACGGCGGGCGCAGCGTGTCGTCGTCGTCGGGCAGCGCCGACCTGATCGAAGCGCTCGGCGCGCAGATCGATTTGAAGCCGGAGCAGATCGCCCAGTCCATCGCCCAGACCGGCATTGGCTTCATGTTCGCGCCGAACCACCACGCGGCCATGAAGCACGTGGCGCCGGTGCGCCGCGAACTCGGTGTGCGCAGCATCTTCAACATCCTCGGGCCGCTGACCAATCCGGCCGGCGCACCGAACATCCTGATGGGCGTGTTCCACCCCGACCTGGTCGGCATCCAGGTGCGCGTACTGCAGCGTCTCGGCGCCCAGCATGCATTGGTGGTCTGGGGCCGCGACAACATGGACGAAGTCTCGCTCGGCGCCGGCACCGTGGTCGGTGAACTGGTGAACGGCGAAATCCGCGAGTACGAAATTCACCCCGAGGACTTCGGCCTGCAGATGGTCTCGAGCCGCAATTTAAAAGTGGCGAATACCGAGGAATCGAAGGTGCGCGTGCTGGAAGCGCTGCGCGGCGAGCCGGGCCCGGCGCACGACATCGTAGCGCTGAATGCCGGCACCGCGCTGTATGCGGCGGGCGTGTGCGCCTCGATCGAGGAAGGCCTGGCCAAGGCGCGCGAGACCATCGCCTCCGGCGCGGCGCTGGCCAAGCTGGAGCAGTTCGTGAACGTCACGCGCCAGCTGGGAGCACGCTGATCCATGTCCGACATCCTGAACAAGATCCTGGCCGTGAAGGCCGACGAAGTGGCGGCGGCGAAGAAGCACCGCGACCTGAACAGCCTGCGCCGCGAGGTCGAAGGCGATAGCGAACTGCGCGCCGGATTGCGCGGATTTGAAGCGAGCCTGCGCAATCAGATTGCTGCTGGCCGTGCCGGCGTCATCGCCGAAGTGAAAAAGGCCTCGCCGTCGAAGGGTATCTTGCGGCCGGATTTCCGCCCGGCGCAGATTGCCGAGAGCTATGCCGAGGGTGGCGCGGCTTGCCTGTCGGTGCTGACCGACGTGAACTTTTTCCAGGGCCACGCCGACTACCTGCGCCAGGCGCGCGCGGCGGTCGAGATTCCGGTGATCCGCAAGGACTTCATCGTCGACATGTACCAGGTGTATGAAGCGCGCGCGATGGGAGCAGACGCGATTCTCTTGATCGTGTCTGCGCTGGATCATGGCTTGATGGCCGAGTTGGAGGCATGTGCGCAGGAACTCGGCATGGACGTGCTGGTCGAAGTACATGACGGTGATGAGTTGACCGCGGCGCTGCGCCTGAAAACGCGCCTCGTGGGCATCAACAACCGCAACCTGCGCACGTTTGCCGTGTCGCTCGACACGACCATCGACCTGCTGCCGCGTATCCCGGCGGAGCGGCTGGTGGTCACCGAGTCCGGCATTGCCGTGCGCGACGATGTCGAGCGCATGCGCGCGGCCAACGTGCATGCTTTCCTGGTGGGCGAAGCCTTCATGCGGGCGCCCGATCCCGGCAACGAATTGCGACGATTATTCGACTGACATGAACACTTCCATCCGCATCAGGGCCGCCCTCCTTCTTCTACTGGCAGCCCTGGGCGGATGCAGCACGGTCCAGCCCGTCGCTTCCACGGCCCGACGACTTGTCGAGGCCATCCTTCCCGGTTCCCCTTCCACTCCCAGCCCTGTCGGCCCACTCGATGCCCCGGCGCCGGCGCCTTCGCGCACGCTCGATGCGTACAAGGCGGAAGTGGCGCAGCACGTGATGCGTCACAACACCGGGCAGACCTTCAGCGGGCGTTTGCCGCCGATGCTGCCGGCCATCGTGGTGCTGAACATCACGGTGCGCGACGATGGGGAATTGGAAGAGGTAAAGGTGCAGAGGTCGCGCGATGACGATGCCTCGCAGGTGGCCGTCGCGTCGATGCGGCGCAGCGGGCCGCTGCCCCGGCCCGTGCACCTGCTGGCGGGGAGTGTGCGCAAGCTGACGTTTTCCGAGACGTTCCTGTTCAACGACCAGTATCGGTTTCAGTTGCGGAGCCTCGCCGGGCCGCAGTGATGTGATGGGACTACCGCGGCCCACGGCCTCAACCGATATGACGGCGCTGGCTGGAGCATGAGGCCTCAGTCGATATGATGGTGCTGGCAGGGCCTATGGCCTAAACCGATATGATGCTGCTGGCCGGGGTCTGCGGCCGCAACCGTACGGTGGGGTGTTCAAGGCTGGCGGCCTTGAACACGAACGTGCCCACGCGGTACGCACGTCTCCTTGCACCCGCTGCGTCGAAACGTCGCTCGCTAACGCTTAACGAAACCCGAGATTGCAGCGTGCGTGTCCGTTTGCATGCTGCGCGGGCGATACCTCGCTGGTATCGACCAGGGTAACGTGCGTACAGCGTGGGCACGGAGTGCCCACCCTACGGTTGCCGTATCGACTCATACGAACGTCGCGTGTACGCAGGCACCGCGACGGTTGATTGATTACACCGCGCTCGGCCGCGCAATCGTCCCGGCCTTGCGCACGCCGGCAACCGGCGACAGCGTGATGCCGGGCACGCGGTCGCCTTGCAGCACCACGTCGAACGCCATCAACTCGTCGCGCCGGAACGCATGCACCGTTACTTTGTCGCCCACGCGATAACGCGACAGCAGCGCATCCACGTTCGGCGGATTGCCGTTCACGCGCAAGCCGTCGATCGCAATCACGATGTCCAGCGCCGACAACCCGGCCTGGTGCGCCGCCCCACCCTCGTGCACCTGGCTCAGCTTGGCGCCGAGCGGGTCGCGGCCGATGCCGGCGTCGAGCGAAGGCTTGCCGCTGTTGCGCTCATCCACCAGCTTGACGCCCAGCGGCGCGTACAGCTTGGCCAGCGGCAGGTCCTCGACCCCGCGGATGTACTTGTCGAACAAGCCCCGCAGCCTGACGCCGCTGACTTCGTCGAACAGCGCTTCCACTTCGCGCTCGGTCACGCCGCGGCCCGCGCCGGCGTAGAAGTCGCGCCCGTAGCGCTGCCACAGCGCGCGCATGATGTCGTCCAGCGAACGCGCGCCATTCGTCTTGGTGCGAATCGTCAGGTCGAATGCCAGCGCAATCAGCGAGCCTTTGGTGTAGTAGCTGATGATGGCGTTCGGCGAGTTCTCGTCCTGGCGGTAGTACTTGCTCCAGGCATCGAAGCTGGAATCGGCCACGCTCTGCTTGGTGCGGCCGCTGCCGCGCAGCACGCTGCCGACGGTCTTGCCCAGCAATTTGAAATAGGTCGGCTCGCCGATGATGCCGGCGCGTACCAGCAACAAGTCGTCGTAATAGCTGGTAAAGCCTTCGAACAGCCACAGCAGCGGCGTGTAGTTTTCCACCTGCAGGTCGTAAGGCGCGAACACGGCCGGCTTGATGCGCTTGACGTTCCAGGTATGGAAGTATTCGTGGCTGCACAGGCCCAGGAATTTCAGGTAGCCCTCGCCCGGCTCGCCCGACTTCGGTCCGCCTACGCAGGGCAGATCGGCGCGCGCGCAGATCAGCGCGGTCGAGGCGCGGTGCTCGAGGCCGCCGTAGCCATCGCCCACGGCCATGGTCATGAACACGTAGCGCTCGAGCGGCGCCTTTTTCGTCTCCGGCTCGAAGAAGGCGATCTGGGTTTCGCAGATGGCCTTCAGGTCGGCCTGCAGGCGCGCCATGTCCAGGTTCGGCACGCGGCCGGTGATGACGATGTCGTGCGGGATGCCGTGCGCCTTGAAGCTGGCCAGCGCGAAGTCGCCCATTTCCACCGGGTGGTCGATCAGCTCGTCGTAGTCGCCGGCCACGTAGGTGCCGAAGCCGTAGCGCTTGGCGCCGAGTTCCTTCATCGCAGTGGCCACGCGCCAGGTCTTGGCGGCCGGGTCGGCGGGACGCCCGATGTCGACCTGGTGCGCCTGCGCTTCCTGGCCGACCACGCGCAGGAACACGCTGGTGCCGTTGAAGAAGCCGTGGGTCTGGTCGAGGTGGGCGGCGCGCACCGACAGGTCCCAGGCATAGACTTCGTAGTGCAGGGTCAGCGGACCTTCGACCGGGGCGGCCTGCCAGGAGTGCTTGTCGAGCTTGGCTAGCGCGACGGCGGCGCCGTTTGCCTCGGCGCGGATGCGCACGATGTTGCGCGCGAATTCGCGGATCATGTAGCTGCCCGGGATCCAGGCCGGCAGGGCGAACACCTGGCCATCCGGCGCGGGCGTGGGCACCGTCACCGTCACGTTGAACAGGTGGCCGGCCAGGTCCTTGGGAACGATGCTGTACTGGATGGCGGTCTGGATGGGCTGCGATGATTTTTTCATGAGTTCAAAGGAAGGCTGCCGATATGTATAGTGTAAACGATTCGGCAGCGCCCGGACCCGCAAGCGCTAGAGGTCGGCCGGGGTGTCGATGTCGCGGAATATCCCGGGGTCGTCGACCTCGACTTCGCGCACCGGCATCGATTTGAGCAGCGCACGCGCGCCATGCTCGCCTTCCAGCGCCAGTAACGCCGGCAGGTGCGCTGCGCCAAAGGCCACCGGGTTGCCGCGCCGCCCGGCGTGCACTGGCGCCGCGATGTCCGCGCCATCGGCCAGGGCAGCGAGCAGCGCCCGCATCGTCGCGGGAGAAACGAAAGGCATGTCGCCCAGCGCCACCAGCCAGGCATCGGCGGCAGGCAGCGAGTGGCGGATGGCATGCACGAGGGACGCTGCCATGCCGCTGTCGGCGTCAGGACACAGCGTGACCTCGACGCCCAGCCCGCGCAGGAGATCGGCGACGCCGCCGTCCGAAGGCGGCACCACCGCGATCACGCGCGGCACGACGGACAACAGCGCACGCGCGCTGGCCACCACCACCGGCTCGCCATCGGGCAGCAACTGCAGCAGCTTGTTGTGTTCGCCCAGCGGATCGAAGCGCCGGCCCCGGCCCGCAGCCAGCAAAATCCCGGCGACATTCGCGGCTACATTCCCTGCGACATTCATGCCAGCGTCTGCGCGGCATCCTTGATGGCCGCGCGGATCCGCTGGTAGGTGCCGCAGCGGCAGATGTTCCCGCTCATGGCGTTGTCGATGTCGGCGTCGCTCGGCGCCTTGTTGGTGCGCAGCAGCGCGGTGGCGCTCATCACCTGCCCGCTCTGGCAATAGCCGCATTGCGGCACGTCGTGGCGTATCCAGGCGTCCTGCACGGCCTTGCCGACCGGGTCGCCGGCCATCGCTTCGATGGTGGTGATCTTCAAACCGGCGGCGGCCGAGACCGGCGTGATGCAGGAGCGGATCGGCGCGCCTTCCAGGTGCACGGTGCAGGCGCCGCACAAGGCGGCGCCGCAGCCGAACTTGGTACCGGTCAGGTCCAGATTGTCGCGCAGGGCCCAGAGGATGGGCGTAGACGGATCGGCATCGACCTGCAGGTCGCGCCCGTTGATGTTGAGTTGGACCATGCCGCCCTGCTCCCGATCATGGCTAAACAAATGTTTAGCCCGTATAACTAATGTTTATTTCAACGATTCCAGCTTCGCTTCCAGCGTCTTCAGGTCGACCGCGCCCGGGATGCGGCTGCCGTCGGTGAAGAAGATGGCCGGCGTGCCCTGGATGTTCAGCTTGTGGCCCAGCTCCACGACCTTGTCGTTCGGCGTGACGCAGCTGTCGGGGGTCGCCGCCGGCACCTTGCCGTTGATCATCCAATCGTCCCAGGCCTTGACCCGGTCCGACGCGCACCAGATGTTCTTCGATTTTTCGAAGGAATCCGGCGACAGGATGTTGTACATGAAGGTATAGATGGTGACGTTGTCCAGCTGGGCCAGCGTGGTCTGGCGCAGGCGCTTGCAGTAGCCGCAGTTCGGGTCTTCGAACACGGCGATCACGCGCTTGCCGTCGCCCTTCACCTGCTTGAGCGCCATGTCCAGCGGCAGGTCGGAGAACTTGACCTTGTTCAGCTGGTCGATGCGCTCGCGGGTCAGGTTCTTCGAGCTCTTGGCGTCGAACACCTGGCCGATGAACAGGTACTCGGCTTTCTTGTCGGTGTACAGGATGTCGCCGCCGACGCGCAGCTCGTACAGGCCGCTGTACGGCGTTTCCTTGATCGAATCGATCTTGGCGCCGCCCAGGCGCGGCTCGATATTCTTGCGGATCGCGGTTTCGGTGTTCTGGGCATCGACACAACCCGCAATCAGGCCCGTCGCCAGCAGTACGGCGACCTTGGTTTTTAACATCACGTTGAATTCCTTAGAAAATTACTTGCCGATGGCATGCGCCATCAGGCGCCTTTTCACGAAGGGCAGCTTGTCGAGCAAGTCCAGGCCCAGGTTGCGCACCACGCGCACGGGTTCGAGGTTCGCGCCGAACAGGCGCTCCAGGCCGTCGGTGGCCAGCTGCATCAAGAGCACGTCTTCCTTGCGCGCACGCGCATACCGCGCCAGCACGCGCTCGTCGCCGACCGCGCGGTGTTCCTCGCGCTCGCCGATCACGCGCAGTAAGTCGACCACGTCGCCGAAGCCCAGGTTCATGCCGTGCCCGGCCAGCGGATGTACGGCGTGCGCCGCGTCGCCGACCAGCGCCACGTGCGGCGCTACCAGCGCATGCGGACGCACCAGCGCCAGCGGCACTGTTTTCACGGCTTCCGGCTGCAGTGGCTTGAGGGCGCCGAGCGGCTCGTCGGCATATTCGCACAGGCGAATCGCCAGCTCGCCGAGCGATTCTTCCATCAGCGTCGCGGCCAGGGTCTCCGGCGCCGACCATACCAGCGACACCTTGTTGCCCGGCAGCGGCAGCAGCGCCACGATGCCGTCCTTGCAGGTGAACCACTGGTGGGCCACGCCGTGGTGCGGTTTTTCGCAGGCAAAATTGGTGACGATCGCGCGCTGGTGGTAGGAGCGGTAGTCGATGCCGATGTCGCACTGCCCGCGCACCCAGGAATCGCGGCCGTCGGCGCCGACCACCAACTTGGCGTCGAGCCTGCGGCCGTCTTCCAGCTCGACTTGCGCGCCTTCCGGGCCGCAGGTCAGCCGGCTGGCGCTGCCGCTGACGACCTGCACGTTGTGCGCGAACTTCAGCGCCGCATCCAGCGCCTGGTTGAGGTTGCTGTCCTCGACGATCCAGGCCAGGGCGCCGGTGTGGGCGCCAAAGGCGTCGAAGCCGAGCTTGCCGCCGGGGTTGCCGCCCGCGTCGCCACCTTCCTTGCCATCGCCATTCACCGCCATTGCATCCACCGGCGCAATGCGCGCCGCGTCCATTGCGCCCCACACCTTCAGCGCCGACAGCAAATCGTGGGCCGTGTGGTTCAGGGCGTAGACGCGCACGTCCCAGGGCCGTTCCGTGCCCGGCGCGAACGTCGGCGCCGCCTCTTCCGCCGCCAGGCGCGGCGCCGGCACCAGCAGGGTGACGCTATGCCCGGCCTGGGCAAAACCGAGGGCCGCGGTCTTGGCAATGGCGCCATTGCCGACGATGCAGACATCGCTGACGCGGGATTGTGCAGTGGAAGAATGTGGTGTCGTCATGCCAGGCATTATATAGCGGCATCCTTCCGGCACGCCGCGGGCCGCCACCAGGGCGTCAAAAGAAAGTTGCAAGTGGGACTTGCAGAGCCGCGAGGCGCTGGCTATAATCATGCCTCTCTTGGCCTGGTAGCTCAGTTGGTAGAGCAGAGGATTGAAAATCCTTGTGTCGGTGGTTCGATTCCGCCCCGGGCCACCAAGAATTCAGCATTGCGAAAGCAGTGCAAGCAAAAACGCCACCTTCGGGTGGCGTTTTTGTTTTCTATTGCTACTTGCTTCAATACATTCCGTCACACATGCATCCGGTGATTTCTGGTGCGCCGTAAAAAACAGCGTTCGTGATACTTTAAAACGCAAATACGGTCTATCGGACGAATGTTTATTGGAGCAAGCATGTCAAAACAAGCAGGCACCGGTGATGAGGATGCAGCCCAGCGCGAGACGGTCGCGGAGTTCAAGCAGGCGGTGAACATGACGCCAGCCCAACTGGAGAAGTGGCTTGATACTGAGGACTCCAAGCGTGTCGGCCAGAAGCACGGCAATGGCGAATCGACCGGACACCAGTCCGGACGCCGCATCGTCGAACTGTTGCACCGGCACGCCCAGGACTTGAGTGCAGAGGACATCGCGCACATGCGCAAGGTGATCGGGTACATCCACCGGCACCTGGCACAGGGGCCTACCAAAAGCGATCCGGCATCGAGCGATTGGCGCTATTCGCTGATGAACTGGGGCCACGATCCCGAGAAAAAGTAAGCCTGCTATCGAGGCCTTGCGCTGCTCTTCGCACTCAAGCGCCGCCTTGCGCCTGCGCCATCTCCAGCGCCGGCAAGGTCACCGTCAGGAACGATGACACCTGCGCGATCAGGTCGGCGGCCTGCTGGCGCACCTGCCCCATCTGCAAGATCGACAGCTCGGCCTGGCGCACCGCCTGCCCTATCAATGTGCGGCGCTGCGTGAGCGTATCGAGCAAGGCGGCATCCGGCGAATTGGCGGCAAGCGCCGCCACCACGGCCAGCACTGCCCCATGCAAGCCCAGGTTCTGCGCCGACGCTTCCAGATTGCGCATGGCGACCTCGCTGTCGGCCATCAGTTGCAGCAACTGGGCACGCGACGAGGTCAGCGTTTGCTTGTAGTGGGCCGGCGGCAGCGGGCGGCGGAACAGCTTGCCGAACATGCCGGTCGGCTCCCGCGTGCTTTCCAGCGCGGCATCGAGCAGCGCGGGCACGCCCATCCGGGTGAATTTCAGGACCAGCTCGGTGATGGGCTGGAGCAGCGCGGCCTGCTCCAGCAGGGGTTCTTCCGCCCAGTCCGTGACCAGCGCCAGCTTGACCGGCAGGATGCGCCGGAACAGGATGGCGAAGCGCCCTTCCGCGTGCGCGAACAGGGTTGGATAGTCGGCGCGGGCGGTGGCCAGGGCGTCGCGCACTGCCGGGTGATCTTCGCTGTCGAACAGCGCCGCGGGTACAACTTTCGCGGTCATGCCTGAACTTGCCGGCGCCACAGGAACGTCATCAAAGGACAATGCCCTGGGCGGACCACTGGCGGGCGGCGCGGCTTCCTGGGCTTCGCCAAAGTCCAAGGCGCGCGGCGCCACCGGCGGGATGGCAGCCTCGACAGCAGGCTGGGCATCGGCGCCGAAATCGAAGGCCTTGGGCTTCTGGTCGGTCATCGGTCTTCAGCGTATGCCATGCGCGCTTCGAACGAGCCGGCAGCGCATCCTCAGACGGTACCGCCCAGTTTGCGGATAAAAGTCGCCAGGTTCAGCTTGAAGCCGGCGCCGACGGCGTGGAAGCGCCATTCGCCATCGCGGCGGTACAGCGAGCCGAACTGCAGCGCGGTCTTGTCCGAGTAGTCTTCGCTCAGGTCGTACTGCGCGATCGCCTCGCCCGTCTCGTCGTTGTACACCTTCACGTAGGCGCCGGAGACGCGGCCGAAGTTCTGCTTGCGCACCTCGGCGTCGTGGATGGTGACCACGATCGGCATCTCCATTACCGCCGGGTCGACCCGGGCCAGGTCGACGGTGATGACTTCGTCGTCGCCGTCCTTGTCGCCGGTGCGGTTGTCGCCCGAGTGCACTACCGCGCCATCCGGCGAGGTCGTGTGGTTGTAGTAGACGAAGTGGGCGTTGCTGATCATGACCGGGTTGTCGTCGGCGTCCTTGCGGCACAGGAATACCGACGAATCGAGGTCGAAGGCCTGGCCGTCGGCCGCATTGACTTTCCAGCCCAGGCCGATGCGCACGCGCTTCAGGCCCGGTGCGGTTTTTTCGAGGTTGATGCGATGGCCGGTTTCGAGCATCGTCGACATGGATTCTTCCTTTTTATCGTGAAATGGGTGGTGTTGCCAAGGAGCCGGGGATCAGCCCACGGCCGGCGAGAAGCGGGCGATCAGATCGCGTTCCAGCTCCTGCAGTTTCGGCAGCTCGTCCTTGCGGCGCTGCTGGCCCTCGTTCGAAATCTGTTCGAGCTTGTCGAAGGCGGTGATTAGCTGGGCCTGCACGTGCTGGGCGGTTTCCAGGCTGACCAGCGAACGCTGCTTGGCGCGCGCCACGGTCTCGGTATTTTCCAGAAGCATGTCGGCCTGGGCGCGGAAGGCGGCGTCGGTGGCGTCATACGCCGCATTCGCCACGGCCGCGCTCTGCTTGGCTTCCAGCTGCAGCAGATACAGCGAGAACACGTTGCGCCAGGCCGGGATCGAAACGTTGACGATGTCGGTAAAGGTGTCGGTCAGCGCGCGCGCATTGTCCTGCGACAGGCGGATCTGCGGCACCATCTGCGTGGCCATCAGCATGGCGCGGCGCAGGTCGTCGATGCGCTTTTCCAGGCGCTCCAGACGGCGCTTGAGTTCGGTGGCCTGCTGGGCCTCGAAGGCGTTCACGGGCGCGGCCTGCTGCGCCACCGCCAGGCGCAGGCGCTCGGCCCAGGCTTCGCCCTTCTTCACGTCGGCGTCCAGGCCCTGGTAATAGGTTTCCAGGCCCTTGTACATCTCGTCGAAATCCTGGATGCGCTTGCGGTGCAGGTTGGCATGGCGGCTCATCTCCCCAACCAGGGTGTCCATGCGCGATTCGACCATCTGGTACTGCGACAGCATCTTTTCCTTGACCGAGCCGAACATGCCCGTCACGCGCGACAGCAGGCCGCCCGAGCGCAGCTTGGCCGGGTCCAGGCCCTTCGAGGTGGCGATCAGCTCGTTCAGCTGGGTGCCGAACACGTCCGCATCCGAGGCACGCACCGTGCCGAGCAGCTTGGCCGATACCTTGGCCACGCCGGCGCCGGTGGAACCGCCCAGGGCCTCGATGGCCTTGTCGTCGATGCCGGAGATGTCGACCCGGACCTGCGGCGCCGGCGCCGGGGCCGTCTCGGGGCGCAAGGCCGGCAGCGCATCCATGCCGACCGGCGCCGACAGCGGCGGCAGCAAGGGCGCCGGCGCAGGTGCTGGCGCGGCGGAGGCGGCGTTCGCTTCGTCGTCGGAGGAGAACAGCGGTTTCATAACATTCCTTCAGGTTGAAATGACAAGAATAGCTTACCACTGGACAACCCCGACAGGCGAGTTCCCGCCAGGGTGCTTACCACATCAGATCGTCGGGAATCTGGTAAGCCGCGTACGGGTCGTCCGGATCGACCTCGGCCGCCCGCTTCACCTGCACCACCAGCGCTGCGTCGCGCTGGGCGATCTTCTCGCCGATGATGCGCGGCACCAGCTCGGTGGCGTCGCCGATGCGCACGATCACGAGCCGCCCCGCCATCAGGTGCTCCTGCACCTTGTTCGACACGTGGATGCGTTCGATCTTGCTGTTGTGCGTGAAGTTATAGGCGATGTCGCCATTGCCCTTGGACTGGCGGTTCTTCTGCACCAGGTCGAGGATCTGCGCCATGATTGCCTTTTGCTGGGCGGCCGCGTCGCGCTGGGCATTCAGCTCGCGCGCGCGCTCGGCGTTCTTGCGCTGCAGCTCGGCCGCGGCCAGCTTGGCTTCGTCCACGCTTTGCGTGCCGTGCCGGCGGTCGATCTTTTGCTGCTTGCTCTTGTCCTGTTGGACCTGCTTGGCCTTGCCCTTGTTGACCAGGCCGGCCTTTAAAAATTGTTCCTGCAACGATGCCATCTGTGGCGCTCCATCAATAAACGTCCGGCCGTCCGGCACGGATCATCCATAAGCATAGCAAATTGCCAGCCTCTTGCCGCCCCTCCTTCCATAGCACCGGCATGCTCTGTTAAACGCGCCCGGGCAGCCGGACACAGAGCGCATCATCGGCGCAACACCTGGCGCCGCCACGGGTGACAAGCGGTAAAAAACTGCGCTACCATGTTGCGTTGCAGCAAAGTAAAGTGCTTTAAATCAACTCGCACTTGCTTGCATATGAAAGCAACAAGTGACGCCCATCACCGACATTGCGCACTGGCGCACCCACATCTTTTCCCGTCTGCTCACGATCGTCCTCGTGCTCGGCATTGTCACGGCCGTACCCAGCATCGTGGTGGCCGCGCGCGAAGGCCTGTGGCCGGTGATCGCAGTCGATTTGCTGGCCATCGCCTGGCTGGCCTGCATCTGGCGCCTGCGCCGCCTGCCCTACCACACGCGGGTCTGGCACTTCATCGCCATCGTGTTTTTCGTCGCCACCGGCATGATGGTCAACATCGGCCAGGTAGCCCAGCTCTACCTGGTCGCGCCGCCCGTCTTCGCCGCCGTGCTGCTGGGCATGCGGCCGGCACTGGCCGCCCTCGGCCTGAGCGCCGCCATCATCCTGGGGCTGGGCCTGGCGGGCATCGTGCAGGCCGACGTTGCCGGCCTGCCGCCGCACGAGGCCACCTCCTCGCTGCTGGTGGCGCTGAACTTCATGTTCGTCGGCTCGCTGATCACGGTGTCCTGCGGCAGCCTGCTGCAAAAGCTGGAAGCCTCGCTGGGCGACCTGCGCCTGTTCGCCGACACGCTGGAAGAAGGCCAGAACGCCGTGCAGCAGCTGAACGCGGAGCTGCGCCTGGCCGCGGCCGCCGTGTCGCAACTGAACGACAAGGTCATCATCATCCGCGCCGCCGCCGCGGGCCAGCCGCAGCCGATCATCTTCGCCAACGATGCCTTCCTGCGCGCCGCCGGCTATGCGCGCCACGAACTGCTGGGACGCAGCATGACGCTGCTGATCGGCCCTCGCACCGACCGCGATGAAGCGGCGCGCATCGCTGCCGCCATGGCGCGCGGCCGCGGCGTGTCGGCCGAACTGATGGTCCATGCCAAGGACGGCACGCCTTACTGGCTCGAGCTCGAAGTCAATCCTTTCCTCGACGAGCAAGGGGCGCACACGCACTGGGTGGTGGTCGGGCGCGACATCGGCGAGCGCAAAAAGGCCGCCGGCGCCATCCACCGCCTGGCCTTCTACGACGTGCTGACCGGCCTGCCGAACCGGCGCCTGCTGGGCGAGCGCCTGGAAGCCGAGCTGGCGCAGGCGCATGCGGGCGATGCTATCGATGCGGGCGGCGCCCTGCTCTTCATCGACCTCGACAACTTCAAGTATGTGAACGACGCGCGCGGCCATGCCACCGGCGACGCCCTGCTGCGCCAGACGGCGGCGCGCCTGTCCGCCCTGGTCGGCGAGGCCGGCATGGTGGCGCGCATCGGCGGCGACGAATTCGTGGTCCTGCTCACCGGGCTGGGCCGGGGCGAAGCCGCGGTGTCCAGCGCCGCGCTGGCGCGCGCCCAGGAAATCCGCGCGGCGCTGGCCGAAGACATCGAGATCGACGGCCACCGCTACAACTCCTCGGCCAGCATCGGCGTGGCGCCGCTGCCGCGCCCGGGCCAGAGCGCCGACGATTTACTCCGCGAAGCCGACACCGCCATGTACCGCGCCAAGGCCGGCGGGCGCAACGGCGTGGCGCTGTTCGAGGCCACCATGCGCGCCGAGGTCGAGGGGCGCCTGACGCTGGAGCGCGAGCTCGGCCTGGCGCTGGCGCGCGAGGAACTGGCGATGCACCTGCAATTGCAGTTCGATGCCGCCGGCAGCCCGGTCGGCGCCGAACTCCTGATGCGCTGGCGGCGCCAGGACGGCAGCAATGTCGCACCCGACGTCTTCATCCCGGTGGCGGAAGCGACCGGCCTGATCGTGCCGCTGGGCGCATGGGCGCTGCGCCAGGCCTGCCTGGCCTGGCGCCGGCTCGATGCGGCCGGCCACGCGCTGCCGCTGTCGGTGAACGTCAGTCCCTCGCAGTTCCGCCAGCACGACTTCGTCGATGCGGTGCGGCGCCTGCTGCAGGAGACCGGCGTGCCGGCCAGCCAGCTGATCTTCGAGCTCACCGAGGGGCTGGTGGTGGACCAGCGCGACGGCATCATCGCGCGCATGGGCGAACTGGCCGCGCTCGGCATCCGCTTCTCGATCGACGACTTCGGCACCGGCTACTCGAACCTGGCCTACCTGAGGCGCATGCCGCTCTACGAGCTGAAAATCGACAAGAGCTTTATCCGCGACACACCGCACGACGCCGACGGCACCGCCATCGTGCGCACCATCCTGGGCATGGCCGCCCACCTGCGCCTGCGCGTGGTGGCCGAAGGCGTGGAGACGCCGGAGCAGGCGCAGTTCCTGGCCGAGCACGGCGCGCCGCACATGCAGGGTTACCTGTTTGCGCGGCCCATGCCGCTGGGCGAGGTGCTGGCGCGGCTGGCGGACGAGGACAGGCGCCACGCTGCCTGAAGGCGCCCTGCCGTTCATACGCCTTGCCGTTCGTCGGCCGTTCTTCCTTCGCCGTTCGTCACTATCCACGACCGTTCATCACGGCGCCCGCGCGCCCATCCATCGGCACTCGATCCGGTTTTTGACCACGGCTATCGTGCAGCTTCCACCACGAACGCCGAGGAAGCCGCACCATGCTGTCCATCCAACACCTGAGCAAGACCTACGCCAACGGCGTGCGCGCCAGCGACGACATCAGCCTGTCCATCCCCGCCGGCCTGTTCGGCCTGCTCGGCCCGAACGGCGCCGGCAAGTCGACCCTGATGCGCACCCTTGCCACCCTGCAGGCGCCCGACAGCGGCAGCATCCATTTCGATGGCGTCGACGTGCTGCGCGAACCGCAGGTACTGCGCCGCCAGCTCGGCTACCTGCCCCAGGACTTCGGGGTCTACCCGAAGACCAGCGCGCTCGAACTGCTCAATCACTTCGCCATCCTGAAAGGCATCATCGCGCGCGGCGAGCGCAAGGAAGCGGTAGAGGCGCTGCTGCACCAGACCAACCTGTGGGAGGCACGCAAGCGCGCCGTGGCTGGCTATTCGGGCGGCATGCGCCAGCGCTTCGGCATTGCCCAGGCCCTGCTCGGATCGCCGCGCCTGGTGATGGTCGACGAACCGACCGCCGGCCTCGACCCGGACGAACGCAACCGCTTCCTGAACCTGCTGGCACGCATCGGCGAGAACGTGGTCGTGATCCTCTCGACCCACATCGTGCAGGACGTGACCGACCTGTGCCAGCGCATGGCAATGATCGCCAAGGGGCGGGTGCTGGTGCAGGGCGAGCCGCGCGCCGCCATCGCCAGCCTCGGTGACCGCGTCTGGAGCCGCAGCGTGAGCGAGGCCGCGCTGCCCGACTACCAACGCCAGTTCCAGGTGCTGTCTACGCGGCTGGTCGGCGGCCAGCCGCAGATCAAGGTGTACGCCGTTAGCCAGCCCGAAGCCGGCTTCGAGCGCATCGCGCCCGACCTCGAGGACCTGTACTTCCTGCAACTGCGCAGCGCCGCCTGAGGAGCCGCCATGTTCACCGAATTTTTCCGCTTCGACCTGCGCTACCAGTTGCGCCAGCCGCTGCTCTGGATCGTCGCATCGGTCCTGGCCTTGCTCGCCTTCCTTTCGGCCGGCACCGACATCCGCCTGGGCGGCGCCATCGGCAACACCTTCATGAACGCCCCGGTCGTGGTCGCCAACCAGCTCGGCATCCTGAGCATGGCGGCGCTGTTCCTGGTCACCGCCCTGGTCGCCGGCGCAGTCCTGCGCGACAACGACAGCGGCATCGCCGACCTGCTGTACGCCACGCCGATGCGCAAGCGCGACTACCTGGGCGGCCGCTTCCTGGCCGGCTTCGCCGCCTGCGTGCTGGTCTTCGTGCTGGCCACGCTCGCGATGGCGGCCGGCGCGGCCATGCCCTGGGTCGATCCGGCGCGCGTGGGCCCGTTCTCGGCCGCCACCTATGCCTGGAGCCTGCTGGTGCTGGTGCTGCCCAACCTGCTGTTCGTGGCCGCCTTCCTGATGCTGCTGGCGGCCACCACGCGCTCGCTGGTCGCCGTCTACGTGGGCGTGCTGGCCTTTGTCACGCTGTGGGCAGGCGCCGGCCTGGCCGGCGGCAGCGACGCCAGCCTGGCGCTGCTGCTCGACCCCTTTGCGCTGCGCGCCCTGGCCCAGGCCACGCGCTACTACACGGGCGCCGAACGCAATACCCAGCTGCCGGCGCTGACCGGCATGCTGCTGGCGAACCGCGTGCTGTGGAGCGTGCTGGCGCTGGCCATGCTGGGCGCCACCGTGGCCATGTTCAAGCCGCAGCGCGCGGGCAGCGGCAATGCGCGTTTCAAGATATGGGCAAGGTCCGGGATGCGGGCCGGGGCGGACACCCCGTCCGCAACGCCGGCGCCAGCGTTCACGCTCTCGGCGGCCCCGCGTCGCAGCCCGGTGCACACCGGCCTGGCCGCCGACCTGACGCGCTGCTGGAGCCTGCTGTGCGTGGATGCGCGCGCGGTGCTGCGCAGCGTGCCCTTCCTGATCATGCTGTTGCTGGGCATGGCCAACTTCGTGATCAACGTGTTCGCCGGCGGCGTGCGCTTCGACAGCCGTCCCTACCCGCTCACTTACCTGATGCTCGAGGAACTGGCCGGCGGCCTGAACGTGGTGCTGCCGCTCGTGCTGCTGTTCTTCAGCGGCGAACTGGTGCACCGCGCACGCCAGCACCGCATGGATGGCCTGGTCGAGGCGCTGCCGCTACCAGGCTGGGCGCCGCTGCTGGCGCGCACCGGCGCCCTGTTCGCGGTGGTGGCGGCCTTCCTGCTGGCCGGCGTGCCGGTGGCGATCGCGCTCCAGCTGGCCAAGGGCGGCGTCGCGATCGAGCCCCTGCTCTACCTGCAGGGCACTCTGGTCGGCGCCGTACCCTACCTGCTGATCGCAATGGGACTGCTGGCCGTGCACACGGCGGTCCGCAACAAGTACCTGGGCCACGCGTTCGGCCTGGCGCTGATCTGTTCCGGCCCGCTGCTGTGGGTGCTGGGCGTGGAGGACCGCCTGCTGCGCTTCGCGACTCTGCCGACCCTGCAATACTCCGACATCAACGGCTATGGCCACTACCTGGCCGGCTGGCGCTGGTTCGCCGTCTACTGGGGCGCGTTCGCCGCTGCCCTGCTGGTGCTGGCGCAGATGCTGCGCACGCGCCGCCCGGTGCCTGCTTCGGTCCCCGCGCCGCGCCGCCTGCCGCTGGCCTTGGGCACCGCGCTGGCCGCCTGGCTGGCGAGCGGCGCCTGGATCGTCTACAACACCCATGTGCTGAACCGTTTCGAACCGCGCGCCGCGCAGCTGGACTTGCGAGCGGACTACGAAAAGCGCTACGGCCCCTTGCGCAACGAGGCGCGCCCGCGCATTGCCGGCATCGCGGCCGACGTCGACATCTATCCGGAGGAGCGCGCGCTCGACATCCGCGGCCGCTACACGCTGACCAACAGCGGCACGGCGCCGATCGCCACCCTGCGCATGCACAACGATCCGCAGGCCGACACCCGCATCACCCGGTTGCCGGCGCACCGCGTGCTGCGCGACGACGCCCGCCTCGGCGTGCGCGAGATCGCCTTGGCGCAGCCGCTGGCGCCGGGAGCCAGCGTCGACTTCGGCTTCACGGTGCGGGTGCGCCATCCAGGCTTTACCAACGACGGCGCACCACTGGCCGTGAACGGCAACGGCACCCTGTTCTCGATCGAGGATGTGTTCCCGCGCTTCGGCTACAACGCCTCGCTGGAAATCGCGGACGGCGCCGAGCGCCGCAAGCGCGGCCTGGGCGACCGGCAGCGCATGGCCGCCGCCGGCGACCAGGCAGCCCAGCGCCAGAATTACCTTGCCATGTACGGCTTCGACGGCGGCCTGGCCAGCTTCGAGACCACGGTATCGACCGCCGCCGGCCAGGTGGCGATGGCGCCGGGCGACCTGGTCGGCAGCTGGGAGCGCGGCGGTCGCCGCTACTTCCACTACCGCCTGGCGCAACCGGCCCTGCCCTTCTTCGCCTGGCAGTCGGCGCGCTGGGACGTGCGCCAGGTGGACTGGCATGGCGTGGCGGTGAAGGTCTACCACGACCCGAAACACGCCTGGAACGTGGGCAGCATGCTGGCCGGCGCCACCGCCGCGCTGGACTACCACGCGCGCCACTTCGGCCCCTATCCGCACAAGGAGCTGCGCATCCTGGAGACCCCGCTGTACCAGGGCCATGCGCGCAGCTACCCGATGACGATTCCGTTCTCGGAGTCGCTCGGCTTCATCAACGACCTGCGCGGCGGCGAAGGCGTGGACCACGTGTTCTACGTGACCGCCCACGAAGTGGCGCACCAGTGGTGGGGCGACCAGGTGATTGCCGCCAACGTGCGCGGCGCCGGCCTGGTCACCGAGACCCTGGCCGAGTACACCGCGCTGATGGCGCTGCGCGAACGGTATGGCGACGACAAGCTGGCGCGCATCCTGCGTTTCGACCTCGACGAATACCTGCGCGGGCGCGGCGCCGCCGCCGCCCCGGAAGTGCCGCTTGTCGACGTGGAAAACCAGGTCTGGCTGCAGTACCGCAAGGGCAGCCTGGCGCTGGCGCGCCTCGCGCACGAGATCGGCGAAGCGCAGGTGAACGCCGCCCTGCGCAGCCTGCTGGCCGATACGCGCTACCGTACCGACCCGTACGTGACCAGCGCCGAACTGCTGGCGCGGCTGCGCGCCGTGACGCCGCCGGCGCAGCAGGGCCTGCTGGCCGACCTGCTGGAAAAGGTGGTGGTCTACGACAACCGCATCCTCGACGCTGCCGCCAGCCGGCGCGCCGACGGCCGCTGGGACCTGAAGCTGACGCTGCAGTTGGTCAAGAGCGAACGCGATGCCAAGGGCCAGGAGGTGGCGCGCCGCGACGACGAGCCGGTGGAGATCATGGTGGAGGGCGAAGTGGAGAACAAGACGGACGGCGCGCCGCTGTACCGCGGCCGCCAGCGCATGGCCGGCGGACGGCCGGTGCTGGCCCTGGTGTTCGACCGGCGCCCGGCGTCGGTAACCCTCGATCCAGCGGGCCTGCTCATCGACCGCAACCCGCAGGACAACCGGCGCGCGGTGAGCGTGGATTAAAGCCCGGCGCTCTGGCGGAACAGGACGCTGCGGCGGCGTGACATCGGCACCGTGACGCCATCGCGCAGCGTCAGGCGCAAGCCGCCGGACGGCGCGGCATCGACCGCGCCGACGAAGCGCAGGTTGACGATGCGGCTGCGGCTCACGCGCAGGAAGCGCGCCGGATCCAGGCGCGCTTCGAGCTGCACCAGGGAGCGCAGCAGCAGCGGGCGCTGGCCGTCGAAGTAGACGCGCGTGTAGTTCCCTTCCGATTCGAACAGCATGATGTTGTCCAACTCGACGAACCAGCAACGCCCGCCATCCTGGATGAAAACCTTGCCGTCGACCGGCGCCCTGCCGGCCGCCGGCGCCGGCGTGGCCTGCGCCGCCGCGCGCTGCTTGCCGAGCGCCTGCGCCAATCGTTCCGGCTCGATCGGTTTCAGCAGGTAGTCGAGCGCGCTGACCTGGAAGGCGCGCACCGCGTGGCTGTCGTAGGCGGTGGTGAAGACGACCGCAGGCGGCTTGTCCAGCGCCGCCAGCAGGTCGAAGCCGGTCCCGTCGGGCATCTGGATGTCGAGCAGCACCAGGTCCGGTTCCATGCGCTCGACGGCGCGGATGCCGTCGGCGACGCAGGCGGCCTCGCCCACTACGCAAATATCCTCGTGCGCATCGAGCAGGCGGCGCAATTCGTTGCGCGCCAGGCGCTCGTCGTCGACGATCACAATGTTCATGGGGTCTCCAGGGGATGGTGTTCCAGCGGCAGGCGGACCAGCGCGTGCACCCAGCCGCCGGCCTCGCGCAGGCTAATGCCGGCCTGCGCGCCGCATTGCAGCAGCAGCCGGTCGCGCGCATTCGCCAGCCCGAGCCGGGTAGAATCGCTGTGCGCGGCGATGCGGCCTTCGTTGGCCACCGCGACTTCGAGCATGCCGTCCAGGCGGCGCGCGCGGATCGCGATCCGGCATGGTCCGCTGCTGCGCTCGACGCCATGGCGCACCGCGTTCTCGGCCAGGGTCTGCAGCACCATCGGCGGCAGGCGCACGGCGCCAAGGCCGGGCGCCACGTCGATGTCGAGCTGCAGGCGCTCGTCGAAGCGCAGCTTTTCCATGTCGAGGTAGGCGCGCACCGCCGCCAGTTCATCGCCGAGCGCCACCAGCGGCGCCTGGCCGGCCTGCAGGCTGTAGCGCATCATGCCGGCCAGCTGGCCGATCGCGCGCGCGGCGGCGTCGGCGTCTTCGTAGGTGAGTGCGCGGATGCTGTTCAGACTATTGAAGAAAAAGTGCGGGTTGACCTGGGCCTGCAGCGCGCGCAGCTCGGCGTCCTTGACGCTCACTTCCAGGCGCAGCTTTTCCAGCTCGAAGCGGCCGGCCCGGCGCCGCGCCAGCGCCATCGCGTAGCACAGGGTCCAGACCGCGAACACCACCGCCCAGATGAACACCAGCAGGCCGATATTAAATGCCAGCATGGCGGGTTCGTCGTCGAACAAGGCGCCGCCCCGGAACAGCTGGTCCGTCCACACCAGGCAGGCGGTCTGGGCCAGCGCCAGCAGCAGCACGCCGGCGGCCAGGCGCGCATACGGAAAGCCGCGCGGGCGCTCGAGCCAACCCTGGCGGCGCAGGCGCGCGCGCCACAGGTGCGACAGGCCGAGGCCAGTCGCCATCAGGAACAGCTTGGCCAGCGCAAACTGGAGGGCGGCATGCCAGCTGCCGAAAGAAGAGCTGATGATGCTGAAGCCGGTGAGCGCACCCCAGCCAGCCAACTGGCAGAACCAGTAATCACGAGCGGACTCCCCTCTTGTCGACGCCACCGCCATGCCCCTCCAGAAAAGATGAAAAATAGTAACATCCGATGGGACGAAGAGCCATCCCGACCTCCACTTGCATCGCGGCCGGGTTCGCCGGCAAGCGCGCTCTGGCTGCGCGGACGAACGCCTATACTGGGTTCAACGTCATCCTGCGAGAAACCTATGCCTCCTCACCTCGGACTGGTATGCATTACCGTATCGAAAGAGGTCCGCTACCGGACCGTCACCCGCAAGCGCTTGCTCGAACAATCGCTCGATGGGCAGCGCAAGATATTGGAAGATATTTTCCGCGATAACATCCAGACCTTCGACGGCGCCATGCGCTATTGCCAGCAAAACGGCATTTCCCTGTACCGCCTGCCGTCCTCGATCTTTCCGTTTTCCGACGAGCCGATCGGGCGCGATATCCTGGAAACCCTGGCCCCGATCCTGGCGCGCTCGGGCGAACGGGCCACAAGCGCCGGCATCCGCCTGGTGATGCACCCGGACCAGTTCGTGGTGCTGAGTTCGGATTCGCCAGCGGTGGTGGAAAACAGCGTCAAGATCCTGCAGATGCATGCCGACATCATGGACTTGCTGAAGCAGCCGCGCTCGCCTTGGGCGATCCTGGAAATCCACGGCGGCAAGTCCGACCGGGCCGACGCCCTGGTGGCCTCGATTGGCCGCCTGCCTGAAGCCATCCGCTCGCGCCTGGCGCTGGAAAACGACGAGTATTCGTACAGCGCCGAAGAAATCCATGCGATCTGCAAGCGCGCCGGCGTGCCGATGGTGTTCGACGCCCACCACCACATCGTGCACGAAAAGCTCGACAGCTACGAGCACCCGAGCGTGGCCGAGATGCTGGCCAAGGCGCGCGACACCTGGCCCGACCCGGCGCAGCAGCTGGTGCACATCTCGAACGGCCGCGAAGGCTTCAACGACCGCCAGCATGCCGACCTGATCGCCACCATGCCCTCGTCCTACGCCGGGGCGCCGTGGATCGAGATCGAGGCGAAGTCGAAGGAAGAAGCGATTGCGGGGCTGCGGCCCTGGCTCGGCACGCTTGCCACCCAGGCCGGCTGATCGGCATGAAGCGGACGGCGCCGCCGCCGCCCGCTTCCGGATGCCCCCTCCCCCCTTATTCGCTGCGCTTGACGATCACCGCTTCCAGGTACTCGGACGGCACCACCAGCGAGGCGCCGCCGGCGGTATTCGCGCCTTGCAGCATGCCGGTGATGTCGGCTTCCAGCGCCGCCTGGCCGGGGCCGTCGAGCGCGGCAAACGCTTTCTGCACCGGGCCGTAGTAATCCTTGAATACCTGCAGCCAGTGCCCGGTCGAGGCATAGCGGAACAGGAAGGTGCGGCGCGTGACGCGGATGCCGGCCGCCTGGGCGCCGAACAGTTCGTGCAGGTAATCCTCGTTGCCCCACATCGAGGGCGAGCGCAGCCCGGCCGGGGGCGGCACGTACTTGCCGATCGTCTTGAACAACTGGCCGACCAGGCCTCGAGGCGTCCAGCTCGCCAGGCCGATACGCCCGCCGGGACGCACCACGCGCAACAGCTCGCTTGAAGAGCGGACATGGTCGGGCGCGAACATCACGCCGAACGTGGATAGCGCCACGTCGAACGCGCTGTCTGCGAACGGCAGGTCCTCGGCATCGGCGACGCGGAAATCGATTTTCAGGCCTTCGGCCTCGGCCCGCGCCCGGCCCTTGTCCAGCAGCGCCGGCACATAGTCGGTCGAGGTTACGCGCGCGAAACGGTGGGCCGCGGCCAGGCTGGCATTGCCGTTGCCGGCGGCCACATCGAGCACGGTTTCGCCGGCCCGGATGTCGGCGGCTTCGGCCAGTGTCTCGCCGACGATTTGCAGGGTCACGCCGATGACGGCGAAGTCGCCGCTGGCCCAGGTGGCCTGCTGGCGGCGCTTGATGACGGCGAAGTCCGGCTGTGCGGCCCCACGGCCCTGGGTCAAGGTAGAAGTCGATTGCGTTGGCTTGTCCATGGTGGCATCCTCCCATCTCCTGGTTTGAAGATGACGAGTATCGCGCGCATGCGCAGCGGCGGCTTGCTCCAGCGTCGCTCCGGTTTGCCCGCGCATCCTGAAATGATGGGTGTCGACACCTTGTCCGATGTGCTGCGCTCGGTACGCCTGCGCGGCGCGGTTTTTTACCAGCTCAGTTTGCCGACAAACTGGGCGGTGGAAGCCCCGCCCCTGCGCGACCTGGCCGGCCTGCTCTTCCCCGACGCCGAGCACGTCATGGAATACCACGTGCTCACACGCGGCAGCGGCTGGGTCACGGTGGCCGGCCTGGCCCCGGTGCGCCTGCAACCGGGCGACACCATCATCCTGCCGCACGGCGACGGCCACGTGCTTTCCAGCGACCCGGCCCAGCAGCCCACGCGCATCGACCCGGCCTGGGTGGCCAAGACCCGCGACGCGCCCAAGCCGATCCCGATCGTGTTCCACTCGCAATACGAGATCACCTGGGGCGAGCCGGCCCAGGAAGCCGAGAACGGGGTCACCTGCGGCTTCCTCAGCTGCGACCGCCACCCCTTCAACCCGCTGCTCGGCGCCCTGCCGCGCCTGCTGCACCTGCCGGCCAGCGGCGCCAGCGCGCGCACCGACCTGGCCGCGCTGGCCGTGCGCGTGGAACAGAACCAGCCGGGCGCTGCGGCGCTGCTGGAACGCGCCAGCGAAACCATGTTCATCGACGCCCTGCGCCGCTATCTGGAACACCTGCCGCTGGGGAGCACCGGTTGGCTGGCGGGATTGCGCGACCCGCAGCTGGGCCGCGCACTGGCGCTGATCCACCGCGCCCCGGCGCGGCCCTGGACCATCGACGACCTGGCGCGCGCCGCCAGCCTGTCGCGCTCGGTCTTCTGCGCGCGCTTCCTGCGCCTGCTGGGCCTGCCGCCGATGCAATACCTGGCGCGCTGGCGCATGGAGGCGGCGGCCGGCCTGCTGCGCGACAGCCGGGCGCCGGTGGCGTCGGTGGCGCTGGAAGTCGGCTACGAGTCGGAGGCGGCGTTTGCGCGGGCGTTCAAGCGCGAAGTGGGAACATCGCCGGCGAAGTGGCGGCGCGAGCACGTAGCGTTGGGATGATGCCGTGCTTTAAGAAATTATGGACTTGCGGCTGGTTCATGCTAAAATTCGCCGCCTTGGCCTGGTAGCTCAGTTGGTAGAGCAGAGGATTGAAAATCCTTGTGTCGGTGGTTCGATTCCGCCCCGGGCCACCAAGAACATCGTTCACGCAACGCCCACTCATGCAAGTGGGCGTTGCTGTTTCTGGCTCCACAGTCCTTGCGTCCGGCCCATTTCCCGACTTTCATCCCTCGATCAGAGAGAACGCACACCGACCATGCAGCGAGGTGGCGTTATTGTTTNCATCGTTCACGCAACGCCCACTCATGCAAGTGGGCGTTGCTGTTTCTGGCTCCACAGTCCTTGCGTCCGGCCCATTTCCCGACTTTCATCCCTCGATCAGAGAGAACGCACACCGACCATGCAGCGAGGTGGCGTTATTGTTTCGCATAAACATCCCTAACGGGCGCAGCCATTGTGCCCGCTAGGGTAGGCTTCCAGAATACGCACGCCCGTGCGATGGGAGGCTCGATCATGCATTACATTCGTCAAGGCACCGGCAAACCTTTGCTATTGATTCATGGCCTTGGCGGTCATTGGCAAAGCTGGAATCCGATTCTGGCTGATCTCGCGACCAGGCGCGAAGTCATCGCCGTGGACCTGCCCGGCTTTGGCCAGACGCCCAAGCTGGCCGGTGAAACCTCGATCCGCACCCTGGCGGACGAGACCGCCGCCTTCCTCCATGCCCATGGCTTGAGCGGCATCGATGCAGTCGGCAGTTCGATGGGCGCACGACTCGTGCTGGAGCTGGCGCGACGCGGTGGGATCGTCGGCGGCGTAGTAGCGCTCAATCCAGGTGGGTTCTGGCAAGGATGGGAGCGTCACGCGTTCTTCAGCTCGATCTACCTGTCGATCCGGCTGCTACGGCTGCTGTGCCCGGTACTGCCAGCGGTGTGCGCCAACCCACTTGGCCGCGCCTTGTTGCTGGCGCAATTTTCTGCCCGGCCGACAAAGCTGTCGCCGGACACCGTGAGCGATGAATTGTGCAGCTATGTGGCCTCGCCGGCCTTCGATGAACTGCTGGCCCAGCTCGCCTATGGTGAGGGACAACAAGGGGCCCCGCGCAACAGCATCTCGCATCCACTCGTCATTGGCTGGGGGCGGCGCGACCGGGTCTGCTTTCCGCGTCAAGCCAGGCGCGCGCTGGCCTTGTTCCCGGATGCTCAACTGCACTGGTTCGACCGGTGCGGCCACTTTCCGCACTGGGATGCGCCGGCAGAGACTGTACGGCTGATTCTGAACGCACTTGCCGAGAACCGCGCCAATGCCGCAGCCGGGATGTCGCACGCGGGCCAGGAGGCCATCCGCAACGATCTTCGAGCCTGCAGCCTGTCGTTCAACGATGCTAATGTGACGATGTGACCTGCCGATGCGCGACAGGCGCGGCGACGAACGGACTCACGTGGAAAGATGTATTCTCTTGGTCCACCACCTGTTCAAGCAAAGGGAATGAATGACACCGCAAACTGAAACCGCCATTCTGGCCGGCGGCTGCTTCTGGGGCATGGAAGAATTGCTGCGCCGTATACCTGGCGTGCTGTCGACGCGCGTCGGCTACACTGGCGGAGACGTACCCAACGCCACCTACCGCAACCATGGCACGCACGCAGAAGCGCTCGAACTGGTGTTCGATCCAGGGCAGATCAGCTATCGCCAGATCCTCGAATTTTTCTTCCAGATTCACGATCCGACCACGGCGAACCGCCAGGGCAATGATCGGGGGATGAGCTATCGCTCCGGCATCTACTATCTCAGCGATGCACAACAGCGCATGGCCGAGCAGACCATCGCCGACGTTGACGCGTCCGGCCTCTGGCCCGGCAAGGCCGTCACCGAGGTTGTCGCGGCTGGACCTTTCTGGGAGGCCGAGCCAGAACACCAGGACTATCTGGAACGCAATCCAAACGGGTATACCTGCCATTTCATCCGGCCGGGCTGGAAGCTGCCCACCCGCCAGGAATCGGCGTAAGACGAGGCCTGGTCGCTCGTTGCCAGCGCAGAGGATTGAAAATCCTTGTGTCGGTGGTGTGATTCCGCCCCGGGCCACCAAGAACATCGTTCACGCAACGCCAACCCTCACCGGTTGGCGTTTTTGTTTGTGGAATTCTTAGTCCTTGTGTCCGGTCAATTTCTGGCCTGTAGTCCAAGCGGAGCTCGCAGAGATTTATACTCCCCACTGTGCAACGAAGCAGAGCTCCAGATTAGTTTGGACCAGCTGCTGGCCTGCGTCGAGCATACTTTCTTAGGCTAAGACAAGCATCAACTCTGGCTGGGCCAATGGTCCGCGCCACCCAATCGAACTGATACTCCCGGACTTGCATCCTTGATAGTCGAATTGCGTCAAAGGTCGCTTCTGCAAGTCGATCTACCCCCAATGATGAACGCACGGCCTCATGTGCGAGTATGTCAACGGTTGTCGCCAACTTCAGCGCCCCGAAGCGCTCAGCGGCGATTCTCGTTGCCTTCTTTTCATCGATCGCAGCGATGAAGCCATACCCGTGTGCTAGCGCGAGAGTGGCCGCCTCACCGTCACCCAACGTTTCCGCAGTATTACCGGATACCAAATCAAAGAAGTCTTCCAGGATTCTACCGTTGAGTTTTTCCATCCGAAGGATCTGTTCGCTTAACGCTATCCTGAGCAAGTCAAAGTGCGAATGCCCAGCCGCCGCCCCTTCTTCGATCTCGCGCACGACGTTATCAGTAACTACGATCGGCGCATTCAGGGATCGAAGAATTGCGCTCGAATGCCCCGTTGCTAGCAGATTGATGACCACGCTGGCATCGAGAACAAGAGTGGCGTTTTGGTCAGTGAGAGAGCTTAAAAAGGTCATTAACCTCATCCTCCTCAGCTTCTTCCAGAAGTTCGCGCACTTTTTCTCGATCGATTTTCAACATCTCGGACATTTGACCTTCACTGATCAGGTCCTTTTTCCAAGCCTCAATAGCAAGAAGGAAGAGCCGCGAAGACTGCGCAACCTCAGGCTGAAATGAATCCGATACTGCTGAGCCCAAGACTTGCTGAGCTTGCTCGTCAGTGATTCCGCCGTTGTCCATGAACCAGTCCCAAGTTCCTTTTTTGGTAAGCGCAAGCTCTTCAAGCCGCATCACCATAGCTTGACGAGATACTCCAAAAAAATTGGACAGCAAAATGATGTGCCGACGAGTGAGATGAGTGCTCCCCGTGGTCACTTCCTTGAATTTCTCCATCACTGCACGGGCTGGGGTTAGGAATGCCCCTCCAAACGCAATCGCATAGCGCTCTTCACGTGAATTCTCAAATTTTGCGTCCTGATATACCTCGGGCTGTCTTCGAGTCGCGATGAAATGGCCGAGCTCGTGGCCACCGGTTTGAGTCCGACGATCCTTCCGATGGCTCGAATTTATAAGGATGCAGGCTCCGACAGCGTCATCGTAGGCGAATAGCCCAGAGACTTTTGGTGCGAGTTTCCTACTATACACTCGCACGCCCAACTGAAGCTCAAGGAGGGAAAATAAGTTATGCACTGGTCCTTCCCCGAGGCCCAACCAGTTCCGCAAGTTTTGAGCATCATGCTCCGCCTGTTTACGTACATCTCCAGGGAGTATCGTTTTCTCTGCCGGATAGTTGAACGTTTTTTGGATACCGAGAATGTTCTCCAGCTCTACTTCTGCCCTAACAAGATCGTTCAGCATTCGAGCAGCTTGTTCGATACCGCTATCGGCGGTTTCCGGGAGTGACCGAAAACGAGGAACAAGATCGACGAAGACTGACTCGCGCCGCATGAGGGCGTTGGCAGACAAGCCATAAACCTGGCTAAGCGTTTGGATTTCCTCAAGCCTTGCGCTACGTTGTCCCTTCTCGATTGAAACAAGCGTGGTACGAGCAAGACCTGCTGCCTTGGCAGCAGCGTCCTGAGTCATGTTCGCCGTTTCCCTCGCCACCTTTAATCGATCGCCCAATTGACTGGGGCTTAACTCATAGTTTGCTTTGTTCATGATGAATCACCTATCCATTTCCGCACGAACGATCCTTGCCCAAGATCATCGGTAAATGCAGCCCATTCTGAGGCATGCTGTTGCAGGAACCGATCAATGCGCTGCTCAACAACTTGCGGCTGCAGCGCCAGACAGCGGGCCAGCTCAGTCGTATTGCGTCGTTTAAGCAGTTCGTATTCGATCGAATTCCTGACTAGGGCAAGATGTTCGAAATGAAGCACCCCTGCAATAGCATATTCCCGTAGGGCCGTCGTTAAATACGTAAAGTCGTTCGATGCCCCGGCCTCCCAAGTGGGCGTCCGAAGCGATTCCCACACATACGTTTCCTTTGTCTCATCAAGGCCGGCAGCATGGACGCTTAGGCGACGCAGTACGCAAGCAGCGCAAACTCCGCATTGTCGCTTTGTGCCCGACACCGCCGCCTGTCGAGCTTGCTGCCAACATGAGCGAGTTTTCGCCCAATTTTCGCCATCAGGGCAGTTAGCAACGAACTCACGCAGAGTCTCGGCTTTGGTCATCCATAGCCGAGGAAAACTGTAGTGAATATGATGTCCAAGCAGTGCGAAGACAAATCGCTCCATCAACACAGTGAAGACTGGGTGACTGCGGTAGTCCTCGTACCCCTGCCCGACAGGCAGGAGCGCCGGCGCCAGTGCCCCTTGCCCGCTTTCAGGGACTATTGCCGTCGGTGCATCGATCAAGTAGGCCGCGATCGCTGAAACCACACTAAACTTAAATCCCCGGCTTCGGGCGCTGCTTTCCGCATTCCTGCCGTTATCAAGCGAAACGGCGTAAGGTATTGCTGCAAAAGGAGCTTGACGACGCTCTTTCAGAGAAATGTCATGCTGCTTGGTGCCTACTCTCAGGCGGATGAGTCGCGACCCAAGCCGAATCCGTTCGAGTCCATCAACTGCACGCGAATCCATACCATCGCTAAACGCAATGACCGCTTCAGCATTTGAGGGAAACTCCATACGACTCTGCGCAGGCGGCTGCGCCGGTACCTTACGCGCGCGAAACTCGAAATGCCAGTCGTCACCGGTTAAAAGATTTAAGGCCTCGACCAACGCCCGCTTCACCGTCTTCCCCGCCCATAGGCAGGGGTCATGAACTGGAATAGACACGAAAAATCGCCTGCCCCAGTTCATCGCACTTCGCGCCAAACTGCGGTCACAGAATTCAACGGCGGCAGCCACAACAAGTATGTCGTACACAACTGGCTGCCACCTTAGCGTCGAGAAGGAGTCAAGTGCGGCGAGATCAAATTTGATGTTTTTGCCAAGCCTGCAGGGAGTTGCCCCTTTGCGTCTGCGCACCCCTTGTTCGACTACATCTACAGTTAATTCCCTGAGGGATAATCGACTCATAAAGGCACTCCTGCGTCCAGGCTGCTACTCTTATTCAAACGCCCTTGGCCTGCGTCTTGTCGGTTCATAAGTATTGAACCGAGACTACTTTCTGACAACCCGCCGATCGCGCTCTTCAATCTGGCGGTGACGCCATCCGCCCTGTTTTGATTAGTTTCGCGAAGTACGTGCTCGTGGATTTGCCGAGTATTCGCGAAACCCCGAGCTTTTGCAGCTAGTCCGATTGCAACATAGACCGCATCAGGTTCTAATCGCCCTTCGTTCACAAGCTGGATACTCCATTCGATCGCATTTCTCGCGAACACAGATCCTGCGGCTGCGCCCTTTAGATCCTGAAGTTGCTGGACGGCGATCTCCGGAATCCGCAATGAATTGTCTAGGTGTTTAGTATCGTGCGATCATATTCCTCGCCGTAGCTGGCC
>NZ_JAULSI010000045.1 GCF_030711405.1 Massilia brevitalea
GCCAGCTACGGCGAGGAATATGATCGCACGATACTAAACAATTAAACACAATTTGCTCCCAACCACCTTCGAGATGTTGATCTGGCAAATCTACCTTCGTTTGCCCAGAAGCGGGGCCACGCCATGCCTTGAGTATTTCTCCAGGTTTTAAGTCATAGATAACGAATTGTCCGTTTGCGTTCCAGTCAGGCCATACTGCAAGAAACTTACGCCATGCCTCCCTTGGATCAGGCGAATTTTGGATATCATTGAACACTTTTTCGCTAATCCAGCAGTCGCTCATTGCCCTGCTGTTTGGGGACAGGATTCGAAAAAGTCTAGCTGGCCCTTTGATTTCGGCGTGCGCGAGCGTATGAAAGGAACGGATATTGTCGTCACTGAGCGGTGGCCACCCGTCTTTGACGCGTGCATCTACTCTTGGCCTTTCGGCTTTTACTTTTGCCTTGGTCCAATGCGGCGTGGATCCATCGCTTAGCCAACGCGGTTTCGTTCGCGGATTCCTCATGAGAGAAATAGCTTTGGCCTCCGGAAGAGTCCCCCTGAAATGCACATTGCGTACGTCGACGATTCCTTTTTGTCTTTCAAGCGCCTCGCGTTCCAATCGTAAAATCACGCGATTCAAGACATCCTGAACCGGTTTTAATGCACGCGCAAATTGCTTATCTGCCAGCAATCTAATATTTTGAACCTCAAGTAAGGCTTGTTTTGCTTTATTGCCGAGCACTGGAACGAACTCAACCTTGTGCACTAATACCTCGACAACTTTGATTGCGCGATCAAAAGCGACGTTCAACTCAGAGACGCTGACTCGTGAGCGCACGGATTTGATTTGAACGGCCAACCACTTGAGAACTTCATCGACTTTGTGTGTTTTGAGATATTCCTGCACACGCCGCCGACGAAGGAATGAGATGACCCATCCCATCGCGGCATCTACTGCTTCGCCAAGTTTTTTTTCTCCGTACCGCCTCACATATCCGAAGAATATCTTCAGGACTCCTTTGACTAATGAGCCCAGCGCTGGAAAGAGACCGATGAGTGTTAGGGCTAGAGCGACCCAGTTCCAGACATCAGTATGATCTTTCGTCAGCTTGCGACAGTTCGCAATCAAATCACGTGCATCGCAGACTTGATCAACCAACGGAATCATCGAGATGCCTGCGTCAACCAGGATTTGGGATGTCGACCTGTTGTCGTTGAAGTCCCCTTCGATTGCTTCCCAAAACCACACAAAAGGATTCGAGCTGGGTTCATTTTCCTGCTCTTGTGCTTCTTCATCTCCCGTCGCCCACGCTATCGCGCTCCGCAGTTGCGTCGCATTGATTTCCGCCATCAGTAGTCCTCCGAGATAGATCGATTTCACACGGCAGATCAGCTAGCCAATTTTTCCAGTGGATCGTGTGGTTCTTCCTTCTTCGGCTCACGTGGGCTGTACACGACCTTCTTCACAGTTTCGTTGAGTACATTTTCGTGCAAGGCTTTTCCGTCCTTGTCGAGGGTGCCGGACAATACAGAGCCTCCCTCGAAGTGAATCTTGTAATCCACCTCAGGGATGCCCTCTGCCAGCTCCGGATCGAGGTAGTGCAACCCGATCCAGTGTTTGGCTTCCTCGCTTAACTCGCCAGGCAGATTCAACAGGTTTGCAGCCTTATTCCCGCCCCCATCAAATAAATGCTTCCCACCCTTCACCGTAAATTTCCCCGGACAAGCAAACGTAATATCCCCACCCTCCAGCGTCACCGCCGACTGCCCCGCCTGCAGCACGATCTTTTCCTTTGCCCTGATCTCGATGCAGTCGTTCACCGAAATCACCGTGATCTCCTTGTCCGCCAATATCTCCAGCTGATCCGTATGCGCCTGCAGCGACACCGGCCCATTCCCTGCAATCGCCTGGATGCCGCCGGAATGGGTAAACAAACTGGCCGCGCCGCCAGCCACCGACGACACTGTATGCGCCGCAGCCAGGTGCAGGTCCGACTGCGTGGTCCACTGCAGCTGATGCCCCGCGTAGATCACGGTCGATGCAGGCGTCGCCCAGTTCATGCTGGCCGCCGCATCCATCAACACCAGCGCCGAGCCGAACTTCTCGACCGGCTGCCCGGCATCGAGCTCGCGCGAATCCGGCCTGGCCTTCAGCGCGTCCTGCCCGCCGACGGCGCCCGCGTACTTGCCCTGTGCGGCAGGATCGATCTGCTCGATGAAATCCGCCTGCGCCTTCAGCGCATCCTTGCTGAACAGCGCCCTTTGCTGGGCGGCGGCGTCCCCCAAGGTGGTCGCCAGCGCTTGCGCCCCCTTGAACAGCGACACGCTCTCCGCCGCATCCATCTGCGTCGAGGTAATCCCGCTGCCCTGCTGCGGCCGCGCACTGGTCGACACCAGCACGCCCTCGCCGCCACGGATCACGGCCCAGGCATCGGTACGCAGTTCGAAGCCGCTGCCGCGGTAGGCCCCGCGCGCGGCCGAGCCGGGCGATTGCTGGATCAGGTAGCCGAGGTTCAGCTGCGTCGACGCGCAACTGGTCGCCAGCCGCGTGCGCAGCTGGCCTTGCGTATCGTCGATCTGCCACTGGTTGTAGCCGCTGCCATCGAAGCCATGCGTATGAATCCCGGACAGCACGCCCGCGTGGTCGACGCCGGAATCGACGCCGGCCGAGAACGGCGGCAGGTCCGCGCCAGTGAACAGCTGAGCGACGATGATGGGCCGGTCCATGTCGCCTTCGATGAAGTCGACCAGCACCTCGGTGCCGATGCGCGGCGTGAACACGGTGCCCCAGTTCGGGCCGGCCAGCGCTTCGGACACGCGCACCCAGGTGCCGGAGCGCTGGTCGCCCGGTGCGCAGCCGCGTTTATCCGTGTCGTGCTCCAGTCCACCGCGGTTCGCGCCCTGCCCGCGCTGCCATGCGAACTGCACCCTGACCTGGTGGTCACGCGTCGAAGTGACGGTGGCATCGGCGACACCCACCACCAGCGCCGTCTGTGGGCCGAGGGCGGTGGACGGATACGGCGCACTGGTGGCACGCGGCACCAGCCGCACGGCGTCGCGCACGCAGCCGAAGCGGTTGCGGTAGGTGCCGTTTTCCAGCCCGTCGGGCGCGCTGTCCGCGATCCCGGTGCGGAAGTTGTTGCGCGCCGCGTGCTCGACCCACAGTACGGTAAAGGCGTTTTCGCCCTTGGAATAGCGGTCGTGCTGGGTCAGCTGGAAGCCGTAGCCGGCGGCCAGCCAGCGCATGGCGCCGCCGCCCTCGAAGACCTTGTTGCCCTGTTCCAGCGCCAGGAGCATCAGGTCGCTGTGTGCGAAAGGTGCGCCGCGTTCGGTGGCGATGCGCTCGCCGCTGCCGTCGTAGATCTGCAATACGGGCAGCGCGCCGGCGTCGAGGCAGGATTGCTGCTCTGCGCTCGGGGCCACCAGTTGCGTCGGGTCCCAGCTGCTGATGGCCACGCCGTTCGCCTGCACGCTGCGGTGTGCGTGGAAGTCGTCGATGGCGTCGTCGTGTTCGGTGGCGCGCACGCCGTGGAAGCGCAGCACGGCGCCGCCGGGGGTAGCCGGAATGCGTGCGCGGCTGTCGAAGATCACGAGCTTGTGACGCGCGTGGCCCTGTGCATCGGGTGCGTCGTCGGCCTGGTCATGTTCGAAGCGCCAGTTCAGGCCTTCGCTGGCCAGCAGCCGCACCAGGAACTCGAAATCCGTTTCGCGGTACTGGGTGCACACCGGGCGGGGCCGTAGTTCCTGGGTGATGGCGAATTCGAATCGCACCTGCGGATAGTCGGCCAGCAGTTCGCTGACGATCTCGCGCGCGTTCTTGTCCTGGAACAGCCAGCTGTCGCGGCGCAGCGTCAGCAGCGACAGGGCTGGTTCGAGCTGCAGGCGGTAGCGGGCGATGCCGCCGTCGGCGCCGAGCCAGGCGGCGCCCGTGCACAGGCCGTGCCAGGCGCGCCGGCTGCCATCGGGCTGCAGCAGGCCGACGGTCAGTTCTTCGCCGATGAAGATGGACAGGTCGAGGTCGGTGGAGGTGCTGAGCGCGTCGACCTCGAAAGCGAACAGTTCGTTGACGGCTTCGCGCCCGCGAAAAGCTTCGACGGCCGGCGCGTCAAGCTGGCTGCTGTCCTGGGCGCTGGCGAGGGTGATGAGGCGGGCATGCTGGCTGAGGCCGGTACCGAACCCGTCCAGCGCGGCGGCGAGGGCCGCAAGCTCGGACGCGGCGTTCATTGAACAGACACGACTGCAATCGTTGCCATTCGGGACTCCTTCGCGATCGGTTATATCGGAGAAGACATGCCCGGCGAAGGCGCTGATGGCCCTGCGGAACACGCACAGCCGTCGATCTTACCGAACTCGAATATGCGGAAATAGCCTATGGGACATGACCGAAGTCAATGCAGAGGTGAAATATTTTCGCCGGGTGAGAGAACGCCGACCCGGCGTCAGCGAGCGCTTACTGTGCAACGGACGGCGTCGATTCCAGCGGGGCCAGTCCGCGCAGCTTCAGCGCGATCAGCATCGCCAGCACCAGGATCGCGCCCAGCACGCCTACCACGCCGAGCCAGCCTCCGTGCTCCCACATGTAGCCCGAGAACCAGCCGACCACGCTCGACCCGAGGTAGTAGAAGAACAGGTAGAGCGCCGAGGCCAGCGCCTGCGGCGGCCGTGCACGCCGGCCAACCCAGCTGCTGGCCACCGAGTGCGAGGCGAAGAAGCCGAAGGTATACAGGCCCACGCCGGCAACGACGGCGACCAGATTGCCGGACAGCGTGAGCAGCAGGCCGCCCAGCATCAGCGACATCACCAGCCACAGGACATTGCGGCGGCCCAGGCGGTCGGCCAGGCGCCCGGCCCAGACCGAGCTGAAGATGCCGAGCAGGTACAGCACCGACAAGGCGCCGACGGCGCTCTGGCGCAGCCTGAATTCCGGCCCCAGCAGGCGGTAGCCGATGTAGTTGTACAGGCTGACGAAGGAGCCCATCAGCAGGAAGGCCAGCATGAAGAGGAAGGGCAAACCGGGGTCGCGCAGGTGGCGGCGCGCGCCGTCGAGCAGGCCGCCCAGGCCGCCCTGCCCCGGCCGGAAGCGCTTCGAGACCGGCAGGCTGCGCCAGAACTCCCAGGCCGCGTACAGTCCGGCGGCGCCCATCAGGCCCAGGGCCAGGCGCCAGGAAAAGAAGTCGCTGATGACCGAGGCCAGCACGCGCCCGAACATGCCGCCGAAGGCGCTGCCGCTGATGTACATGCCCATCGCCAGGCCGAGCGAACTGCCTTCGATTTCCTCGCTCAGGTAGGCCATGGCGACGGCGGGCATCCCGCCCAGCATGAAGCCCATCAGGGCGCGCAGGGCGACCAGTTGCGCGTAGTCGCCCGTGAAGGCGGCCAGCAGGGTGAGCAGGCCGCCGCTGAACATCGAGGCGGCCATCAGGGGCTTGCGGCCGAAGCGGTCGGAGAGGATGCTCGATATCAGCAGCGAGATGGCCAGGGCGCCGGTGGAGATCGACAGGGCCAGGCTGCTTTGCGCGGGCGTGAGGGCGAAGTCGCGCGCCAGCAGGGGCATCAGGGGCTGGACGCTATAGAGCAGTGCGAAGGTGGAGAAACCGCCGAAGGCCATGGCGCGGTTGACGCGCTTGAACTCGGCGCTGCCGGCAGCGATGGCGGGGCTAGACATGAGGCGGGAATCCTGGGATGCGACTGCTCATCATAACCAAGATCGGGCGGGGCTGCTGGAGGGTGGTTTTTTTGACGAGGTGTGTTGAGAGGCGCGGGCGATCTCTTGGAGACGTCGGCGCTGCGCATTCGGCACGGAGGGAAGTCCGCCAACGTGAGGCGGGCGTTCGCGTGGGCACGGGGCGCCCACCCTACGTCTGCATCGGCCAGAGGTGCAAGCATGCGTAGGGTGGGTGCCCTGTGCCCACGCGTTCAACGGATTCATGATCCGTCGCGGTCTATCGGGCGACCGCTGAACGCGTGGGCGGCGTTCAAGCCATCACCATGCACATGCCAGGGTAGAGCCGACCACCCTACGGATACTCGGTATCCAGCTCCGACCCGGCGTAGTTTTCCAGCTCCGCGATCAGCTGCTTCATCGGCGCCTTGGTGCGGATGCTTTGCAGCACCGTGCAGTGCTCGCGGTAGCTTTGCACGCGCTCGGCGATGATGGCGCGGTGCGGCGCCGGGATCTTGTCGAGGAAGTGCGCCCAGCCGGTTTCGAAGTCGGGGTCGTTCTTGCGTACCGCTTTCACGAAACGCTCGAAACCCTTCTGCGTGGTGCGCGCGACGATGGTGCCGCCGCCTTCCACCGCGAAGATCACCGCCAGCGCGATCACGCCTTCCGCGTTCAGGTCCGGGTCATTGACCGCGCCTTCGTAGTGGTTCTTGCGCAGCCACTGGGCGGCGCGCACGATGTCCAGCACGTCCTGGCGCTGCTGCAGCTGGCCGAGGTAGCGTTCGTAGCCGGTCCAGGTTTCGCCCGGGTCGGCGGTACACAAGTCGACGAACAGCTCCTTCAGGCGGCGCTGGGCGTACACCGGGTCGCTGTCGTACTCGCCGACCAGGCTGTCCTCGGGCAGCGCCGACAGTTCGCGCACCAGGCGGAAGCCCGCCTGGAACACGGACTCGACGCCGTCCTCGATCAGGATGTCGAGGGCGACGGCGTCGCCGTCTTCCTCGCTCACGCCTTCCTCGACCAGCAGGCTTTCCAGGCCCATCGACACGCCACCCACCGTCAGCAGCAGGCCGCGCCCGATGCCCTCGGCGGTGCGGTCGTTGGTGAACTTCTCGGCCACCATCGCGGTGACGCCGGACAGTTCGTCGGCCAGGATCGCCGCTTCCTCCGGGTCTTCACCCGCCAGCAGCTTGATCGCGCGGACCAGGCGGGGCAGCTTCTCGATGACGATTGCAGGCAGCATCGACGATTGGCCCCCGCTCACGAGAAGATGTCCGAGCCCATGCTCTTGCGCGTACTGCGCCGTGGCATGGTGCGGACCGACGGCACCTGCTTGCGCAGGCGGTACAGCAGCTCGCGCGTGCCGCGCTGCTGGAATTCCGGGTCTTCGTCGGGATCGTCCGGGTATTCGGCATCGGCCATCTCGGCGCTGTGGCGGAACTCGGGGAACAGTTCGATCAGCGAACGCTCCCAGCCATCTTCGCTGGCCTTGGCCAGGTCGATCGCCAGTGGAATGATGTCGCTGTCGGACGAGGTCTGGCCCGTCACGTAGCGGCCCTTCAGGTTGATTTCGCCAGCCACTTCCATGATCTCTTTCGGCGCCAGCGACCAGATGATGGCGAACACGGTGGCGCCGTGGTCGGTAGCCGACGCTTCGTGCAGCAGTTCGTGGCGGCGGTCTTCGTCGTCGTTGGCGTAGACCACGCCGTGCACGTGGTTGAACAGGCCCTCGGCCAGGCGCTCGGGGTCGTCCTCGATCATGTTGTCGGGCCAGGTGGCGGCCAGGTAGGCCAGGCTGTCGGCCCAGGCCTTCGGCGGCACCAGCATGGTGGCCAGCGAGGTCTTGGCGCCGTCGAAGCCGGCCAGGTGCAGCGCGGTCACTTGCGGCGGCAGGGTCGACAGCACCTCGACCACGGCATAGTCGCCGTGTTCGTCGGCCGCCTGCGAGAACGCCTCTTCGGCGTGCTGCAGCGAGCCGGCCAGCACCAGTTCGCTGACCTGTCTGGTCAGCGCCGGCAGGTTGGCTTTGTCACTCATTCACGTTCTCCCTGGTCGAAGATCTGGGTGAAGTCGTCGGTCGCCGCGCCGTCGTCCATGCGCTCGACATCGTCCTCGTCGTCGCCTTCGTCGCCCTCGGCCAGCTGGTCGAGCGACTGGTCGTCGTCCTGCCAGCGCTGCTGGTGCTTGTACAGGAAGGCGGTGATGATGGCCTGGCGCGCCAGTTCCGGGTGGTTCTCGGTCATCGAGGCGTACATGGCCGCGCCGTCTTCGCCTGCGCACTCGGCCATGGCGAACACCGGCGCCGGGTCGCCGCCTTCGTAGTCGGCCGCTTCGCGCAGCAGGCCTTTCGGGTCGGTGAAGCGAATCTTGTCAACGAGGGCGAAGGCCATCAGGTTGACATCGTCGATGCCCGAGCCGCCGGCGTATTCCGACACCAGGGCATCGACCATCATGTTGTAGTTCTTCTTGTTGGGCGGGTCGCCCAGGGTTCCGTCGATCTGGCCTTCCAGCTCACGCGACTGGTAGGCGAATTCGGGATGTACTCTTTTCATGTTCTTGTTCCTGTAGGGGATTCGTTAGCGTGCGGGCACATGGCCCGGCCCAGGCTTCAAGCCTGCAGCGTCACGCCGTTCAGCGCGAACAGCGAGCGCCACAGCTCGAAAGCCTCGGCTTCGGCATCGAGCACGATGCGGTGGTTCACGCTCTGGTTGTATTCGTCGCGTTTGGCGCGGTCGGACAGGATCTCGTAGGCCTTGCTGACGGCCTTGAAACGCGCTTCCGCACCCGGCGCCTGGTTGCGGTCGGGGTGGTAGCGCATGGCCAGCGAGCGGTAGACCTTCTTGATCTCCTCATCGCTGGCGTTCGGCGCGACGCCGAGGATCGCGTATAAATTTTCCAATTTGGAACTCTCCGGCTGGTGCCGAGAAACGGCAAAAAGAGATTATCCTATAGAAATCACCACCTTGTCAGCGCGGCCAGCGGGACGGAAACGCCTGGACGCCACTCCCAGGTGGAGGAAATGACTCCCAAGTATCTGCCTTGCATGAAACGCGCTCCGTGCGCTCCACCACATACGCGGTCCGTGGCGCTGCCGTCTACGGTAAAATGGCAAGAACTTTAGCTATCTAAACTCCATCTTTCATGAGCTCTGAAAAGAACAATACGGCGGCCAACGCGCCATCGTCGAATTTTGTGCGCGCCATCATCGAGAACGACCTGGCGGCGGGCACGCACAAACGCGACGGCATGCCGGAAGTCATCACGCGCTTCCCGCCCGAGCCGAACGGCTACCTGCACATCGGCCACGCAAAATCCATCTGCCTGAACTTCGGCCTGGCGCGCGACTACGCCGGCCGCTGCCACCTGCGCTTCGACGACACCAATCCTGAAAAGGAAGACCAGGAATACGTCGACACCATCATGGACAGCGTCAAGTGGCTGGGCTTCACCTGGGAACAAGGCGGCGAGGAATACCTGCATTACGCTTCGGACTACTTCGGCAAGCTGTACGAGATGGCCGAGTACCTGATCAGCAAGGGTTACGCCTACGTCGACAGCCAGAGCGCCGAAGACATGGCGAAGAACCGCGGCAACTTCGGCACCGTGGGCACGAATTCGCCGTTCCGGAATCGCCCACCGGAAGAGTCGCTGCAACTGTTCCGCGACATGAAGGCCGGCAAGTACAAGGACGGCGAACACATCCTGCGCGCGAAGATGAGCGAGGACGCGATGTCGTCGCCGATCATGACCAACCGCGACCCGGCCCTGTACCGCATCCGCCACGCGCACCACCACCGCACGGGCGACGACTGGTGCATCTACCCGATGTACGACTACACGCACCCGATTTCGGACGCGCTGGAAAGCATCACGCACTCGCTGTGCACGCTGGAATTCCAGGACCACCGCCCGTTCTACGACTGGCTGGTGGAGACGCTGGCCGAAGGCGGCTTCTTCCCGCGTCCGGTGCCGCGCCAGTACGAATTCTCGCGCCTGAACCTGACCTACGTCGTTACCTCGAAGCGCAAGCTGCGCGCGCTGGTCGACGACGGCGTGGTCACCGGCTGGGACGACCCGCGCATGCCGACCATCGTCGGCCTGCGCCGCCGCGGCTACACGCCGGAATCGCTGCAATTGTTCTGCGACCGCATCGGCGTGTCGAAGGCCGACGGCTGGATCGACATGAGCACGCTCGAAGGCGCGCTGCGTGACGACCTGGACCCGAAGGCGCCGCGCGCGATTGCCGTGCTGCGCCCGTTGAAGCTGATCGTGGACAATTTCCCCGAAGGCGAATCACACGACTGCACCTCGCCGGTCCACCCGCACCACCCGGAAATGGGCCTGCGCCACTTCCCGTTCACGCGCGAACTGTGGATCGAGCAGGAAGACTTCATGGAAACCCCGGTCAAGGGTTACTTCCGCTTCACGCCGCCAATCGGCGACCAGCCCGGTGCGCGCGTGCGCCTGAAGTACGGCTACGTGGTCGAGTGCACCGGCTTCGACAAGGACGAGAACGGCAAGGTCACCGCCGTGCACGTGAAGTACTTCGAGGATTCGAAGTCGGGCACCCCCGGCGCCGACAACTACAAGGTGAAGGGCAACATCACCTGGGTCAGCGCCGCCTCGGCCCTGGAAGCCGAAGTGCGCCTGTACGACCGCCTGTTCACGGAAGCGCAGCCGGATGCCGGCGGCAAGGACTTCAAGGCAGCGCTGAATCCGAAGGCGCTGGAAACCATTACCGCCTACCTGGAGCCGGGCATGGCGGCGGCAACGGGCGACCAGCGCTTCCAGTTCGAGCGCCATGGTTATTTCGTTGCCGACCGCGTCGATTCGCAGCCGGGCAAACCGGTATTCAACCGCGTGACTACGCTGAAAGATAGCTGGGGCAAGTAAGCCGGCAGGTTAGCCGGCAAACAAGCCGGCAAATAAGCCGCTCAGCAGTTCACCAAATCCCGCCCCGGGCAACCGCGGCGGGATTTTTTCATGCACATCTCGTAGCGCAATCAACCTGGTAAATCTGCTAGGTAACAGACGGCCCAGTCTGCGCGATTCTGATCGAAATCAATAAAAGGCATAGAAGAGACCGAGGCGGACATGGGGATGACAGCCGACTTCACTGGAACCATCCGGGCAATCAAACTTGGCTCATGGCTGGGCGCCCTGCTCTCGCTCGCCGTGGGTGCGGGCCTGTACATCAGCACCAGCCGCGCCATCGAGTACGATTCCCATGAGCGCTTCCTGCACATGGCGCGCAACGTGCAGTCGATCCTGGACGGGCGCATCAAGACCTATGCCGATCTGCTGCGCGGCGCCTCGGCCTTGTTCCTGACGGATGAGAACCTGTCGCGCAAACAATTCCAGCAGTACGTGGTCGGTCTCGACCTGAGCAACCACTTCCCCGGCGTCGAGACCATCAATTTCGCGCGCTTCGTGCCCGATGCCGAGCGCCCCGCCTTCGAGGAGCAGGTGCGTAGCGAACTCGACGGCAGGCAAGGTTCCTTCCACATCCGGCCCGAAGGCCGGCGCCCCGAATACACGGTGCTCACCTTCGTCGAGCCGAACCAGGCCTGGAACAACCGCCTCGGCATGGACCTGCAGGCGCGCCCCGCCGTGGCGCTGGCCCTGGCGCACTCGCGCGACACCGGCGAAGCCTCGACCTCGGGCACGCGGGTGGCAATCCGCAGCAGCGGCAGCGGGCTGGGCATGCGCATGCCGGTCTACCGTCCGGCCATGCCCCTGGCCGACGTGGCCCAGCGCCGCGCCGCCTACATCGGCTCGGTCGGGATCGGCTTCAGTGTCGAGCGCCTGGCCCAGGGCGTACTCGACAACATGCCGAAGCACACCACGCGTCTCGTGATTTCCGGCATGAGCCCGGTCGAGGAACCGGGCGGGCCGCCGGGCGTCTACAAGCGCACCGTGTTCTTCGACAACCAGCCCAACGCCGCCGACGACCCGGACGTGTTCCGCGCCCTGTTGCCGGTGGGCGTGAGCGGACGCGGCTGGGACATCGATTTCCGCATCAGCAAGCGCGACATGTATTCGGAGCTCGACATCTACCTGCCCTGGATCGCCATGCTGGCCGGGATGGTCGGCACCAGCCTGCTGTATGCGCTGTACCAGACGCTGAGCTCCTCGCGCCGGCGCGCCATCGAGCTGGCCGAGGACATGACGGGCGAGCTGCGCGCCAGCGAAGCCAAGCTGCAAAAGACCAACGACAACCTGCGGCGCCTGGCGGCCCATGCGGAAACCATCAAGGAAAGCGAGCGCAAGCGCATCGCGCGCGAGATCCACGACGACCTCGGCCAGAACCTGCTGGCCCTGCGCATCGAGGCCGATTTGCTGGCCTCGCGCACCAGCGGCCGCCATCCGCGCCTGCACGCGCGGGCGCGCTGGACGCTGGAGCAGATCGACGCCACCATCAAGAGCGTGCGCCAGATCATCAACGACTTGCGCCCGCACGTGCTCGACCTGGGCCTGACGGCGGCGGTCGACTGGCAGATCGCCGAATTCCAGCGCCGTACCGGGATTGCCTGCGAGCTGGTGTCGGACGGGCGCGAGCTGCACGTGAGCGACCGCTGCGCCACTACGCTGTTCCGCATCCTGCAGGAGTCGCTCACGAATGTCTCGCGCCACGCGCGCGCGACCAGCGTACGGGTCGAACTGGCGCTGGACGAGGAGTCGATCACGATGACGGTGAGCGACAACGGCATCGGCCTGCACAAAGGCGGCGGGCAGAAACCAGGCTCCTTTGGCCTGGTCGGCATCGAGGAAAGGGTGCGTATCCTGGGCGGCAAATGCCTGATCACCGGCCGGCCGAACGCCGGCACCACGGTGCACGTGGCGATTCCCGTGGCCGACAATTTGCTGTCGGTCGTCCCCGGAACGCCCGCGGTTACCAGCCCGGCGAAGGCGTTCGAGAGCCTGTAGTGCGATTTACCACAAGAAATTTCTTGACATCACTCAACTTGCGCAAAATCAATTATTTCAGGAAGTTTGGGGTAGAGAATGGTTCTCACTGTGATGCATCAACAAGACCGCAGCGATGCACACGACAACGACCCCGAGGAGGACCAGACCATTCGCCAGCATGCCTCATCAACCGTCCAGCCATACACAACAGAATAACGATGCAGCATCCAAAACGATAGGATAAATCATGATCTCGAACAACGACTTCGCAGCAATCGCCGCACTCGATTTGAGCCCGATTAAAGTCAAGCTGATGCACAAGGAATCCGGCGAAGGCTGGTCGCTCGACAAGGCCAACGCCATGGAAACCGAGTACCGCCGCTTCCTGTACCTGATGAAAACCTTCCCGAACGACGAGACCGCGCCGCAGGTCGACGTCGACACCTTCTGGCACTACCACATCCTCGACACCATGAAGTACGCCCAGGACTGCGAACAGGCTTTCGGCTACTTCCTGCACCACTACCCGTACATCGGCCTGCGCAGCGAAGACGACGTCGCCGTCCAGCAGCAGGCAGGCGAACGGATGCGCGAACTGTACGAATCGACGTTCGGCGAAGCCTACTTCAGCTTCGATGCCGAAGCCCAGGCCGATCTCGCATGGTGCGGCCGTGCCCCGGCGAATGTGGTCGACGCCGCTGCCGAGGCAGCATGGTGCGGCCGTGCGCCGGCGGTGTCCGCCGATGGCGCCGCCCAGACCGCCTGGTGTGGCCGCGCCCCGGCAGGTAGCGATGGCGCCATGGCGAAGACCGCGTGGTGCGGCCGCGCTCCGATCAAGCCGCTTGCCGATGCGGTGCAGACCGCCTGGTGCGGTCGGGCCCCGGCAAAGGCCGAAGCCACTGCGAAGGACAGCGCATGGTGCGGCCGTGCCCCGGCAAAAGCCGAAGCCGCTGCGAAAGCGAGCGCATGGTGCGGCCGCGCCCCGGCAAAGACGGCGGCAACTGCGCAGGACACCGCCTGGTGCGGCCGTGCTCCTGCCGGCGCCGAGGCTGCCGCGGTGCAGACCGCGTGGTGCGGCCGGGCCCCGGTCGCTGCCTGACAAAAAAACAAAGGCAGGGTCGGCTCACGCCGCCCTGCCTCTTGCGAAGTCTTGCAAGGCCGGCTCATGCAGCCGGCTTTTCTGCTTCTCAGGCCATCGCCGCTTCGGCGCGCGTCGACACCATCAGCGCGCGCAGTTCGCGGATGCTGAAATCGCTGATCTCGTGCATGCGCAACAGGATGGTGGCGCCGATCGGCAGGGTGTTGTGGCGAATCTTGCTGATCACCGGCGGCGCCACTTCCAGGGCGCGCGACAGGGCTGCATCGTTTTTCAGTTGCAGCTTGGTGATGATGGCGTCCAGGACGCGGTTCGGGTCGTAATCTGCGCCTTCCGGCAGTCTTCTGATAGGCATTTCTTAAATTCTTTCCAAAAATCACAATCCGTCAGTTATTTTTTACATTTAACTTTTAAGTATAAAAAATTGGCCTGACGCGCTAAATCGATACCGTTTGTACGGTGATTTTTTCCAGCCGCAATAATAAAGGGAAAGTTACGTTTTATTCAAGCAATTGTAGGAATAGCCCTACAAGTCGAAAGGAAAATGTGGAAGTTAACCAACGGACGTGACGCGGCCATGCCTCGGACATGCCGATGCCTTGCGCTGGAAACTGGTCGAAAAGGGAGATGCAGGCGCCGGCCGGCACCTGCAGGTGGCGCTACTGACGAGGCTCCGGGAGAAGCCCCGATGGGGATTACTTCGTGCTGCCGGCCTTGAACAAGGCGCGGGCGTCTTCGTGGGCGCGGTCCAGGGTGCGCATTGCCTTCTTGTCGTCATGGGCAACAAAATAGCCCTTGGCCTGTGCGTCAACGACGAGCTTGATGGCGGCCTCGTCGGAGAGGTCGTACTTTTCGACGATCAGGGTCGTCACTTCATCCAGGTATTCTTCGTAGGTCATGGTTCTTTCCTTAAGGCGCACATTGTACCAGCGCCGGCCGGCGCCCATTCGGCCAGTGTAGTGGCGACGTCGGGATAGCGCAGGCACACGCCCAGTTCGCGCAGGCGCGCGTTGTCGAGGCGGCGCGATTCCGACATGAACGAGAGCAGCATCGGCGACACCTGGGCCTGCAAGTCGGCGCGCGCCAGGCGCGGCGGCCGCGGCAAGCCATAAGCGTCGGCCACGGCATCGAAATACGCGCCCATCTGCATGCGCGTATCGTCGACGGCATGGTAGACCCGGTTCGGCAAGGCCCGGCGCAAGGCGTGCAGGATGATGCGCGCCAGGTCGTCGGCCTGGATGTGGTTCGTGTAGACGTCATCCTCGGGCCGCAAGGCGGGCGTGCCTTCGTGCAGGCGCTTCAGCGGCAGGCGCTCGGCCGCGTAGATGCCGGGCACGCGCAGGATGGACAATTGCCCTGCGTTGCGGCGGGCCCAGGCGCGCAGGACCCGCTCGGCATCCACGCGCCGCCGGGCCCGCGCATTCTTCGGCGCCACGCTGCGCGTCTCGGTGACCAGGGCGCCGCCGCAGTCGCCGTAGACGCCGGTCGTGCTTACGTAGACGACACGCGCGCCTTCGGGCAGGAGGGCGGCCAGGTGGCGCGTGCGCACGTCGCGCTCGCCTTCCGGCCGCGGCGGCGCCAGGTGCACGACCCGTTGCGCCAGACCGCGCAGGCGCGCCAGCGAGGCGGGATGGTCGAGGTCGGCCACGACGGGCACGGCGCCGGCCGCACGCAGCTCGGCGCAGCGCCCGGGGTCGCGCGTCATGGCGAAGACGCGATAGCGCCCGGCAAGCAGCGGCAGCAGGCGCATGCCGACGTCGCCGCAGCCCACCAGCAACAGGCGCGGACGGTTCAGATGAGTAGATGGTGTGTTCACGCCAGCGATTGTAAGCGAGCGCCGGCGTATTTGCGTGCCGGGCGCCGTCCGCCAGCCGGCCTCGCGCCATGAAGGCCCCGTGTAAAATAGCTATCTGTTACAGCGGCACGATCCCGTCCGCTCTTTCCACCCTATTCCATATCACCCATGACGTATCAGATCACTGTCCAGCCCAGCGGCAACCAATTCGCGTGCGAGCCCGACGAAACCGTGCTTGCCGCCGCGATCCGCGCCGGCGTCGGCCTGCCGTATGGCTGCAAGAACGGCGCCTGCGGCTCGTGCAAGGGCAAGGTCGTCGACGGCAGCGTCGCCCACAAGCCGCACCAGGCGCGCGCCCTGAGCGAGCAGGAAAAGCTGCAGGGCATGTCCCTGTTCTGCTGCGCAGTACCAAGTGGCGACGTCACCATCGAGGCGCGCGAAGTCGGCGGCAGCAGCGACTACCCGCTGCGCAAGATGCCGACCCGCGTGCAGAGCATCACCCGTGCCGCGCCCGACGTCGCCATTCTCACCCTGCAGCTGCCAGCCAACGAGGCGCTGGCCTACCGCGCCGGCCAGTACGTCGAATTCCTGCTGAAAGACGGCAAGCGCCGCGCCTACAGCATCGCCAGTGCGCCCTCGCTCGAGCGTCCGCTGGAACTGCACATCCGCCACCTGCCGGGCGGTTTGTTCACCGACCATGTATTCGGCGCCATGAAGGAGCGCGACATCCTGCGCTTCGAGGGCCCGCTCGGCACCTTCTTCCTGCGCGAGGAATCGAACAAGCCGATCGTGCTGCTGGCCTCGGGCACCGGCTTTGCGCCGGTCAAGGCGCTGGTCGAGCACCTGATGCACCTGAAGTCCGAGCGCCCGGTGCGCCTGTACTGGGGCGGACGCCGTCCACAGGATTTGTATATGGACGAACTGTGCCAGGCCTGGACTACCACCCTGCCCGACTTCCAGTACGTGCCGGTGATCTCGGATGCACTGCCGGAGGACAACTGGAGCGGCCGCAGCGGCTACGTGCACGCGGCGGTGATGCAGGACATTCCGGATTTGTCGGGCTGGCAGGTGTACGCCTGCGGCGCGCCGGTGATGGTCGATGCGGCGCGCGAGCAGTACGTGGCGCAATGCGGCTTGCCGGCGGACGAGTTCTTTGCGGATTCGTTCACGACCGAGGCGGATCTGGCGCGCGAATAGGTCGCTAACGTAAATTGACGTAGGGTGGGCCGGGCCGTGAAAGGCGCTCCGTGCCCACGCGTGAAGGCCGAGCATACGCGTCATTTGAAAATGCGTTGGTGTACGGACGATGGGTAGGCACAAACTGCGCCAACATGACGCACATGTCACGCGTGGGCACGGGGCGCCCACCCTACCAGTTCGACGCTGCGGGTCAATCACCGCCCCGCCAGCAGCCCCGTTCCAAATCAGGCACAATGACCGGCTTCTCGCCAGTCATTTGCCACCATCCATGTCTTTGTTGTCGCCAACCGGCGGTCTGGGCGTCCTGCGCAACCGCAACCTCTCCTTTTACCTGTCCGCCCGTTTCCTCGGCACCCTGGCCGTCCAGATGCAAAGCGTCGCCGTCGGCTGGCAGGTATACCAGATCACCGGCAGCCTGTTCGACCTTGGCCTGATCGGCCTGGCCCAGTTTGCGCCCTTCCTGGTGCTGATCCTGTGGGCCGGCCACGTGGCCGACCGCCACGACCGGCGCAAGATCATTGTCGCCTGCATGCTGGTGCAGTTGCTGGTCAGCGGCCTGCTGCTGGCGTTTACCTTCAGCGGCAGCAAGGTGGTGTGGCCGGTGTTTGCGGTATTGGTGCTGTTCGGCAGTGCGCGCGCCTTCATGATGCCGGCCTCGCAGGCGGTGCTGCGCAACCTGGTGCCGGACAAGGATTTCGGCCAGGCCGTGGCCCTGTCGTCGTCGACCTTCCACGTGGCCGTGATCGCCGGCCCGGTGCTGGGCGGCCTGCTGTATGTGTTCGGCCCGGTCTTCGTGTACTCGGTGTCGGCGGCGCTGCTCTTGATTTCCGTGATTTTGATGGCGTCGGCAAACAGCGCTCCGCAGGCGCGCAGCACGGCGCCGGTCAGCTGGCATACGCTGCTGGAAGGCCTGCGTTTTGTGTGGTCGCGCCCGATCGTGCTGGGCGCCATTTCACTCGATTTGTTCGCGGTGCTGTTCGGCGGCGCCACCGCCCTGCTGCCGGCGTATGCCCACGACGTCCTGCATGCCGGCCCCACTGCGCTCGGCTGGCTGCGCACCGCCCCGGGCGCCGGCGCCGCGCTGTGCTCGATCGCCCTCGCCTTCTTTCCGCTGCGCCGTCACGTGGGCGCCTGGATGTTCGGCGGCGTGGCCGTGTTCGGGCTGGCCGTGCTCACGCTCGGTTTCACCGACCGCTTCCCGGTGGCGCTGCTTGCCCTGTTCATCCTCGGCGCCGGCGACATGGTCAGCGTGTACGTGCGTCATTTGCTGGTGCAGTACGAAACGCCGGACGAAATCCGCGGCCGCGTGAGCGCCGTGAACTCGGTCTTCATCGGCGCCTCGAATGAGCTGGGCGAATTCGAATCGGGCATCACCGCCGGCTGGCTCGGCCTGACGCGCGCGATCCTGCTGGGCGGCGCCGCTACCCTGGCCGTGACCGGCTTGTGGGCGGTGCTGTTCCCGGTGCTGTCCAGAATGGACCGCTTCCCGCACCACGAGAAGAAAACCTGATTCGCGCGCTCGGTGCGTAGCCGAACACAGTGATCCATGCAGGATGTGTAAGATTGGCTCCAGCACTTGTGAATAGGGAGCCAAAATGCAAATCAATGTCAACACCGACCACACCATCGAAAAACACCAGGGCCTGGACGAACACGTCGAAAGCGTGATCCAGTCCTCGATCGGCCGCTTCAGCGAGCAGGTCAACCGCGTCGATGTCCACCTGAGCAATGAGAATAGCCAGAAGCAACTGGACGGCGGTAATTACTGCATGATGGAAGCACGCGTCAACGGCTATGCGCCTGTTGTCGTGAAAGAGCACGCCGTCAACCTGCACCAGGCCATCACCAACGCCGGCGGCAAGCTCAAGCGCGCGCTCGACAGCGCCATCGGCCGCCTGAACGACAAGGGCCGCCATGAAACGCCTCCAGTCGAGGACGTCGCCGATATCCTGGCCGACAAGAACCTGACCAGCGGCGTGTAATCCTGCAGCATTGCCGGGCCGGGGCGTTGCCCCGTTCAGCCCGGCACGGTCCCTTCGACCATCGCGCGCACCTCGCGCAGGTAGCGCAGTCCGGGCAAGGCCCGGCTGCCATACCAGGACATCATTTCCCCATCGACCAGGATCACCGGGATGCCAAGCTGCTTCTCGAGCGCGTCCGCGTGCGCCTGCGTAAAGCGGTAGGGTTCGGTCGAGAGCAGCACCGCGTCCAGCGAGTTCACCAAATCATCCGACCAGGCAAAGCGTGGGTAACGTGCTTCGCCCAGCATCGGCACCTGCCAGCCCAGCTCGCCCAGCATGCGCGCGATATAGGTGTCGCTGGAAATACTCATCCACGGATCCTGCCAGATGCAGTACAGCACCTTGCGCGTCGGCCCTGTATCTTGGGCGCGCAGCGCTGCGTACTCGGCCTCGAAAGCCGCGCACCAGGCCTCGGCCTGCTCGCTGGCGCCGAAGATGCCGCCCAGCAGGCGCGCCAGCCCCAGGTTGTCGCGCGGCGCCAGCGGGTGGGTGACCACGATGTGCGGCACGAACTCGGCCAGCGCCTCGACGGTGGGCTTTTCGTTTTCGTCGATGTTTACCACCAGGTGGGTCGGCGCCAGCTTGCGGATCTTCTCGATGTTGACGTCCTTGGTGCCGCCGATCTTCGGGATCGCCTTCACCACGTCCGCCGGATGGATGCAGAAACCGGTGCGGCCGGCCACCTGCCCGGCCAGGCCCAGGTCGCACAGCAGTTCGGTGATCGAAGGGACCAGCGACACGATGCGCGCACCGGGCGCCGGCTGGTGCTGGACGCCGAGGGCGTCGACGAGAGGATGGTCTGGTGGTGTCATGGCCGCTATTGGAACACCGATGTTTCCGAAACACCAGCCGATCCGATGTGCATGATGGTTTATCATGCAACTTATGGTTTACACTGCGCCAGCAACCACGCGGAGAAAAGTCTTGAAACACATCGGTAAGTTTGGCCAGTCGGGGCACAAAGTCGACGACCTGCAATTGTTTCGCGGAGCCGACATGGCTGCCGCGGCACGCGCCATCGCCGAGTGCGACGTGGTGCGGGTCACCGAAGGCGAACCCATCGAAGACACGGTCCGCGCGCGCCTGTACATCGTGCTGACCGGCATGCTCGAAGTCGAGACCGACGGCCACGCCGGCGGCTCGGACGGCAACGTGAACCGCATCCTGCCCGGCGAAAGCGTGGGCGAGCAATCGGTGCTGGACGACGCTGTGAACCTGGACGCCGTGCGCGCGGTGGAAGACACCACCCTGCTGGTGATCGAATCCGAGCTCGCCTGGGAACTCATCGACCACTCGAACGCCGTGGCACGCAACCTGCTGCGCCTGCTGTCCTTCCGCATCCGCGCCACCAATGCCATGCTGCGCAGGCGCCAGAAGCTGGGCGAGTTCTACCGCCAGCTCTCGCTGAACGACACCCTTACCGGCCTGTACAACCGCACCTGGCTGGCCGACATGCTGCCGAAACTGGTGGGCCGCGCGCGTGCCCAGGGCAGCCCGCTGGCCCTGCTCATGGTTGACCTCGACAACTTCAAGAAGTTCAACGACACCCATGGCCACCTGGTCGGCGATGCCGCCCTGTGCGCCGCGGCGAACGTGATCCGCGATGGCCTGCGTCCGTCCGACTTTGCCGTGCGCTATGGCGGCGAAGAACTGATGGCGGTGCTGCCCGACACCAGCGGCGACCTGGCGCACATGGTGGCCGACCGCCTGTGCCAGAAGATGCGCGAAGCCGTGCTGTTCCCCGACATGCGCGTGCCGATGCCGCACCTGACCGCCTGCTTCGGCGTGGCCGTGCTCGACCCGGACACCGACGAAACCGCCCTCATCGAAGCGGCCGATGCCGCCCTGTACCGCGCGAAAGAGGCCGGGCGCAACTGCGTCAGCCGCTAAGCTGCCAGGCCGCTGGGCCACCGGGCCACAAGTCCACGAACGGTTGACGGAACGGGGCATGGCCCTGACAATTCCGTGCCACGCTGGCGGCGCCAAGCCGGCGTTACCCTCTTCCTGGATTTCATGAGCAACCATACCTTCCTCTGGCACTTATCATCGGCTATGCACCTGTAAACAGATCGACACTCGCCCTATAGTGCTGTATTTAAAGGAAAAATTCTTCAACCCGTCTTCCGCTGATCGGGGCAATGTAAACAGAATGAGGAGAATTCCACAGTAATTCGACTTGTTTACACATTTCCGCAAGTCAATTTTTCTCAGCTTTGATATCTTGATTCTTCCGCGCGATCCTATCCGTGACACCTTCTGAAAGTGCTTTGGATTGACATCAACAGCCTGCCAGCGCCTGTCGTAACATCATCTCAAACCTGAACACTGCCTTTCTATGCAGTGCACTTGTGATTACCGTCAGCACTCATCGTACCTGCCAAGCCCCCGTTTTTACTAGCCGTCCGTCTTCGCAGTCGACCGGGATGAAGCTCTCTGAAAGCCTCTTAGAGCAGATTTGTTTCAATGCTTCACCTTCCATTCGGCGCTCCATGTATGCAGCAAATCGTCCGCAGTTTGCTGCAACATCAACCCCTGATTCGCCCGTAAAATCTTCTACGCTCAGGTCTGCGATGATTGATAGTTAAGGCGGTACAGCCCCTTGCTGTTTCCGCAGCGGGAAGCTTCTCACCGACTGCATGCCCTTGTAACGTCTGCTTCCAAGCCTAACGGATGGTACAACGTCGAAAAAAGAGCGACTGTACTGACTACACACCTGGCAGCTTGAAATCGACCTAGAGCCACCAACTTCCAAATTATGACGTTATATCGACACTGATGTCATCGAATGAATACAGCGGTAGCTGATCTGGGAGGACCAACGGGGAGGGTCTATATATCATCTTGCCGTTGATCGTTTCCTGGTAATGAAAGTTACCTATTGGAGAAACAAAGTCCACAAATGCCTCAAGCGAGCTGATCAACTCAGCTATATCTTTTTTCCAATAGGTCTTGATGATTTCTAAAATTTTTGTATGGCCTTGATCTTCGATGTTGGCCATGTAGCCGAAATGTCCCTCAATTAAATTCTGCAAATTTTCAATTGCCGCATGATAATCCTTGATGTAGAAATTGGATTTCGAAAAGTTAAGTATCCATCTCTCAACCGTGCTGCTTCTATTTAAAGTTATTTTTTCTTTTAGAGAGACATCAGCGTGATTTTTTTTGTCGGAAACGCTGATTCCAAACACACAGTGCTGATCTTTCCTCTTGTTTCTTTCAAAATAAGATCTTCTGTATAGTTCTTCACCATGGTTTCCTTCGACCTCACCTACAAATCCAATAGTCTCTTCCCCATTCGAAATTATGACGAAAAGATCAGAATGTCGAAGTGTGTCATTAAGTTGATAATTCCCCATCATCGTGCTTGGGAGCGCGATGCTGCTTTCTGGCATGGCCTTAATTCCATTAGGCAAAAGCATCATCAATCTGGTTTTTCTGTAATTTTGCCTAGCATTAAAAATTTCAGAATCCGTGCCAACCTTAAATATGTTCATTAGGGAGATCCTGAAATCAAAGATTTCGTAATCACCCAACACTTTCTCGCATAACTTTTGAAAGTAAGTGCGTCCAGCCGTCGTCTTTAGAAAATCGACCATTACATATTCAAAGGCATGATTTAAAACCGTGCTCTTCATGTTGTTGAAAAATCTACTCTCCCGAAGTTCACCTCGATATTCCTGTAAACTTCTGCTTTCCCCCCATCTATATTGAAGGTTAATTTGATATCTAATTGTTTTTAAGACTGAACAGTAAAACGCGGCCCAGTAAGAAGCAGTGTCAGTAATTATTTTTTCCACTTGCGGCAACAGAACAGATATTTCTTTCTCAAGTTTCATGTTCGCTTATACAATCCCGTTACAAATTATTGGTGAGCAATTATTTACCGATCCTGCTGCTTTTATGCAAACACACTGCTTATTAAACGTAGATCGAAGAAAGAATCTTGGACTGGCTTTTAGCTTGCACGAAACATTGGACGCAGCCTGCCCCTGCGACCACGAGCCAACTCAAGTCGTTTAACTCGGCGTCATCCACCTAAGCTTACAAACATTTTTTGTTTATTATAAGACAACGTAGCAAACGTATGTTTTTATCACCCACGCTATAGAATACATGTAATCTTTTATAGTCATCGATGCGCGAGACTATCAATTTCACACCTGCTATCTCCGCATGCTCTTCTTTCCCTTTTGTTAAATGGTATTCGAACTCTTTCCAAGGCATATGGATTGCCCGCAGATCGTCAATTGCAACGGACGTAAGAAAGACAGGCCTACCTAATGAATTTTCGACATTAGTAGAATCAGCCGAGGGCGACTCATAATCACTGCTTGACAATTGAGGTGGCCGGTGACTTCTAGGAGGGCGACTTACGCCAAATTCAATGTGACCATTTTCTCGAAATTTTGCAACCAAATCAGAAATTTTCCAGTCGCCAGTTTTCTCCGCCCGAACAGCGTTAATATATGTTTCCTCAAAGCTCAGTTTCGCTTTTTTTGGCTTAATAAGCTTATTTACATTGGGCAGAGTTCTTTCAACCAGTTGAACCAACGATATTAACCGTGGAATTTTATATACTTCTGCTGACTTTTTTCCATTACAGGTGCCACACGAGGGCACTAAATTTTGTAACCCCTGCAAGTCGTAATCCGTAGGGAGACTAACGCTCTTCAGAATTTTTTTTAGCTCAAGTGGTTTCTTCTCTAAGCTTTCTGGAATCAAATGATCAACCTCAAGCTCGGCAAAAGCGATGGGTTCACCGTGCCAAAAACAACGTTTACCATAAGCCTCCCAAAGCGCAGCTCTGACTAAGTCATCAGACGTTAATTTACTCATAATTTTTCTTAAATATTTATCTGTAAATATAATAGAAGACAGCCTGGCGTTAGTGAAATTTAGAAATTTGATAAATACGGAAGAATATAAGGACTAGGTAGTTAGTCTAAGTATAGGTGCTGCTGGCCGATGGTGAACGGTCGCAATTATCAATTGTACGAGCTTGTTGCACTTGAAACAAGAAATATGTCCTGAGGTAGCCATCGCGTATTTGCTTGACGAGTCGCGCGCCAACGTGGAATTGGCGACATGCATTGCCATGAACCACCGTTGCATCACGTTCAAGGGACCATATGTGAAGAAGTTAGTATCTGATTCTGAACCGCCCCGGCTTTCGTGGAGGCCGGTTAGTGTGAGTCAGGCCGAGATGGCTTGACTGCTCAGTTGCTCATAATAGTTTGCCTCAGCTTCGGCCGGCGGTATATAGCCGAGCGGTTCCAGCAAGCGATAAACCAGGATACCCATTCCAGCGTGGCCAGTTCGACGGCTTCACGCGTTTTCCAGGGGCCGCGACGGTGGATCAGCTCGGCCTTGTAGAGCCCGTTGTTGGTCTCGGCCAAGCCGTTGTCGAAACTGTCGCCCTTGCTGCCCACAGACGGCTCGATGCCGGCTTCTGCTAGGCGTTCGCTGTACTTTATCGACACATATTGCGAGCCCCTGTCACTATGGTGGATCAGCTCGTTTCGTTCGGGCTGACGGGCGTACAGCGCCTGCTCCAGGGCATCGAGCACGAAGTCGGTCCGCATCGAGCTGCTGACGCGCCAGCCGACGATGCACCGGGCGAAGACGTCGATGACGAAAGCTACGTACGCGAAACCTGACACGTCGAGACATTGGTGAAGTCGATGACCCACAGCTGGTTTGGCCGCTGCGCCTTGAGCTGGCGGTTAACCCGTCGAGCGGACACGGCGCCTTCGTATCGGCAACCGTAGTGCGCATGACCTTGCCACGTATGACACCACGCAGGCCAGCCTTGCGCACCAAGCGCTCCACCGTGCAGCGGGCCACGTCCGTTCCCTCACGCCGAAGTTGGCACCACACTTTGTCGGCACCGTAGACCTGCAGGTTTGCTTGCCAGACCCGCTCAATGTCGACGCTCAGCACCTCATCGCGCTGGACCTGGGCACACCGCAATGTCGGGTTGCGTTGCTGCGCTGCATAACGCCAGTACCCCGACGGCGCGACCTGCATCACCTTGCAGATCGGCTCGATACCGTAGGCATGGCGGTACTGGTCGATAAATGCCCTCACGGCTTGAAGTGGCGGCCGAGCTCCGCCTGGGCGAAAAAAGCACTCGCCAGACGCAGGATCTCGTTGGCCTTGCGCAGCTCGCTTACTTCTCGCTCGAGCGCCTTGATGCGCTCCTCTTCGGCGGTAGTCGGCCCTGGGCGCTGGCCTGAATCACGTTCCTGCTGGCGTACCCAGCGGCGAAGCGTTTCAGGGATGCAGCCGATCTTGGCTGCGATGGATTCGATCGCCGCCCACTGCGAGCTGTACTCGCTGACAGCTTCGCTGACCATGCGCACAGCGCGCTCGATGACTTCGGGGGAATACTTGGGTTGCTTCTTCATGGCTCCATTCTCTCAAACAATGGAGCCTCTACAAAAATCCGGGGCGGTTTACACCTCTTCGCATTATCGGCGCTTCGAGCTGATCCCAGTAGCTGATGATCAGCATGCGGACCATCNGGCTCCATTCTCTCAAACAATGGAGCCTCTACAAAAATCCGGGGCGGTTTACACCTCTTCGCATTATCGGCGCTTCGAGCTGATCCCAGTAGCTGATGATCAGCATGCGGACCATCAGCTCGGGATCGATCGACGGCTGGCCGGTGTGACTGTAAGAGTCGGCCAGATGCTGACGAAAATCGCTGAGGTCGAGATAACGGTCCACCGCTCTCAACAGATGGTTCTCGGGAACGTATTCGTCAAGACTGACCGACTCGAACACCTCTCGTTTCGTTGCTTAGCGTCCCATCATCGCAACTTACATTTTCGTGCCCTAGTAGACAGGGGCACGCTACCGAGATCGCGAATTCAGGCGGAGCTTTTTCAACACAATAGACCGAATGCGGGCTCCCTTACGGCTGCCACTCACCAGGCCTAGCCGGGCTGAGCGGTCCCCGGTAGCTGCAGCCCCAAGGGTCACCCGTAGGGTCGTAGGTCGAACAGAAGAATGAGGGTGTATCGGTAGTCTGCCTCCCTTGACTGTCCACTCCGTTAACCCGCGTTGGAGGCAGGCATTTTGGAAAGGCAGATGGGCGCTGACTGGATATCCAATTGCCGCGCTCCCTGTAGATCCCCGTTGGCCCGACCGATTCGTACAGGAAGGTGCCGTCGATCCGCGTACCTGCGACACGAGTGATGGTGAACGTAATTTTTCCAGGAACCACCGCAGCCCACGGGGGATTCGACGCGAAATCCAGCGTGAAACTGCTGCCTACTGTCGGTGCGATTGGAGCGGTTCCACCGACGCAGCCGTTTTCCAGTTCTTCCCTGACGTTGAGGCTTTCGCCTCCGAGACGGAACGAGAAGCCGCGCACTGGAGTCAGAGCAAAAGTGTTTGGGTTTTGGCCTTCGAACGTCCTGGTTTCGAGTTGCCCGGTATAGAAAGCACCGTTGGCTGGCACTGGTGGTGGCGCGGCATCGACAATCAGTACCGCCGATGGTGTCGTTGCCCATGACGGATGGCTGACCGAAACAGTTGTCTGGCCGCCACCCCTGGCCGTGAAAGCGGTGCCCCCGCTACCGAGCAGAAAACTCGCTGGCAGATTGAACTCGGCCACGGCGCTGTCTGCCGACCGTGGCTCCATGCCCGATCGCGGGAGGACGATGGGCTCCCCCGAAGGCCCCCTGACGAAGAACACTGCCGTACCGCCTACCTCCACGCGCGCTGCAGTCGGGTTCAAAACAGGGTCGACCACGTCGACCCGCACCGTTGCCCTGACGTCGACTCCCTTATCTTCAACGACGATATCGACCGTTCCCTTCTTCAGGGAACGGACAAGGCGGTTGGCTTCGTCAATTGCCACATAACCCGCATTCGCAGGTGCTGTGATAGACAGACCGGTGGATGCGGCCGTCAATTTCCCATTTCGGTCGAATGCTCGTATCGCCAATACCGATTCAGCGCCTGGCGCCATCGCTATAGGATCCATTTCGAACCTTGTCGCGCAGTTGACCAGAGTGAAGCCGAACGCTCTTCCAGGCGTTTCACACACACCTACGGTCACTTTCGGCGTATTGGAGTAGCGAGTAAGTGCGGCATATTTTCCGGCTAGTCCGATGAAGTTGGTAAAAAGCTCGCCTGGGATGTTGGTAACGACTTCGACAAGTTTCTCGGTCAGCACTGAGGGCGTTTCAATTTTTATTTGCAGGCAGGTACTCGCGAGGCCAACACCCGCGTCTTTTACTAGTGCGATCAAATAGTTTCTCAAGCTTTCCATCGAGCCCGAGCGGTAGATCGCTTCAATCTCGTCGGGCTGATAGGTAGCATTGACGAACTCCTGCACGCACTTGTCCTCAACCAAAGGATCTGCGGCCATCATGGAGAGCGCCAACTTCACAGTGTCGACGATCATGGCCTTCGTATTTGTGCGGCGCGATGCCTCATCCTGGAACACGCTCAAGTCGAAAGCCTTGCCCTGATTGTTCGTCAGCGTCTTGGTTTCAAGTCCCGACAGAAAATCGATTAACGTTCCCTCGTGGCCGGCACCGTTCAAACCGGCCAGCGTCAGGGCGCTTTGTATGGAGGCCGCAGGCAACTCGACCACTTCGGGATCTGGCGAGGTATTTGCGCTCCAAGCCAACGGCAGCGTGTTGCGAACAACTACACCGCCGTCAACAATCTGGACACCGACTCTACTGGTGCCAACGATAACGTAAGGGGGTTGGAGGTCAGAGGCTCGGTTGCTCGATATTGCGAGCAACCTGGTTCCGCTGGGACCTGGGGCCGGTGCCGTTGCGCTGGCCGGGACAAGCAGTGCCATGGCCTGCGCGATTACGTCCATGGCAAGCGGGGTCGCCGCTTTGGAGGTCAACGGAGGCCGGCCTTGCTCGATCTCGCGGGCTACCACTGCCACTAATGGTGCAAATTGATCAGCGCTGCGAATCGCGCTGTTCAGTTCCTCTACTGTCTTTCCGGTCGGTACCGTGCCCATCAGCACGCGAACTAGCGCATGGGCGGTCGTCTGCGCGTCCAGGACGGTCAACGATGCGGTCGTCATGCCCGCCAAGCGGACGTTCTGTTCGCCGTCAAGCGCTAGAACAAGGGTATCTCCGTTCCTATTTGACGGGATCGTAAGCGGATCCCCAGCGCGCGTGCTTGCTAACGCCGAGGCATACGCGGTAACCGAAACACTTACCGCCTCCGGCACCGTAGCAGCCACCGTAACCGTAGTGTTGATTAAGGGAATCGTCGCTGAGGTGACCTGGGGACTGGCAGGCCCGACCGATGGAACTGGAGGGGGGAGCACGGCCGGCGCATCCGATCCATTGCTGCAGGAGCAAAGAAAAATTACGCTGTTCAACGAAAAAAAACCGGTGCGCAGCGCTTCGTACCAAGTAACTCCAAAGTTTCGCATTATGCCCTCCCGCCTTGCTACTGGGTTGACGATTTCACCCGACAACGATTTCACGCGCGCAAATTCAATTCCTGACGTAATAGCCTGAGTTCAGGTTCAGCATAAGCCTGAAACCGTACAGCCGATTCTTTAAATTTTCTTTTGTTGTTTATGTGCGGACTTTCCCATTTTTAAATTGCGAAACAAAAGCACAAAGGCTGGTATGGCAGCTCGCGCATTCTTGCTATGGTAGAAGAACTTTTAGTTGAGCTCTTGTCCGGATCCAGACCTGCCCCTGACCGCTGCAAAAAGAAGCTGGTACTCGCGAGTGACCCTCCCAATTTTGTTGGATGGTTATTGATCTGCACCTTTCGCTCGGCTGGCTACTTCTTGGACTACCTAATTCCTTCTACGAGATGAGTAAGCTCCTTGAGCCCTAAACTGAACAATAAGGGCTTGGCGTTAAAGATGCTGAACTCCAAGGAGTGCGATGGAGTCGTTAGCGGACGTCAAGTTCGTCCGAAGCGCGAACTCCAAATTTTTCAACCTGGCAACAATTCGAGTAAACTGGACGCTTCATGGCCAACTGCTTCCGGCGAAAAAGGCCCCTGCGTCAAGACTTCGTTCGTTGTGCTCAGAAGTTGCCGTAAATCACACACTGTACGAATATACAGGTATAATGGGCCGAGACGATACGCGGTTGAGTCAACCTCTCCTGTTACTTAGTTCGGCCTCAAAATTCAAATTTTTTCGATTCGAAAGGAAATTATGCCGTTTGATAAATTGATGCGCGATACGATTACCATTGTCAAACGCAATGATGGTGCAAGATTTGAGGGAATAAAAGCAGCGGTGCAAAGTGAAGAGATATCGATCATGCAATCCAAGCCATTTATTGAGCCGAACGATCTAATTTTGCGTTCAATGTCCAATGGCGGTGAAGAAACATTTGTCGTCATCGATCCAGGATTCCATGAAGGACTGGGGCCCATACCTGCAGGCTACCGAGTTAGGGTCAGGAAGTTGGGAGTGCCAGAGGCACAAAGCGCTGTGCAGTCAATCACATATAACGTCACTGGCAGCAATGCTCGCATAAATAACCATTCGATTGATAACTCGACTAATTTAGTACAGGACAATAGTGGCGAGGTCGCACGATTGCTTGCTAATCTGCGTAACGCAATGAATACAGCTCCACTGCCTCCTGCGGATCGAGATGAGGCTTTAGAGATTATTGATGGTGTAGAGTCACAGTTTACTGGTGAAAAGCCGAAGCGTTCCGTAGTCAGGGCAATGCTAAATGCGCTGCCTGACGTCGCGACAGTCGCCACCACGATTGGGGCGTTGGTGTCGTTAGCAGGTTAAAATCAGTTTGAGTTCGCCCAATCAACAGTGAAAGTTTTTAAGAATGGCTATTGAAGGCTATACGGAAGATGAATTCGGGACCAAGCTAGGTATCCTCCTGTCTCCATCCCGACCGATTCATGATCTGGAACATCTTAAAGGCCGCAGTAAGGAATTAGACACTATAAAGAAGAGCCTATATGCGCCGGGGCGTCATGTCTTCATCTATGGTGACCGAGGTGTTGGAAAGAGTTCACTGGGCCAGACAGCGGCGACCCAATATCAAACTGCTGGAACGTTGCCGATATTTGCGTCAGGCTCGCCTAATGATACGTTTAATACCATTGTTGGAAACATCATAAGTCAAGCCATTGGGCAACGTCGTACTGAGGAGGTACAGCGGTTTGAACATCAATCCGTCGAGGTGAACGGAATGAAGTTCACGGAAGGTAATGCAGCTACAGGGATTGATATCGCAGCCGCAATTCGGTCTGTCGGAGATGCCGTAGAGCTCCTAAGCCAAATTGCCAGTCCTTCAGATAAGCGCTCCGTTGTAGTTGATGAATTTGACACGATCGCTGACCCTATTGAACGAAACAAATTTGCTGCATTACTCAAACAGATGGGTGACCGTTCAATAAAACTCAAATTTATTTTCACTGGTATTGGGCGATCTCTCGACGAGCTTCTAGGCGCCCACCAGTCAGCCTATCGTCAACTTGAAACAGTCGAGCTACCACGCCTCGGCTGGGATGCGCGTCGGGAGATTGTACGCTCAGCCGTTGAGTCTTTTGGGATAGGTCTGAATGACGATGTCAACTGGCGTATTGCGATGGTAAGTGATGGGTATCCTTATTATATTCATTTAGTGACAGAGAAAATCCTTTGGGCCGCCTATTCTGCGGACGCCCGCGTTGAAGAAATTGGTTGGGATCTTTTCAATCAAGGCCTCGCGGACGCTATCGTCTCCACGACTGCGGAACTAAAACGTCCCTATGAAAGCGCGGTATTGCACCGCCCCCAGGAATTCGAAGACATTGCTTGGGCGACCGCAGACCATGATGATCTACTCAGATCAACGAATGACATGTACGAGTCGTACAAAGTGATTGTTGGCAAACGCCGAGACGGGCGTGCCGCAATTGATCGGGCTAGATTCACCACACAGCTGCGGAAACTAAAAACACTACCATATGGTGCGGTCCTTCAGCAAGAAGACGGGCGACCTGGCTGGTATTCATACCGGGAAAAGATGCTGCGGGGCTTTGCTAGGATGCAAGCTCAAGCCAATGGGGTCGAGTTGACTGGAGAGCGCGCGGCTCCACGACAGCAGATGCATATGGGGAACGTTCGGATCGGGTATCACGGCCCCTCCATACCGGTGGGTGTGCGATCAGGTAAGACCATATCCGAATGGGAAGAGAAATAGAAGCAACAGTTTGACCAGAGATATAAGAAAATGCACGCAATCGAAAAAACATGCGATTGAGAACAAGTGCGGCACATGAACGGTGATCTAAAATGATTAAAGCAAAGGCTGGTAGAAATGATCCGTGCTGGTGCGGCTCAGGAAAAAAACATAAACGTTGTCATCTCAACCGAGAAAAGGCAGCGCCATTTACACGCGCGGATCTTGAAGCGCACCGGAAACAAATCGGCGCGATAGCAAAATGTCTAGCCAAAGATCTAGACGATGCTCAATGCTCGCCAAGGATTGTAAGCGCCCATACTATATCGAAGAGTGGATCGTTAAAGCAGATCGCTGAAGATGGTCACGTCATGGGCACGAAAGTAACATTAAGCGCGCTTATCGAAAATTCTGGAAAAATTACCTTGAGCAAGGTTGGGATCAATAAGGCCTCCACATTCACTGGTTTTTGCGCACGCCACGATAAGCAGCTATTTGCCCCAGTTGAAGATCATCCAGTGACCCTGAGTGATCAGCAGCTGTTTCTCCTAGCTTACAGGTCGATTTCTCGCGAACTCTTTTTGAAAGAGGCAAACGTTAGAACCGCTGAACTTATGCGACAAGCCGACCAGGGAATGGAAGAAGCGATGCAGTTTATGGTTCAGCAAACTGCTACTGGGTTTGCTGCAGGCGTCGACCTTGCACTAAGAGAGCTAAATTTCATAAAGACGAAAATGGACGAGATATTGAAGAGCTCGGCATTTGCGGATATGCATCACTATGTAGTTGAGCTTTCGAGTATTCCATTTGTACTTGTAAGCGCCTCCACGCAGCCAGAATTCGATTTCAACGGCGCTCGTTTGCAAAGCTTCGGTCGGGCCGACATCCCGATGAGTCATATTATTTTCAATTGCATAAGTTATGATAACGCCGGATGCTTCGTGTTCTCTTGGATCAAAGAGCACCACGAAATCTGTCGAAAATTTATTGATAGCCTTGCTGATCTTGAGAAGACTGAGCTCGCTAACGCCCTTGTAAGATTCTCATATTCGTTTGCTGAAAATACTTGGGCGTCGCCTGTGTGGTGGAGATCGCGGGACGATTCGGTTAAAAAGGATATATCCGATCGGCTGCAACACGGGACGCCACTAAGCCCGCATCGCCCTAGTTGCCTTATGACAAACGGAATTAATTTTGGCGCTCTGCAAGTTGAGAGCGCCGGGTATCGATGAAATGTGCCCAGCGTCTTTTCAATCTGATTATTTGAAATGAGTTAGCTACGCGGCGCGCCTTGCCTATATTTCTTCGGTGACGCATAGTGCTGTTCACGGTAAAGTATTTCCCCTGCCTCCTGACGCTCATCGCCATCGATCTTCCGAGGCATTGCCTTGCGGCGACCCTGCGAGCGCGACCGAATACCATAAGATCAACGATCATTGCCCCTGCTAGCGGGCCAGCGCCGTCCGGGGAGAACACCTAGGGGGAGCCCGGAACGGCCCGGAAAATCAGGCTGTATGCATCACGTTTTTATCGATCATCCTCGCCTGTTTCTTGAGTGCCCGAGAGGCAGTAGAGCATGTCCTTGGTTAGACTATTGAAAGTCAACATTTGAAACGCGATCCCATCTGAATACTTACGATACATCAGATATCAAGTACGCGACAGATCATTACCTTCACATTGCATCTGCTCAGTGATCACTTTTTCCGCGCATGTTATGTTATGGCCTTCCGCAACGCTCACGTATGCCAATAAAAGGCAAAATGGGCCAACAAATAAGAAATAATTAATTGGCTTTAGGTCGTGCAGCGTCCCCGCCCAGATTAACGGCGAAATTGCAGCCACAAACGAGATCATGTAGAAAATAAAATAAGCTATCTTTCGCGCCATCCGAGATGATTTCGAATAATATTTTCTTTTAAAGCGAAATTTCGACCCTTCCCCAATACTAACACGTTCTATATAAGCCCTTCCATCAACAAAATCTCGTACAAGTTGGGGGCACTGTTTGATTGCCAGAATCGACTTAATCTCGCTCGCTGATACTATCCGACTTCTTGCTAGAGCCTGGAACCCTTTTTCTTGCGCAAATGGTGACAAATCGTCTTGCGCGAGACGAACAAAGAACTTATCAGCGAACTCGGCCTCTTCTCGTAGGCTCTTATTTCTTCCGGAAAATATCTCAGGCAACTCCTTGAAGAGCTTCCAAACAGCCGCTCCGACCGCAATGACGATTGCTTCAATTGGCATATGCTTGATTAGCGAAAGTTTAAAAAAAATTTCAAATTCCGAAGATTTTCACGATGGTTTAAAAGCGAAATCAAATTTTCCTAGGTTGCCCCAAATAGTTTTTCCAAAACTTTACCCGGCTGACCAGATTTTAATCGTCATGTAACTCCCAAACGGACCGAAGAGCTCAAGATGACGATCATGGCACCAAGACCGTCGAATTTTTTCCAACATAAGCGAGCCCGTCTTTGATGGAGGCCTTCCCTGTCGTTGAGCAAGGGCTGCGCCTATCATGCAACGAACGGTATTCATGCGAATGACCGAGAAAACCATTTCATTAGCAGCATTGCGATCCTTCGCGAACTGCAGCACAGTCTCGCCAAAAGCCCAGGTATACTTGATAATATCCGGCTCGACGGGATGAACATCAAATTCACTTAAATAGGCAAAGATGAAATCGTTAAGATGCTTCAACTGGTAATAGCTACTGTTTGGGTTGTCCAGTGCGTTACTTAAAGCGATGACTTCGGTCTCGACCAAATCAAAAACGGAAAAATGAGCTACAGTGATGATCTCTTGAATTTTTAAATAACGGGCAACGTTATCTAGCCCTTCTGGGTCAAGAAAAGTTTCAACAATTGAGGGCAGAGCAGCTTGAAGTTTCGATTTCATCAGGGCGAAAATAAAAAAGCATGGCCAACGCCATGCTTTCTTTTAGGAAGAAAAGAGGTTAAATCGCTAAAGCGTTTCTAGAGTATTGAATCAAATATTCCGAGTTTTTTTCAATTTCCTCTAAAATTTCCCTCGTGGAATTCGTGCCTCCGGTACCCGACACCGCTCTTTGAGCAGCACTAAACCGTTCAGACATAGCTTCTGCAAGACTATCGCTAGCAAAGCGAGAAGCAAGTTCTTTTACTCTCGCGATTTTTTCCATTTTGTTCGTTTCAGCCATATTTTCCTCGCTTTGTAGGGTGCCGCGCAGGAACTTCATCAATAAGCGTATTGTACGCCAAAATGTCGCGCGCTGCCCGAGACAAGGATGTGGGAGCGCCAAAAAGTTGCAGAATATCAACTCAAACTGCCCGTGATGAGCGCTCTAAGCGCTGGCACAACCTCTCAGCAGCCGTCCGCCGCTACGTTGCAGGATCAATCGATGCGAGTGCGAGCGGCACTAGTACCGAGACATCCGATCTGGATTTAGCGTACACCGTACGCTCTACCTGACGATGTCCACCACATGCACCGTCTAACTATACGGCATTGCCAGATTTACCGAAGAAGCAGTCTGATCGTTGTGCTGTAAGGAAAAGTGATCAGCCAGTTGCAATTTTGCAAATTTTTAATTAATCTTTCATTAAGGAATGGTCAGAGTGATCTAGGTCAAGCTAAGGAATGACGATGCAAATACTTCAGAAAATAGCAGCCTGGGCAGCAGGACAACCTGCATGGATAGATGATGCGGTTCGGCGACTGGTCTCTGGAGCTCTCTCGCAAGCTGACTTGCGTGAGCTGGCAGACCTAGCGAAGTCCGAGCATGGACTACCTAATCCGCTTGGTCGGACTGCGACACGACTTGACCCAGCAACGCTTCCGGCTACGTTGAATGACGGCGTTGATGTCAGCCTCTTTGCATTCCGCAATCCAGAGAATTTAAACGCGATCGCCACCAATCAAGCGCTGACATTCCATCCTAAAGGGTTAACAATTGTGTATGGCCACAATGGGGCCGGAAAGTCCGGGTACGCCCGTGCTCTCAAAAAAGCGTGTCGTGCACGTAGTGTGGAGAACATCTTGCCAGACGTGTACAGCGATGCGAAGGAAGCAAGGGCCGCAAGCGCGAATTTTGAGTGGAACGAGGGGGACAAGCTCATCTCACATACGTGGGCTGCACACGCAGTCCCTCCCCAACGACTTTCTCAAATATCCGTATTCGATTCGCACTGCGCCCGTATCTTTGTTGACGATCAGGCCAAGGTTCTCTTCGTCCCTGATGGGATGGACGTGATCCATGGTCTTTCGGATGCGCTAGGTCACATCCAACGCTTAGTTGAAGCGGACAGGAAGACAAATCATTTTGATCACACTCAGCTAGACGTTCTCGCTGGCACCACAGCGGTAGGGACGGCTCACTCGAAGCTGGGCCGCAAGAGCGACCCAGAAACATTCAAAAAGCTCGCTGAGCTGTCTGCAGAGGAAGAGGTCGAGCGGAACGGACTAAGTCAGCTTCTACGCGATGAAGATCCCGCCAAGCTTGCGGCAGCGATTCGCCGTAACGTAGCGCGACTTCGTACGTTACGTGCTGAGCTTTCCGCACTCGAAGCGCCTCTAGTGAACGAAGCTCTCAATACGCTTTCTACTGCCTTCAGTTCAATGACTGCCGCTGAAGCTGCCTCGAAGATAGCAGCTGAAATGCTTCAGGCTGGGGGATGCCATGTGCACGGGACTGGCTCCGAACCATGGGAATATCTACTTCGAAGCGCGACAAAATTCGCTACCGAAGTGGCCTATCCAGGGCAACCATTTCCAGGACCGGACGACGCTCACTGCGTCCTATGCCAGCAACCCCTTGTCGAAAATGCATCGCGCAGGTTGAAATCATTCGTTAAGTTCTTAGACGCCGACGCCCAGAAAAAGGCGGGCGAGGCTCGAGACACCACAAAGTCCCTGTACCGGGCGGTTACCTCCCTAGATTTTGAAAGTTTCCCGTCAGATAGGGTACTGCTTGAGGAAATGCACGAACATGAGTCTGCGCTCCTAGGAGCCATTCATGCGTATACCGTCGCACTGGCTGCACGCCGCGCTAGCGTCATGTCAACGGCTGCAAATCGCAAAGTAGATCCACAAGAGGCGTTGCCGCCCTCTCCGCTCCTCCCACTCGATGAAATTATTGAGAAGCAGCTTGCTGAAGCAATCAAGTTGGAAACCGTGCTTACACCTGAGGAACGCGAACGCAAGCATAAAGAGCTTCTAGAGTTTGAAGCACGGCTTAAGCTGGCGCAGTTACTTCCAAAGGTGTTTGACGCCATCGAATGGCATAAGTGCGATCATGCGTATGGAGATGCGATAAAGGGATGCAGCACACGGTCAGTTACTGCGATCGCGACAGCACTCTACGAAGCGCATGTAACTGAAGAACTGCGCGCGGCCTTCGTGCAAGAGTTAGCAAATCTCGGTCTCAGCAAACTTGAAGTCGGGCTTGAGATGACCGGACAAAAAGGCGCGCGAATGCAGCAGCTTAAGCTCCAGACCATGCCACAGTACGCGCGCGCCAAGACTTCAGACATCCTGAGCGAGGGAGAGCAACGAGTCATCGCGATGGCGTTGTTCTTGGCAGAAGTCAGGATTGAACCTGGTAAGTCCGGTCTGATTTTCGACGATCCAGTTTCGTCATTAGATCATGTGCGCCGTGAGCGAATCGCGAAAAGGCTCGTAACGGAGGCAAAAAGCCGGCAGATTATCGTCTTTACCCATGATTTGGCCTTCGCCTGGGCATTAAAAGATTTTGCCGAAAAATACGCTGTTACCACGATGAGCCGACACATTTTCGCTGCAGGCTCAAGGAAAGGGTTCTGTGGTGATGGTCTGCCTTTCGAAGCAAAGACGCTTGGCGCACGTGTCACCGATCTTCGCGAGCAGGCAAAGCGCGCGAAAAAAGTGCTGGAAGAACAAGGGAGCTATGAGGGCTACAATGACATAGTTCGAAACGGGTATCGACGGATGAGAGATACCTGGGAGCTCTTGATCGAAGATCATCTCTTCGCAGGAGCGGTCAAGCGGTTCAAGAGATCCATTGAGACAATGAAGCTTCGTTATGTATCTGTTAGCGATGAGGAAGCGAGCGCTGTCTACAACGGCATGACCAGGTGCTCGCACTTTACTCATGAGGGAGGAGCCGAGGCTCCCCCTGCGCTACCTTCTCCCGACGAATTTTCTGCTGACGTGGAAGAGCTCGCAGCAGCTCTCAAGCTGATTGAGGACAACAGGAAGCTGACGGAGAAACGTCGCCAAGGCCAAGGATTAGCTGCTGCCGCCTGACTACTATACAGAGCTGCAATCCACATCGACTAATCCAGGTTCACGTAATTAAGCTCGACGCCATTAAGAGCGCCTAACAAAACCCTTTGTTTGTGCTAGCGGCAACACCGTACACTGAGCCATTCTAAACTTCTGCTTTCGGCCTATTGTGCTGAAAAAGTCGGCAAGCAACTTTCTTGGCCTGTTTTCGGAGGGTTCAACAGTCCAACCGGCTGGCGTTCGTTAA